>CAJJBB010000001.1 GCA_905182305.1 Flavobacteria bacterium MS024-2A
GGTTTCATAAAAATGATTTTGAACCTTGAATGTACTCTTTTTAATAAAAAAAACCCTTCTAAAGGTTCTTATAATGACCGATAGAAGGGTAGTTATCTTTGATTTGAAATTTACATTATTTGTAAAAATTTACTATTCCTGTATTGATATCATACATACCACCAATAATTTTAATTTCTCCTTTTTGCTCCATTTCAGCAAGAACTTCACTTTTAGCACGAATACTATCAATGGTCATTAGTACATTTTTCCGGGCAACTTCATTTACAAAATCAATATTCCCTGAATTTCTCAAAGCCTCCTCTTTTGGATCAATAACAGCTGCAACAGCTGGTTCAATTTTTTTAATTAACGCAGTAAGGTTTCCAAGACGGGCATGATCACAAGCTCCTTTTACGGCTCCACAAGCAGTATGGCCTAGTACGACTATTAGTTTTGTGCCTGCAAGTTTGCTAGCAAATTCCATACTTCCTAAAATATCTTCATTCACAAAGTTTCCAGCAATACGAACACTAAAAACATCTCCTATTCCTTGATCAAAAATGAGTTCTGAAGAAACTCTAGAGTCAATGCAACTGAGAATGGTCGAATGAGGATATTGTCCTTTACTTGTTTCTTTGACTTGTTGCATAAGGTCTCTTTCAAGTTCCCTTTTTTGAGTAAAACGCTGGTTTCCAGATATTAATTCTTGAAGAGAAGAATCGGGGGTCATTTGTGCTTGAGTTTCTTTTGTATGTGCTTTCATAATAATTAATTTTTTTACTTTAGAATTACTTACGGGAGTCGTGTCGTCAATTATTTCTAATTTTCAAGGTCTAAATATAATAGTATCATCAGTAATTTCAAAACCAAATAATTCCTTTTTACAGAAAGTTTGCAATGAGATATTCTGCAATTTGAACTGTATTTGTGGCAGCACCTTTTCTTAGATTATCTGCAACAATCCATAAATTAACAGCATTAGGATGTGAAGTATCTCGTCGAATCCTTCCAATAAACACATCATCTTTACCTTCTGCATAAATTGGCATTGGGTAGGTGTTTGTTTCTGGATTATCCTGTACAACAACCCCTGGGGTATTATGCAGCAGTTTTCTAATATCACTTATTTCAAAAGGATTTTCAAATTCAATATTTACAGCTTCACTATGTCCACCGACTACTGGGATACGTATTGCAGTTGCTGTAATCCCCATGGTATCATCGCCTAAAATTTTATGGGTTTCGTGCACTAATTTCATTTCCTCTTTGGTATAATCATTTTCTAGAAAGACATCACAGTGTGGGATGGCATTTTTATGAATAGGATAGGGATAAGCCATCACTCCTTTTTTCCCTTGAGTTTCATTATTTAATTGTTCTACCGCTTTTACACCTGTTCCAGTAATGGATTGGTAGGTTGAAATAACAAGACGTTTTATTTTGTACGCTTTGTGCAATGGAGCTAACGCCATGACCATTTGAATAGTAGAACAGTTAGGATTGGCAATAATCTTATCCTTTGACGTCAATTCGTTTCCATTAATTTCAGGAACAATTAATTTTTTAGACGGATCCATTCGCCATGCAGAAGAATTATCAATTACGACGGTTCCTATGGCAGCAAATTTTGGTGCCCATTCTAGTGAAGTGTCACCTCCTGCAGAAAATAATGCAATAGCAGGCTTGGCTGCAACTGCTGTTTCTAAACCAATAACCTTAAGTGTTTTTCCTTTAAAGGGAATCTCTTTCCCTACCGATCGTTCTGAAGCAACTAGTAACAATTCTGTTATAGGAAGATTACGTTCTGCTAAAACTTCTAACATTACATTTCCGACCATTCCGGTGGCACCAACCAGGGCAATTTTCATTTTAATTAATTTTTATCAAAAATAGAATTAAAAAATACAGCGACCATAATTCACTATAAATTTAAATTAAAGCAACAATTTGTTTTAATTATAACAAATATTTATTTATTAATTACTCTCTTTATTCTAGGTCCTAATCCAGAAAGTATTTCATAGCTAATAGACTGACCCTGTTTTGAAAATGAGGCTGCTGTATTATAAGTTGTACCAAAAAAACAGACAGTATCTTGAGGTTTACATTTTATGTTTGTGACATCAATCATCAGCATGTCCATACACACATTACCAACAATGGGCGCTTCTTCTCCATGAATAAAAACACTTCCTTTGTGATGCCCAAAGTGTCTTCCTATTCCATCTGCATGGCCAAGTGGGAGGGTTGCAATTATAGAATCTACGGGAGCTTTCCAGCCATGGTCATAGCCTACATAAGAACCTTTTTTGACTTCATGAATTTGTGTAATCCTACTTTCCAGAACCGCAATAGGCTTTAAAAGGGCATCCCACTTTGGGTGATTTGCAAATCCGTGAAAAGCAATGCCACACCGGACCATATCGTATTGCAGCTCAGGATAATTGAATACCCCCGAACTGTTTAGTAAATGGAATTTAGGTATTAAAGAGTTTTGCGCTGAATGCGCCTTTTTTATGGCTTCAAATAGTCTAATTTGCTGATCACATGATTGGGATGGTCGTTGATCTTCTGAAGCTGCCAAATGAGAATAAACACTCTTTAAATTAAACTGATTGGAAGCTGCTTGTGAAATCACCCAATCAGTGTCTTCAGGAGAAAATCCCACTCGGTATAAGCCAGTATTATATTTTATGTGAATAGGATACTTTGTCTTGTTTGTGTCCTTTAGAAGTCCTTTAAAAGCCATTAAAAGTGAGCGGCTGTATAGGCAAGGTTCCAATGCTTTCTCTATTATTGTTTTTAAGGAATCTAACTGAGGATAAAATACCATAATTGGAATTTTAATTCCATAACTGCGTAAGACTTCTCCTTCTTCTGCATAGGCAACTGCAAGATAATCAACTCCTAGTGCCTCAAGTCTTTTTGCGACAGCTTCTGAAGCGCTTCCATAAGCTCCTGCCTTTACGACAGCCACAATTTGTGTTTCGGAATTCAGTTGTTTTTGAATCTGAGAATAATTATAATTAAGATGAGAAAGATGAAGGTTGAGTGAGTTCAAGACGTTTGATTAGATACCACGATTATTATCTTTTTTTTTCTTTTGGGCTTTTTGGGCTTTATTAAACGCTACTCTAGAAAGGGGTTCATAATTTTCTTTTTCACCCAAAAGAACCAAAGTATTATTTTCAGAGGTTCTAAAACTATTATGTGCCAACCTTCCTGTTCGGGTACAAATGGCATGTACTTTAGTAACATATTCAGCCGTAGCCATTAAGGCTGGCATAGGACCAAAAGGATTTCCTTGAAAATCCATATCTAAACCAGCGACAATAACACGCACACCATTATTGGCAAGGTCGTTACAGACTTTTACAATTTCATCATCAAAAAATTGAGCTTCGTCAATTCCCACGACATCACAGCCATCAGCTAACATAGGAATATTTGCTGCAGCCGGAACTGGAGTTGATGGAATTTGATTTTTATCATGAGAAGTGACTAACTCATCATCGTAACGCAAGTCTATAGCAGGTTTAAAAATTTCAATTTTCTGCTTTGCAAATTGTGCTCGTCTAAGACGGCGAATAAGCTCTTCTGTTTTTCCAGAAAACATAGAGCCACAGATCACTTCAATCCATCCAAATTGTTCGTTTGAGTTTACGGTATTTTCTAAAAACATTTTGTAATTTTCAACTTAAAAACAGATTTTTAAAGCCTATTTTATCAAAGGTATTAAAATCTAATGGGTTGTAGGGCTAAAAATCATGACAGAACAAATAAAAAATACATTAGTTAAATGGGCGCAAAGGGTCCTAGACAACCATGAGCATTGGGATGCATTAGAAACTCATGAGGCTTTGCAAAAGTTATATGAAATCTCTATCTATCATAAAATGACAGAAGGAGAGGATGTGAAAAATACAGAGGAATGGGAACTACAACAAAACAAGCTTAAATCCGTGATAGATTCTTTAGACGGGATTAGTGCTTCTAAAGGAAAAACGCTTCAAGAAGAAAATATTGAAGTTCCCTCTGTAATGGATACTATAAAAAATATGGTGACGGAAATGCCAGAGAGTGAGAGTTATGAAAAATTATTTGATACAGTTTCAGAGACACCTACTTTTGTTATTAAAGATGAAAATAATAATTCTCAAACCGTTTCAGAAACATTAAATGAAGAAGAAAAAGCAAACATTAATGATCTCTTTTCAAAGACTATAAGTATTGATATAAACGACCGACTTTCATTTATAAAGCATTTATTTGATAATAATACGGCCTCTTATGAGCGCGTAATTTCTCAGGTAATTACCTTTGAAAGCTGGGAAGAGGTTACTGTGTTTTTAAATCAAATGGTGAAACCTGAATATAACAGTTGGAAAGATAAAGAAGAAGTTGAAGAACGTTTTTTAACTATTTTAAAAAATAATTTTACTGCATAATAATAAGGCAGTAGCTTAATCCTTAAATTATACACATTTGATCTATTTGATCCCCACGCCCATTGGTAATTTAGAAGATATTACACTTCGGGCTATTCGCCTGCTAAAAGAAGTTGATCTGATTTTAGCGGAAGATACCCGGGTAAGCATAAAATTACTTAAGCATTTTGAAATTGGTACCCCCCTACAAAGTTTCCACATGCATAATGAGCACAAAAAAGTTGAAACGGTCGTGGAGCATTTAAAGAATGGAAAAACAGTTGCTCTAATATCTGATGCAGGTACTCCAGGAATTTCTGATCCAGGGTTTTTATTAGTTCGTGAAGCTCTCAAAGAGGGTGTGGAGGTTCAGTGTTTGCCCGGACCTACAGCCTTAATTCCTGCTTTAGTTCAAAGCGGTATTCCATGTGATCGTTTTGTTTTTGAGGGATTTTTACCGCCAAAAAAAGGACGTCAAACACGACTAGAACAAATGGCATTAGAAACCCGAACCCAGGTTTTTTATGAGTCCCCACATAAATTACTTAAAACTTTAGAACAGCTCGTCACTTTTTTTGGTGCTAATCGATCTATAGCAGTGGTCCGAGAAATTTCAAAATTATATGAAAGTACCTTTAGAGGGAGTGCTCAAGAAGGACTTGATTTTTTTGAAGTGCATCCTCCTAAAGGTGAATTTGTAATTGTCGTTGAAGGTTTAAAAAAATAGTAATGCGCTGGAAATCTGTCCCCATAGCCACTGAAGAATCTATAAACGCTCTTGCAAACAAGTTAACGGTCCCTAAAGTTATTGCAAAACTTCTTGCTCAACGGGGTATTACTTCCTTTGAACAGGCGAAAATTTTTTTCAGACCAGAGTGGTTACAATTACACGATCCTTTTTTAATGAAGGATATGCAGGCTGCTGTTGCAAGGATAGTTAAAGCAATTGATCAGCAGGAAAAAGTTATGATTTATGGAGATTATGATGTAGATGGCACAACATCAGTCGCATTAGTAACTTCGTATTTTAAAGATAAAATTAATTATTTAACCCCCTATATTCCTGATCGTTATAAAGAAGGTTATGGAATATCTATGTCTGGTATAGATGCTGCTAAAGAAAAAGGAATTACGTTAATTATTGCCTTAGATTGTGGTATCAAAGCACATAAGCAGGTTATTTATGCGGCTGAAATAGGGATTGATTTTATTATTTGTGACCACCATTTACCGAGTGAAATTTTACCCCCAGCGGTTGCTGTTTTAGATCCAAAGCGTCCTGATTGTGGTTATCCTTTTAAAGAATTATGTGGTTGCGGTATTGGGTTTAAGCTTATTCAAGCTGTACAAATACATTTAAATCTTCCGCCAAAGGCATTAACAACTTATTTAGATTTGGTTGCTACTGCCATAGCTGCAGACATTGTTCCCATGGAAGGAGAAAACAGAACCCTTACTTTTTTAGGACTCCAGCAGTTTCATGAAAACCCTCGCATAGGACTTCAATTTTTCCTTAAAACCCTTAAAAAGCCAATTAAGGTTACAGATTTAGTTTTTGTGATTGCTCCAAGAATTAATGCTGCAGGAAGAATGGACCACGGCTTAAGTGCTGTTGAACTTTTAATGACAGATAATCTGGAACTTGCTTTGCCTAAGGCTCGCTCCATTGATTTTTTTAATACCGAACGTCGTTCTACAGACGAGCGAATTACAGTAGAAGCATTACAGCAAATTGTTTTGAATGAAGAAACAACCTGTTTTTCAACGGTTGTTTTTCATCCTTCATGGCACAAAGGTGTTATTGGAATTGTGGCGTCAAGATTAATAGAAACTTATTACCGACCAACAGTAGTTTTAACCGAATCCGAGGGAGTGCTTTCAGGCTCTGTTCGTTCTATTTCTGGCTTTGATGTGTATCAAGCATTAGAGGCTTGTAGCGAGTTTATGATTCAGTTTGGCGGACATAAATATGCTGCAGGGCTTACCTTAAAGCTAGAACAATTAACAGGGTTTAAACAATGTTTCGAAGCCTATGCTAAAGCTCACTTATTACCTGAACAGCTTCATCCTAATTATAGCTATGACCTCGAGGTTGATTTTGATGCATTAACGCCTAAATTATATCGAATCATTAATCAAATGGCACCTTTTGGCCCTAAAAATATGCGTCCAGTTTTTGTCACTCATTTATGTAAGGATGCCGGTGGAACAAGAGCTGTTGGAAAAAAAGATAATCATTTAAAGCTTGAAATTATAGATGCCGGTGGTGCGGGCTTTCAGGGTATTGCTTTTGGGATGGCACAACATCTTATTCAAATTAAAAATCAACAACCTTTTTCGCTTTTGTATACTTTAGAAGAAAATGAGTATAATGGAACAGTGTCCTTACAATTGAAGGTTAAAGACCTTGTGTTTGCCCCATAAAAAAACCCTCACTACTGTGAGGGTTTTTAATTTCAATGAAAATTGATTTAGAAGTTATAGCGGAATGCCGCATTCCAAGTTCTTCCAAACCCAAACCATACTGAATTATTAACGTCAACTCCATTCCAAGTAGTTGAGTTAGCATCTGTATGAATATTTGTATTTGATTCTGCAATATACGTAGTGTCAAATAAGTTGTTAACGTTTAATCTGAAAGTTAACTGATTATCTGAATTTTTCTTTGATAATTTTATCGGAATGGAAGCTCCAAAATCAACCAGTCCAAAAGAAGGTAACTTTAATGCTCCTGGATTATCTGGCGATAAAAATGCAGAGTCTACGATACTATAATCAGCATATAGCCCATCTACAAATCTGTAGTTTGCATCAAGATTAATACTACCTATTCTATAATCAGCACCTAAAGACATAGTAAATTGAGCAGCATCACCAACTTTTGCTCCTTTGGTAAACAGTTTACCTGTACCAATTAATTGCTGTTGGTCATCAAAGATATTAGACTCGAAGTCTTTTGTATATTCCCAATCACCAATTGACAACATACCAATAAATTTAAGACTCCCTGAAGGTCTCCAGCTACCCTCAAACTCAATTCCTTTGTGAAGAACATCTACGTTAGGAAATTGAGCCGTTCCATCAACCCCTTGAGAGTTAGACAAAGAACGTGTTACAAATCTGTTTCCCCAGTTAGTAGCATAAACATTCACACTTAATTTAACAGAGTTAGAAATGTATCCGTATCCCGCTTCTATTGACGTAATTTTTTCATTCTGTAAATCAGGATTTATTTCATTACCAAAGTTTGGAAAAACTGCTCCAAATTGAGGTTGACGAGAGATATAGCCTGCATTAAAAAATACATTAGATGTTTCTGTAAAGTTGAAGTTTGCACCTCCCTTTAAATATCCACCACCTTGATTTTGAGTATCTGATAAAGGATTAGTTGGTTGGTCAAATAAATCTTCACGCTGGAAAGATTGATTTGATAAACCAGCCTGTATTACGGCTGTAATTTTTTCACCACCATATTCAGCTAAACCGTTTACCCCTTGCCATCCTACATATCCAATATTGAAGTAATCAATTTTAGTACCGTTTTTAAGACCCGTACTTTGGAAAGGGCTCGCCTCAATTGTAGACTCAACGATTTGGCCAGCACTATTTTTGTTTCCTGTTGAGTAGTAACCGTCAAGGCCCATAAGGTTATTCAATACTCGGTAATGATAACCTGTGTAAGAACGTAAATCAACACCTAAGGAGTATTTCATTTTACCAGACTGAATATTTAAGTTAGAGATTGCTCCAACCCAGTCATGAGAGTTCATAGAAGCGCGACGAACTAAAATCTCTCTACTTACACCGTCGTCTCTAAATCCATTTGAACCAATGCTCAATCCTCCATATCTTGAAATATCTCCTGAATAAGCTCCTATGGATTGATTTGAATTAACGATTGCATCGAAGTTGATTGATCCGTCAGCATTTCTAGTTCCTCTTCCATTTTCTGCAAAATGTTCTGTAAGATCTTTTCGAAAAGGCAAAATGTCTGTTGTAGAATTTCTGAAGTTATTTCCTCTTGGACCAGTTCCACCACCTCTTCCTGCTGAAGCATAGAAAGAAGTATTTAAATCAATATTATCTGCTACTTTATAATCCCAGTTAAAGGTGGCCAGAGGCTTATTATAAAAGTTTCTTCTCATGCTGAATTCTTCTCCATTTAAAGTTCCACCATTGGTATTCCATGTTCTATCAATTCCAACATCTCCAAAGTTTTGATAGTCTCTAATGGAGACCCAAACATCTCTTTGGTGGTGCCATTGTGCAGCTCCCAATACTGATAAGTTAAAAGAATGATTGGATCCTTCGGGTGTATAGCCAACAGCAAAGAAATAAGTAGTACCTGCTCCAGAAGTGTTATTGATGTATCCGTTTCCAGCCCATCTAGATAATAAATAAGAAGAAGACCATCCTTTGTCATTTACTCCAGTGTTATAAGCGGCTGTGGTCTTGTTATAGCCATTATTACCAAACATTTGAGCGAAGGATCCCCCTTGAGCTTTCTCAGCACTCTTAGTAAAAATCGAAACAGTACCTCCAACAGATGGAACGGCTAATTTAGTGGCACCTAAACCTCTCTGAATCTGGATTCCCGAAGCTACATCTGTTAAACCTTGCCAGTTTGACCAGTATACCCTTCCGTTTTCCATGTCATTAACAGGTTGTCCGTTAATAAGAAATGAAGTGTTTGTCTGATCAAAACCACGAAGTGAAATACGGCTATCGCCATAACCTCCCCCTTGTTTTGTAGCGTAAACACCAGGAGTATTGTTCATTATCTCTGGAAATTCTTGATTTCCTACTTTGAGCAAAATATCTTTAGCAGTTATTCTACTTACCGCTATTGGTGTTGATCTTTCCTCCGCAAGATCAATTACTCCAGAGGTTAATACTATTTCCTCTAATTCATTACCCTGCTGAAGACTGAAGTTAATTAAATCTTGACCTTCAAACACTACAGTTGCTGTGTCATACCCTACAAAGCTTGCAGAGATTGAGGCTCCATCTTGTACTGTGACGGAATAGTTACCGTCAAAATCAGTTGTGGTTCCATTATTAGTACCTATTTCTAAGACAGTAGCGCCAGGAAGCGGCACACCTTGATCATCAACAACACTACCTGTTACAGTAGTCTGAGCCACAAGAGGTGATATAAGAATTGAAAATGCGATTAACAAGATTTTTTTCATCGTTTAATTTGTTTAATGATTTGTTAATCAAAGTTACTTTTTAAGCAACTACTGCATTCATTTATACCTTATGAAATGCAAGAGTTTATTAAGAAAATGTTAACAACTCTAATATTCTAGTTATTGAAAAAAGATAACTAAGAAATTGCTTTTAAAAGCGCTATTGTTGAGGCGTCATGTTTATGACTGCTCATACCCTCTATATCTTCTAAAACTGCACTTGCAAGTTGTTTTCCAAGCTCAACACCCCATTGGTCATAACTGTAAATATTCCAAAGAATCCCTTGAACATAAATTTTATGCTCATACATCGAAATTAAGGCACCTAAAGAAGTAGGCGTTAGAGAATCAATAAGAATACTATTAGTAGGTTTATTTCCTTTAAAAACTTTGAATGGTGCTATTTTTTCTTTTTGATCAGGGGACATTTCACTAGTTCTCAATTCTTCGTTAACTTGTGTAAGTGATTTCCCATTCATCAGGGCTTCTGTTTGAGCGATAAAATTCGCTAACAATTTATTTTGATGGTCTTTATTGCCATACAATGATTTTTTATAACCAATGAAATCAGCAGGAATTAGTTTAGTTCCTTGATGAATTAATTGAAAGAAAGCGTGTTGCGCATTAGTTCCTGAAGCACCCCAAATAATGGTTCCCGTCTGGTAATTCACAGGAATACCATCACGGCCAACACTTTTACCATTACTTTCCATAATTCCTTGTTGCAGATAGGCAGGAAGGTTTCTTAAATATTGAGTGTAAGGAATAATAGCTTCACTTTCTGCCCCATAAAAATTGTTATACCAAATACTTAAAAGCGCTAGTACAATAGGTATGTTTTTCTCAAATGGAGTTTCTTGAAAATGACGGTCCATTTTTCCAGCACCTTCCAATAGACCTTCAAAATGTTTCGGACCTACGGCTAAACAAATACTAAGTCCCACAGTACTCCACAATGAAAAACGACCACCAACCCAATCATTCATTGGAAAGATGTTTTCAGGAGAAATACCAAAAGCTGCTGTTTTTTGGGTGTTAGTAGAAACGGCTACAAAATGATTGGCAATAGCACTTTCAGGGGCACGGTTTAAAAACCAAGCACGAATACTATTAGCATTACTTAAGGTTTCTTGTGTCGTAAATGTTTTAGAAACAATCACAAAAAGTGTAGTCTCTGGGTCAAGATCTTTTATTATTTCTTGATGATGGTCTCCTTCTACATTAGAAAGAAAACGAAGGTCCAAATGATTTTTATAATATTTTAAAGACTCTACCACCATTGCGGGACCAAGATCAGACCCACCAATTCCTATATTAACAACATGTGTTATAGTTTTTCCCGTATGACCTTTCCATGTTCCGGAAATCACATCATTACAAAAGGAGTACATTTTTTTTTGAGTTTCATCAAGAACAGAAAGTACATTTTCTCCTTCAATTAATATAGGCTCTTTTTTTATTGATCTTAAAGCAGTATGAAGAACAGCACGATTTTCAGTGACATTGATTTTAACACCAGAAAATTGCGAATCTATAGCGGATTTAAGCCCACTCTCTTCTGCTAGTTGAAGTAGTAAATCAAAGCCCTTTTTGTCAATACGGTTTTTAGAAAAATCAACATAAAAGTCATCCCATCGTATAACAGAATAATCTAAACGATTTGAGTCATTTTTAAAATGCTCCTCAATAGATATTTGAGAGGTTTTTTTAAAATGTTTTATAAGTGCGTCCCATGCTTTTAGTTGAGTGGGATTTTTATTAGGAAGGGTCTGCATTCTTGTTTTTGTTATTATTTATCACAATTTCATCTGTTGTTGATGTTTCAAATGGAATGCAATCTAGTTTAGTTTTATAGGGAATAATGTACTTTGAAAATTCAGCTTTTAATTCTTTAGAAATAGGCTTAGCATCTGGAAGTTTTTGTTTAAAGGGATCGACTTGTCTACCATTTTTCCAGAAACGATAACACACATGGGGTCCTGATGTATTTCCAGTCATTCCAACCCATCCTATAATTTCTCCTTGTTCTATAAATTGTCCTGCTTTTACCTTTCTTTTTTTCATATGAAGATATTGAGTAGAATAGGTGCTGTTATGCTTTAAGGTTACATAATTCCCGTTTCCTTTGGTATAACCAGATTTAACAACAGAACCATTAGCAGTTGCTAAAATTGGAGTACCTACTGAGGCTGCAAAGTCAGTTCCTTTGTGGGGACGTATTTGGTTTCCATAATAGGCAATCCGTCTTCTTAAATTATAACGTGAAGAAACCCTATTGAATTTTAAGGGTCCTTGAAGAAATGCGCGACGTAAGCTTTTTGCATTATCATCAAAATAATCTACAATTCCTTTATTGGGGTCACTTATATATTCAAAAGCATAAAGCGGTTTTCCTTTGTGCTCAAAGTAAGCGGCTTTTATTCGTTCTATACCGATCGAAATGGAATCATCCACAAATTTTTCAGTATAAATAATTTTAAAACGGTCGCCTTTTTGAAGCCTAAAAAAGTCAACAGTCCAAGCGTAAACATCAGACAAATAATAGGTTAAATCGTCATTAATACCACTATTTTTCATGGTCTCATACAATGAGCTTTCAATAATTCCTGAAGCTTCCAGTTCTACCAAACTAGAGGGTTTAATAATTTTATTTCCGTATAAACTATCCTGTAAGTGAATTAGTGTATACCCAGAAACACTCGGATGATAAACAAAATATTCAGGCAAAGGAATACTGTCGTTAGAAAAGAAAAGGCTGTAGGGCTTTCCTATGGTTAGTTTTCGAACATCAGCTTTTCCTTTAATAGCTTCTAAAATTGCATATACTTGTGGGTAGTCAATTCCGTTGGTTTCAAGAATTTTACCAAAGGTATCACCTCTTTTAATTTTATGTTTTTTTACCTCAAAATAATTTAAGTCAATTCCAAAGTAGAGATTAGGAATAGGCGCAGAAATTTCGACAGACTCTTTTTTTGCTATTTTTCCTCCTTTATTATTACAAGAAATTAATAGTAAAGCAGAAAAAATCACAAACGCACGAAGCATATAAATATTTTTAACAAATTTCTAAACTAAATCAATATGATATAAAAAGAGCTCATAAAGTTATCCTCATTTTTTATACAGTTAGTCAACAGTAATTTCAAAAGGGTGTTTTAAGTTTTTGAAATTTTCCAAATCAGCTTTTATTGAACCAACTAAAATATCTGCTTGAAGTCGAATAGGAAGTTTGTTTTTATCGTCAGAGACCCATAGAGTTACACTTTCCTGCTCTTTAAAAACCCTTCCTGACTGAACAACAGGACGAAATTTTAAACAATTTATTTTTCCAAACTCACTATTAATAATTTCCTTACCTAAATACTTTAGTTTAAACACATAGTTTTCTTGATCAAAAAACATATTAATGTCAAAACTTTCATTAATCTCAATGTCTTTTTCAGGATAAAAGTGGCGCAGGTAATAAAAACAAGAAATTAAGTCTTGCACTTTTGGTTGAGTATCAAAAACCTGAATTGTATTCTTCTTTAGATTATTTACTTCAGCAGTATAAAGCTCTTGATCAAAGGCAATTTCAATTTTTTTTGTGTAGCCTCCTTCATTAATATCTCTAATAAATTTATAGGGTAGATTTGTTATTTCATCAAAATAACTTTCATAATAATCTTCTACCTTAAAAAACCAATTTGCTATGCCTGTAGTTTCACCATATGCTTTTGCATGAAAAACAGGTCTTCCTTTTAGGGTGTCTCGCTCAAGGGAAAGGGTCGCGTAGCTGGCATTAAAAATACCGTAATGAATTCTTAATTGAAACCATTCACCCTGCTTAAAAGGGGGTGAGTTTGTTGTTTTTTTATCAGAATTAGCTTGAGAAAATGAAGTAAAAATTCCAAAAAGTAATCCAAAGAGTATACCCTTAATCATAGCACAAAGGTAATAAATACCTTTTTGCAACTACTAAGCTGTAAGTTTATAAAATGTTAAATGTCTCCTTTGATATGAAGCCCATTATAAACTTTATCGCCATTTAGTGTTCCTAGCACTTTTCCCAAATTTTCTTTGGATGCTTTTTTAATTCGTTTCAGTGACTTAAAATGACCCAGAAGCTTATCTCTTGTGGCTGGTCCCACTCCAGAAATTAGATCTAATTCTGAATGCAAACTTCCTTTACTTCTTTTTTGTCTGTGAAATGTAATTCCAAAGCGGTGTGCCTCATCTCTTGCGCGCTGTAAAATTTTTAAACTCTCAGATCGCTTGTCTAGGTATAAGGGAACCGGATCTTCTGGAAAGTATATTTCTTCCAAGCGTTTGGCAATACCTACAATAGATATTTTACCGCGTAAGCCAAGTAAATCAAGACTTTTTACAGCTGAGGACAATTGTCCTTTTCCACCATCTATTACAATAAGTTCAGGCATAGAAGCCTCTTCTTCCATAAGTCTTTTATAACGTCTGTATACAACTTCTTCCATAGAGGCATAATCATCTGGACCTTCAACAGTTTTAATATTATAATGTCGATACTCTTTCTTGCTAGGTTTTCCGTTTTTAAAAACAACGCAGGCCGCTACAGGAGTACTTCCCTGGATATTTGAGTTGTCAAAACACTCAATGTGAAGAGGAGGTTTTGGAAGCCTTAAATCTATTTTCATTTGACTCATAATGCGCGAAGTATGTCGCTCTGGATCGACTATCTTCATTTGTTTAAAACGGTCCATCCTAAAAAACTTTGCGTTACGAGTTGAAAGATCTACAAGTTTTCTTTTATCTCCTTGGAGTGGCACGCTAATTTTCAATGCTTCTCCTAATGGTACTAATTCTGAAAGAAAAACTTCTTTAGCATCACTCTTAAATAATTGTCTGATTTCAATAATTCCCAATTGCAACAAAGTTGCATTAGATTCATCTAACTTCTTTTTTACTTCTAAGGTATGAGACCTCACAATAGAACCATGTGAAACTTGAAGGTAATTAATGTACCCATAACCTTCATCAGAAATAATACTGAATACATCTACATTATTAATTTTAGTATTTACAATAGTTGATTTCGCCTGAAAATTATTGAGTGATTGAATTTTTTCTTTTACCAGTTGAGCTTTTTCAAACTCCATTGCCTTTGCATGGCCTTTCATTTGATTTTTAAAGGTGTTCAAAGAGCCCTTAAAATTTCCTTTAATGATCTCTCTTATTTCTTTGATATTATTATCATAATCGGATTGATTAATTTGACTCGTACAGGGAGCAAGACAATTTCCCATGTGATATTCTAAGCAAACTTTATATTTTGCGGACTTAATTTTTTCATCACTTAAGTCAAACTTACAGCTACGAAGGGGGTAGAGCGACCTAATAAGTCCCAAAAGAGTCATGATTGTTTTTTGGTTTGTGAAGGGGCCAAAATATTCAGAACCATCTTTAATGAGCTTTCGAGTATAAAAGACTCGAGGAAAAGATTCTTTTTTAATACAAATCCAAGGATAGGTTTTGTCGTCTTTTAAAAGAACATTATATCGGGGCTGGTGTTTTTTGATCAGGTTGTTTTCTAACAACAAGGCATCCATTTCCGTTTCAACTACAATATGCTCAATACGAACAATGTTTTTTACAAGGACATTGGTTTTTTTATATTCATGAACTTTATTAAAATAGGAACTAACTCTTTTTTTAAGGTTTTTAGCTTTCCCGACATAAATAATACGATCAGACTTGTCGTAATATTGATAGACTCCCGCAACTTCGGGGAGACTTTTTAATTGTATTTCGATGAGATCAGGTTTCACAAAACGAAAATATTGATTTTCTTTGGGTCTAGAAACTGTTCTAGACATCAATTCAAGTTAATGAAAGAAACAAAAGAAAATTTACGACTTCTTTTTTTAGAGAAACGTTTAAGACTCTCTCCAAAAGTTCGTGAAGAATCAAGCTTAGCTATCGCAAATCAATGCTTGAAATTGCCTATTTGGGAACTTGAATATTTTCATTTGTTTTTACCAATCATTAAAAAGGCTGAGGTAAACACTTCTTTTTTTTTAACAATTCTTCAAGAGCGAAATAAGCATATTGTTCTACCAAAAGTCACTTCTGATGATTCTCTAACAAGTATTCTGTTGAATAACTCAACTAAAATTATTAAGAATAAATGGGAAATTCCTGAGCCTGAAAGAGGTATTACAATTGCTCCTTCAATGTTAGATGTTGTTTTTATTCCTCTTTTAGGGTGTGATACTTTTGGGAACAGAGTAGGATATGGGAAAGGGTTTTATGATGCTTTTTTACTAATTTGTAAACCTGAGGTTCTGAAAATTGGTTTTTCTTTTTTTGAGCCTATAAAACAGGTTCAAGGAATACGTCCTGAAGATATTCCGTTAGATTACTGTGTTACTCCGAAGAGGATTCATCAATTTTAGGTACTTCTTTCAAAAAGATTTTTTTATTAAAAACAATCATAATTCCTACCCCCGAACTAATAGCAGTATCTGCGATATTGAAAATATATTGAAAAAACAAAAAAGTATTGCCGCCAATTATTGGTAACCAAGAAGGCCAGGTCCATTCCACTAAAGGAAACTGTAGCATATCAACAACGTGTCCATAAAACAATGGAGCATACCCTCCTTCATCAGGGAAAAGTGTTGCAATACTGCTATAGCTACTTGAAAACAAAACACCATAAAAAACAGAATCAATAATATTTCCCAGTGCCCCCGCAAAAATTAAGGCCAGTGCCCAAATTAATGCCATGGAACTTTTCTTTTTTAGAGAATCCCAAAGCCAGTATCCCAAGCCAACAATTGCTATTAAACGAAAAAGCGTTAGGAATAATTTAGCAGTATCCTCATTAATAAAAGGGAGGAAGTCATTTAATTTAGTTCCCATTGCCATGCCTTTATTTTCAACAAAAAGCAATTTAAAAAACCCGATATCTATAATAGGGGGAACCCCATAACCAGAAAGGGGATAATGCAACTTAATATAAATTTTACTCCATTGATCAACGAAGAGAATACCAACAATAATTAGAAGTACCCACCAATAAGTGGAATATGTTTTTTTAGCGGTCAAAATAGGATCTTTAAAACTTATTTTTGCATATTTTTTGCCTCAATGCTTAAGGTTGCATGTGGCACAAGAAATAAACGTTTTTTGTTAATAAGCTTGCCAGTCACTCTACAAACTCCATATGTTTTATTTTCAATTCTAATCAACGCGTTATTAAGGTCACGAATAAATTTTTCTTGACGAATCGCAAGTTGTGTATTAGCCTCTTTAGACATTGTTTCCGAACCTTCTTCAAAAGCTTTGAATGTTGGTGCTGTGTCTTCAGTACCATTGTTTCCATCATTCATGTATGAACTCCTCAATAATTCAAGATCTACTTTTGCTTTTTTAATTTTTTCTTCAATTAAGGCTTTGAACTCTAGAAGTTCGCTGTCACTAAAACGGATTTTTATTGTTGAACTCATCACTTATTTTTTTAATTGTAATAGATGTATTTATATCTTCAAATTCAAGTACCAATCCCCCTTCCAAAGAAGATTCAAATGTTAGGTTCTCTGTTAAAGTTTCAGACAATATATAACTTTTATTTTCTAAAACGGCGGCTTCTAGTTTTGATTCCTTTTTCAAGAAAACATCAATTTTGTCAGTAACCTCTAGTCCACTATCTTTTCTGAAATTTTGAATTCTATTGATTAACTCTCTAGCAATACCCTCTCGAATCAGTTCAGGCGTTAGTGTCATGTCAAGTGCCACAGTCATTCCATTGCCTTGAGCTACATGCCACCCCTCAATATCCTTGAAATAAACTTCAACATCCGATTGCTCTAAAATGACATTTTTTTTGTTTAGCTTAACCTTAAGTTTGCCATTTTCCTCTAACTGAGTAATTTGTTCGTTACTTAAGCCCTTAATAACATCAACTATTGCCCTCACATCTTTTCCAAAACGAGGTCCTAATGCTTTAAAGTTAGGTTTTACTTCTTTTACCAATAATGAGTTTGCATCATCTAAAAACTCAATGGTTTTAATATTAATTTCTCCTTTTAATTGCTCCGTAATACCTTCAATTTGTTTTCTTTCTGAAGGATTTTTTACTGGAATTATCATTTTTTGAAGTGGCTGTCGCACTTTAATTTGTTCTTTTTTACGAAGTGATAATGCCAATGAAGTAAGGGTTCGTGCTTTATTGATCTGGTCTTCTAAAGAGATATTGATGTTTCCTAAATTTACAATTGGAAAATCGGTTAAGTGAATTGACCTACTAGTGTTTTGAACTAAATCTTGGTACAATCTATCCATAAAAAATGGCGCTATGGGAGCAGCCAACTTTGAAATCGAAATCAAGCATTCATACAGAGTTTGATATGCAGCAATTTTGTCAGGGCCATATTCACCCTTCCAAAAACGTCTTCTACAAAGGCGAACATACCAATTACTTAATTTTTCCTGGACAAAATCAGAAATAAATCGAGCTGCTTTTGTGGGTTCATAATCTTCATAAGCCGAATCTACTTTCTGAATTAAACTGTGTAATTCAGAAAGAATCCAAAGATCTAATTCAGCTCTTTTTTTCAAAGGTATTGTCACTTCTTTTTTGGGGTTAAAAGCGTCAATATTGGCATACAAGCTAAAGAATGAGTAAGTATTATAAAGGGTACCAAAAAATTTTCGTTGCACTTCCGAAACTCCTTCAGTATCAAATTTTAAATTGTCCCAAGGATTAGTATTTGAGATCATATACCACCTTATTGCATCTGCTCCAAATTGATCTAGGATTTTAAAAGGATCCACCGCGTTTCCTAAACGTTTGGACATTTTCTGTCCAGTTTTGTCTAACACTAATCCATTTGAAATAACATTTTTATATACTTTTTTCCCAAAAACTAATGTTCCAATAGCATGCATAGTATAAAACCACCCTCTTGTTTGGTCTACTCCTTCGGCAATATAATCAGCAGGGAAGCTTTCACCAGAGTCAATTTTTTCTTTATTTTCAAAAGGATAATGCCACTGTGCATAGGGCATAGAGCCTGAGTCAAACCAAACATCAATTAAGTCAGATTCTCTTCTCATTGGTTGTCCATTAGAACTAGAAAGAACCAGTGTATCAACTATATTTTTATGTAAATCAACAAGATTGTAATTTTTATCAGAAAAATCCCCTTCTTTAAAATCAACAAAAGGGTTTTTATCCATTAATCCTTTACTTACAGATACTGCTATAGCTTCTTTTAATTCAGCAATAGATCCAATCACTTTTGTTTCTTGCTCATCTTCTGTTCGCCATACTGGTAGGGGAATTCCCCAAAAACGTGATCTAGAGAGGTTCCAGTCATTAGCATTACACAGCCAATTACCAAAACGACCTTCACCAGTAGATTTTGGTTTCCAATTAATTTCTTTGTTTAACGAGACCATTTGATCCCTCACCTCAGTTACTTTTATAAACCAGGAATCTAGCGGATAATATAATATAGGTTTGTCGGTACGCCAGCAATTAGGATAAGAGTGAACATATTTTTCAACTTTGAATGCTCGATTTTCTCTCTTTAACTGAATTGCAATCTCCACATCGGTAGATCGTTCAGGGACTTCTCCCTCTGGATAGTATTCGTTTTTTACAAAACGACCTCCAAGTAGCCCTACTTCCTTCCTAAACCGCCCTCTAAGATCAACAAGTGGAACTGTATTTCCATTTTGATCTAAAACCAGTAACGGTGGAACTTCTGGAGACGCTTCTTTGGCAACCTTAGCGTCATCTGCACCAAAAGTTGGGGAGGTGTGAACAATTCCAGTACCATCTTCAGTGGTAACAAAATCCCCAGCAATAATGCGAAAAGCGTTTTCAGGATTGGTTAAAGGCAAGGGTGCTTCTGTCCAAAGCTGTTCGTATTTGATATGAAGTAATTCACTCCCTTTTAATTCTCTTTCAATACGGTAAGGAATATTTTTATCACCCGATTTATAGGTTGATAGATCTTCTTGTAGCGTAAACTTTTTTCCAAATTGTTTCGAGACTAATCCTTTTGCAAGCACAACCCGAATTGGTTGATGGGTATATTGATTAAAAGTAGTGACGACTAAATAATCAATATTTTTCCCAACCGTGAGGGCTGTATTAGATGGGAGTGTCCATGGTGTAGTTGTCCAGGCAAGAAAATATAATGGTATTTCGCCTCTTAGTGCAGAAGGAAGACTCGATTCGATTGCTTTAAATTGAGCAGTTACAGAAGTATCCGTTACATCTTGATAGGTGCCAGGTTGGTTTAGCTCATGGGAACTTAAGCCTGTTCCAGCCATAGGTGAGTAAGGTTGAATGGTATAACCTTTATAAAGAAGTCCTTTTTCATGAATTTGCTTAAGTAGCCACCAAACAGTTTCCATATACTTTGAAGTATATGTAACATATGGATCTTCCATATCTACCCAATAGCCAATGCGTTTTGTAAGTTTATTCCAAACATCGGTATAGCGCATTACAGCTTTTTTACAGGCCATGTTATATTCTTCTACTGAAATAGTTTTTCCAATATCTTCTTTTGTAATACCTAACTCTTTTTCTACACCAAGTTCTACGGGAAGTCCATGGGTGTCCCATCCTGCTTTTCTGTTAACTTTAAATCCTTTTTGAGTTTTATAACGACAAAAAATATCTTTAATAGTACGTCCCATTACATGGTGAATACCAGGTGTTCCATTCGCGGAGGGAGGACCCTCATAAAAGACAAAATCAGGGCTATCCACCCTGTTTTTAACGCTTTTTAAAAAGGTATCATTTTCTTCCCAACAATCCGAAATTTCGGCAGCTATTTTTGGTAAGTTTAATCCTTTATATTCATTAAATTTCATCTCTTTGCTTTATTTTTTTAAGCTTATTCAAAGGTGTTACTTAAAACTATTTTTATAGTTAATATTATAAAGACAAGGGCTTTATGTTGCTATGCCCTCTTCTTTTTTGTGTTTCAATGCGAAAGTAATTAATTTTCAATAAAATAGTGAGGCAAACCTATACGGATTAACACGAGGGATATTTTTCTACTAAAAAGAAAGATTGAGTCCAATTTTAAAATTTCTACCAGGCGCTGAAATTCCAGAGGCAAAGGTTCGGTAGTGAACATCAAAAATATTATCTACACCAAGACGAAAATTTATATTTTCTTTAAGCTTATATTGTGTTAATAACGAAAGATCATTCCAAGAAGGTGTTCCAGAATAAAGCATTAAATTTTCTGATAATAAAGGAGTTTCTTCAAGACCATCTTCTCCACCCATACTGTAGTTTTCAGGGCTTTTACTACCACTAAATTGAAAACGAAGAGATGCATGCCAGGCTTCTTTCTTTAATATCAATAATAGATTCCCAAAAAGGGGAGAAATAGAGGGAAGTGGTCCGTATAATTCGTCTTTTACAGCATTTATATATGATAAATTCCCTTGGGTTGAAATAGATTCTGTAAAGGAATAATAATAGTCTATAGATGCACCAAAAAGATACCTATTCCCTAAATTATTATTTGCAAAGGTCTTTAATTCTTCTCCATTGTATATGATGGTATTTAAATCCTCTGTTGTTTTGTCAGCATAAATAACATACTTGTCTCGTCCTATATGACGTGAGATTAAAGTGCTAAATCCGCGAAGAGAAATATAATTTTTCGATTGTTTTAAGTAGTTTGTTAAACCAACTTCAAAATTATAAGCATATTCTGGATAAAGAAATGGATTTGGTACTACTAAAATTCCTTTACTCTCTCTTATTTTACCAATATCATCTATATTAGGATTTCTAAAACCATTTGAAAAAACAGCATTCCATTGTATTTTTTTTGAGGGGCGGTAAGTAAGGGCAATTGTTTCCGTTAGTGCATCAGAATTATTTTTAACTGAAGAAAGGAACGCATCAATATTATTCCACTCTTTCCAACTTGCATTTAAACCTGTAGAGGTGAGTCTTATCCCTGCATTTAATGTTAGTTGCTCATTGAGGTCCCAAATCCAGTTAACAAAAACTGCAAAACTCCTGTAGGAACTTCCTGCGCTTGGGTAGCGAGTTGGGATAGGTAAATTAGGAGCATAGCCAATAATCTGATCTTCATTAAGAATCAAATCTTTTTTAAAGGCAAAAGAACTCACTTTATTATAGGTTCCCTCAAAACCATAGGAAATGGAATGATTTTCTTTGAAATCAAACTCAAAATCCCCATTTAAACTTAACACTTTCACCCCTTCTCGCTGATAATTTCTTGTTAAGCTTCCAAAGCTTCGCTTAATTCTTGATTCCTCAATATCTTGATAAGCAAAGATTATTTTTCCAGAATTCAAGAAGCGTTTGTTTTTAAAAAATTTGTATTGTGGAGAGATTAATATTCTTTTTTGAGGACCATAAAACCATTCTGCATATCGTAAACTTCCATTGCGCTCTTCTGAAAGTTTATCATATCTTGAAATATCTGAAGAGTTTGAGTATTGAAAATTAAGGATGAACTGATTTTGACCATCTAGTTGGACTAAAAGTTTTTGAAATAAATCAATTTGATTATATCCGGTATTTTTTTGAATAAAAGAATTCTCATTTTTTAATGGAGTAGGACTGAATCGAGACCTACTATTACCTGAATAGAAATCAGTAAGACCCCAGTTTTTAAAACCATGAGGTCTGTTTTCACCCATTCTTAGATCACCAAAACTTGAGTAATTTATACTAGTGAGACTTGCCCATTTTTTAAAACTAACCTCAGTAGAAATTGAATTAATGGTGGCCTGGTCTGCAGATGAAAAATTACTAGAAAATTGAGAGACTACTTTCTTTTTACTGTTAATCAGTGGATTGCGAGTGTAATAATGAATTACACCTCCCAATGCATCAGAACCATAACCCACAGAGGAAGATCCGAACACCACTTCAACACGTTCAACTATATTAGGGTTTACGGTAATGGCATTTTGTAAGTGACCACTTCTATATATAGCATTATTCAGGCGAACACCATCAACAACCAACAACAGCCGATTCGCTTCAAACCCTCGTATTACTGGACTTCCTCCACCACCCTGTGATTTTTGTATACGAACTCCAGGACTTAAACCCAATAAATCAGCGCCATTTGCAGGGCGTTGTAATTTAATTTCATCGGATCCAATAATATTTACTTTTTCTGCAATTTTCTTTCGAGAAGTTGCTCTTCTGGCTACCGATAAAACGACTTCATCGAGCGCTTGTTCTTCTTCTTTCAAAAGAATTGTTATAACACTATCTAAGTGTTCTGGTAAAAGCTTTAAAGTATAACTTTGATATCCATAATATTGGACATATAATTGATCGTTTTTAGAAAAAATAGAAAGGTCTGCTTTTCCATCTTCATTTGTTAAAGTGGATTTTTTTTTAGAGGTATCATATATTGATGCTCCCTCTATGGGATCATTTGAAGCGGCATTAAGTAATAGTAATTCTTGTCCAAGAACCCCAAAGGGCAGAATGAATACAAAAAACAAGCTAAAACTACTTAAAAACTTCATTCAATATTTCAGTTGATTTAGGAGGTTTAAATTGTTGTAAGTGTAATTGAAAATAACGAACAACGTATTTTAACAAATCCGATTTTTCATCTTTTGAAAGTCTAATATTCTCAATAGCATCAAATTTCACGCCAAATAACTGTATCCAATAATTTTTAAATTTTCCTTCAAGAAAATCAGGATGTGTCTTTGTAGATCCCATACAACCAGTTTTTAAATCAAAAAAGGGAGCATTCTTTTGGGTTAAGTTTGGATAAAAACCAATAAATTTTGTTAAATCTAGCATCATTTTAATATGAAAAAGTCCAACTTGGTCCTCTGTGTCCAGCCAAAGCAATCTTGTTTTTAGAAAATCATAAAGACCCAGATTAACCTCTTGTTCTTCTTTAACTACTTGACTAATTACTTCAGCTAAAAAAAACAAGAGTGATTTTTTTCTTAAATCAAAAGGAATTGATTGAAAGGGATAATGGAGTTTTGCTTCTTTTATATAGCCTAAACGATCTTTGGAGTTTTTAGGAACCTCTAACTCAAGAAGATTTAGTGGCTCAAATAAAGATCTAGGAATTTTTTTATTATTACGAGAAGACAGTATGCCTTTAAGCATATAGGATTGAAGCCCATACTGTTTTGTGAAACAAGATAAAA
This sequence comes from Flavobacteria bacterium MS024-2A, assembly GCA_905182305.1. Lineage (GTDB taxonomy): Bacteria > Bacteroidota > Bacteroidia > Flavobacteriales > Flavobacteriaceae > MS024-2A. The sequence continues at coordinate 23,768 of CAJJBB010000001.1, forward strand.
TTAGACTTGAATCTCCATATTTTACTGTAGTAAGTGTGATGGCCTCAACAGAATATTGCACTTGTTTTTGTGTTAAACTACTCCTTGAGCAAGCATGGCATCAGCAACTTTTACAAAACCTGCAATGTTGGCTCCTTTCACATAGTCTACATATCCATGTTTGTCTTCCCCATATTCTAGACAAGATTCATGAATATCTACCATAATAGTTTGGAGACGGTTATCAACCTCTTCTCTTGTCCAGCTATAGCGCAATGAATTTTGAGCCATTTCAAGTCCTGAAACAGCAACCCCCCCTGCGTTAGAGGCTTTTCCTGGCGCAAATAACAGTTGATTTTTTTTAAATAATTCTATTGCTTCTGGAGTGCATGGCATGTTAGCACCTTCACCAACGCAAATACAACCATTATTTAATAATATTTTAGCATCGTCACCGTTTAATTCATTTTGAGTAGCACAAGGGAGTGCAATATCACATGCTACTTTCCAAGGAGTTTCTTTTGAATGGAAAGTTGCTTTTGGGTATTTTTCTATATATAAACTAATACGGCCTCTTTTTACGTTTTTCAAGTCCATTATAAAGGCTAATTTTTCTTCATCAATTCCATCGGGATCCATTATGTAACCAGAAGAGTCTGACAACGTAAGTACTTTAGCACCCAATTGAATACATTTTTCTGTTGCATATTGTGCAACATTTCCAGAGCCTGAAATAGTAATTTTTTTATTTTTCAAGCTATTTTTTTTATACATCAACATTTGCTCAGTAAAATAAACCACACCATAACCAGTAGCCTCAGGACGAATTAATGATCCGCCAAAGGAGGCTCCTTTTCCAGTTAAGACTCCCGTAAATTCATTTTGTAGTCTTTTATATTGTCCAAATAAATAACCTATTTCTCTTCCTCCAACACCTATATCGCCTGCAGGAACGTCACGATTAGGACCAATATGACTATAAAGTTCTGTCATAAAGCTTTGACAAAAACGCATAACTTCAGTATCTGACCTCCCTTTAGGATTAAAGTCTGAACCTCCCTTTCCCCCACCCATAGGGAGTGTTGTCAGACTATTTTTAAATGTTTGTTCAAATGCTAAAAATTTTAAAACACTTAAATTCACACTAGGATGAAAACGCAAACCTCCCTTATACGGACCAATGGCAGAGTTCATTTGTACTCTATAGCCTCTATTTACTTGAATTTCTTCGTTATCATCAATCCAAGCAACGCGAAATGACAATACACGTTCAGGTTCAACCATTCTTAATAAAATATTTTGCCCATAGTAAATATCATGTTCAACAATATAAGGGATAACAGTCTCGGCAACCTCAGTTACTGCCTGCATAAACTCAGGTTCGTTTTTATTTTTGGCGCTTACTTCTTCAAGAAATTGCTTTACAATTTTGTCCATAGAGAACTAATTTAAGTCTATATAAAGATATTGTATTTTTCTAAACAAGCTTCTTTAAAAAAGAAAATCAACGAGATTTTCTACTTTAGAAAAGGCTTTAATTTTTATCGATTTAGGGGTTGTTCCAAGTTTAGAAAATTTTGATACTACAATTTGTTCAAAGCCTAATTTTTCAGCTTCTTGAATTCTTATTTCTGCTTTAGCAATAGGACGAATCTCCCCAGACAGACCAATTTCAGCAGCAAAACATATTTTTTGTAAAATAGGAATATCGTGGTAGCTAGATAAAAGTGCAGCTACAACTGCCATGTCTAAGGCAGGATCTTCAATCGTAATACCTCCTGTGATATTGATAAAAACATCTTTACTGCCAAGGGAAAAACCCGCTCTTTTTTCTAAAACAGCCAAAAGCATATTTAAGCGCTTGGCATTAAATCCAGTACTACTCCTTTGTGGAGTCCCGTAAACTGCAGTGCTTACAAGGGCCTGAACTTCAATCATTAAAGGTCGAATACCCTCTACAGTTGCTGCTATTGCATGGCCACTTAAGGCCTCTTCTTTTTCTGAAATCAATACTTCGCTGGGATTGGTTACTTGTCGTAATCCTTGAGATATCATTTCATAGATTCCAATTTCAGAAGTAGCTCCAAATCGGTTTTTTTGCGCTCTAAGTATTCGATAAATATGATTTCTGTCTCCTTCAAATTGAAGAACCGTATCAACCATGTGTTCTAAAATTTTAGGCCCAGCAATGTTTCCGTCTTTGGTTATATGACCCACTAAAATCACAGGTGTGTTAGTGTTTTTTGCAAATTGAATTAATTCTCCCGCGGTTGCCCTAATTTGGGATACACTACCAGCAGCACTTTCAATATGATTGCTGTGTAGCGTTTGAATAGAGTCCACAATTAAAAGGTCTGGTTTTACTTTTCGAATTTGTTGAAATATTTTTTGTGTTTCGGTTTGACTAAGTACAAAACAATTTTCTCCAGAGAGACCCATTCTGTCTGCACGAAGCTTGATTTGTTGTTGACTTTCCTCTCCAGAGATATAAAGCACATTTGTAGTTAAACTAAGCGAGACTTGAAGGAGTAACGTTGATTTTCCAATACCAGGCTCCCCACCCAAAAGAATAACTGACCCAGGGACTAACCCACCTCCCAATACACGATTTAACTCTTCATCTTTAGTTTTTATTCTAGGAGTTTGAGTTACATCTATCGCATTTATTGGGATAGGTATTGTGTTTTGCAGTGAAGTGTCTGACACCCATTCTTTAGGAGTTTCTTTTTCAATAATTTCCTCTACTAAGGTATTCCAGGCTTTACAAGCATTACATTGTCCTTGCCATTGAGCATTTTGTGCTCCACAACTTTGACAGAAAAAAGCTTTTTTTACTTTGGCCATAACTTATGAATAAACGTTTTTATTTGCGATTAACTAAAGGTAGTGCAAAAAAGGAAAGACTTCCAAAGACAATTATCATAATGGTTTGTGCAGTCCAAGTGATCCACCCAAAAGCTAATCCTGATTCATTTGAAACACCAAAAGCTGCTAGCATTAAAGCTACGGAAAAAGGATAGATTCCAATTCCGCCATTAGAAGCAGATATTGCTAAACCACCAATAACAAAAGCAGGTAATAAAGCATTCAAGCCAAGTGTTGATGTTTCAGGTACAGCCCATTTCACAACATAAAACATGGCCATATACATTATCCAAATAAATAATGTATGTGCAATAAATGCCCCTTTGTTTGGCATTTTTTTTAGGCTAAGAATTCCCTCAGCCAATCCTTTCAAAAAGTTTTTAATTTTCACGATTACAGGATGTTTCTCTTGTTTAAACAAAAAACGAATCACATAAATAGCAGGAATTAAACACCCAAAGAACCAATATAATAGTTTTGTCATTGAAACCTGTCTCTCTTTTAAAAGACTCCAAATAAGTTCAAATTGTAAGCTAAGAGCCAGTAAAGTTAAACTGATTAAGATAATCATGTCAACTAAACGCTCTGCAATTATAGTTCCAAAGGTCTTCTCAAAAGGGATTTTTTCATAGGAACTTAGGGTGGTAGCTCTTAAAATTTCTCCAGAACGAGGGATCCCAAGATTGGCAATATAGGCAATCAATACTGCAAGGACAGTATTTATAAACCTAGGTTTATAGCCTAAAGGGGCCAACAAAAATTTCCAACGGTATGCACGTGAAAGATGGCTCAAAATTCCAAAAAAAACAGACAGAAATAAAAAGCGATAATCCGCATTTTTTATGTAAGTATAAATTAGTTCCCGCTCTTCATTTGAAGTTGCATTTATTGTTAAAAAGATAAAAAACAGACCAATGCTAAGAGGTGCTAAAATTTTCAAAATAGCTTTTAGTTTTCCCAAAATTTAATCTAGTTGGTTTGTAGTTTCGTTTGGAAAAATAAGATAAGGTTTGAATTTTTTAGCGGCTTCAAACTCCATTTGAGCGTAACTTATAATTATGATGATATCTCCTTTTTGAACTTTTCTAGCTGCAGGGCCATTAAGGGTGACTTCTCCTGAGCCAGCTTGACCTTCAATCACATAAGTTTCTAATCGCTCACCATTGTTAATATTTACAATTTGGACCTTTTCCCCTGTAATTATATTAGCAGCATCAATAAGATTTTTGTCAAGCGTTATACTCCCGATATAATTAAGATCGGCATTGGTTACAGTAACACGATGAATTTTTGACTTTAGTACTTCTATTAACATGCGGCAAAGGTATTATATTCTCCCTAATTTTAGGGTATCAATAAGCCTAGTTTTACCAGCATTAACCGCCACAAAAATTCGGTAGTCATTTTGTTTTTTAAGATGGCTGACTGGTATTAATGTTGCTTCTTCTGCCACAAAAAAATATTCTACTCTTAAAAAGAAATTTTCTTCTACACTTTTTTTAAAAAAATGGTTCATGTAGTTAACATCCCAGCGACCATTATTTTCAGCTATTTCTTGAAGTGTTTGATGTATAATAGGTGCTGCATTTCGTTCTTTTTTATTAAGAAGTTGATTTCGAGAGCTCATCGCAATACCATCGATTTCTCTGATAATCGGGCAACCTATAATTTTTATTCCAAGATTTAATTGATCATTTAAGGCTTTTATTATTTGCAATTGCTGGAAGTCTTTTTCACCAAAATAAGCTCTATCTGGCTTTAAATTCCTAAAAAGCGCCTCTATAACTGTGGCAACACCGTTAAAGTGATTGTCTCTAAAAGCACCTTCCATATGTAAAGCTAGACTTCCGAAATCATACTTTTTAGCATTTATGGCCTTAGGATACAAATCAGAATCATTAGGGGTGTACACGATAAGCTTTTTATTGTATGGAGTCAGTAATTCAAGGTCTTTCGCCATATTTTTAGGATATTTGGCAAGATCGTTAGCATTATTAAATTGAGTAGGATTAATAAAAATACTTACTAAAACCCAGTTATTATTTTCAGCAGCTTTTTGAACTAAAGAAAGGTGTCCTTTGTGCAATGCGCCCATTGTGGGGACCAAACCTACACTACCTGTTTGCTTTTTTAAGAAGCTACGAAGTTCACTGTGAGTAGTAAATACAAACATTTAGTAAATTATTAACGTTGCTAAAGTAGGTAGTTTTTGAGTATGTGTGCATTAATTTTGTATTTTTGCATGACTTTTCCCTTTGGAAATCATTTATATGAAAGACAAGAAAGTTTTAATCATTTCATCTGAGGTAGTTCCTTATCTACCCCAAACCGATCAAGCGCTCAATTCGTTTCAAATCCCCAAAAAGATTAATGAGAAAGGAGGCCAAACACGAATTTTTATGCCACGTTATGGTCTAATTAATGAAAGAAGGCACCAATTGCATGAAGTGATTCGTTTGTCTGGAATGAATTTAGTTGTTAATGACATGGATATGCCATTGATAATTAAAGTTGCCTCTATTCCAAAAGAGCGTATGCAAGTTTACTTTATTGATAATGAAGAGTATTTTAAGCGCCGTGCACTTTTACATGATGCTCAAGGAAAATGCTTCAAAGATAATGATGAGCGCATGATTTTCTTCACTAAAGGTGTTGTAGAGACGGTCAAAAAATTAAACTGGTCTCCAGATATTATCCATTTACACGGTTGGTTTACCTCACTTTTCCCATTATATTTAAAAACTTATTATAAAGATGAACCTCTTTTTGCGGAAAGTAAAATTATAAGTTCTCTTTACGGGCCTGATTTTGAAGCTCCTTTTTCCAAAAAGTTCCAAGAAAAGGTTGCTTTTGATAAAATTGATCCAGAACATATAGAGGAATTAAAAAAGGCTAGCTATGAAGCACTTACTTCAATAGCAATTAAACATTCTGACGGTGTTATAATGTCAGATGAAAAGCTTCCTGAGACAGTCGTTTCTGAAGTTAAAAAAAGTAAAAAACCTAATTTAGACTTTACTCAATCAAAAGATGAGGAGGTTTATATTGATTTTTATAGCCAAAAATTTTAAAAGTAAAAAACAATTAATGCGTCTCACAACAAATCTATTTGTAAGCCTAGTTTGTCTCCTACTTTATACTTCTTGCAATCAAGACTATACTCCGGTTGGAGAAAATTTATTTCAGGACCAAACTATTAAATCGCTTAAAGAAATTGTACCTGCTTTTACGTTTCAAAAAAAACTCAGAAAAGTTCAAACAAATGGTCTTCCTTTGGCCCAACTAGGTAAAATTAATCATCCTGTTTTTGGTTTGGCAGAGGCAAGTTTCGCTGCTCAACTAAACATTGGAAATAATCCGTTTTTTGGAAATCACAGACAGCTACTTGAAGATGAGCCTGACGAATCAGATCCAAATCTTATTCCAGAGAATGAAAGAGTAACATCAGTTTACTTAGAGATCCCATTTTTTACCAATCAGCAAGATTCAGATTTCGATGGTGTAATTGATGATTTAGATGTTGATCCAAATGATCCTGAGAGTAATTCTGACGGAGATGAATTAACCGACATTTTTGAGTTTCAAGCAGGATTGAACCCGTTAAGTGCAGATAGTGACGGCGATGGAATATTAGACCACAATGACAGCGATAATTCAGGTTATCAAACTGGAGACACTTCCTATGGAATTGATTCTATTTATGGTAATCGTGCAGCATCTTTTTCATTAAAAGTATATGAACTTACGGCTTACCTTAATGGCTTAGATCCACTAGACAATTTTGAAACTACCCAGGCTTATTACTCTACTCAAGATTATTTTGAAGAAGGATTTTATGACAGGGTACTGTTTGATGATATAATTCAATTGAATTTTGAAGAAACCCGTATCAATTTTGAAGAGGATGATCCTGATACACTTGATGTTGACGAATCTACTCAGGTTGAGACAAGAATCACCCCTCGTATTAGAGTTCCTTTGGATATATCATTCTTCCAAGAGAATCTTATCGATAAAGAAGGGACTGATGATCTTCTTACCATTGATGCTTTTCAAAGAGCCACGCGAGGAATTATTATTAGAACGGATGATTTTTCAGATGATTTATATATGCTTTTAGATATTCAGAATGCTGAAGTAAAAGTAACATATGAATATGATGTTTATCAAACTCAAGGTACTTTAGGCGATCTTACTGACGACACCATTGAAGTGTCAGAGAAGGATTTTTCATTAATATTTAATGGTATTCGAATAAATACTTTAAAGAACACTCTTTTTGATATAGCTATCCAAGAAAGGATTACTAATTCAAATAATAATACACCCGTAGATAAAATATACATCCAAAGTGGAAGTTTGATGGGAAAAGTCCGTCTTTTCTCTCAAGAAAATCAAAATGAAAACGAATTGCTAGAAGATTTAAGAAGCAAACCATGGTTAATTAACGAAGCTAATTTGATTTTTTATATCGATCCAACAACATCAAGTACGAAAGAGTTATTGGCACTTCGCTTATATCTTTTTGATTATAATTCTGGAGCACCACTTTCAGATTATATAAGTGATGGATCTGTTTCTAATTTTGGGAGAAATGCTAATAAAAATGTTTTTGGTGGACTTTTAGAATTTGATGATTCGAATCTACCTTTTCGTTATAAGTTTAATATCACTCAGCATATTTCTAATATTATTAGAAATGATTCCACCAATATTGATTTGGGATTGGTCGTTAATGCTGACATCAATAATCTAACCCCTGTTAAAGCAATTACTGAATTTTCCGAAGAAGACTTATTGTACCCATTAACAGCAACTCTTAACCCAATTGGAGCTATTTTGGTCGGGTCTCATCCCGATGAGCTTTTAGATGATAAAAGAGTACGATTGGAAATTATTTATTCTTCCTACTAGGATCCTACATTGCAGTCCAAATCGTAAATCCAATAAACACTACTACCAGTCCTACTATGCCTTGGAGTAATGTACCAACAGTATGGGTTCTATAGGCAGTTTTAACATCCATACCACTCATTTGTGATACAATCCAAAAATAAGAATCATTGGCATGTGATACTGTCATTGATCCAACACCTAAGGCCATAATGGCCCATACCTTTCCCATTTCACTATCTAAACCTAAAACAGAAAGTAACGGAAATATAATGGATGAAGTTGTAATAATAGCAACAGTAGAAGAACCTTGCGCTGTTTTGAGTAAAGCGGCAATCAAAAAAGGAATTAATATTCCAAACCCAGAAAAAGTTGAAATTTCAAGTGCATAATCTTGTAATGGAATGGTTTGAATAACGCTTCCTAGGGCTCCTCCCATTCCCGTTATAGCCAGTATGGGAATAGCCTGTTTTAAACCTTTTTTTATTGCCTTACTAATATTTTTTTGGGGTTGCTTAAATAGAAGTCTAAATGCAAAAAGCATTCCTATTCCCAAGGCAGTTGTCGGCTTTGTTAGAACTATTAAATATTCTAGTCCTATAAAGCTGGGGACTATTTTAAGTAAAGTGCCAAGGCACATTAAGCCAATTGGTACCAGTATAGGTAGTATTGCTTTGCTAAAGCTAGGCAGTCCAAATATTTTTTCTGAGGGTGAATTTTCTAATGATTCATTTGACTCTGTATACTTATTTTTCTTAATGAGATAATTCCCATACCAGCCTCCAACAAAAATTAATATAAATGCAATTGATCCGCCTACTCCAATAAGTAGGATAAGGTTTTCTAAATTAAGATTAGCAGCAGCAGCAAGCGGCCCCGGTGTTGGTGGAACAAGAACGTGAGGAGCAAATAATCCTGTTGACAATGCAACAGTGAGCCCTACCATAGGTGTTTTAGTTTGAGAAGAAAGAGTTTTATTAAGTTGTGATAAAATCACAAAAGCTGCATCACAGAAAACAGGAATTGAAACTAAGTAACCAATACAACTTACCGCATAAGGAAGGGGTAATTTTTGTAAAGACTTTAAGATTCCTTTTGCAAGTGCAAGGGTTGCATTTGATTGCTCTAAAGCAGCTCCTATTATCGTTCCAAAAAGTATTAGTAAACCTATATTCTTAATTATTTTGAAAAACCCTTTAAAAACTATTCCAGTTGCTTCAATTGGGTCTATTCCCAAAATAATTGATAACACGACTGCTGCAATTAGTAAGACAATAAAGGGATGAAGCTTAGTGTAGGAGGTGCCCAGAATAATCCAAGCAATTGCAATAAAAATACTAAGGAGAGAAAACAGCATAATATTTAGTTCCTTTTATAATCGTTAAGAACTTTTTCTAGTGAAACACCTAGATTTTCAGTTGCTCCTTGCATTGCCTCTTCAATTGACATATTTTTAGGTTTAGTTTCATAAACCTTAAGCTGTGGAAATCCTGACACTTTCTTAAGACTAGCTTTTCCAGCAAAAAGTAGGGTAGGTATATTATGTTTTTTTGTGAGTTGCGCAATTTTATAGGGTAATTTCCCATAAGTACTTTGAGCGTCAAAGCTTCCTTCTCCAGTAAGAACTAAATCCATTTCTTTTATAATGCTTTTTAGGTTTGTTTGTTGTGTTAGTAATTCAAAACCCTCTTTTAATTTCGCATTAATAATACCAGATAAACCAGCGCTAACTCCCCCTGCAGCTCCACCTCCTGAAATACGATCTATTTTTTCCCCAAACTGGCGCTCTACAACATCAGCAAAATTTTCCCCACCCTTTTCTAATTGATTGACCATTTCTTGCGAGGCACCTTTTTGTTTTGCATAAGTATGCGCAGAACCATTTCTGCCAAGTAATGAATTTTGAACATCACATGCGATTATGAATTTTGTTTCATTAACTCTAGGGTCTATTTTAGAAAGGTCTATGCTTTCTATTTTAACTAAATTTTCTCCGTTTGGAAAAAGCTCTTCTCCATTGGAATCAATCAATTTTGCGCCTAGTGCGTTTATAATGCCTGTTCCTAAATCGTGTGTAGCACTCCCGCCAATACCCAAATAAATTTTTGAGCAGCCCTTGTTGAGGGCATCAATAATAACTTTTCCAGTACCTATAGTCGATGTCTTTAGGGGATTTTGGTCAGCTTCTTTTATTTGTGTTAGTCCTGAAGTTTTTGATAATTCAATCCAGGCACTATTTCCGTTTTCAAATAGAAAATAAGGTGCTTTTAAGGGATTACCGACCGCATCTTGGGCCTCACAATTAACCATAGTTCCTGAAGCATGATCTTCTAATATATTTAATGCACCTTCACCGCCATCAGAAAATGGCATAATATGTGAGATGCTTTTTGGAAAAATTTGAGTTATTTTTTTCTCCATTATTTCTGCAACTTCTCTTGCCGTTAGACTTCCTTTAAAAGAATCGGGAATAATAAGTACGTTCAATTTTTTTCTTTTTTATGTAAGGTAGTAAATCGAAAGTTTCACTAAAGATCTTGTTTTTGATTAATGTGGTCCATAACCTTCTTAGCGTGGTCACGAGAATTTTCAATAAACCATTTATTTGTTTTGTACCCTCCACAAACAACTCCAGCTAAATACACCCCTTTAGTATTTGATTCCATGGTTGTTTTCGAGTATTTGGGTGTTCTAAAAGTATCTTTTTCAAAGTGAACATTTAAGTTTTCTAGTAGCTCAAAGTTTGGCTGATAGCCAGTCATTGCTAATACAAAATCATTAGGAATTTTATGTGTTCCATTAGGGTCTTTAAATTCAACTGACGTTGTATTAATCACCGTAATGTCAGCCTCAAAATACGCTTTAATACTTCCTTCTTTGATTCTGTTGATAATATCAGGCCGTGCCCAATATTTAACATTTTCACCTACTGTTTTTTCGCGAATAATCATGGTAACACTTTTCGCTCCTTTTCTATGTGTTTCTAAAGCTGCGTCAACCGCTGAATTTGCTCCACCAATAACTACAACATCCATTGCGAAATAAGGATGAGGTTCCTTGTAATAGTGTCGAACTTTATCAAGGTTCTCTCCTGGCACATTTAGTAAAAATGGACGATCATAAAATCCAGAAGCAACAATGACATTTTTTGATTTATATTGGTCTTTTGTAGTAGTTACTTTAAAATATTTTGGATGAGTGTCAATATTTTCTATAGATTCATATAGATTTAGATTCAGTTTCCAATGTGACGTCACTCTTCGGTAATATTCTAATGCCTCTGCTCGTGTTGGTTTTGGGTTATGAGATATGAAGGGAATATCACCAATTTCAAGTTTGTTGGAAGTTGAAAAAAAGGTCATGTTTAAAGGGTAATGGTATAATGAGTTTACCAGAGTTCCTTTATCAAATATTGTATATTTTAAGCCTTTTTTTTGAGCCTCTATTCCACAGGCAAGTCCAATGGGTCCTGCTCCAATAATAATTACATCTTGCATTTTACTAAATTACAAATACTTAGTCTAATCTCGACACATTTTAATAAGCTATAATTAATCTATTTATAATAGATTTTACTTATATATAATAATATATAAGGGATTTAAAAGTTATTATTATCCTTAGATATAATTATTTATTATAATAAAATTAATTATGATAGAGAAAACCTTTGTTTTATGAATAATGATAGGGTACAAACTAATAGATAAGTCGTCATTACTCTGTTTCCATACATATATGCAATTGTAATAGAAGTAGCAAGCCACCAAATTGGGAATAAAAAGACACCCAAAACATATTTTAAAGAGCTAACAAATACGATATCCTCGAGTTTCCCAATTATTTTTCTACTAATCCAAAGAGGAATAATATTGGGTACACTTAGCAAGAAGATTAAAACTTTTCTTGTCTTGCTCTTTGGTTTGACTCCAGGCATTTTATTATAGTTGTTTTGCAAGGCTGATTTAAGTGTTTTGAAATCCACATGAGTTGTATGCCTATTTATTTTTTTCTTTTGAATGAAATAGTTTTCAGTCTTATCTGGAAGCCAAAGACAGGCTTTCATTCTATTTTGAAGTTCCAGCTTAAGGATGTTTATATTTTCTACATCAGTTAATTTTAGATCCACAAAATCAGATACTTTAATGGGTTGACCGTAAACTAAATGTAGTGTGCAGCGGGGTTGTTGATGGTGACCATAATTTATACCCACAGGCTGTAAATAAATCTTTTTTCCTGGATTTTCTTGGGCTGCCTTGAAAGCTAGGCGGCTACTCCCTTTTGATAGGTTCTGGAGATAGTATTCATTGTGGTGACCTCCCTCTGAAAACATTAGCATAAACTTTCCAAGCCCTAGTAATTCATAGCATTTGGCAAAGATTTCATCATTTTTCTTTAGATTACTATATCCATTTCTGATTCGGTAAACAGGAAGCATATAAAAAGCATCCAAAAACCATTGAAACGGTCCACCAAAAATATCACTTCTAGTGAGAGATGTTATTTTGCCTTTGGTTAGTGATGCTAGTACAAGTGGGTCAAGTAATGCGCCTTGATGATTAGGAGAGAATAATACCCCTCCATCGTTTGGTATATTATTTTTACCATAAACTTTGACAGATCTAAAATAGATTCTATTATAATAGCGAAATATATTTTTGAGAAAGAGGTAAACAATTAATTTCAAGACACATGAGATTTATTATTGATGTCCAAAATAAGTTTTCCCCAAGAGTAAACCTAAAGTATTCTAATCATTTTTAACCCTTAGACAACTTCAAAAAGGCAAGTAGCTCGCATTCCTCCAACTACTCACATTGAAGAGACTACGTATTTTGCATCTCTTCTTTTACCTTCAATTGGCGCATGACATAACATTTTAGAGCCTAATATTCCATAGGGATGACCGATCGAAATACTTCCATCATTCACATTTAAGAGTTCATCGGTTAATCAATTAAGAGATCCGTATATTTATAAAACGATAGAAGAAAACTATTATCTGCTATATAGCGCTGCAGGTAAAAATTCGATAGGTATTGTTAATTTAAATTTAATCCGATGAAAAATGACAATTTTGATTTTAAATTTTATGAGTGGGAAGAAAAATTCCATGACCGCCCTTTTTTAAAGCAACCCTTTGGAGATCAATGGGAAACTTACACCTGGGGGGAGGTTGGGCAAATGGCTCGAAAACTTGCTACAGGTCTTCAATCTTTGGGTTTGAGAGAAAAAGCACATATTGGATTAATTTCTAAAAATTGTCGCGAATGGATTATTGCAGATTTAGCAATCCTTATGGCAGGATATATTTCAGTTCCATTTTTCCCTAATTTATCTAGCGATGAAATTAATAACCTAGTAACATTTGGAGAGGTTGATATTTTAATTGTCGGAAAAATTGAAACGTGGGATGAATTGCAAAAAGGAATTCCAGATGCTATGCCGATAATTGCTTTTCCAACCTATAAAGGACATTCTAATATTGATAAAGGACATCAATGGTTTGATTTTATCAATCAATTTGAACCCTTAAAAACTCCTCATGTTCCGAAACTTTCAGATACATGGACAATTGTTTTTACCTCAGGAACTACAGGAAGTCCGAAAGGGGTTGTTTTAGACTTTTTATCAAATGATAACACAAAAGTTTTAACACAAGGATCTAATCCACTTAAAATAAATTTTTCAGGAAATAATGATTTCTATTCATATTTACCCTTAAACCATATTGCAGAAAGAATGGTAGTTGAGTTCACATGTTTTAGATATGGGGGGACAATTTCCTTTGTAGAGTCTTTTGACACTTTTAGTGAAAACCTCCAAGAAGTTCAGCCAACCGTATTTTTTGCTGTTCCTCGTATTTGGACAAAATTTCAAATGGGTATTTTAGCAAAGATTTCTCAAGAAAAACTTAATATCCTACTTAAAATTCCAATAATCTCAGGAATTTTAAAGAAAAAATTTAAAAAAGCTTTAGGTTTAAGTAGAGCTAGAGCTACTGTTTCCGGTGCAGCTCCCATGCAAGAAAGTCAAAGAGAGTGGTTTTATAAATTAGGAATTAAGATCACTAATGGGTACGGGATGACAGAAAATTGTGCTGTTTGTACTCAATTAGATGGAGAGATTACTAATAAAAAAGGATCTGTTGGAATCCCGCAGACAGGAGTTGAGCTTAGTATTGATCCCAGTAATAATGAGATTTTAATGCGAGGCCCCTTTGTGATGAAAGGATATTTTAAATTACCTGAAATTACTGAAGAAACCCTCAAAGATGGGTGGCTTCATACTGGGGATCAAGGTCATATTGATAAAGAAGGATTTTTATTTATTACAGGTAGGGTAAAGGATAACTTTAAAACTACAAAAGGTAAATATATTGAACCCCTTACTTTAGAGTATTATTTTGGAGAAACTATCGCTTTTGAGCAAGTCTGTGTTATTGGTTTGGGCATGCCGCAGCCCATATGTCTTGCTGTTCTTTCTGATATTGGAAAAGCAACAGACAAAAAGGCTCTTTCAAATAAATTAGAAAAGCTGTTAGTTGAAACTAACGAAAAATTAGAAAACTATAAAAAGATTTCTACACTGGTGGTAGTAAAAGAACCATGGACTGTAGAAAATGGTCTTCTTACACCAACCCTTAAAATTAAACGTAATCAAGTAGATAAAAAGTATCTTGACTTTTGCACAAAATGGCATGAAGATCAAGCAAGTGTGATATGGGAATAATTATACTTTAATACATGTTTAAAATTAAAGTTTACGAAGAGCTTTTAGAGCAAAAAATTCAAAATTTAAAAGCTTACTTAATTTTTTCATGGTAAAACAGGATATGCGTTTAATGGGAATGGTGAATACATTATAGATATCGATTGCCAGATATCTCTTTATTAATATGAGTATAAACATAAGGGAGGAAATAAATCTAAAAGTATTCCAATATCACAATAAAGCAATAAAGCTTAAGATTAGAAGAATTAGAAAAGATCATAACCCCTACATTAGTTATACATGGCACGAAAGACCCATTAATAAATTATGAACATGCCAAAAAATATGCTATATTGATGCGAAATTCGAAAAAATTATATTTGAAAGGGATGGGACATGACCTACCAAAAGAATATTTAAAACCAATAATTAGGAGTATTTTATTACATGTAAGTAACTAAACAAATGAAAACTAAACAAATGAAAAAAAACAACTTAATTAAAACAGCAATTTTTTCGCTCATGCTTTTTGTGGGAAATATTGCGATGGCACAATCAACAATATCAGGAAGTGTTTCTGATTCAGATCAACAGCCTCTCCCGGGGGTAAATATTATTGTTAATGGAACTAATTCGGGGGCTTCCTCAGATTTTGATGGTAATTTCTCGTTGAATACCTCCTCAGAATTCCCATTTAGTATTACTATTTCTTCTATAGGATTTGGTTCTCAAACTGTTGAAGTAACAGCGGCAGATCAAGAAATTAATGTTACACTTGAGGCTGGACAGAATTTAGATGAAATAATAATATCTGCTTCAAGAAGACCTCAAAAAATTCAAGAAGCGCCATCTTCAGTTTCTGTAATTTCTTCTAGACAGATTGAGAATTCGGCCAATGTTGTTGATCCGATAAGAAATCTAGTGAATATTCCTGGTGTTCAAATTCAACAGAATTCTGTTAATTCATTAAATATAGAAATGAGAGCAGGATCTGGAGTTTTTGGAACCTCTACACTTCCTATGCTAGATTATAGATATCTTGTAACTCCTGCTGCAGGCTCTTTTTTAACTTTCAATCAGGATTATCTAATATAGATATAGAACGAGTTGAGGTGGTTCGCGGAGCTGCATCAGCACTTTATGGTCCTGGAGTAACTTCTGGAGTTGTTCACTTTTTAAGTAAAAGTGCAATTGATAAACCCGGAACTACTATCGAAGCTTTTGGTGGTGGATTAAATACTGTAGGAACATCATTAAGACATGCATGGGCTAATGATGATAAAACATTTGGTTATAAAGTTAATGTACGATATACATCAGGTGATGACTTCACTCTTGATCCAATTGAGGATGCTGGTCAAATTGCAGGTTTAGCAACTACGATTCGAAAACCAACAATTACAGGCGGACAGGTAGACCAGTCTGGACCTGGAACAGTTTTATTAGACATTAATGATTTAGATCCAGATGGGGATGGTAACCCTCATGATTAGCGAATATGAAAATTATAATGCTAATCTTCATTTAGAATTTCGTCCAAGTGATCAAACTACAGCATTTGTTTCTGGAGGTTTTTCTCATGGTGGAGGACTATTTTTTAACAGCCTAGGATCTGGATATGCTGATGGTACTGACTACTGGGCTCAGGCTCGAATTCAGTCAGGTGGACTTTTTGCTCAAGCGTACTACAATTATAATGATGGTGGGGGTGATGAAAGCCCAACTTTTGTTTATGGAACAGGTTTGCAACAAGTTGCAAAACGATCTAATACAGAAATTCAAATTCAATACAATTTTGATACTCCAGGGTTTCTGAAGTTCTAATTTTACAGTAGGAGCAGATTATAGAAATGTTGTTTCTGATTCAGAGTATACATTATACGGGAAGTTTGATGACGACGATCCTTACGGTGTTGTAGGTATTTATGGACAAGGAACATCTAAATTAGGAGATAAATTAGATCTTACTTATGCTCTTAGATATGATAAATTTACTTTTCAAGATACTGGTGGAATAGCACCAAGAGTAGCGTTAGTATATAAGGCTTCTAAAAATCATACGTTCAGAGCATCCTTTAACAGAGCTCTCTCAAGTGTAGCTGCAATTCAACAATACATTAATTTCCCTCTTTTAAATTTAGCGCCTGGAAGTAGTGTTTGGTTATCTGGGCAAAACGAAGCTCAATCGATAAGTCCTAGCGATCCTATTGATACTGTTTTTGGAGTACCACTTCCGCAAAACACACCCGGCTTACCTCTTGCCATTCCTTATGGTGCTGTTAGAGGTCTAGTTCCTTCAGGACTAGCCGCAGCTTTTCAGACAAACCCAGCTTTAGCACCACTCCAAGGTCTTGAGCCAATTCTGAATAATTTCTTTGCAACTTATGCTGGACCAGCTGGAGTTACAGGATCTTTATTTCCATATACTCTTCTTTCTGCTTTAGGTGGAGGTCAACCTCAACCTTTTGATTTTAGTAATTCTGGATCAGGGATTTCTAAATTGCAAACACTAGACCAACTTGAATTTGGGTATACAGGTGTAATTAATAAAAAATTGAAAGTAAGTGTAGATGTTTACACCTATGCTAACACTGGATTCACAATTTATACAGATGTAGGTCCTTCTTATGCAACAGTTGGAGCTGATGTTCCTACTGATTTAGCTGCAGCAGTTGCTGCAGATATTGCATCTGATCCAACACTTATAGCTCTTGTTACACAAGGGGTGACTGCACAAGTTCAAGCAGGTGTTACAGCGCAATATGCTGCTTTAGGGCTACCTGCAACCGGCCTTGATGCTGCTACTGCTGCACTTCTAGGCTTGCCTTCTGCCGTTCCATCAATTGCCGCTGCAACAGCAGCGACAGCTGCCCCACTTATAGGGCAGTCTATCGGTGGTCTTGCTGCGGCCGCAGCCGGTGCTTTTACAGCTGGGGGACAAGGATTTAATGATGCAGCTGGTGCAAATGCTGCAGGAGACTTCCCTTTTATAGGAGCTGTAGAATCTTCAGCAGCACCCTCTGGAGACGGTTTTGTTCACCCAGCATGGGGATATAGAAATTATGGAGATGCTACACGTAGCCACTGGGGTTCTGATGTATCACTTCAGTACTTTGCAACTGATAAATTTTCACTTTTTGCAAATACCTCTTGGTTAAGTCAAAATGAGTGGGAAGTTGGTGATGATGACCTTCCATTTACCTCATCTTTAAATGCTCCTAAATTTAAGTACAGAATGGGATTAAATTATGCTGCTGGTTTACAAGGATTTAGATACAGTCTTTCTTTTCAACATGATGATGAATTCAATTCTGATATGGCACTTTATGCTGGAACTGTTCAAGAAAAGAATTTAGTAGACATGAATATTGGATTTGTATTTGGAACAGGCCTTAGTTTAGATATATCAGGAACAAATGTTTTTGATCAAAAATATAGATCATTTCCAGGATATGCCTATAATTGGTAGACGAATTATTGCCAAAGCAACGTATAGCTTCTAATGTTATTTAACTTCATAAAGGGTAATTGCGAAAGCAGTTACCCTTTTTTTTTATTATGAAAGAAGAAAAAATAGTATTTATTACTGGAGCTGAAAAATCTACAGGACGAATCAGGAAAAGCTTATTACCTTACTTCAGCAATAAAACACAATGGAGAACTTTGGCTAGGAAGTAATAAATCGAATCAACTTTTAAAATATAAATTAAATAATGAAAAAATTAGACGGACAAATTGTTATTATAACCGGTGGTGCCCGCGGAATAGGGGAAGGAATCTGTAAAATATTTTGTAATGAAGGTGCTACAGTTGCGCTGTGGGATGTTCTCGAAGAAGGCCAAACAACAGCCGATAATATTTCAGCAGATGGAGGAAGTATCTTTTTTCAAAAGGTAGACGTTACTAGTCAAGACTCTGTTGATTCTGCCGTAGCAAATATCATTGACAATCATGGAAAGATAGATGTTTTAATAAATAATGCAGGAATTATTAGAGATCGTTCTATTTTAAAAATGACCCGAGAAGAATGGGATATGGTACGTTCAGTTAATGTGGATTCATTATTTATAACCACTAAGGCAGTTTTACCTCATATGAAGTCAGCTAATTATGGTCGGATCATTTCAGCTTCTTCGATTAATGCTTTTCAAGGAGCATTTGGTCAAACGAATTATTCAGCGAGCAAAGCAGCAATTGTTGGCTTTACGCACTCGTTATGTAGAGAAGTTGGTAAATACAATATTACAGTTAATGCTGTAGCTCCCGGCTTTATCAAATCTGAAATGACAGATTCTATGCCCGAAGAAATTATTAAAGCTGGAATTACTCAAATTCCAGTTGGACGAATTGGAACGCCAGAAGATATGGCTCATGCTTATCTGTTTTTAGCTTCAAAAGAAGCAGGGTTTGTTAGTGGACATACATTACATGCCAATGGAGGAGCAATGCCTATTTAAAAATGACAAAAAGCACTAAAAATTTATTTGAATTAACCGGTAAAGTCGCCATCATTACCGGTTCCAGTAAGGGAATTGGACTTGCTATTGCATCTGCTTTTGCTGAATACGGGGCTCATGTTGTGCTAAGTAGTCGTTCACAAGAGGCAGTAGATAAGGCCGCTGAAGAATTGAGTAACAAAGGATATTCCACTATGCCACAAGTTTGCCATGTTGGAGATGAAAGTCAGCGTAAAAATTTAGTTAATAAGACCTTAGAGAGGTTTGGACGATTAGATATATTAGTAAATAACGCTGCTATAAATCCTGTATATGAACCTTTGGAGCAGATGACCGATGCTGTTTATGATAAAATGATGAATGTAAATGTAAAGGCAGCTTTCGCGATGAGTAATTTATGTTTCCCTCATTTAAAAGAAAAAAAAGAGGGAGCTATTATTAATATTGCTTCTGTGGAGGGATTAAAACCAAGTCTTGGATTAGGCGTTTATAGTGTGACTAAAGCAGCTTTAATTATGCTAACCCAAGTTCAGGCGAAAGAATGGGGAAAACATGGAATTAGATCTAATGCGATTTGTCCTGGATTAATTCAAACTAAATTTAGTAAAGCCCTTTGGAATAATGAAGTATTGTTAAATCAAGTGGAAAATGAATTACCAGCGGGAAGAATGGCTCAGCCAAGCGAAATGAAGGGTTTAGCACTTTATTTAGCCTCCCCTGCTGCAAGTTATTCTACAGGTGGTGTTTATACTGCTGATGGAGGGCATATGACAATGTAAAACGAGAATTATGGAAACACAAAAAACACAAAAATCTCATAGAAGTATATTTAAAAATATATCTGAAATGGAAAATGCTGTAGGTAAAGAATTAGGACTTACACCATGGAAAATAATGGATCAAGAACGAATCAATACTTTTGCTAAAGCTACTGAAGATGAGCAGTGGATTCATATTGATGAAGAACGGTGCACAAAAGAATCTCCATATAAGCAAACCATAGCTCATGGATTTTTGATGCTATCAATGTGTTCTAAAATAATGTATGATTCTTATGAAGTTGGACAGGTATCGATGGCCATAAATTATGGTTTAGATAAAGTTCGTTTTCCCAACGCTACTCCAGCAGGATCAAAATTTAGAGGTCGTGTTTCTCTCGCTGAATTTAATTTTATTCCAAAGGGAGCTAAGTATAAATTAAATGTAATCATTGAATTGGAGGGTCAGGAAAAGCCTGCTTGTGTGGCTGAGTTTTTAGCGCTTGCATATAATTAAACAATCATGGAAAAAGCCGTATTATTTAAAATTAAAAATGGAGTAGCTACAATTACTTTAAATCGACCTGATCGCTATAATGCTGTAAATCAAGATTTGGTAGATGGAATTTCAAATTCTCTTAAAAAATGTGAAGTTGATGAATCAATTCGAGCAGTAGTTATAACTGGTGCAGGACGTGGTTTTTGCGCTGGGGCAGATATGTCTGTTTTTGGAGATGAAGTTACTGCGGATCAACGAAGTCAATATATAATAGATCAATATCAACCATTAATGAATCAATTTTTTTCATTAAAGAAACCAGTTATTGGCGCTATAAACGGAACGGCTGCTGGAGTAGGTGCGGCTTTTGCGTTGGCTTGTGATTTTCGCGTAATGAGTGATCAAAGTGGGATTTTATATGCCTTTGTTAATATTGGCTTAGGTCCTGATGGTGGGGCAAGTTGGCTTCTTGCAAGACAAGTAGGTTACAGTCGTGCTCTAGAAATTGCTACAAGTGGAAAAAAAGTGACTGGACAAAGATGTTTGGAATTAGGACTAACAAATCGTATTGTAGCACAAGATGATATTTTAAGTAATGCTCAAGCTTGGGCAGAAGAATTTGCAGTACGTCCGACTTTAGCAATAGGTATTGCTAAAGAAGATATGTTTTTTGCTATGGATCACAGTCTTAATGAAGCAATTGCTTTTGAGGCAAAAAAACAAATTGAGGCATTTAAAAGTCATGATTTAAAAGAAGGAGTTTCAGCATTTATTGAAAAAAGAAAACCTAATTTTTTGGGAAAATAATATAAGAAAATGAATTTCGAAGAAATAAAAAAGAAGACAGAAGCTTTTGTAAGAGATGAATTATTTACTCTCGAACCTTGGATACTAAATGTTGAATGGAAGGAAAAATTACCTAAGCTAAATGAACTTAGAGAAAAAGTGAAGTCAAAGGGACTTTGGCTTCCACAGATTCCCATAGAATATGGGGGTTTGGGTTTAACAAATGCTGAGCATGGAGAAGTAAGTGAAATTTTAGGGGCAAGTCCATACGGTCATTATTGCTTTAATTGTCAAGCTCCCGACGCTGGAAATATGGAAATTCTTATTGAGTTTGGAACTGACAAGCAAAAAGAAGCCTATTTATATCCTCTTTTAAAAGGAGAAATAAGAAGTTGTTTTGCAATGACAGAACCTGATCATGCAGGATCTAATCCTGTTAAAATGGGAACTATTGCCATCAAAGAAAATGGTAATTATGTAATCAATGGCCATAAGTGGTTTACTTCAGGTTTTGATGGAGCTACTTTTGCAATTGTAATGTTAGTTTCAGATCCCGATGCAAGTGCTCCACATAAAAAAGCAAGTCAGGTGATTGTCCCAACATCTAGTGAAGGATTAGAATTTGTCAGAAATATTTCTATTATGGGACATCCAGGCGGCGGCTGGGAAAGTCATGCTGAAATTAAATTTCATGACGTAAAAGTTCCATTATCCAATGTTTTGGGTGGCGACGGAGAAGGTTTTACCATCGCCCAAAAACGATTGGGACCCGGAAGGATTCATCACTGCATGCGTTGGATCGGAATGTGCGAACGTGCTTTTAATCTAATGTGTGAACGTGCTGTTTCGAGAGAAATTTCTGAGGGTGTAATGCTGGGTGAAAAACAGACCATTCAAAACTGGATTTCAGAATGTAGAGCAGAAATAAACGCTTCAAGACTTTTAGTTCAGGATGCTGCAAATAAAATAGATACTCAAGGGGCTTACAAAACAAGACCTGAGATTTCAATCATTAAATTTTATTGCGCACAAGTACTTCAAAAAGTTGTGGATTGTGCAATTCAAGTACATGGAGCAAAAGGGGTAACAGATGATACTATTCTTGCTGCATATTACCGCCATGAACGTGCTGCTCGAATATATGATGGAGCAGATGAAGTTCATAAAAGTAGATTAGCAAAAAGCATTTTAAAAAAGTATAAATCGGAAAAGTAATAAAAGATGGATTCAAAAGTAATAACTAGAATCCCAATGGACAAAGATAAAAAGATGGTAATTAATGAATTGGGGGATTATTTGGAAAGAGTTTTTAGCACTAAATAAATGTTAATCGAATTAGACAAAGCTATTGAAATTAGAGAAGGACAATCTTTAAAGATTGATTCTTTGGAAACTTATTTGCGAAATGCTATGGAACTGCCTGAGGCTGATTTGAAAGTCTTACAATTTCCCTCGGGCTATTCCAACCTTACTTATTTATTGAAATTTGGAAAACTAGAGTTAGTTTTAAGAAGACCCCCAAAAGGAGCAAAAATTAAATCAGGACATGATATGGGAAGAGAATTCCGAATTCTTTCGGGATTACATCCTATATATAATAAAGCTCCAAAGCCTTTTTTATACTGTGATGATCAGACCGTTATAGGGGCCCCATTTTATATTATGGAACGTATGCAAGGGGTTATTTTTAGAGGTCATACGCCAAAAGTTCAGCTACCAGAACCAAATCAAATGCGAAATTTATCTGAAGCTTTTGTGAGTACATTGGCAGAAATACATTCATTGGATTATAATGCTGCTGGACTTGAAACTTTAGGAAGACCACAGGGCTACATTCGGCGCCAAATTGAGGGTTGGACTAAGCGATACATCAATGCTAAAACTGATAACTTTGAGTCCATAGAAAAAATGTATACTTGGCTTAATAATAACATACCAACTGAGCAAAGAAACGCTTTTATTCATAATGATTTTAAGTACGATAATTTGATTCTTTCTCAAGATGGAAGCTTTGAAATAAAAGGTGTTTTAGATTGGGAAATGGCTACCCTTGGAGATCCTTTAATGGACTTGGGTACAACCTTAGGATATTGGATTCAAGAATCGGATCCTGATTTTGTGAAAGAAAATAGCATGAATATTACTCTTGTAAAAGGTAATTTGACTCGTAGTGAGTTGGTAGAGTTCTATGCCAAGAAAAGTAATATTGAAATGGTTAATATTCCTTTTTATTATGTTTTTGGTCTTTTTAAAATTGCTGTAATTATTCAGCAAATTTATTTTAGATATAAAAAGGGATTTACAACTGATATACGCTTTAAAAACTTAAATCAAGCTGTGCACATGTATGGCAAGATGGGAGTACAAGCCTTTCAAAAAAATAAAATAGATAATTTATATTAAATAATAACAGATGGAAACGAAAATCAGTGTCTCATTGAATGATTTTAGAACAGAAACAAGGGCTTGGCTAGAGGCCAATTGTCCAGATAGTATGCGACAACCAGTTAAAGATCCATTTGATTTGTTCTGGGGAGGACGTAATGCTAAATTTATTTCAGAAGATCAAAGACTTTGGTTTGAACGCATGCTTGAAAAACGATGGGTTGTACCCTATTGGGATGTTAAATATGGAGGAGCTGGATTAAGTCCTGATGAAAATAATGTTTTAACTCAAGAAATGACCCGTTTGGGATGTAGAAAACCTCTCTATAGTTTTGGAATTTCTATGTTGGGCCCGGCGTTACTTAAGTTTGCTACAGAAGATCAAAAACTACATTACCTTCCACAGATTGTAGAGGGAAAAATATGGTGGTGTCAAGGCTATAGTGAGCCTAATGCAGGAAGTGATTTGGCAAGCCTTCAAACAAAAGCAATTGACAAGGGAGATCATTATGAAATCACAGGTTCAAAAGTATGGACTTCTTACGCCGATAAATCAGATTGGATATTTTGTTTAGTTCGCACAGATTTTGAAGCCACAAAACACAACGGAATTAGCTTTATATTAATTGACATGGCTTCAAAGGGAGTAAGTACTAGACCCATAAAATTGATTAGTGGCAAATCACCTTTTTGTGAAACGTTTTTTGACGAGGTTAAAGTGCCAAAAGAAAATTTAATAGGGAACTTAAACGAGGGTTGGACCATTGCAAAACATCTTTTGACTCATGAACGTCAAATGATCGGTGGTATTGGAGAAACAGACGTAAAAAAAGAGGTACATTCTATAGCACTCGAAAATCTTCCTGTTAATAATGGAGTAATCTCAGATGGCATTTTAAGGAATCAAATTTCTGATTTTGAGATGGATGAAGAGATTTTTGATTTAACAATTCAGCGAGTTACCGATGAGGCTAAAACAGGAAATAACTCAGGGGCACTTTCCTCTTTTTTTAAATTTTATGCAACTGAGCTAAATATATCACGGCTATGAATTATTGATGGCTATTGGCGGATCAGAAGCCCTTTTTTGGGGTGAAAATGAAAAATCAGATGGGGATTTAGCTCGAAAATTTTGTCGTTCCAAAGGAAACTCAATTGAAGGCGGAACCTCAGAAATCCAATTAAATATTATTTCTAAACTCATATTGGGCTTGCCCACTAAATAACATTATTATGGCATTAATTATAACAGAAGAACAAAAAATGCTTAAGGATTCTGCCTCAGAACTCTTTACGGCAAAAGCACCTGTAAGTCAGATGCGAGAACTAAGAGACACTCAATATACTCCATTTGATCCATCATTATGGGAAGAAATGGTTGCCATGGGATGGACTGCATTAACCGTTCCAGAGAGTTATAATGGATTGGATTTTGGATTTGTAGGATTGGGGCAGATTCTAGAAGAAGCAGGGAAAAATCTTTCAAAATCACCATTGATTTCTTCAATACTACTAGGTGCTTCTGCTCTTAGATTGTCTGATAATGAAGCTTTAAAGGTAAGATCATTTCCAGGAGTAATGGAAGGAACCTCTCAGTTTGCTTTTGCGATTCAAGAAGGGAAACACCATCAAATAGCATCATTTAAAACTCATGCAGTTTTAGAAGGTGAAAACTATATTATTAATGGATCAAAAACATTAGTAATTGATGGTACAACAGCCAATCAACTTGTTGTTGTATGCCAAGTTGATACGAATCTTAATTTATTTATTGTAGATGCTAATTCGAAAGGAATTACAATTTCAAAAAAAATATTGATGGATGCAGGAACCTATGCAGACATAACTTTTAAAAATGTTAAAGTTCCTGCTGAAAATCAACTTAATATTAAATTAGAGGGTCGCCTACTTTTAGATCGTCTCATGGCAATTGCTTATGTAGGAATTTCTGCTGAACTTCTAGGGATTTGTGAACAGGCATTTGATGTTACTATTAAGTACTTAAAAGAACGCCAGCAATTTGGGGTAGTTATTGGAACATACCAAGCCCTTCAACATCGGGCTGCAATTCTTTTTTCTGAAATTGAATTATGTAAGTCAATTGTTTTAAAAGCACTTCAATCCCTAGACCAGAAAGACCCCAAGGCTTTAAAATACGCTCATTTAGCAAAGGCAAAATTGGGTAAAACCGCTAAATTAGTCACTAATGAAGCTATACAATTACATGGTGGAATCGGAGTTACTGATGATGCAGATATTGGATTTTATTTAAAACGAGCA
Organism: Flavobacteria bacterium MS024-2A; assembly: GCA_905182305.1. GTDB lineage: Bacteria > Bacteroidota > Bacteroidia > Flavobacteriales > Flavobacteriaceae > MS024-2A. Next base: position 49,384 of record CAJJBB010000001.1, read on the forward strand.
AGAGTTGCGCAACAACTTTTCGGAGATTATAATTACCATTTAGACCAATTAGCAAAGCTTAAAGGGTATTAAAACAATATAAATTTCTTTTAAAAAAGCATTAAAAACTAGTCTGTATTTAGCAGGAACCACATATATTTGCAGCTTAAAATACACATTAAAAATAAACGTTAAAGTATATTAAAATGGCTCAAAGTATAGGTACCGTTTCACAAATTATTGGACCCGTTGTAGATGTTCAATTCAGTGGAGAAAATAATCCACTTCCAAGAATTTTTGACGCTTTAGAAATAACGAATTCTAATGGTTCTAAGCTTATCTTAGAAGTTCAATCTCATATTGGTGAAGAAACTGTTCGTACGATCTCTATGGACTCTACGGATGGACTAAGTAGAGGAACAGAAGTAAAGGCAAAAGGAAGTCCGATTCAGATGCCCATTGGTGAAGATGTTTATGGACGTTTATTTAATGTTATTGGTGATGCCATTGATGGAATGGAAAACCTTCCTAAAGAAAATGAACATGGTCTTCCGATTCACCGAGATGCTCCTTTGTTCGAAGATCTTTCGACTTCAACGGAAGTACTCTTTACCGGAATTAAAGTAATTGATTTAATCGAGCCTTATGCTAAAGGAGGGAAAATTGGACTTTTTGGTGGAGCTGGAGTAGGTAAAACAGTATTGATTCAAGAATTGATTAATAACATCGCAAAAGGTCACGGTGGACTTTCAGTATTTGCTGGAGTTGGAGAACGAACTCGTGAGGGGAACGACTTACTACGTGAGATGTTAGAATCAGGAATTATCAAATATGGAGATGATTTTTTACAATCCATGGAAGAAGGTGGATGGGACCTAACAAAGGTGGACAAAGCTGCCATGAAAGAATCTAAAGCCACTTTCGTATTTGGTCAAATGAACGAACCTCCAGGAGCACGTGCACGTGTAGCACTTTCGGGACTTACTATCGCTGAATATTTTAGAGATGGTGCTGGAGATGGTCAAGGAAAAGACGTATTATTTTTCGTAGATAATATTTTCCGTTTTACCCAAGCTGGTTCAGAGGTTTCTGCCCTTTTAGGCCGTATGCCCTCTGCGGTAGGATATCAACCTACACTAGCCACTGAAATGGGCGCTATGCAAGAACGAATTACATCTACCAAAAAAGGATCAATTACATCGGTTCAAGCGGTTTATGTGCCTGCAGATGATCTTACGGATCCTGCACCGGCGACTACCTTTGCTCACCTTGATGCAACTACAGTTCTTTCGCGTAAAATTGCTGAGCTTGGAATTTATCCTGCAGTAGATCCATTAGATTCAACTTCTAGAATTTTAACAGCTGATATTTTAGGTGAGGAACATTACAAGTGTGCTCAAGATGTAAAAGAATTGTTACAACGCTATAAAGAATTACAAGATATTATTGCCATTCTAGGAATGGATGAGTTGTCTGAGGAAGATAAATTAGCAGTATCACGTGCAAGACGTGTTCAGCGATTCTTGTCACAGCCTTTCCATGTTGCAGAACAGTTTACTGGAATTCCAGGAGTTTTAGTGGATATTAAAGAAACTATTAAAGGTTTTAATATGATTATGGACGGTGAGTTAGATCACCTTCCAGAAGCAGCGTTCAACTTAAAAGGGACGATTGAAGAAGCTATTGAAGCAGGAGAAAAAATGTTAGCTGAAGTTTAATTCTATGCATCTCGAAATTGTATCCCCCGAAGCTAAATTATTTAGTGGTGAAATAGAAAGTCTCACAGTACCAGGTGTCTCTGGGTCTTTTCAAGTGTTAAATAATCATGCTCCAATTGTATCTACATTAACTGCTGGGGAAGTTAAAATTGAGGGTAATATAGCCATTGAAAAAGGCCAAGAATCTTTATTCAAGCAAGAAGGATCAACTACTTATTTTGAAATTAAAGCTGGCGCATTAGAGATGAAGAATAATAAAGTGATTTTATTAACAGATTAGACTTTTTATAATCTGATACGATGCAATTTATGTTTTTAAGTCATTAAGGCTTGCATAAATTTTTTCTTTTTCCCATCCTCTATAAATCATGTAATCTAGAATTTTTCTTTTTCTTTCATAAAGTGGATAGTGGCCAACACTTGCTTTTCTTTTTTCAAAAAGTGTATAAAAAGTCTCACTATAATCTTCATCGGAGATTTCCCTTAAGCCCTTCTTGATATTATAATCAGAAATTTTCCTGGCTTTTAATTCTCGAATTATTCGCTCTTTCCCCCATTTTTTTATTCTAAATTTTCCACGAGCAAAACTCTGAGAAAAACGAGTTTCATTTAAATAATTTTCTTCTAAAAGTTTAGTTATAATAATTTCTTGTGCGGAAGAAATCATGTTTAATTCTCTTAATTTTTGCTCTACTTCATAATGACATCGTTCCTGATAGGCACAGTAGTGTTCAAGCTTTTTTTGAGCCTCTTCAAGTGTAAAGGAGTTTTTTTTAAGCACCCTCTAAGATAAAAAATCTAACATAAATTGATATAGCCCTCGACACAGATTTTTTTATGATTTGTAAAAACAATTTACATTACATTTGAATTAAGATTCAACTTTTACTTAGTAACTAAAATGCATTTAATTTAATAGAAAATGAAACAGACATATACAATTAAAGGTATGACCTGTGGAGGCTGTAAATCTTCTGTTGAAAAACATATAGGGAGTATTGAATTTGTTACTAATGTTGAGGTTTCTCTTGAAATGGAAGAAGTTACGGTTACTCTTGAGCATCCTGTTTCTTTTGATATATTGAAGAAGGCATTGCCTGAGAAATTCAACTTATTTGAAAAGTCACATAAAAGTAGCAATCAAGATATTTCTTTAATTTCTGAAAAGGGACAAGAGGATTCAAAAGTTAAACAACTTCAACCTTTATTTATCATCCTTTTTTACCTAGCTACAACCGTTATTTTTTTAAATTTTAAAGATTGGAACTCTAGGGAAATGATGTTTGATTTTATGGGTTTGTTTTTTATTGTATTCAGTTTTTTCAAGATGCTTGATTTAAAAAATTTTCCAACATCTTTTAGTATGTATGATCCTTTGTCCAAAAAAATACCTTTTTATGGCTGGGTTTATCCTTTTATAGAAATCGCTTTAGGCCTAATGTTCTTAATGCGTTTTGAGCTAAACATTGCTTTATACGTTACTATCGTTATTTTAGGGATTACCACCTTTGGTGTTACTAAAATCTCTTATGAACAAGAAAAATATTCAATGTGCTTGTTTAGGGACAGCTTTAAAATTACCAATGACTGAAGCAACTTTAATTGAAAATGCCCTTATGTTGAGCATGTCTATTTTTTTAGTCCTGAGTTGATAATTTAAAAAAATAAAGGTCTTTTAGATTCCCCTTATTTGTTTAATCAGCAATAAGGTTTCTTTTACTTTTAGGGTTAACAGATCATATGCTTTAGCAGAAAGTATTTCTTTTGAAATAAGTTTTGATCCCATACCAACACAGGTTACGCCTGAATCAAACCAACCTTTAAGGTTTTCTTTTTCGATTGAAACACCCCCCGTTGGCATGATTGAGGTCCAAGGTTGAGGGCCCTTAATGGCTTTCACAAACTCAGGACCATAGATGCTTCCAGGAAATAATTTAACAATTTCGCATCCTATTTCTTCTGCTTTTGCAATTTCAGTTAGAGAACCACAGCCTGGAGACCATAATACTTTTCTACGGTTACAAACCATCGCAATGTCTTCTCTAAATACCGGAGTAACAACAAAATTTGCTCCACAAAGCATGTACTGTGAAGCAGCTGCAGCATCGGTAACAGAGCCAACTCCAAGTATCATTCCAGGTAGTTCAGCGATGACATATTTAATCAACTGATCGAATATTTCTAACGCAAAGTCTCCACGACTTGTGAATTCCATTAATCGTGCGCCACCATCATAACAGGCTTTTAGTACTGCTTTTGCTACATCAATATCATGATGATAAAATAGAGGAACCATTCCTGATTCTTCCATTTGTTTTACAACGTGTAATCTTGTGTATTGTGCCATAAAAAATTATCTAGCGACACGCCCTGAGGCGTCTCCTCCCATTAGTTTTTCGATTTCCTCAATAGTTACCAAATTAGCATCTCCTTTTATGGTATGTTTCAAACATGAAGCAGCTACTGCATAATCCAAGGCCTTTTGATCGTTATTTGGATAATGAATTAGGCCATAAATAAGAGCTCCCATAAATGAGTCACCACCACCAACTCGATCAACAATATGTGTGATTTGATATTCGGTACTTTCGTATAGTTTTTTTCCATCATAAAGAACACCCGCCCAAGTATTATGAGAAGCTGAAATAGATCCTCGTAAGGTCGTAATTACCTTTTTAGCACGTGGAAATTTACGCTGCATTTGTTGGCAAACTGAGAGGAAAGCTTCTGCTTTTACATGTTCTGCTTGAGTAGTAATATCAAGGCCTTCAGGTCTAATACCAAAATGCATTTCAGCATCTTCTTCATTTCCTAAAATAATATCGCAATAAGAAGTCAGTTGGGTCATTATTTTTTCTCGATTGCCTCCATAATTCCACAATTTAGCTCTGTAGTTTAAATCTGTAGATATAGTTATTCCCAATTCACTAGCAACTTTAACAGCTTCAAGGCAAGCATCTGCTGCACTTTGAGAAATGGCAGGAGTTATTCCTGTCCAGTGAAACCATTTAGCATCTTTAAAAACCTCTTTCCAGTCAACCATGCCTGGAGTGATTTCAGACATTGCAGAATGAGCACGGTCATAGACTACTTTACTAGCTCGGCTTACTGCTCCAATTTCTAAGAAATAAATTCCTAGACGATCTCCTCCTTCAATAATGTGTTGCGTACCAACACCTCTTTTTCGAAGCTCCATCAGTGCACATTGACCAATGTCATTTATGGGTAATCGAGTTACAAATTCAACGGGTATATTATAGTTTGCTAAAGAAATGGCAACATTTGATTCCCCTCCACCATATACGATATCAAAGCTATTGGCTTGGGAAAAACGCAAAAAATCAGCAGGTGCTAGACGCAGCATGATTTCTCCAAAAGTAATTACTTTTTTCATTTCTATAAATATAGAATTTTTAGCTTATTGATGTGTCTGCTTTAGGATCAAAATTATGAAATAAAAAAACCGCCTGATCGTTAGATTAGACGGTTTTTAAATATTAATTGCGGAGTCTTCTTCGCTCTTTATTCAAGAAACGAAACTCCAAATATTGATAAGCATGGCGTGGAACAATACGAATCCACTTTTTATATTCAAAATACCATTTTAAACGCTTGGATGGAATCCCGCTTAAAAGGTAAGCAGCAATAAAAGGGTGTACATGTAAATGTATTTTTTCCTTTTGGTTGTGCTTGTTCATAGTAATTTTACTAAGCTCTGTGTTGATCTTGTCAATTAAAATAATAGGAGCCTCTACTTCACCATTTTGGTTCGGGTTAGGCTCTTTAGTTTTGATATTCATTTCAGGTCTCACACGTTGTCGCGTGATCTGAATGAGTCCAAATCTACTTGGTGGCAGAATCTTGTGTTTAGTTCTGTCGTTACTCATTTCCTCACTGAGATGTTCAAAAAGTTTCTTCCGATTCTCGCTAGAATTTAAATCAATAAAGTCTACTACAATAATTCCCCCCATGTCTCGCAATCGCAATTGTCTAGCAATTTCTGTTGCAGAAATCATGTTGACTTCTAAGGCAGTTTGTTCTTGACTTTTAGAACGATTTGATCGGTTTCCACTGTTGACATCAATTACATGGAGCGCTTCTGTATGTTCGATAACTAAATAGGCACCTTTTGACATTGAAACTGTTGTTCCAAATGCAGATTTAATTTGCCTTTCAATCCCAAATTTTTCAAAAATGGGGAGGTGGTTATCGTACAATTTTACAATCGATTTTTTGTCAGGGGCTATGGTTTCAATATAGTCTTGAATTTCGACTTGCATTTCGGCGTCATCCACGTGTATGCCTGTGAAGTTGTCATCAAAAATGTCACGCAGAATACTTGAAGAACGATTGATTTCACTCAATACTTTTGCTGGATATTTATCAATCTGCTTTAATTTGGCAGATAAGTTTTTCCAACGAGTTAAAAGTTGTTGAATGTCAGCATCAAGAGAAGCTACTTTTTGCCCTTCAGCAACCGTACGAATAATTAATCCAAAACCTTTTGGGCGTATACTCTGCACTAGTTTTTTGAGGCGGTTTTTCTCTGCTCTATCTTCAATCTTTTGTGAAATAGATACTCGATCAGAAAAAGGCATTAGGACCATATAACGGCCTGCTAATGAAATCTCTGAACTTAATCGAGGACCTTTCGTAGATATAGGCTCTTTAACTACTTGAACCAAAACGGTTTGTTTAGGTAATAAAATATCACCAATATTCCCGTCTTTATCTATGTCATTTTCATAACGAAATTGTTTTAAAAGATAATCTTTGTTTTTACCTGTGCTTATCTGTTTAATGTATTTAACTAGTGAAGGAAGTTTGGGACCGAGGTCATGATAGTGTAAAAAACCATCTTTCTCGTGGCCAACATCAATAAATGCGGCATTTAACCCAGGTATAGATTTTCTGATTTTACCGACAAATATGTCGCCTACAGAAAATCTATTGTCTTCTACTTCTTTATTTAGCTCAATTAACTTTCCATCCTTGAGCAGTGCAAAATCAACAGCAGAGGAATGCGAACGTATAATTAATTCTTTATTCACTCTGAATTATTTTTGTGTCATTACAAGCTAGGCTCGCAATAACGGATTAAACAATATTTTCAGGATTTTCCTGTAGCAGCTTTCAAACTTTTTGATAGCTGCGTTTCAATGAACTTTTAGGTAATTTTTTAAGTGTTTAGCCTAACACTATTTTTTAGTCTTGTGGCGATTTGCTCTACTACGTTTCTTACGTTTGTGAGTTGCTACCTTGTGTCGTTTACGTTTTTTACCACTTGGCATATGAAATTGTGTATTAAAATGTTACTAATTTATTTTGAAATCGGTACTTTAGATTTAACTCCTTGAACGAAAACCTTTGCAGGCTTGAACGAGGGTATGTTGTGTGCAGGGATTTTAAGAGCTGTATTTTGCGAAATGTTACGCCCTGTTTTTTCAGCACGTGTTTTGATTATAAAACTACCAAATCCTCTGAGGTAAACGTTTTCTCCTTTTTCAAGAGAAATTTTCACTTCTTTCATGAATTTTTCAACGGTAGCCTGAACATCAGCACGGTCAACCCCTAATTTGTCAGAAATGTTTGATACAATATCTGCTTTTGTCATATTTTTATTTTTATTTCTAAAATTTAAGGCTCGCAAATATATAAATTTAAATTATAAAATGCTCTGTGTAAAGTTTTTATATTATACTTGTCCGACTTTATTTAATGATTATAAAATCAATTTATTTAACTTTGAATTGGACAGACAAACTTCTTTTATGGTATTCAGAAAACAAAAGATCCTTTATATGGCGGACTACCAAGGAGCCTTATCATATTTGGATATCTGAAGTTATTCTCCAACAAACAAGAACATCACAGGGGCTTCCTTACTATAAAATTTTTTTAAAAGCCTTTCCATTACTCTCTGACTTGGCAACTGCAGATGAAAACGAAGTTTTAAAACTTTGGCAAGGATTAGGCTATTATTCTAGAGCACGAAATCTTCATGCAACCGCTAAATACATTCACTTTGAATGCGCAGGTATTTTTCCTTCGTCTTTTGATGAACTAATTAAACTTAAGGGTGTGGGTGACTATACTGCAAGTGCAATTGCCTCCATATGTTATGACATTCCTGAGGCGGTTGTAGATGGAAATGTATATCGCTTTTTAGCTCGTTATTTCGGTATAGATACTCCAATAAATTCTAGTCCAGCACATAAATTATTTAAGGCTAAGGCAATGGATTTAATTGATAGGCAGAAACCGGGTGATTTTAATCAAGCCTTAATGGAATTTGGAGCCATTCAATGTACTCCTAAAAGCCCCAGTTGTAAAGATTGTCCATTTTCTATAAAGTGTGTTGCTTTTAATCAAGATAAAATAGCAACTCTTCCTTTTAAAATTAAAAAGGCTAAAATAAAAAAGCGTCATTTCAACTATTTGGTAATTTCAGATAAAAAGAATAGATATTTAATAGAACAACGAACACAGAAAGGAATCTGGCAAAAATTATACCAATTTCCTTTATTAGAAAGTGATCAAGAAATAAATAATACAAACTCCTTGATTAATCATCATAATTTTCCTTCAATTCAAGCCTTGTCAGAAAGTGAAATAATACTTTGGAATTCTGAGCCAATTCTACACAAATTGAGTCATCAAATTTTATGGGTACATTTCTGGATCCTTCCGACAAATGAGTCTTTTAAAGAAGGGCTCTCATTAAAACAACTGGAATCCCTTCCAGTTCCAGTTATAATTCAAAACTTTATGAAGATTTTTTTTTCTTTTGCTCCTTGATTGATTAAATTTACTATTGCAACCAATTTAAATTATTAAAACTATGAGCGGCACATTAAATAAAGTAATGTTAATTGGACATTTAGGCGATGATGTGAAAATGCATTATTTTGATGGAGGAGGAGCCATTGGTCGCTTTCCTTTAGCCACAAATGAATCTTATGTTAATAAGACAAGCGGAGAAAGAATTACAAATACCGAATGGCACAATATAGTTGTAAGAAATAAAGCCGCTGAGGTATGTGAGAAATACCTATCTAAAGGAGATAAGATTTATATTGAAGGGCGTATTAAAAATCGAAAATGGACTGGAGAAGATGGGAACGATCGTTATTCAACGGAAATCAATGTCAATGAATTCACCTTCCTTTCAACTAAAAAAGAGGCTGAGCAAGGTCCACCTACACCACCACTGAAAACAACTTCTACAGAAGAAACTCCTCCTACAACAGATGATTCACCCTTTTAATAATTATTTTTTTGGATCCTGACCCATTACCCTTGTTGAGTTTATTACTAATCCTTTTTAAAATAGAATGGTTTCAATTTGGATTGGTGATTTTTTTACTAATTTGTTCAGCTCTTGTTTCAGGTGCAGAAGTCGCCTTTTTTTCTTTACAAATTAAGTCTTTGGAAGAGTCTAATGAAACAGAAAATAAAATAGAAGTTACCAGAGTAATTAAATTATTGAAAAAGCCTAAGCGTTTATTGGCGACTATTTTAGTTGCTAATAATTTCATAAACATTGCCATAGTTTTGCTTTTTTCAATCCTGAGTAATACTTTTTTATCAACTATAGAAAATTCAGCAGTATTGCTTTTAATTGAGGTGGGCATTATTACATCTCTTATTTTAATTTTTGGAGAAATTTTGCCTAAAGTATATGCAAATAGAAACGCATTATCATTTTCAAAAAGAATGGCTCCTGTGATTAGTGTTTTAGATTCTTATTTACTGTTTTGGATTACCTTTCCAATGAGTAAAATTACTTCTTTTTTAGAACGGCGTCTTGGAGAATCTGGAAATCAATTTTCTGTAGACAAGCTTTCACAGGCATTAGAACTTACAAATAATGATGAAACTACCTCAGATGAGCAGCGAATTTTAGAAGGAATAGTAAACTTTGGAAACACAGATACTAGAGAAGTTATGTGCCCTCGTATGGATATGTTTGCCCTATCAGACAGTCTTACTGTTGAAGAAATTATTCCAATAATATTAGAGCAAGGATTTTCAAGAATTCCTGTCTTCACAGAAAAAAAAGATACCATTAAAGGAATTTTATATGTTAAAGACTTGCTTCCCAATATTCATGAAAAAAATTATAAATGGCAAAAATTATTAAAACCACCAATTTACGTTCCAGAAAATAAAAAGCTAGATGATTTATTAAAAGAATTCCAACAAAAGAAAATTCATTTAGCCATTGTAGTAGATGAGTATGGTGGAACCTCTGGACTTATTACTTTGGAAGATATTATGGAAGAAATAGTTGGGGACATTAGCGACGAATTTGACGAAGAAGATTTAAGTTATTCAAAACTAGATGATCACACATATGTATTTGATGCGAAAATAAATTTAAAAGACTTTTTTAAAATAGTTGATCTGGAAGAATCAGAAGATTTTGAATCCGTTAAAGGAGATGCAGAGACATTAGCAGGTTTGTTACTTGAAATTGCTAAAAAATTTCCAAAAAAGAAACAACTTATTAACTATGCTGGCTATTCTTTTAGTATTGAAGAATTAGATGAAATGCGGATCACACAAGTAAAAGTAATGTTGCCTAAACAAAAGAAATAATGAGATTAGGATATGCTTTAGTGGTATTTTTAATACTAGGGTGTGCTTCAGAAAGTCAACCTAAACCAAATGGCTATTTACGTTTAGAATATCCAATACCTACATATGTGCCTTTCACTTCCCTCACTAATTTTTCAATGGAATACAATTCACTCTCAGAGGTGAAAGTAAGAAATCAGGCCATTCCAAAAATAGTATATCCTGAAATGAAAGCAACTCTTTATTTGAACTATGCAACGGTTAATAACAATCTAGATTCCTTGTTAAATGATGCTTATAAACTTCCATATAAACATATTTCAAAAGCAGAATCAATACCTGAAAAGATTTTTATTAATGAAAGAAATAAAGTTTACGGGACTTTATTTTCTGTGGTAGGAAATGCTGCATCACAACACCAATTTTTTTTGACAGACAGTACAGATCATTTTTTAGTAGGTTCTTTATATTTTTATGCTCGCCCAAATTTTGATTCTATTTATCCTGCGGCTGTTTATCTTGAAAAGGATATTGTCCATTTAATGGAAACATTGAAATGGAAATAAAATTTAATGAATAGTACTTTCTAAACTAATGATTTTAGAAACAGAATAACTAGTTCCTGTTGATTTTACAACTGAGCTTATTCCGTCAAGATTTAGCATAGTAGCATCATAGGTTACCCATCCAGTATTACTTTCAAAATCTACTTTTGCACTAACAATACCTGAGGTTCTTTGTAATTTCTTTTCAATGGTCACTGCACAGCCAATGGCACAGGTCATTCCTTCAATGCTTAATTTAGCATAAGCTTTTTCTCCAAGAGCTTCAATTTTCTTAGGACTCTCTTGAGATATTGGAACCTCTATTACCTTTGGCGTCAATTTATTTTGACAACCCCCCAAAAAAACAATGCTTAAAATGATAAAAAAGGGAAAAGAATTTTTCATGTCAATTTTTTATAAAAATACAATTTTCATTAGCACATGCTTATTAAAATTGTTGATTTTTGTAGCTCTATGAACAACACGATTAAAAAATGGACTTTCCTTATTTTATTATCAATTATATGGGGTAGCTCTTATATTTTGATTAAAAAAGGATTGATTGGCTTAACTCCACTTCAATTAGGGAGTGTCCGTATTTTAATGACCACTATTATTCTCTCTATTTTTGGATGGAAACAACTCAAGAAAATTCCTAAATCAGCATGGAGTTGGTTAGTATTCACAGGATTTTTTGGCACTTTTTTTCCGAGTTATCTTTTTGCTTTTGCGGAAACAGTCATTGATAGTTCTGTTGCTGCAGTTTTAAATGGAATGACCCCACTTTTCACCATACTCATGGGGATTTTTGTCTTTGACTCTAAATCGAAATTAGCCCAAATTTTAGGGGTTCTAATTGGTTTTGGAGGAACATTAATTTTAGTTTCAAATCAATTTACCATTAAAAGTGGAACTGAAAGTTGGTATGCATTTCTTGTGGTTTTAGCAGCCTTATGTTATTCCATAAATGTAAATATAATTAAGTATAAACTAAAAGGTGTTTCAGCCTTAGGAATTGCCTTAGGGAATTTCATATCAATTTCAATTCCTGCAGCTTTAGTACTTTTATTTTCTGACTTTCCATTTGACCAACTCACTAAGAACAATGAAATAACCCTTTCCTTGGGCTATGTTTTTATTCTTGCTTTTTTTGGAACAGCTTTAGCAAAAGTGATGTTTAATACATTGGTGTCTATCTCTACGCCTGTTTTCTCAATATCCATCACCTATCTTTTACCAATAGTAGCCATTGGATGGGGAATTTTAGATGGTGAAACTTTTAGTTTAATACAGTGGGTTGGATGTGGTTTTATTCTATCGGGTGTTTATTTAGTAACCGATAAAAAAATTAAAAAATAAGGGTAGTTTATATATTCGTCAAACAAAGTTCTAGAAATTATTTTCTCTATCCATAAAGAAAATCAAATTTAGGAAACCCCTTTCTTATTTAATATATTTGGGGATAACTATAACATTTAACCCATGCGCTATTTATTTACAAGTTTATTATTTCTAACACTAAATTTAAGTTTTGGTCAGGCGAAGTATACAAAAATCTTAAAATCAATTCAAGAGAACAAATCGGCTTATTCATCTGTTGCTCAGCAAATTTGGTCATACGCAGAAATGGGTTATCAAGAAGAACAGAGTAGTGCGTTACTTCAAAAAACATTAAAGGCAGAGGGCTTTGAAATAACCACAGGGGTCGCCGAAATTCCTACTGCTTTTATAGCTAGTTATGGATCTGGAGAACCTGTTATTGCGGTTTTAGGTGAATTCGATGCATTGCCTGGATTGTCCCAAAAAGCGCTTCCATATAAAGTTTCTAATGATGCAAAAGCGGGACATGCTTGCGGCCATCACTTGTTCGGAACTGCATCAGCTGCAGCTGCAATAGCTTTGAAAAAATATTTAATAGGACAAAATATGCCAGGAACTATACGTTTTTATGGTTGTCCTGCAGAAGAAGGGGGTTCAGGAAAAGTATATATGACTCGTGCAGGTCTTTTTGATGACGTTGACATTGCACTTCATTGGCATGCAGATAGTAAGAATTCTGCCGGAATCCGACCTGCCTTAGCGAACAAGTCAGCTAAATTTCGTTTTTATGGTGTCTCCGCACATGCTGCTGGTGCCCCTGAAAAAGGACGTTCCTCTCTTGATGCTGTTGAAGCAATGAATAATATGGTAAATATGATGCGTGAACATACTTCGGAAAGCACACGTATTCATTATGTAATTACAAAAGGAGGTGAAGCACCTAATGTAGTGCCAGATTTTGCAGAGGTTTATTATTATGCCCGTCACTCTACTAGAAATGAAGTAGTTAATGTTTTTGATCGTATTGTTAATGCTGCAAAAGGCGCTGCATTAGGAACAGGTACTACTATGGAGTATGAAATGATCGGAGGCACTCACGAACTTTTACACAATGAAATCCTTCAGAAAATAGTACACAAAAACTTGGAAACTGTTGGGGGTTATTCTTACACTCCTTCAGAAAAAGTATTTGCAGTAAAAATATCAGAAAGCCTTGGACTTGTTTTAGATACAAAACTTACAGAAGGTGTTGAACCATATAGTGATAAAGGAAAAGCAGGAGGGTCAACAGATGTAGGTGATGTAAGTTTTGCAGTTCCTACGGTTGGATTAAGAGCAGCTACTTGGGTTCCTGGCACACCAGCTCACAGTTGGCAAGCCGTTGCAGCAGGTGGTACTGATATTGGAAACAAAGGAATGATGGTTGCAGCAAAGACCCTTGCATTAACGGGAATGCAACTTTTAGATAATCCTAAAATTATAAAAGCAGCTAAAGAAGAATTTATTAAAAAAAGAGGAGTAGATTTTAAATATATCCCCATGTTAGGTGACCGTAAACCAGCATTAAATTATAGAAATTAAAAAAATGAAACATACTCGATTTTTATTTATATTTTTTTGTTTTGGCTTAAGCTACTCACAAGTTTATACATTTAAAAGTCAAGATAATGGCACTATAATTACCCACAGAATTTTGATGGACGAAGAATATTTTGTTGAGACCCAATACATTGAAGAGCCCCCACAATTTTTATTAACCCGAGGTGGATTTTATGAGCTAAAGGATAAGCAGTTTATGGTAAATTTAGAGTTTAATTCTAAGTTTGAACAGGACGGTATGAAACAAATGAACATTGAATCCTCAGTTAAAACATGGGATAAAATTTCAAAACCTCAGCTTGAGTTAGACGGAAAGTGGCTAATGGCAGGAAGGGTGAGCAATAATAAAGAACAGAGAAGGGATATCACTCGCCCAAGAAAAACAATGAAGTTTTTAAAAGATGGTTTTTTTCAGTGGATGGCTTTTAACACAGAAACATTTCAGTTTTTTGGATCAGGAGGGGGCTATTATTCAGCTGAAGAAGAACGTTACACGGAACATATTGAATATTTTTCAAGAAACAATACAAGCGTAGGAAGGGTTTTGCCTTTTGAATACTTCATTTCTGGAATAGATTGGCATCATCAAGGCTTTAGTAGTAAAGGCGATCCAATACATGAAATATGGAGCGCACGTGCAGGGTATAAAAATGAATAAAACAATTTATGATTGATCTTAATTCTTTACTGGATTTACTTTCGCTTGAAAAAAAAGATACCCACCATTTTGTAGGTCAAAATTATAAAACAGCATGGGGGCGAGTTTTTGGCGGTCAAGTATTGGGGCAATCGTTACATGCTGCATATCAAACAGTGCCAGAAGATCGAAAGGCACATTCTATGCATGGCTATTTTATTTTGGGAGGAGATATTAATATTCCCATTGATTATCACGTGGATGCCATTAGAGATGGTAAAAGTTTTACTACTCGAAGAGTTGTTGCTTTTCAAAATGGAAAAGCTATTTTCAATATGGCAGCATCTTTTCATTTGGCTGAAGAGGGTGTAGATCATCAAATTACAATGCCTAATGTTCTAACACCAGAATTGTTGCTTACTGATATTCAACAAGCAGAATCGCTTCAAAAATTAGATCCCATTCGATATGAATACTTAATGAAGGCACATCCGCAAATATTTGAATTTAGACCTGTTGGAAAAGCAATTTATTTACAAAACCGAAATACACCACCTCTTTCACATATATGGTTTAAAACCAAAGAAAAAATAAAAGTAGATATTGCATTACAGCATCAATTATTAGCCTTTGCTTCTGATTATAGTTTGTTGTTATCGGCAACCTTACCTCATAGAAAAAGCCTTGATCATAAAAGAATGTATTACGCTAGTTTAGATCACGCCTTGTGGTTTCACAGAGATTTTAAAATTGATGATTGGTTACTCTATTCCATTGAAAGTCCAAGCGCTTCTAATGCTAGAGGATTTGCTAGAGGAAGTATTTTTAATATCGAAGGCTCACTGATTGCTTCCGTTACACAAGAAGGATTAATGCGAAAATATAAATAATGCGAATTAAATTTTCTTGCTATTTTGAGGTATTATTATTTTTTACAACAATTATTTCTGCTCAAGAGTATGAAAAAATTAATGGAGCGTGGAACGCTGTTTTTTTTGATTATGGTTTAAATAAAAAACTTAGCTTTCGCTCAGAATTTCATCTCAGAACAGTGTCTTTTTTAGACGTATGGGAGCAACAAATTTTTAGACCTTCTATTACATATAGTAAATCAAAAAATTTAAAATGGACTGCAGGATATAGCTTTATAAAAAACTTTAACAGCAATGTGTCTTCCATTCCAAGGGTGCGAAGAGAACATAATCTTTGGGAGCAGCTGCTATATAATACACCATTAAAAAAAGGACTTATCAGTTCTCGTTTAAGATTAGAACACCGCTTTCAAGAGACGCTTCCTCTCCAAGAAAATCGATCGCTGAGAAAATTCACTTTTTCAAGCCGCATTAGATATCGCTTTACTTACCAACATTTATTGACTCAGTTAGACGCAAAAGTGCCCATTAATTTGGTAATTTTTGATGAGATATTTATATTTTTAAATCCGAATGGGACTCCATATAGATTTAATCAAAATTGGACCTTTATAGGATTTAAAATTAAGTTTAATAAAAAATTAGTATTATCGGCTGGCTATCAGAAAATTACATTTAAAAGAAGTGATAATGACTATTTTAAAAATAGACTTTGGACTAATACCTTAGTCTATAAATTATAAATACATGATATTAATTTTGTAGCTTTCCTAATAAAACAAAGAATATGAATCAACGATTATTTCCTTTTTTATTTATTTTTCTTTTGTCTGTTAACAAAGTTTCAGCTCAAAGATCTTTCTTTAAGTCAGTTGCAGGGTCGCATTGGGTTAGTACAGATTTACATATCCATACCGTTTTTTCAGATGGTGCTGTATGGCCAAGTATTCGAGTTGAAGAAGCAAGAAGAGAAGGCCTTGATTTAATTGCAATGACAGAGCACTTAGAATACCAACCACATTCAGATGACATTCCACACCCTAACAGAAACCGTTCTTTTATTATTGCAAATGGAATGATTCAAGCTGGGGAGCAATTACAGGTGATTAATGGTTCAGAAATTACACGTGAAATGGCGCCCGGACACATTAATGCTGTTTTCATTAAAGACGGGAATAAACTACTTCATGCTGATTCTCTTTCTGGGATTAAAGAAGCAAACAAACAAGGAGGTTTTGTTTTCTGGAATCATCCTAACTGGGATTCACAAAGAAAAGATGGCATTGCTCGATTAGATCCTTATCATGAATTTTTAATTGAAAAACGTCTTTTACACGGCATTGAAGTAGTAAATGAAGATACGTATTCGGATGAGGCATTAAAAATTGCATTGGACAATAACCTAACAATTTTGGGAACTTCAGATATTCACGGTTTAACGAATTGGAAGTATGAGATTTCAAAAGGAGGGCATCGCCCTATTACCTTTGTAAAAGTTGAGAGTAAAACACCAGAATCACTAAAAAAAGCATTATTTGAAGGGAAAACGGTAATATGGTTTAAAGACTTATTGGTCGGTAAAGAGGAAAACCTTAGGGCTTTAATTACTGAAAATATAACGATAAACAGTCTTAAATATCCAGAAGATAAAACCATAGCTAATATAGAAATAACGAACCATGGTGCTGCCCCAATTCAATTGGAATATTTAGGAGAATACACATTTCATAAACGCCCAACTTTTTTTTCAATTCCAGCAAATTCAACTATTATATTAAACGTAAAAACAGTAGTAAAGAAAAACGAAATCAGGCTTCCTTTTAGGGTCTTAAATGCAGTAGTTGCCCCTAAAGAATATCTAGAATTAAGTTTTATTGCTAAATAATACAGAAAAAAGTTAGTTTTAAATAATAAAAATTTAATACAATCATGATTCAAGATAGTAGTTGGCGTCCACTTCCTGGTTTTTTAACCATTAAAGAAAGCAATATTGAAGGCCTGGGTCTGTTTACAACCGAGACGCTTCCCGCAGGAACAGATCTTGGAATTACTCACATTTATGATACCCGTTTCCAGGATGGTTACATTCGACTTCCTTTAGGTGCTTTTATAAATCACCATGAAATACCAAATTGTAATGCAATTTTATCTGAAAATGACCCCATTACTGGACCTTTAAAACACATTAGGATTGTAACCCTTGTGGATCTTGCTGAAGGGACAGAAATCACAGTAAAGTACATTATTAATAAATTAGAGAATCCCAATTGGGAAAAAGAATACGAGATAACACAGTAAACCATTTTTTCTAAAGATTATTGGGGAAATTCGTGTAAAAAACATTTTTTTGTTATAAATTTGTCTTATCAATTCTTCAATGATGAATTGGTTTATGGTTATAGCCTTCAGGAATAATTCCTGAAGGCTTTTTTTATGTTAATTACTTGAAAAAAAAACTTTAATTAGGTTACCTCTAATTTTTCCAAAGGGAAATTTAGATACAATTTTCTTTCTACAATTTCTTTCAAAACTTGAATGACTGTTTTAATTTCTTCAAAACGTGTATAAAGTGGGGTAATGCCAAAACGAATGAAATGTGGAGGTCTAAAATCAGGAATAATTTTTGGATGTTCATCGTTCCCCGCAATAAGTGCTTGACATATTTGCCACGAAGCATAATGTGAAATGGTTACATGAGATCCTCTTTTGCAATGATCTAATGGACTTTCTATTGAAAATCCTAGAGGTACTAATTGTTGGATTATTTCTTTAATAAACGCTTCGGACTGTTGAATGCTTTTTTCTTGAAGTAGTTTAATTCCAGCTTCAAGTGTAATATCAATTCCAGCTTCCATTCCTAAAAGAGACAGAATAGCAGGGGTACCAGATGCAAAACGTTTTATAGACTTGGCAGCCTCGTATTTTTTGCTAAAATCAAATGGACGTTGATGCCCAAACCATCCTTGAATAGGATTCAACAGTTTTGAATGCCATTCTTCATTTATGTAAAGAAATGCTGGTGCGCCAGGACCACCATTCATATATTTATAAGTACACCCTAGGGCAATCATGGTTTCGGTTTCTTTAAGATCAATAGCTACTGCTCCCACTGCATGACTTAAATCCCAAACAATAATACTATGATGTTTAGAAGCCCAACGATTTAATTGTTTCATGGGATATAAATAGGCACTTTTATAACTTACTAAACTTAAGCAAATAATACCCGGATTATTTTTAATGGAAGCTTTGAGTATTTCTATTTCTGCTTCAACTTCATTTTTATAAGAAATAATTTTAAGTGAAGGAATTCCGAAAGATTTTTCTAAACCTTCAAGTACATACAGATCTGTAGGAAAATTAAGAATATCTGTACTTAGATGCTTTGGAAAGCTACCTTCTTTTAATAAGGCATAAGTCACTTGATATAAACTTACTGAGGTTGATTCGCCGATAATTATTTCTCCTTTTTCAGCCCCTAATAATTCACTGTATTTATCAGAAATTCTTGAAGACAATGAAAGCCAATACTGGTTCCAACTTCGAATCAATCCCTCTCCCCATTGTTTTTGAACAGCTTCTTCAATAGTTTTTTGGGCTTTTAATGGAAGTTTTCCAAGGGAATTACCATCAAAGTAAATTTCATTTTTTTTATGATAAAAAAGAGAGTGAAATTTAGAAAGCACATCTTTTTTATCAAGCAATTTAGCGTTTGATAAATCAATCATTTTTAGTATTTAAAAAGAAGGGAAGTATTTCCAGGACCCATCTAGAATATTGAGCACCACTTGGGTGAAGTCCGTCTTTAGCAATCCAATCAGGGTAATCAGAAGCCTTTCTTGAGAGCGGTGTTATATCAATAAATTGAACATTTTCTTGAGCACAAAGTTCATAAATAACCTGATTAAAAGCATCAATTTCTGCAGCAATTTTTTGAACGTCCTTATCTGTAGCATATGGCATAGCACCCCAATCAGGAATAGACACCACAAAAATACGCTCTTTTCTATTACCACTAAAGACAATTGCTTGACTTAGAAGTTTATAAAATTTGCTTTCAAATTCTTCAATACTTTTTCCTCGATATTGATTATTAAAACCTATTAGTAAAGAGACCCAATCATATGGATAATTTAATGGTGCTAGATTAATCCCCTCTTGAAGTTCATCAGTGGTCCAACCTGTTTTAGCTATAATTTCCGGAGAATTTAAAAAAATATTTTCGTTGGCTAAAGAAGCAACGAGCTGATCAGGCCATCTTTCTGATTTGGAAATACTTTCACCAATAGTATAGCCATCACCTAGGGCTAAATAACTTTGTTTAGAAATTTCTTTTTCACAACGTAAAAAGATTAAAAAAAGAAAACAAATACCAAAACGACATATATATTTCATAAAATCTAATTTACAATTAGAAAAGACATAAATTTATTCAATACATCTATACAAACGAAGGTATTAAAATTTTAAAACTTAATACCCTTGGTTATTTTTACCTTTTGCAAAATCATAATAATTTAAACCTTTTAAAATTCTAATTTAATATGCGTTCTATTTTACTTTTAATACTTCCTTTTTTAGGTTTTTCACAAGTATCCTATACCACTATCCAGCTAGCGAAGGATTTAATAGAAACCTCAGGTTTAGAAGTATATGGAGAAAATCTTATCACCCATAATGATTCTGGTGACAAGTCAAAACTATATGTATTTAACCCTAAAGGAAAATTGATTAAAAGTGTTCGTTTTCACGATATTAAAAATAAAGATTGGGAGGATATTGCTGCAGACGAAGACCATTATTATATTGCAGATACAGGAAATAATTCTGGAAATAGAAAAAACTTAATAATATATATCCTTACCAAAGAATTAATAGTTAAAGGGGAAATATCCATTAGTTATAGTGCTCAAAAAGACTTTACTAAAAGAGCCTTGAATAGTTTTGATGCTGAGGCATTAACAGTTGTAGGTGATTCTTTAGTATTATTTTCAAAAAACAGGCTTACACAACAATCTGAACTTTATACTTTTCCTAAAAAGGCAGGAGATTATGTTTTAAGTCCCTCAGCTATATTAAAAGTAGAATCATTAATCACTGCTGCTGATTATAATCAAACACATGATTTGCTAGCCCTTACAGGATACAATTTTAAAGGGGAACAGTTTTTTTATACAGCTTCAAATTTTATAAAAAATGGATGGAATTCAATTATTCTTAAAAAGTATTTAATTCCTATTGAAAAGGCTCAAATTGAAGCTGTAAAAATTCAAGATATTTCAAATTTTTGGCTTACTTCGGAAGGAGAAAAAAATGGTTTTGCAAGACTCATAGATTTGAAAGTTACCCAGTAAAAACAACATAAGATTTTTATTCTTTAACTATAACCAGGTTAGTAAAACTTCACTAATTTTTTATTAATTTGGTAAAACAAATTCTAATTATTCCATATCAGACTCGTTTATGAAAACAATTGCTAATTTTCTCATTATTCTGTTGCTTAGTACCTCTAGTTCTTTTAGTCAGAAAAACAAGAAATCTAACCAAAAGCAGGACGCATCTTCTTTGAAATTCAATAATCTTAAATGGCGGAATATTGGTCCTTTTAGGGGTGGAAGAAGTGTCACTTCTACAGGAGTTTATAATGCTCCGGCTACCTTTTACATGGGCACAACAGGTGGAGGTGTATGGAAAACGGATGACAATGGTATACATTGGAAAAATATATCTGATGGGTTTTTAAAAACAGGAACTGTAGGAGCAATAGCAGTTTCAGAAAGTGACCCTAATATTGTTGTTGTTGGAATGGGAGAGCATGCTGCTCGAGGGGTTATGTCCTCAATGGGAGATGGGGTTTATAAATCCGATGATGCCGGTACAACATGGAAACATTTTGGATTAGATAATTCAAGACATATTTCGAATATTCAGATTCATCCAACACAACCTGATATTATTTTTGCTGCTGTACAAGGTGCACAATATGGCACTAGTGAAGACCGTGGAATCTATAGAACTTTAAACGGAGGTAAAACTTGGAGTAAAGTACTTTACGTTAATGATACGGTAGGAGCAGCCTCTTTAAGCATGGACATGAATAATCCACGAATTCTTTATGCTGCACTTTGGGATCATGCACGTTCTCCCTGGCAAATGCGATCTGGTGGCCCAGGCTCTGGAATATATAAGTCTACAGATGGTGGGAATCATTGGGATAAGCTAGAAAAAGGCCTTCCTAAAGTTATTGGAAAAGCAGGAATTTCAGTATCTAGAGCCAATTCATCCATAGTTTATATCAATGTTGAAGCTGAAGGAGAAGCATCAGGGGTATATCGTTCAGATAATGGAGGATCACTTTGGAAACAGGTTAATAAAAATAGGATAGCTGTTGCTAGATCATGGTATTATATGGAAGTATTTGCTGACCCTCAAAATGAAAATATTGTTTATGTTCTTAATGCGCCTGCATTGAAATCTATAGATAAGGGAAAAACATTTCAACCTATGGGAACACCTCATGGAGACAATCATGAATTATGGATCCATCCCAAAAACAATCAAATCATGATTAATTCAAATGATGGAGGCGCAAATGTTTCAACTAATGGAGGAAAAAGTTGGAGCACCCAGCAAAACCAGCCAACAGCTCAGTTTTATCGTGTAATTGCAGATAAGCAAGTCCCTTATCATGTATACGGAGGGCAACAAGATAATTCAGCCATTGGTATAAAAAGCAGAACTAATGACAGAGGAATAGATTGGAAAGATTGGTATTCAGTAGCTGGTTGTGAAAGTGCCTTTTTGGCTTTTGATCCAGAAAATCCAGATCAAGTTTATGGGGGTTGTTATCAAGGGATTATTGAGCGTTGGCAACGAAAAACAGGTTCTGGAAAAGAAATTAAAGAATACCCAGAATTGGCACTGGGGAATGTTCCAAAAGATTTTAAATATAGGTTTAATTGGAATGCTCCAATTATTAGTGCCCCATCTGATTCCAATATAATTTATCACGCAGGGAATGTAGTTTTTAAAACCCAAAATGGTGGAATTGACTGGGAGGTAATAAGCCCAGATTTAACTAGAAATAACGCTGCTCAGCAAGTTCCCGGTGGTATACCTTTTACGAACGAAGCAGCTGGGGGAGAAAATTACAATACTTTAATGAGTCTTGTGGCGTCGCCTCATGACCCAAATGTTCTATGGACAGGAAGTGATGATGGTTTGATTCACATTACACAAGATGGAGGTTCTACATGGACAAATGTTACTCCAAAAAAGATGGAAGAGGGTATTATAAATAGTATTGAAGTTTCCCCACATGATCCAGCAAAAGCGTATGCTGTATTGATGCGATATAAATTCATGGACCTCACATCTTACATATATAAAACAGAAGATTATGGGAGGCATTGGGAATTAATTACTGCAGGAATTGAAGGAGCACATACTTTTACTAGAGTGGTTCGAGAAGACAAAAAAATATCAGGATTATTATATGCAGGAACTGAGACTGGAGTCTATATTTCACATGATGATGGGAAACAATGGGATGTTTTTAAAAGTAATTTACCCATTGTGCCAATTAATGATTTACACATTCAAGACAATGATCTTATTGCTGCAACTGCAGGGCGTTCTTTTTGGATTTTGGATGATTTAAGTCCTCTACAAGAAGCCCTCAATATCAAAGAACTTCATATTGTTAAACCTAAAAAATCTTACCGTTTGTTTTCAGGAAAAACAGCAAAGGGAAGTGCTCAAGGGACCAATCCGGTAAGTGGAATTTATATAGACTATTATCTTCCTAAAAGAGTAGATTCGCTAATGCTAAAAATAGAAATTTTAGAAAATAATGAGGTCATTAGAACATATACTTCTAATAAGCCAAAAGAGTTTGTCTCCTGGCCCGGAGGACCCTCCCCAGAAATCAATTTACCACATAAAGAAGGATATAACAGGGTGCATTGGGATTTTAGAAGAGCTTCGATCCCTGCAGTAGATAAAGTATTTGTTTATGGAAGTTATGCAGGAAGTAGAGTTGCTCCGGGTGATTTTAAGATAAGATTGAGTTATGGTGAAGTCCAAAAAGAAACCCAAATAACGCTCTTGCCAAATCCTAATATTGAGGCAACCACTGCAGATTTTGATGCACAACAAAAACTATTAATTCAGATAGATTCAGTCCTGCGTAATATTCACTCTTCAGTAAATCATATGCGAACCGTTCAGTCTCAATTGCAATTTTATATTAAAACTCTGAAAGGTAAACAGACATATGTGCCATTGATTAAAAAAGCAAAAGCTATAGAAAAAAAGCTGGTAGATTGGGAGATTAATTTAATTCAGCCAAATCAAAAAACATTTCAAGATGTAATTAATTTTAACAATAAGTTAAATGCTGAATGGATGTATTTAAAAGGTTTTGTTGATTCAGAATTTCCAAAAGTAACACAGGGATCAAAAGATAGATTTAAAGATTTATTGGCCAAATGGAAAATTCATCAGAAGGAATTAACAGTTTTAATTGAGAATGAATTTAGTGCTTTTGAAACATTGTTTAAATCGATGGAAGTACCTGCTTTATTAATTCCTGAATTAATAGATTAAAAATCAAATGATTAATTTAAAAATCAATCTTCCATTACGTTTATGCCTTTTCCTTTTTTTAATTGGACTGCAAAACATTCTTTTGGCACAAGATATTTCCAGTTCAAAGGTTCTTAATTCTTTATATTTTGGATCATGTAACCGAACAGATTTAGATCCCAAAATTTGGGATACTATTACAAATCAAGATCCAGAAGTATGGGTATGGTTGGGAGATATAGTATATTCTGAAAAAGGAAGTATGAAGGATTTATCTGAAAAATATGCCCTTCAAAAGCAACTTCCTGCGTATAAAAAACTAGAAGAAAACACTACTATTCTTGGCGTTTGGGACGACCATGATTTTGGAGAAAATGATGCGGGAGCTAGCTTTTCAAAAAAGAAAGAAAGTAGGAAATTGCTTTTTGATTTTCTTGCAATACCAAAAAACCACCCTGCCCAAGAAAGGGAAGGTGCTTATCAAAGTTATTGTTTTGGAGGAGGTGCCCAAAAGGTTTGTTTATACCTTTTAGATGTCCGTTATTTTAAGGAAGATTATGAAAAAGACTCTAGTCCAAACCAACGATATAAAAAAAATAAAGGATTGCTTTTGGGGACCGATCAATGGAGTTGGTTAGAAAATGAACTTTCTGCCAATGACGCAACTATTAATTTATTTGCAGGTGGAATACAACTACTATCTGCTGAGCATCCTTATGAAAAATGGGCAAATTTTCCATTAGCTCAAAAAAGATTTTTTGATTTACTTACTAAATATTCAATTCAGACACCAATTTATTTAAGCGGTGATCGTCATATTGCTGAAGTGTCCTATCAGGAAATTAATCCAAATTATTGGATTTATGATATTACCTCGAGTGGATTAACGCATTCCTATGACTCCCTTGAGAACGAACCCAATCAACATAGGATAAGCCCTTTATTAACGATGTTAAATTTCGGAAAAATTGAAATAAATTGGGAAACACTTGAGCTACAAGCACAAATTATAGATGTTGATGGAATTCCTCAATTTATTCAAAAAATTGCTATTCAATAATTCATTATTATCTAAAGAGTTTTTTTAAATTTAGTTTACACAAAACGTTATGGAATATATATTTTTTGTTTTATCACTCATTAGTACCCTTTTGGTAGCATTCCTTTTTTTTAGGAAAAATACATCTAATACCTCAGATATTGAGACAGTTTTTAAATTCGAACTCCAGAAAGAATTTTCATTAAACAGAGATGAGCTTTCAAAAAATTTGAAAGAAAACAGGAATGAATTCACCCAAAGCTTTGAACGTTTAAATGAAACCTTATTAAAAAAGGCTAAGGATGACAGAGAAGAATTACGTAGAACCTTAAAAGATTTTGAAACCAGTTTTTCTAAGAGTGTGGAATCTTTTAACACGACACAGAAAGAAAAATTTGATCAAATGAAATTAAAACAAGAAGAGATGATCAAAACTACTGAATTACGCTTAGAAAGAATGCGCGAAACTGTTGATGAAAAACTTCACAAAACACTAGAAGAACGCTTAGGAAAATCTTTTGATTCGGTTTCAAAACAATTACTTGAGGTTCAAAAAGGATTGGGCGAAATGCAATCAATTGCTTCAGGAGTAGGTGATTTGAAAAGAGTGCTTACCAATGTAAAAACTAGAGGAGTTTTAGGTGAAATTCAATTGGGAAATATTTTGGAAGAAATAATGTCTCGAGATCAATATGAAACGAATGTAAAAACAAAAAAAGGTTCAGATGCTATTGTAGAATTTGCCATTAAACTTCCTGGAAGAAATGTGAATGACTCTCCTGTATTTTTACCAATAGATGCTAAGTTTCCGCAAGAAGATTATGCACGCCTTCAAACTGCATATGAAGTAGGTGATTCCCTTGCCGTAGAACAATCAATGAAAGCTTTATTATTAGCCATTAAAAAGTTTGCTAAAGACATTGCAAATAAATACATAGATCCACCAAATACTACTGACTTTGGAATTATGTTCCTTCCTACAGAAGGACTTTTTGCTGAGGTAATAAGACAGCCAGACATGATTACATTTTTACAGCGAGAATATAAAATTGTGATAACAGGACCCACAACTCTTGCAGCCATGTTAAATAGCTTGCAAATGGGTTTTAAAACATTAGCCATTCAAAAAAGAAGTAGTGAAGTTTGGAATGTTTTGGCTTCAGTTAAAAAAGAATTTAACACCTTCGGTGGGGTACTTGAAAAAGCTCAGAAAAAAATTAACGAAGCCAATAATGAGATAGAAAACTTGGTAGGTACTCGTACTCGTATGATGCAATCTAAATTGAAAAATGTAGAGCAGTTGGAATTACCTACTGATGACTCGGAAAAAAATAATCTTCTTGATTATAGCGAAGATGAAATTTAAAAGTATAAAATGATCTTTGGCTTTAAAAGATTAAAAAATGCGTGAATAAAATTTTTCACATTTTGTTATCTAATGCTTTTTTAATAAAAAAAACCCTTAATTATCGTAAGAAAACTAAGGGCTTATAAGTTAAAAGTGGTACCGCCAGAAATCAGACCATTAAAATAAACCCTGAAAATCAGACAGTTATAAAAAAAATGGTACACATTGTGTACCATGTGTATACTTTTCTATTTACTTGTTACTCACTTTAAGTGGGATGTTTAATTTGTCTTGAAATCTTTTTAAAATTGTATTAGATGAAGCTAAGATGATTTAGGATTGAACTTTCCAAGAAAGTTCAATATTAAAAATGTAATTGAAAACACAGCAAAAAAGACTCCTAAGTATATATTTTCATTAAAATAAATTCTTCTCACACCAATAAACAAAAACAATAAACCATAAAAATAATTGAAAATAGTTCTGTATTTATTTTTCTTCTCTTGAGAGACCTTAATCAAAAGAATTGAGAAATGGTTCATAATAAACAATAGTGTGATTAAACCTAAAAATAAATAGATGAAAAACTCTTTATCCATGTAATAAAAATAACAATAAAGAGACGAACTTCAAAGGGATTTTGACGTGTACCATAAAAATTTCTTAAGTAATTGAAAATTTGATGTTTAATCAAGTGGTTCGAGTACCAAAAAGTCATCAAAAACACAAAAATAAAAAACCCTAACCATTTATATAACAAATAGTTAGAGTTGAGTGGTACCTCCAGGAATCGAACCAGGGACACAAGGATTTTCAGTCCTTTGCTCTACCAACTGAGCTAAGGTACCCCGCTTTTAAGCAAGTGCAAATATAAACGCCTTTTATCTTACACAAAAACATTTCTGTAGATTTTCTTCGTAATTTTATAGATTAAATAGATTAAATAGATGCAACTCATTATTGATATCGGTAATACACGCATTAAATACTATGTTTTCGATGGTAATATTATTTTAGATTCTTTTTCAGAAGAATTAATCAATTGGGAAGTTTCGTTAAATAAAATCAAAAAATCTTATCCAGGCTTATCAAAAGCAATACTCTCAGATGTTAATGGTTCTTTTGAAAAACCACTTCAATTTGCATTGAAAAAATTTCAATGGTTTCGTTGCTCAATTGATTTAAAATTACCTTTTACAACACGCTATACCCCTTCGCTAGAGTTAGGAGAAGATCGTATTGCTTTATTGGCAGCTAGTGCATATTTATATCCAAAACAAGATGTTCTTGTCATTGATTTAGGAAGTTGCATAACCTATGATTTATTGAATAGAGAGGCGGAACATCAAGGGGGATCAATTAGTCCAGGCTTTTCAACGCGTTATAAAAGTATGCATCGCTATTCAGGGAAACTACCTTTATTAATTCCAAAAAAAACAAAAGAAGACTTTGGGAGATCTACAGAAACAGCGCTTCATTCAGGAGTTTATAATGGAATCATAAATGAATTAAAAGGTGTGATTGAAGCTTATCAACTAAAATATGAGCATTTAACTATTATTTTAACAGGTGGAGATGCAGAAATGTTGCCAAAACCATTTAAAAATAGCATATTTGCCCATTCAAATTTCTTAGCTAAAGGTTTGAACCATATACTAGTAATGAATTCAATTCCATGATACAGACAAATTGGTCTCTTTTCTTTATTTTAATGACTAGCATGGTGCTAGCTCAAAGTGGTTCAGCATCCCCTTATTCATCTGGCGGCTTGGGAGAACGAAACTTTAATGGAACTCAGGCAACCAGGCACATGGGGGGTTTAGATGTCTTTACGGACTCTATTCATGCAAATTTAAATAACCCAGCTAGTTATGCTTTCCTGAAATTAACTACCTACTCGGTTGGTGTAAATTATCGAAATAATAATATTGCTTCTATTACAGAATCTACAAATGCTGACACCGCTTCTCTTGACTATTTATCAGTTAGTATTCCTGCAGGAATTTTTGGATTTGGATTTGGTATAATTCCTTATTCTTCTGTGGGCTATAGAATTGAAGGTGTCTCTGGAGTAGATGGTTCAGAAACATTAAATCGTTATGAAGGAACTGGGGGTGTAAATCAAACGTATTTATCAGTAGGGGTTCCTCTAACAAAATTTCTTTCTTTTGGGGCTACTATTAATTATAATTTTGGAAATTTATTTTACAGAACAGGGCAGTTTACTGAGGGAGTAGATAACGGCACTTTTCTTACAAATCAATCTAGTTTGTCAGGATTAAACTTCTTACTTTCTGCACAAACAATTATTCCCATCAAAAAGAAATTTAAGCTCCAGGGGATGTTTTCTTATCAACCAGAGGCTTCACTAACATCTCAAAATGACCAAATATTTTACACACAATCACTTCTAAGTGAATCACTTTCAGATTTTGTTGAAGTTGATCTTCAGCCTCTTGGTCTAGAAAAAACTTCTTTAGATGTTTCCGAAACAATACGTGCTGGTGTAGGTTTTGGGAAAAATAAAAAATGGTTTATAGGATTTCAAAGAAATTGGATTAAATCCGCTTATTTTGAAAATAATTTTTTTAATCGTGACAACATTAGCTACAGAGATTCTAAACAATGGTCTGTTGGAGGATTTTATATTCCAAATTACACTTCATTTACGAATTTTTGGAGTAGAGTTGTTTATAGATTTGGTTTACGTTCTGAACAAATGGGTCTAATCGTAAATAACATTCCTTTAACAGAAACTGGCATATCTTTTGGAATGGGATTACCTTTAGGAGGCCTTTCGAATGTTAATGTTGGTCTTGAATTAAGTCAACGTGGTCAAAAAGAAGATAATTTGGTCAAAGAATCCCTTATTGCCTTACGCGTTGGATTATCGTTAAACGACATTTGGTTTATAAAAAGAAAGTATAATTAAAATTAATAAAATGAAAAAGACACCTGTTTTAAGAGTAATGGTTTTAACTCTTTTATTTTATTTGCCTGTATTAGCTCAAGATACTGACGTTTGCATGCAAGATTTATCCATTTTTGCAGAGTTTGCAAAAGTAAAAAATTACAAGTCGGCTTTCCAACCATGGATGAAGGTTAGAACAAGCTGTCCCTCAATTAATGCAGCTGTTTATTCTTATGGTGAAAGAATATTAAAAGATCTAATTAAAAACGGAACACCTGAGGAGGTGGCTTCTGCAAAAGAAGACATCATTAAACTTTATGGAGAATGGATTGAATATTTTCCTAAAAGAAGAAATAAAAGTATCATTGGTGATGTTATAAGTAAAAAAGCTCAAGCCCTCTTAGATTTTAAGATTGGAACATTAAAAGAAGTTTACAACACTTTTGATATGGCCTATCAAAAAGATCCTACAAGCTTTACAAACCCCAAATTATTATACAACTATTTCAAAACATACTTCGACCTTTACAAAGCTGGTGACCAAGAAGTAACAATGGAGTCGTTATTTGAACAATACGAGGAGGTTTCAGAAAAATTCGATATTGAAAGTACAGCGCTTGCCAAAAAATTAGACATTATACTCAAGAAAGA
This sequence comes from Flavobacteria bacterium MS024-2A, assembly GCA_905182305.1. GTDB lineage: Bacteria > Bacteroidota > Bacteroidia > Flavobacteriales > Flavobacteriaceae > MS024-2A. The sequence continues at coordinate 79,169 of CAJJBB010000001.1, forward strand.
AGAATCGGGAACTGCTTTATCTACTAAAGAAACTAGAAACAAAAGAGTGTATAATATAAATTCAAATGCAATTGGAACTTACTTGAGAAATCTTGATGCAATTATAGTCAAGGAAGCTACATGTGAAAATCTAATTCCATTATATCAAAAAAACTTTGATGCTAATAAGGGAGATGTTATATGGTTAAAACGTGCAGCAAGTAGAATGGACAGTAAGGAGTGTTCTGATGATCCATTGTTTGTAACCTTAGTAGAGGCTTTACATGCCTTAGATCCTTCAGCTGATTCCGCATACTACCTTGGATTATTAAACGATAAGAGAGGAAATTCTAAAGAAGCTTTGAAGTACTATGAGGAGTCAATAATCTTAGAAGAGGACAACTACAAAAAGGCTAAAATTTTAATGAAGATTTCTAATAAATTTGAGATTGCAGGGCGAAAAGCATCTGCTCGAAATTATGCTAATAAAGCATTAGGATACCAACCTTCGTTAGGGCGAGCTTATTTGTTGATTGCTCGTTTATATGCAGAAAGCGCTAATCAATGTGGTGATTCTCAATTTAACAAGCGCGCAGTATACTGGCTTGCAGAAAAAACAGCTCGAAAAGCAGGAAAGGTGGATGCCTCTCTTAAGAAAATTGTCACCCAAACTATTAATAGTTATGGTGGAAGGGCGCCAAGTAAAACTGATATATTTACAGAAGGAAATGAAGGAACAACAATATCATTTAACTGCTGGATTAAAAGAAGTATCGTGGTGCCTTCACTTTAAAAAATGAATCAATTTTTATCAAACAATTTACTAAGTGTTATGATTTTAATCATAACACTTATACTTTCTTGTGAAGATAATGCTGATGCATTAAAAGAACTGAGTATTGTCCGTCAAGATCCCTTAGCTACTGCACACAACATAAGGATGATTTATACTGATTCCATGAAAATTAAAGCTATTTTAACAGCGCCTAAACACGTGGACTTTACCAACCTTAGTTTTCGTTATGCAGAATTTCCAGAAGGCCTTAAAGTAGTTTTTTTTGACACTGCTGGTAATGAAAATGAAGTGTTAGCAGATTATGGAATTCTTTATGATGAAACTAAACTTATTGATCTTAGAGGGAATGTTCAATTGAAATCATATGATGGTTCTTTGCTTAACACAGAGCAACTTTTTTGGGATGCTCAAACTGAGTGGCTCTTCACTGAAAAACCCTTCAAATTTAAAGATAAAGATTATGATTTTGATGCCCTCAGATTAGACACAAATAAAGATTTCACTAAATTTCAGACAGGAAACCTAATTGGAACTATAACCGTTTCAGAACCCTTAGACACCCTCCAATAGCAATGAAAAAAAATTTAATTTCTGAAATACTATACTGGGTAATTGCCATTATATCACTATATGAAGCCTTTGTAAAATGGAGTAGTGAGCCTTCAAGAGCCATTCTATTTTTAGGTTTTGCAAGTGTTTCAATTTTTATGGCTATTTTTAGAAGACATTATCGAAAGAAATTTGACAAGCGGTCCAATTCATCTAAATGATCCAAACAGATTTAATTATTATTGTGTGCTTGATTCTCTCTGCCTTTTTTTCAGGTATGGAAATTGCCTTTGTTTCTTCCAACCGTATTTATCTTGAGATTGAAAAATCACAACAAGGCTTCACCTCTAAAGTCTTAAAAAGTATTACCCAAAAACCTTCTCGATTTATTGCTACAATGCTTCTTGGGAATAACGTGGCTTTAGTACTTTATGGAATTTTTATGGGTGATAGGATTTTACAGATTTTTTATCCACAGACTTTATTATCAGGAGAAACTAGCTTATTTATTGTTTTTTATCAAACATTAATTTCTACAGCAATTATATTATTAACTGCTGAATTTTTACCTAAAGTTTTCTTTCGGTTATATGCAAATACTTTTATAAAAATATTCTCAATTCCAGTAGCATTTTTTTACGCATTTTTTTACCCGATTACTTTTTTAATTATTGAATTTACAGATTTAATTCTAAAGCAATTTTTTAAAACAGGCTCTGATAAAGTTCAATTGTCTTTTTCAAAAGTAGAATTAGGAAACTATATTGATGAACAACTTGAATCTTTTAATGACAAAGAGAATTTGGATTCTGAAATTCAAATTTTCCAAAATGCATTAGATTTTTCTGAAGTTAAAACAAGAGAAGCGATGGTTCCACGTGCAGAGGTCATTGCAGTTGAAGAAAAAACCTCTATTGAAGATATTAAAGAATTGTTTATTTCTACCGGCTTGTCTAAAATACCTGTTTACAAAGAGACTATCGATCATATTTTAGGATATGTCCACGCTTTTGAGATTATTAAAAAACCTAAAACCCTTATAAACATATTACTGCCCGTTGCCTATATTCCGGAAACAATGCTTGTAAACGATGTATTGAAATTATTAACACGTCAACACAAAAGCATAGCTGTAGTTATTGATGAGTATGGAGGAACTTCAGGAATAGTCACGGTGGAAGATATTGTAGAAGAATTATTTGGTGAAATTGAAGATGAATTTGATACCATTGCCCATTTGGAAAAACAATTATCGGAAAATTCATATTCTTTTTCAGCACGTTTAGAAGTAGATTATCTCAATCAAAAGTATGATTTAGATTTACCAGAAAGTGAGTTTTATGAAACTCTAGGAGGAATGATAGCCTATACTACAGGAGAAATTCCAGATAAAAATGCTTATATTGAAATTCCTCCTTTTACAATGAAAATCGAAAAAGTATCTGCCACTAAATTGGAGCAGATTACACTAACCAAAACAGAAATGGGCTAACCCTTTTTCTATAAGAAAACTATTTAAAGACAATGCGCTTTCTTAATTCAAAGGAATACCTTAATTTTGCATACTATTAAAAGTAGCAACTATGGCAGTTTTAGGAAAAATTAGACAGCAATCCATTTTCTTGATTTTAGTAATTGGAATGGCGCTTTTCGCATTTGTAATTTCAGGAGTTTTTGGCGCAAATTCTGCAACTACTGGCCCAACTGATCCTGTTGCAGTAATCAATGATGATGAAGTTGAAATAAACTTTTTCCGTCAGATGGTTGAGCAAACAGAGAGAACATACAACTATTCAACATTACAATCTGTAAATTTGGTATGGAATCAAGCATTAAGAAATACTATTTTTGAGCAACAATTTGAAAGTTTAGGAATTGATGCAGGGAAAGATCAGTTAGAGCAAATTATTTCTTCAGATGAAAATGTTATAAGTAACCCTAATTTTCAAAATGAAGCAGGTTTTTTTGACTTCGGAATCTTCACAGATTATATTGCACAAATGAAAATTGAAAATCCAGTTGCCTATGATAATTGGAAATCTCAAGAACAAAGTATTATTGGGGTTGCAAAACAAAAAATATATTTAGACCTAATTATGTCGAGTGCAGGTATTACAGAGGCTGAAGCAAAACAAAGTTATCACCTCGAAAATGACAATATTAACATTCAATATGTTCAAATTAAATTTGACACTTTAGAAGACAGCCTAGTAGTGGTTTCTGATGCTGAAATCAAAAATTATATAAATTCACACGCTGCTGATTACCAAAGAAAAGCTTCTAAAAACATACAATATGTTTCGTTTGAAGAAAACCCAACACAAGACGATCTTTCTTCAATCAGGCTTCGTTTAGAGGCTCTTAAAGAAGAACGCATTGCTTATAATGATGTGTCAAAACTTACTGACACAATTGAAGGTTTTAGAAAGACAAAAAACATTGCAGATTTCATAGATGAATACTCAGAAATTTCATTTGACTCAGTGTACCGTTCAAGAGGTCAGTTCAATAATGAATATGCCGATATTTTATTTAAACTAAATAAAGGAGAAGTATTTGGTCCTTATCGTGACGGTGATATGTTTAAGATCTCTAGGCTTATTGATATAAAGAAAAACGCATCTCTTAGGGCAAGTCATATTTTAATTTCTTTTAAAGGAGCTACTCGAGCATCAGTAACGATACAACGTTCAAAAGCTGAAGCTAAAAGAGAAGCCAATAGGATCTTTCGTTTGACAAAAAGAAAATCAAATGATTTTGTAGATCTAGCTAAACAATATTCGGAGGGACCTACCAAGACAAAAGGAGGTGATCTAGGGTTTTTTGAAAAAGGAGATATGGCTCAAGAGTTTTATGATTTTACTAATAAAAATAGAATTGGGAAAGTTGGATTGGTAGAAACAGAGTTTGGTTTTCATATAATTAAGGTAACAGATAAAGATGATTTGGCATTAATAGCGGATGTTGTTGCTGCTGCCGTTCCATCTGATAAAACATCAAATGAAGTTTTCAGAAATGCAACTCAATTTGAGGTAGATACTAATGATACTAAAGATTTTATAGCCACTGCAGAGCAAAAAAAATATGTCGTACGTCCTGTAAAGAATATTACAGCTTTAGAAGAAAATTTACCTGGTTTAATTGGACAAAGAACAATTGTTCGTTGGGCTTTTGAAGAAGATACAAATGTGGGTGATATTAAAAGATTTTCACTTCCAAAAGGAGGATATGCAGTGGTTCAATTAACCGCAGATTTAAAAGAAGGACTTGCTAGTATTGACGAAGTAAAAAAATCAGTGCAAAAAATCATTGAAAATGATAAAAAAGCAACGCTTATTAAAAAACAATTTAAAGACAAAACAACATTAGATGCTCTAGTGGCAGATGATACTTTTACGATAGAAAACGCATCAGCAATTAATCAAAAGAATCCAACTTTAGTGGGTGCTGGAAACGAACCTTATGTTGTAGGAGCTGCATTTGCTCTAGAAGAAGGGCAAATCTCTGATTTTATAAAAGGCGAAAATGGCGTGTTTAAAGTAATATTATTGAAAAAAAATATAGTTGATGATTTAGAAGATTATACTCCTTTTATCAATAAGATGATGCGTAATGTTAGTTCTAGACTTACAGAAAGTGTTTTTAAAGCTTTAGAGTCTGTTGCTACTATTGATGATAACAGAGCACTTTACTATTAATAAATGTGTGCTTATTCAGATAAAATCTCCGAAATTCATTTGGAGGTTAATTTTTAAATTTAAAAATTATTTACACGAGTAGATCATTTCTTCAAAAGGAATAACAGTTTCAAATCCTTTTCGATTAAAATAGCGAGGTGAATCTAAATCTCCAGAGGCTATAATAAAATCACCACCCCAAGCACCAAGACTTTTAATAGCACCATCATAATCAGAAAATAAAAGTTCTTTAATGGTTTTTTTTTGAAGTATTCTAGCGATTATTTCTTCATGTTTTTCAATAAGAATATTAAATGATTCCTGAGTTTTACATCTCAATATATCGTTGGTAATGGTATCTAATTCTTTGAGAGACTCCTTGTTAAAGGTAGAAGGCTTTATTCCTTTTATGGCATCAAGGCTGCTTTGCTTTTGATTAAGGAATATAAAATATAAGTTTTCTCTAAAATCAGGATTAAAAAAGACTTTTTCGATAAGAGGATCTAATTTATTTCTGGTGTAACAAATAGGATTCTTTGAAACGGCACAAGCTAAATCATAGCCACTCCCACCAAAGCTATGTTCTAATAAATCATATGCATTTACACTTGCCCACTGTGCAATATTAGACACCAAGGTAGAAGAGGTTCCAAGACCCCATAGTCTGTCAAATTCTAAGAATGTTTTCACCTGTCCTCCTTGACTCTTCAGAAAATAAGGATTAAGTACTAGTGCCCTTTTTAATATTGAAGATAATCTCGTCGAAATAGAGGCATTAGAAGAGGTTATTATAGAGCATGAAGGCAATTGAAATTTTGCTTTAAACCAAGAATTATTGTTTACATCAAAACTTTCCCACATTAATTCATTGGAGTCTAGAGGTTCGAAAGTTAATTTTTGACCTTTTTGACAGGGCAGTGCTAAGGCACGTGCACCATTTAAAACTGCATATTCACTAGTAAGCAATAATTTTCCACGTCCGTAAAAAGAGAGTGTTTTATGTTTCATTTGAGTGTAAAAAATCACTTACGGCCTTTACGCTTACCGTATTTTTTTTAAAATAATTAAGAGCAGCTTCTTTTTGGACTGATTTTGCACCTAATTGATTTAAAATATTAAATAAGTGCATTTTCATATGTCCTTTCTGGATCCCTGAGGTGACCAAAGAACGTAATGCAGCAAAATTTTGTGCCAAGCCAGCTACTGCGACAATTTCCATTAATTTCTTGGCATCAGGATTTCCCAAAAGTTCCATACTCCATCCTACCATTGGATGAAGTTTAGTGAGCCCGCCTACAGTTCCTAGGGCTAAGGGAAGTATCAACTCCATAGTGAATTGATCATCAATAATTGAGGCCTTGCTTAAGGATGTATATTGCCCATTACGAGCTGCATATGCATGTACCCCAGCTTCTATGGCTCTAAAGTCATTTCCAGTCGCAATAATTAAGGCATCAACTCCATTCATTATTCCTTTATTATGGGTTACGGCTCGAAAAGTTTCGCAACTAGCAATAGCAACTGCCTGTACTATTTTTTCAGCAAATTTCTTTCCAGAAAGACCTTCTTGATGCTCAATCTCATCAAGGGAACAAGAAACACTTGCTTTTACCAGACATTCAGGCACATAGTTTGAAAGGATACTCATTACTATTTCAATAGAGGCCTCTTTTTCCATAAAAAAAGTCTCTTTTGCTGCAAGGTTTTCAAAAGTTGTGGCTAATGATTCTAAACAAGAATTAATAAAATTAGCACCCATGGCATCCGCAGTTTTAAAGCGAACATTTAATTGATAGTAATTGTGAAGAGCAGTTGTTTTAGACACCAAATCTAAGCTTACAATCCCTCCACCACGAAGTTCCATTTTTTGAGTTAATTCTGAAGTGGCATGTAACAGGGTTTTTTTGTTTTTTTCAAAAAAGGCATAAAGTAGTTTAGGGTTTCCTTTATACATAAAATGTACTTGCCCTACTTTTAAGGTATCAATCACCACTGTTTTAAAACCTCCTTTATTTAACCAAAATTTTGCTGCATTTCCAGCAGCAGCTACTACCGAACTCTCTTCTATTACCATTGGTAATGTGAAGAGGGATTCATTAATTAAAAAATTTGGCGCTACACCCAAAGGCATGTAAAAGTTAGTGAGTGTGTTTTCAATGAACTCATCATGCTTTGTTTGTAAACTTGGATCCGAATTCCAATATGAGCTTAGCTGAGAGGCTGCAGCTGATGAGTTTTTAAAATGAGTGCGAGTAATCCAATCAATTTTTTCTTCTTTTGATAGTTTGGAAAACCCGTCAATCCTCTTGTCCATAGTATTTTTTTATAAAGATACAGATTTTGAATCCCCGTATAAATTATGATTGAGTAGATTTCACTAAATTGCATTTACATACATTTTAATATGAAAAAAAGCATTTTTTTATTCTTTTTTACAAATCTCATATTTGGACAGCCACCTACTATTTCTCTTAATGATCTTTGGAATGGAAATTATAACCCAGCGCGATTAGAATTTATACGATCTATGAAAAATGGAACGAACTATACTATTTTGGAGACTGCTAGTCAAAAAGGTACTTCCACTGTAATGCAATACGATTTCAATAAAGTTAATATTGGAACTGTTGTAGTATCCTCAGATAATCTCCCAGAGATAACCTCTTTTTCTAATTATTCATTTTCGAAAAACGAAGAAAAAATCATTTTAGAAACCGAAGTAAACCCTATCTATAGAAGATCAAAACAAGCAATATATTGGGTATATAATCAAAAAAACAAAGAGCTACATAAAATATCTGATAATAAGATTCAAGAACCATTATTTTCTCCAGACGCAACTAAAATAGCATATGTGTTTAAGCGAAATTTATTTATAAAAGATTTAGTAAGTCAAAGAAAAGTTCAAGTCACTTTTGATGGAGACTATAAAACCCTTAATGGAATTTCAGATTGGGTATATGAAGAGGAGTTTGGATTTGTTCGAGCGTTTGATTGGAGCCCAGACTCTTCAGCGTTAGTTTACATGCGTTTTGATGAAACAAAAGTACCTATTTTTTCAATGGATATTTATGGAAAAGATGTTTACCAGTTTCCATATCGTTTCAGATATCCAAAAGCTGGAGAAGAAAACTCAAAAATTACATTGCATCATTTCACTCTAGAAAACAGAAAAAAGAAGCGTATTTTTTTTGAAGGAGAAGTCCCTTACTATATTCCTCGCATTAAGTTTGAAGAAGGAAATAACGGTTTAATTATTCAAACCTTAAACAGGCATCAAAACCATCTGAAAGTTTGGCGATGGAGTCCAAAAACCGGAAAGATGCAACTTCTTTTGGAAGAGAAAGATAAAGCATATGTTAGCATTCATGATAATTTACAGTTTTTAGAGGATGCTACTTTTTTATGGACTAGTGAACGTGATGGATATAACCATGTTTATCATTATGATAAGAATGGAGCTATACTAAACCAAGTCACTAAAGGAAATTGGGAGGTAACAGCGCTGTATGGATTTAATAAAAAAACAAAAGAAATTTATTATCAATCCGTAGAAGGTAGTAGTACAGAAAGAGGTATTTACTCAGTAAAGCTTTCAGGTAAGGGAAAACGAGTTCTTCATAAAACAAGAGGAACAAATGGCGCAACCTTTAGCGTGGGCGGAGCTTATTACATTCATTCTTATTCAGATGAACAAACACCTCCAGTTTATACACTTTATGCAACAAGAAAAAATAAGCCATTAAGGCAAATATTGAATAACGATACACTTATTAAAAATCTAAGTTCTTTCAAATTGCCAGATAAAGAATTTTCTACACTTAATGTAAATGGAGAGTCTTTAAATATGTGGATGATTAAACCTTATAATTTTGATTCTTCTAAAAAATATCCTGTTTTGATGTTTCAATATTCAGGGCCAGGATCACAAGAGGTAGCAAATCGCTGGGGTGATGATCGTTTACTTTGGCATAAATCATTAGCAAATCAAGGATATATTATAGCATGTGTAGATGGAAAAGGAACAGGTTTAAAGGGTGCTAAATTCAAAAAGGCTACCTATCTGAATTTGGTTAAGTACGAAGCATTAGATCAAATTGAAGCAGCAAGAAAAATAGGAAACTTTCCTTTTATTGACAATTCTAGAATAGGAATCTGGGGGTGGAGTTTTGGAGGACACATGGCTGCACAATGCTTACTAAAGGGTAATGATGTTTTTTCTTTTGGAATTGCAGTAGCTCCTGTAACTAATTGGCGTTTTTATGATACTATTTATACAGAGCGTTTTATGCGAACCCCTGAAGAGAACCCAGAAGGTTATGACTTAAATTCACCTCTTAATTATGCAGATCAACTGGACGGTAAATTTTTAATTATTCATGGATCAGGGGATGATAATGTTCATGTTCAAAATACAATGCGAATGGTGGAGGCTCTAATTCAAGCAGACAAGCAATTTGAATGGATGATATATCCAGATAAAAACCACGGGATTTTTGGAGGAAATACTCGAAACCATCTGTATACTAAAATGACTAACTTTATATACCAAAATCTTTAGAAAACTATATATGGCGACACCGACTTCTGTAAACCAAATCCAGAACGATACATTATTTGGACATCCAAAAGGTTTGTTTTATTTATTTTTTGCAGAGCTATGGGAACGCTTTAGCTTCTACGGAATGCGCGCTTTGTTGACTCTTTACATGGTTAATGTAATTTTCCTAGAACTAGTTGAAAGGGATTTTGCAGCCGCTGCAGTATATGCTTCTTACGGTTCTTTAGTTTATGCATCTACAGTAGTTGGAGGAAGAATTTCTGATGTCATTTTAGGTTTTCGAAAATCTATTTTTCTAGGAGGTATTTTAATGGCACTTGGACATTTTGTCTTAGCAATAGAGAATGATTATGCTTTTTTTCTCGCTCTTGGTTTTATCGTTATTGGCAACGGTTTTTTTAAACCAAATATCTCAACTTTTGTAGGATCGCTTTATGGTGAAAAAGATCCAAGGAAAGATTCTGGTTTCACCATTTTTTATATGGGAATTAATATAGGCGGATGGATTGCTCCATTGTTGTGTGGATGGCTAGGAAGTGCTTATGGATGGCATTACGGATTTGGATTAGCTGGGTTTGGTATGTTAACCGGTTTATTGTTCTTTTGGAAAGGAATTAAAGATGGTGTTTTTGGCGCTCAAGGAATGGCTCCCTCTAAAGAAAAATTATTAATAAAAACCTTTGGAGTTACCAAAGAAAATTGGATTACAATTATAGCATTTCTTTCTGCTCCTTTAATTGCAATTCTTTTAGCAAGCTATAAGGCAGCAGCTGGAGGAATGTTTGGAGATCAAAATATTGTTAATCTAATTTTTAAAATAGTTGGAATATTTATTATAGGTTATTTGGCATATGTTTTAAGCAAGGTAACTTTAGAAGAACGGAAGAAGTTACTTGTTGCTATAGCCATTACTCTATTTATGACCCTTTTTTGGGGTTTTCATGAGCTATCAGGTAGTGTCATTACTCTCTTTGCTTCTAGAAATGTGATGCTTACTTATTTGGATGCAGCCCAAACAAATTCTTTAAATTCAATGTTTATTATTTTGTTAGCACTTCCAATATCTTGGATGTGGACGGTCTTAAATAAACGTAAAATAAATCCAAGAACTCCTTATAAATTTGGTTTTGGATTACTTATTGCTGGGATTAGTTTCTTTGTATTAGCGATGAGTGGCAATGCTGCTAATGAAGATGGAATGGTGCCTTTTAATTATTTATTATTGATGTATTTTTTACTTTCTATTGGAGAACTATTTATGTCGCCTGTTGGCTTATCTAAAATAACAGATTTATCTCCTAAAAGAATGGTAGCCTTTATGATGGGTGTTTGGTTTTTATCTTCTGCATATGCATTTCAATTAGTTGGTTTTATTGGTAAACAATTAGCAATTGAAAGTGAAGATATTAATGTGGGAGGAATGGATACTTTAAATATTTATATTGGAGGTTTTGATCTTATTTCTAAATATGCAATTGGAGCAGGTATTATTGTATTATTAACCGCACCTTTACTAAAAAAATTAATGGGAAATATTCATTAATGCATTTATTCATGAAAACAAAGATAATACTGTTCACCGCTTTTATTTTATTTACAACTACTATAAGTTCCCAACAAATAGAATGGTTGACTCTAGCAGAAGCCATGGAAGCTCAAAAAAAAATACCTAAAAAAATCTTCATGGATGTTTATACCGATTGGTGTGGACCTTGTAAGTTACTAGATAAAAATACTTTTCAAAATCCAGACGTTTCAAGTTATATTAGTGAACATTATTATGCTGTGAAATTTAATGCAGAAGGACAAGAAGAGATTAATTTTTATAATCAAAAATTTTATAATCCTAATTATGATATTAATAGAAAGGGCAGGAACGCTACCCATCAATTCACTCAGTTTTTAGGAGTAAAGGGCTACCCAACAATGGTTTTTTTAAGTGAAAATGGGGCGCCTATAATGCCTGTTGTAGGCTATCAAAAGCCTAAGCAACTAGAATTATTTCTTAAAATGATCAAGCAGGGAGATTACCAAATTTTCTCTAAGCCTGAAGATTTCGAAAATTATAAAAAGAGTTTTATTCCTCGTTTTCGTGGGTAATTTCTAGTAAACTTTCTTTTGGGATATTTTTAGTAATAATTTGCTCATAGTTTTTTTCTACTTAATATTTGATTCACTGTAAATGTAAACCATTAGCAAAGACTAATTTCGAAACAGTCTATTTAGGCAGTGTACCAAGATCTATTTTCAGGGTCTTAAAGACTCTTCCTTAACTTATCAAAGATAAGTTGGGCTGTTTTACTACTTGCTCCTCCTTTCCCTAAAATGGTTTTTAATGCTAGATATTCCTTCTCTATTTTTTTAGTATTCGAAGTTTTTAAAAGATCTTTAAGATGATGTCTAAGACTTTTTTCTGTCAAGGAATCTTGAATTAATTCAATAACAGCTGAGCGATTTAAAATTAAATTCACAAGTGAAATAAATTTCAGCTTGATGATTCTTTTAGCAATCCAATAACTAAGGGTACTACTCCGATAACACACTAATTGAGGGACACCGAACAATGCTGTCTCGAGGGTTGCGGTTCCACTTGTCACAAGAGCAGCAGTACTGTGTTGAAGTAGATCATACGTGCTATTGTAGACTATTTTCATTGAGGTAGTTACGATAAACACATTATATTGATCTTTACTAATTCCGGGGGCACCCGCAATAACAAATTGATAGCTAGAAAAATGTTTTGCTACTTTAACGAAAAGCGGCAACATTTTTTTTATTTCTTGAATACGACTTCCCGGAAGAAGAGCTATAATAGGTTTCCCCGATATTATAGTATGGTCTTTACAAAAAGTATTGTTTTTAGGATGTTTAGGAATATAATCTAGTAAAGGATGCCCTACGTAGTGGACAGAAAATTGATGTTCATTTTCAAAAAAAGTTTTTTCAAAAGGTAAAATCACATAAAGAGCATCTAAATTTTTCTTCATTTTATGGACTCTATTTTCTTTCCAAGCCCAAACTTGTGGACTGATATAGTAATGGTTTTTAAATTTTTTCTTTTTAGCCCATTCGGCAATCCTTAGATTAAAACCTGGATAATCAATATAAATAATTACCTCAGGATTATAGTTAATAATGTCTTTTTTACATAACGCAATGTTATTTAAAATACTAGGTAAATGCGAAATAACTTCCCAAAATCCCATAAAGGCAAGTTCACGATAGTGTTTTACTAAAAACGCTCCTTCTCTTTCCATCAAATCACCACCCCATGCTCGAAAAGTAGCTTTAGAATCAACTTTTTTAAGAGCTTTTATAAGATGGGAACCATGTAAATCACCAGAAGCTTCACCAGAAATGAGATAATATTTCACTGAATAAATTTAGGAAGCATTAATTTTTAAATAAGTGATAACTAACACCATTGCAATTGATAGTGTGACCAAACCTGTAGCAAATGACATTTTATTCTTTCTAAGTGCAAGAAAAAAGATCGGCAGGTTGATTAATGAAGCAATAGAGATAAGTCCTCCTAATTTGTTTTGTTGGTAAAGGGTTATTAAGCTACTCTCTATTGAAGCATCTGAAAGAAAAATAACAATTGTTATAACTCCAAAAATTGTCCATAGTAAGCCGGTAAAAATCCCCCAGAGGAAATATTTATTTTTTATAAATTCCATGTATTTAGTTGTTGAATGCTATGGTGTGCTGTAAGATCAAATTGTGTAGGTACAATAGAGACATATCCTTGTTCTAATGCCCATTCGTCGGTATCTTCCCCTTTATCTTCATTAACAAATGTCCCAGTAAGCCAATAATATTCTTTGCCCATAGGGTTTGTTCTTTTATCAAATTCTTCCACCCAGTTTGCTTTTGCTTGGCGACAAATTTTAATACCCTTAATTTCTTTTTCTTTTAATTTTGGAAAATTTACATTTAAAACAATATCTCGAGGAATTCCCTGCAGGAGCGCTTCAAGTGTTATTTGTTTTATGAATTTTTTTAATGGATGAAAATCTGCATTCCATCTAAAATCCATTAATGAAAATCCAATAGCAGGTATTCCTTCTATTCCCGCTTCCATTGCAGCACTCATTGTACCTGAATAAATAACATTAATAGAAGAATTAGATCCGTGGTTAACACCCGAAACGCATAAATCAGGCTTTCTATCTAATAATTCGTTGACTGCAAGTTTTACGCAATCTGCAGGAGTTCCAGAACAACTATACTCTTTTTGTGGTCCATCTGAAACAGTCACTTCGCTGCAGTGAAGAGTTGAGTCTATAGTTATAGCGTGCCCCATAGCAGATTGAGGACTGTCGGGTGCAACCACTATAACTTCTCCGATTTCGTTCATAATTTCAATTAGCATTCGAATTCCCGGAGCGGTAATTCCATCATCATTTGTTACTAATATTAAGGGTTTAGGCGTCATAAAGTTTGTTTCACAGTAAATGTAAGAAATCTTTAAGGGCTTTCTTTTAAAACAATATTAACAAATGAATTATAAGAATATATGTATATTTATTGCATATGAAAATGATATTAAAAATTTTATCAATTAGACCTTTTGTTTGGATTTTGTCTTTTATTCTTTTGAGTGGTTTAGTTTTTGGTATTACCATAAAAAAAGAGAACCCTAATAAGGATAAATTACTTTTAGAGATTATAACCTATGTTTTAGATCGAGGCCACTTCGACCCCAAAGACATTAATGATTTATTTTCTGAAAATGTATACATGAGTTATTTAGAAAATATTGATGGACAACATCGTTTTTTCTTAAAATCAGATATTAGAGCTTTTAATGCCTATCGTTATCGTATCGATGATGAGATTAAAAACACCCAAGTAGAGTTTTTTAATCTTTCATTTGGAAAGTTGATGGAACGTATGTCTCAAGTCGAAGGTTTTTATAAATCTCTTCTAGAAACTCCCTTTTGATTTTTCAATTAAAGATGAGATCAACTTAGACTTTAAAAAAGCATCGTATGCAATTAATCTAACTGAATTAAGATCCATATGGCGCAAGCGACTTAAGCTAAATGCTTTAGAGCGTTTCACCTCGAAAAAAAATGAAGAGGTTCAAAAATTAGAAAAAGACGTAAACTATGTAATGAAAACAGACAGTGAGCTTGAAGAAAAAGCAAGGGATATTATTTTAGAAAATATGGATGCTTTTTTTGAACGTTATAACGATTTGAATCGTAAAGATTGGTTTTCAATTTACATTAATTCAATCGTGTTGCAATTTGATCCACATACTTCGTATTTAGCACCTAGCGATAAAGATCGTTTTGATGCTAGTATGTCTGGAGAATTTGAAGGAATTGGAGCTCGTTTACAAAAAAGAAATCAAGAAGTAAAAATTGTTGAGGTTATTTCTGGCGGACCTGTCTGGAGAGATGAACTATTAGAAATAGGAGATATTATTTTGAAAGTTGCCCAACCAAATAAAGAGGCTGTAGATATTTCCGGCATGCGTTTAGATGATTCTATCAAACTTATAAAAGGCCCAAAAGGTACCCAAGTAATTTTAACCATTAAGCATGTGGATGGAGCAATTGAAGATGTTAAAGTAACTCGTGATGTGGTAGTTCTGGAAGAGACTTATGCACGCTCTTCTTTAATTAAAGATGATAAGGAATCTTTTGGACTGATTGAATTGCCTAAATTTTACATTAATTTCCAGGATTATAACCAACGCAATGCAGCAACTGATGTTAAAAAAGAATTAGAGCAGTTAAAACAGGAAAATGTAAAAGGAATTATTCTAGACCTAAGAAATAATGGCGGTGGATCACTCAAAACTGTGGTAGACATGGCAGGTTATTTTATAAAGGAAGGACCTATAGTTCAGGTAAAAAGCACGGGCGGAAAAAAAGAAGTTTTAAAGGATATAGATCCTAGTATAGTTTGGGACGGGCCTCTTGTGATTCTAGTAAATGAATTTTCAGCCTCAGCTTCAGAAATAATTGCCGCCGCTTTGCAAGATTATAAAAGAGCTATCATTTTGGGAAGTAAACAAACTTTTGGCAAAGGGACTGTTCAAAATGTTTTTGATCTCAATAGAATGATTACTGGAGGAACCCATGGTGATTTAGGAGCTCTTAAAGTAACTACGGATAAGTTTTATAGAATCAATGGTCGCTCGACACAGCTTGAAGGAGTTAAGAGTGACGTTGTTTTTCCAAATCGCTATGCATATGTTGAAATGGGAGAAAAAGATCAAGATAATCCCTTGGCCTGGGATAGTATTACACCAGCTTTTTACAAACCTTTTGAAGGCATGAATAATTATGAATATTCATTATCAAGAAGTAAACAACGTATGAAAGACAATCCATTCATAACTCTAATTGACGAGCAGGCTTTATGGATTAAAAAGCAACAAGAAAATTATATTTATTCATTAGACTTTACATCCTATAAAGCAACAAGACAATATAATAAGACTTATTCTGAACGCTTTAAGAAGTTGGGTAATTTCGAATCCTCTTTAGAATTTCAGTGGCTGCCAGAAGCTGGATCAAAAGCTGAAGTGAATGATGATTTAATAATCAAAAGAAAGCGCTGGCAAAAATCTCTTAAAAAGGATATTTATATTTCAGAAGCTATAGAAATACTGAAAGATTTATCTACTCAACTTATGGGTAATAATATAATAGCGGAAGTCAAAAACTAAAATATATTTTGGAGTTCAAGCGCGCGCTCTATCAATTCAAGCAAGATTCATGGGCTATTGGTAGTTTACTTTTTATTATTATAGTTACACTCATTGCAATATTTGCGTATTTTTTAGCACCCGATAAGACGGCTTATGGTAATCAAATGCATCTTTCCATTCACTCTCAGCCCCCTGGATTTTCTTGTAAAATGTTAATCATTCCACAAGCAGAAAAAAAGAAATCTTATTTATTCTTATCAGGTAATAATAATCCAAATGAAGAAATACCAGTTCAAGATATTAAATGGTCTAAAGACGGGCTAGCCTATAAACGATATGGTAACGCAACAGATTACTATGAAAAAATACTTTTTAGCAGTTTTTTAGGAGTAGCAAATAAAACTGTTATCGAGTCAAGTTATTTAATTGAGAAACAATTTCTTTTAGGGACTGATAAATATGGCCGTGATTTATTGAGTAGACTTCTTATAGGCTCAAGAATTTCAATTTCAATAGGATTTGTCGCAGTTTTTATATCATTAGTGTTAGGTGTTTTTTTAGGTGCAATCGCTGGATATTTTGGTGGTTGGATTGATCGAGTCATAATGTGGCTAATAAATATCACTTGGTCTATTCCAACGTTATTAATGGTTATAGCCATTACCCTAGCTTTAGGGCGTGGCTTTTGGCAAGTATTTGTTGCCGTAGGCCTTACTATGTGGGTTGAGGTAGCAAGACTTGTTCGAGGACAGGTAAAATCAGTTAAAGAGCAGCTTTATATTCAGGCGGGTGCTGCTCTTGGTTTTTCACATGTAAGAATTTTATCACAACATATTTTACCAATGCTTATTGCACCATTAATTGTTATTTCTGCAGCTAATTTTGCGAGTGCTATTTTAATGGAAAGTGGGTTGAGTTTTTTGGGAATTGGCGCTCAACCACCTATACCAAGTTGGGGAGGTATGGTCAAAGATCATTTTAGATATTTACTTTTAGGAAAGCCCTATTTAGCAGTACTTCCTGGACTTGCTATTATGAGCTTAGTACTTGCTTTTATGATTTTAGGAAATAGCTTACGTGATGCCTTTGATGTAAAACGCTAAATAGCATTAATAGTCTAGTCTATTGGCATCAAAGCTTAAATAAATAAACAGCATTAAACTAAAGGCTAGTAAATTTGACCCTCCATAACTAATGAAAGGTAATGGGATTCCTACAGTGGGAACTAGTCCCAATGTCATCCCAATGTTTACGAAAAAGTGAACAAAAAGCATACTAGCAAAAGAGTATGAAAATACTCTGGCATAAGTAGAAGTATGTCGTTCGGCTTTATAAATTATTCTAAAAATAAGTATTACAAATAATAGAATTAGGGTTACACTTCCTAGAAACCCCCATTCCTCTCCCACAATACTAAAAATATAATCTGTCTCTTGTTCTGGAACAAAATTTCCTTTTGTTTGTGAACCGTTGAGAAAGCCTTTTCCACTAAACCCTCCAGAACCAATAGCAATTTTAGATTGATTTATATTGTAGCCGATTCCTCTTGAATCTGTTTCGAGACCTAAAATAATATTAAAACGATCCCTGTGCCTTTGTTCAAAAACAGTATTGAAAATAAGACTAACAGAGTAGGAGAATACTATTCCAATAATTAATGTTAAAATAAAGGGATTTTTTTTTGTTTTGGGGTATCTTCTTTTTATCAGATTATATATGATTAAAAAAATAAATCCCATTACTAAAGATAAGTTTAAGGGACTAAATAATAGTGTAAGAAAAAAAATTAGTAATAAACCTATTGCTAAAAAGAGAAATTTAAGATTAAGCCCTTCCCTAATAAGCACAAAAAATATTCCCGTGAAGACTAGTGCAGAGCCAGCATCTGGTTGAAGAATGATCAATAACATTGGAAGGGAAACCAATGAAATAATTTTTAATAAATGAGTATTTTTTTTCAAATCGTTTTGGAATGAACTTAGATTTAAAGCCACTACCATTACCGTGGTAATTTTAGCAAATTCAGAGGGTTGAAGACTGAAACTTCCTAAAGAGTACCATGAGGTTGCACCCGAAATAGTTTGGCCAAAAATAAAAAGGCCCAAAAGACTAAGTATTGATATACCATAAAAAACATAGGTAAGATGTTCAAAAAAATTTGATTTTACGGCCAGTATAAGGGGAAGAATCATGAGACACGCTATGAAAATCCAAAATTGTTTTCCAACTAAGTAATCGGGATCCCAAAATAGGATTGTTGTATTTGAAAAGCCAGAAGAGTAAATATTGACTAAGCCAAATGAAACTAATAGTAGATAGAGTAAAATACTCAGCCAGTCTAAACGGAAAAATATTTTTTTATTCATTTATAGTAAATGGTATTCCAGAAGTAGGTTTGGCATATTCCTCCAAAAGACTGCCTTCAAGCATTCTGTTTTCCAGCCACTTTCTCTTGACGTTTCCTGTCAAGTATTTTTCAATCATCAAACTAGCAATAGGAGCTGCCCAACGTCCACCCCAATAACCATTTTCCACAAAAACAGTAATAGCAATTTTAGGATCTTCTTTTGGAGCAAAAGCTATAAAAATTGAGTGATCAGTTAGTTGTGTTTTTTCACCATTTAAACGAATAAAATTCTCAACAGTTCCAGTTTTACCACAAACTTCAATGCCTTTTATACGTGCAATTTTTGCTGTTCCTTTTTCAACCACCTGATGCATTCCCTCAATTACAGTTTCAAAATGTTTGGTATCTATAAGTGTATAGTTTTTAGCGTAAAGAGAATCTTTTTCAGTTGGAGTAAATGATTTTTTAAAATGAGGTTTTATAAAGTATCCCCTATTTGCTATAGTTGCTGTAAAGTTTGCCATTTGAATGGGTGTGGTTAATACTTCTCCCTGTCCAATTGCGTTTGATATTATAGTTGTTCCTCCCCATGATCCTTTTTTATACCAACTATCGTAATAACTACTACCAGGAATAAAGCCTTTTTTACCAATGGGTAAATCATATCCCAAGTAGTCTCCAAGGCCAAATTTTTCAAGATGGTTTTTCCAAATATCAACACCCTCTGCTGGAGAAGGGGCGCTCTTAATTATTCCTAAATATGTTTTAGCAAAATATGTATTACAAGAATTATAAATACCTCTAAGTAAATCATTTTTAGAGCCAACTTTGCAGTGACATTTCATAAAGGCATTCTTTGAATAGGAATGACCTTTATTACACCTAAATATTGTTTTGGGAGTGATTACATTTTCTTGTAAACCAATTAAGGCATTTAATGTTTTAAAGGGTGAACCAGGAGAATATTCTGCTTGAAGGGCCCGATCAAAAAGAGGCATAGCTAAGGTGTCATTTCTTAAGGTATTAAAGTTTTTTGAACGTTCACGACCAATTAATAAATTAGGATTAAAACTAGGCGCTGAAACCAAGGCTAAAACTTCTCCTGTGTTAGGTTCAATTGCTACAATACTCCCTCTTTTATTCTGTAATAAAGATTCACCATATTCTTGCAATAATCCATCAATTGTAAGAGTTAAATCTTCCGCTGGCTTTAAGGCAATATCAAACACTCCTTCTTTATAGGGTCCTATAATTCTGTTAAAGCGATCTTTTTGAAAAAAAACAGCCCCTTTCTCTCCTTTTAAAATTGTTTCATAATTTTTTTCAATTCCTTGCCTACCAATCATTTCACCCAAAATATAATCAGTTTTTCCTCTCAGCTCTCCTTGATTCACCTCACTTGTATATCCTAAGACATTTGGTGCGATGGAAATAGTATAGTCTCTAACTGTCTTTTTTTGAAAATAAAATCCCGGATATTTCCACATTTTCTCCTGAAAAAAAGCACGTGTTTCTTTTGAAACTTGTCGGATTATTATCGAAGGAAGCTTATTCGAAAAACGTTCTGCTTTTTTTAATTGAGTAATAAGATCTTGTTTACTAATGTTTAAAACTGATGTTAGTTCCAGAGTGTCAAAAGGTTCTTGATTTTCTGGGATTACCATTAAGTCATAGGCTGGTTGATTTTTAACCAACAGAATTCCATTTCTATCATAAATTAATCCTCTATTTGGAAACACAGGACGTTCTTCAACTGCATTATTTAAAGAAAGCTCAGAATATTCAGAATTAAATAATTGAAGTGATATTAACTGAAAAATGAACAATAAAGAGGCACCGATGGTAAAACTTAACAAAGTAATTTTTCGTATCATTATTTAACTCTATATAAAGATGATATTAATAAGATTAAAATTAGGGAAAATATCATGGTGAGTAAACTATTCTTTATTATGAGTAAGAAAGCGTCTGCACTAAAATATGCTATAGAAAAGTAAATTAAATGATGAACACTAATAAAAATAAGTAAAAACACGAAGTTATTAGTTTTTCTCGGATCGGTTAATATACTTTTGGGTCGCTCTGAAGTCAATCCATAGGAATATTTCATGATAATGGGTCTTAGATAGCTTACGGAAAGTGAAGCTATGGTATGAGCACCCCCGGTTTGGGAAATAAAATCTATAAAAAAACCAAGAAGAAATCCAATAAAAATATAAAAGGTTTGGTTTTGATCAAACGGATACATCACTAGAAATAAAAGATATAGCATTGGATTTACTGATCCAAAAATATTTATTTGATTAAAGAGCAATACTTGTGCAAGTATAAGAAGCACGAAAGACCCCATCATTTTCAGGATTTGTGAATTCATTGCTTTATGTTTTGCATAAGAGAATTTATTTCCTTAAAATCACTATTTTCAATTACATAAGCTTTATATAGTTCAGCAGGATTTTCGAATAATTCAGCATCAATTTTATAATATCCATTTTGAATATTATTTTCAAGATTAGTAACAACTCCCAATGGAATTCCATACGGAAAATATGATGACATTCCACCAGTTACTATCGTATCTCCTTTTTTAATTGAAGATGTTGACACAACATCTTCAATACTAAATTTTTTAGGGTTTTTACCTTTCCATATTAAAGAGCCAAAAGTGGTTCTATTTTTAAAACGAACATTAATTTTCATGTCTTGATTTAGAATAGAAATGACACTTGCATAATTATCTGTAACTGCCTGGACAAGTCCTATGATCCCTTTGGCAGAGATGACTCCCATTTCTCTTTTAATTCCGGAAGCAGCCCCCTTGTCTATAATAATATAGTTGTATTGACTTTGAAAACTATTCTTAATAATATTAACTCTTTGAACGTCAAAAGGGAA
Organism: Flavobacteria bacterium MS024-2A; assembly: GCA_905182305.1. Classification (GTDB taxonomy): domain Bacteria; phylum Bacteroidota; class Bacteroidia; order Flavobacteriales; family Flavobacteriaceae; genus MS024-2A. The sequence continues at coordinate 100,643 of CAJJBB010000001.1, forward strand.
GTTTGTTTTATTGTTACATCCTTCTGTATAAAGAAAAAGAGTATTAGATCTTATTTGGATAGATTTGAGCACTTCATTTTCTTTCAGGAGTCTTTGATTTTCTTTCTCTAAACGGAAATAGCGATTAATAGAATTCGAAAATGAATAAAGACTACTACTAAAAAAAAGACTTATTTTTTCTAATTTCAATTGATGAAAATTACTATTAGCTTTTAAAAAAATTAGTGAAAAACCTAATAAAAATAAATAAAGAATTGAATTTCTATATTTTACGAACACATTTAAGATTCGTTGCATACTTTATTTATTTAAACAAGACAGTTTTAAAGCGCTCTAAATTTTTTAGTGCAATTCCAGTCCCTCTTACAACTGCCTGCAAAGGATCTTCGGCAACATAAATGGGTAAATCTGTTTTTTGAGAAAGACGTTTGTCAAGACCCCTTAGAAGAGCACCTCCACCTGCTAAATATATCCCAGTATTATAGATGTCTGCTGCAAGCTCAGGGGGAGTTTGTGATAAAGCTTCCATAATGGCATCTTCAATACGTACTACGGATTTGTCAACTGCTTTTGCAATTTCAGCATGGTTGATCATTACTTGTTTTGGTTTACCGGACAATAAATCTCTTCCTTGAACAGACATTTGATCTGGTGGATTTTCTAATTCCTCCATTACACTACCAACAATAATCTTTATTTTTTCAGCGGTTCGCTCTCCAATATAAAGGTTGTGTTTACTTCGCATGTAATTGATAATATCACTTGTAAAGACATCACCTGCAATTTTGATAGACTTATCACAAACAATTCCAGAAAGAGCGATAATTGCAATTTCAGTAGTCCCTCCCCCTATATCAACAATCATGTTTCCTTTGGGTTGCATAATATCAATTCCAATTCCAATCGCTGCAGCCATTGGCTCATGGATGAGATAAACTTCTTTACCATTAACACGTTCTGCAGATTCTCTGACTGCACGCATTTCTACTTCTGTAATTCCAGAAGGTATACAAATTACCATTCTAAGGGCAGGTGAAAAAAAGCGACGGCTAAGGGTGGGAATACTTTTGATTAAATGACTAATCATTTGCTCTGACGCGTTAAAGTCCGCAATGACCCCGTCTTTTAAAGGTCGTACCGTTTTAATATTTTCATGAGTTTTTCCCTGCATCATACTTGCTTCATGGCCAATGGCAATGACTTTACCACTTGTCCGATCAATAGCAACAATTGAAGGGCTATTCACAACAACTTTATCGTTATGAATAATTAGGGTATTTGCCGTACCTAAATCAATTGCTATTTCTTCTGTAAAAAATCCCATTTTTAATTGTATTGAATAGTTAAAATTATGAATTAATGTTTAAAGTGTCGAGTTCCAGTAAAAACCATCGACATTTTATGGGTATTACAGTAGTCTATTGACAGTTTATCTTTAATTGAGCCTCCGGGTTGAATAACTGCTTTTATGCCTGAATTATTTGCAATTTCAACGCAGTCTGGAAAGGGAAAAAAGGCATCACTAGCTAAAGCAGATCCATCAAGATTAAAACCAAAGCTTTTCGCTTTATTAATCGCTTGATTTAATGCGTCTACTCGAGATGTTTGGCCAGTTCCTGAGGCCAAAAGTTGTTGATTTTTAGCCAAAACAATCGTATTTGATTTTGTGTGTTTGCATATTTTTGAGGCAAAAAGTAAATCTTTATTATCAGTATCTGAAGGTCGGGTAATAGTTACAGTTGTTAAATCTTCTTGTTGATCAGTTTTTGAATCTTTATCTTGAACTAAAACACCATTTAAGCAGGTTCTTATTGTTCTATTTGGAAGCGCTATCTGTTTTTGGCTAAGAATTATTCTATTTTTCTTTTGTTTTAATAACTCCAGTGCTTCATTCTCATAACCCGGCGCAATAACAACTTCACAAAACAGTGAGTGAATAGCTTTAGCCGTATCCAAATCAATTATTTTATTACTAATTAAAACACCTCCAAAAGCTGAGACGGGATCTCCCGCAAGTGCATCTTTATATGCGTTTACTAATGTGTCACGAACTGCGAAACCACAAGCATTATTGTGTTTCAAAATACCAAAAGCTGGTTTCCCCTCATAAAACTCAAGCATTAGATTTACTGCTGCATCAATATCTAAGAGGTTATTGTATGAAATTTCTTTCCCATGTAAGTGTTCTAATAATTCATTTAAAGGGCCAAAAAAGCGCCCTTCTTGATGAGGATTCTCACCATAACGCAAAATTTGTGATTTACTAACACTCAACTTTAATCTATCTTCTTTTTCATTAAAATGATTGAAAATGGCAGTGTCGTAATGTGAAGAAGTATGGAATGCTTTAACCGCATATTCTTTTCGCTCTTTTTGAGATGGAGCTCCTTGAGCTTTTGAATACAGCGCTATAAAAGAAGCATAGTCTTCTTTGTCTGAAATACAGAAAACATGATTAAAATTTTTGGCAGCGGCACGAATTAATGCAATTCCTCCAATGTCTATTTTTTCTATAATTTCACTTTCAGGAGCATTTCCAGCTACTGTTTTCTCGAAAGGATATAAATCAACAATGACTAAATCAAATGAAGGTATTTCATGAGTTTCCATTTCTGCTTCGTCTGAAGCAACATCAGCTCTATTTAAAATTCCTCCAAATACTTTTGGGTGGAGTGTTTTTACTCTTCCTCCTAAAATAGATGGATACCCCGTTGTGTCTTCTATTGCATTAACCTCATGTCCAAGACTTCTAATGAAAGTTTCTGTTCCTCCCGTTGAGTATAAGGTTACATTGTTTGCAGCAAGTTCTTTTATAAGTGGCTCCAATCCGGTTTTATCAAAAACAGAAATAAGTGCGGAGGTTATTTTTTTTGAATCCATAATCGTATTAAAGATGTAAGAGTGAAGTATTATAGGTTTTTGAGATGAGGGCACAAACAGTCTCAAGGAAAATAGAGTCTTTGCTGGTAAAGGGATCTGTTTTTTTAGAGTCAATATCTATTTGTCCAATATTTTTCCCTTTCAAAAAGAGTGGAATGACAATTTCAGAACGAACATCAATACTACATGCTAGATAATTGTCTTGGGCTAATACATCAGGGACAACAAAATTTTCGTTTGAAACGGCTACTTGACCACAAATTCCTTTTCCAAATGGAATTTCAGTGTGTTCTACAGGGTTTCCAGAAAAAGCTTTTAAATGAAGTGTTCGTTTCTTGAAGTCAGCAAAATAAAACCCAACCCAGTTATAGTGTTCGAAATGTTTTCTCAAAATGGAACATACTTTTTCCAGTCCCATAAGAGTAGGGACATTCGTTTTCAGTAATACTGAAACTTCTGAAAATGCTTTTGAAAAATCTGCTTGAAACATAATTATAACAAAAGTAAGTAATATGCTCTATATATCAGGGTTTTATAACTTTGTTTTAGTCATTTTTTTAGTTTAAATAAAAACGGAAAGGGTCCCTTATTTGGAAGTTTTAGAGAATAAATCATCTTACCCAAATGGTTTAAGAAATGGAATTCGCTTAGTGTATTGTTTAAAGTATTATCTTTACATTATGAAAATGAAGCATTTAACAAGTCTTTTTTTAGCTTTTTTGATCTTCGGATCAAGGGCAGGCTTTGCACTAAATGTTCATTATTGTGGTTCAAAAGCTGCAATTATTTCTTTGGCTCAAAATCCATCTAATTGTGGAATGATAAAGTCCTTAGTAAAAGAATCTTCCACTAAAACAGTGTTATCAAAAACACCTTGTTGTAAAGATGCAACCTTTCTTTTTCAAAATGACGAACCTCAAAAGATACAGTTTGAAACGGTTGATGTTATAGCTACTTTATTTTCAACACTTCCTTTGAATGATTTTTCAGTAAATACTCCTCCTGTTTTATTGCTAATTGAAGAATTGAATTGGAACCCACCCCCCCCTCAAAAAAATCAACTCATTTTGTTAAAGCATTCCTTTGTGTACTATGGCTAGTAATTGTTTTTCATCCTTTGAATTACATCACTAACTAATTTTATACACTTAAAATGAAAAAACTTACTATTATATTTATTGCCATTTTTGGCTTTATAGCCCAAGCACAAGTGTCTTTTACGGGAACTATTCTTGTTGAAGAAGGCGAAAATTCTCTCCCGTTGGAAGGCGCTAATGTTTATTGGTTGGGAACACAAACAGGCACCATAACTAATCAAAAAGGTATGTTTTCACTACCTTTTACTGGAGTAAATCAAAAGCTTGTTATTAGCTATATTGGATTTAAATCGGATACGTTATCCATTAATGATAGTAAAGCAATCAGGCACTTGCTTTCTATTAATACTTCAGATGCACTTGATGAAATTACCCTTACGCAAAGAAGAAAAGCGATTCAAAAGGCTTATTTTGAAACTCAGAATATAATTAATGTTAATAGTGCTGAACTATTAAAAGCAGCTTGCTGTAATCTTTCTGAAAGCTTTGAAACCAATCCTTCTATTGACGTAAATTTTTCGGATGCTTTGACCGGTACCAAACAGATTAAAATGCTGGGCTTAACAAGTCCATATCTCCTGATAACTGAAGAAAACATTCCAATGGTACGTGGTGCATCTCAGGCTTATGGGCTCACGTTTACTCCAGGCACCTGGATTGAAAGTATTCAAATAACAAAGGGGGTGGGGAGTGTTGTCAATGGTTTTGAAAGCATTGCTGGACAAATTAATACCGAAATAAAAAAACCTTTCTCTGACGTACCCTTGTTTTTTAATTTTTTCACTTCAGCAAATGGAAGGCAAGAACTAAACACACATGGAAACTTCAAACTAAATGATAAATGGAGTACAGGAATCTTTATTCATGGAAATCAACGCATTAATAAAGTGGATCGGAACAATGATTCTTTTTTGGATGTTCCTTTGGCCAAGCAAGTAAATATTTTAAATCGTTGGCAATATACCGATGCTCAAAAAGGATGGGTAAGTTTTGGAAGTTTCAGATGGATGAAAGATGATAAGCAAATTGGGGCTGTTGGATTTTCTCCAACTTCAGACAGAAATAGTACCGCTCTTTGGGGAAGTGAAATCAGTACAGCAAGGTTTGATAGTTCTTTAAAAGTAGGATATGTTTTTCCTGAAGCACCTTATCAAAGTTTTGGTTTTCAATCGGCATACAGCAATCATAAACAAGAAGCTTATTATGGGTTTAGGCAGTATGATATAAATCATGAAAGTTTTTATGCAAATCTTTTATTCAACTCTATTATAGGAAATACTAAAAACAAGTTTAAAGCAGGAATTAATTTTTCATATGATCAATATATTGAAGCTGTTGACACTTTTAATTTTAATAGGGCTGATAATTCTGCAGGAGCCTTTTTTGAATATAGTTATGATAATTTGGAAAACTTTAGTTTGGTGAGTGGAGTTCGTTTTGACACACATAATCGTTTAGGAAATTTTATTACTCCAAGAGTTCATATTCGTTATCTGCCTAAAGAAAATATTATTATAAGAGCTTCCATTGGGAATGGTCGTAAAGCGGCCAATATTTTTGCAGAAAATCAAACGCTTTTTGGCACAAATCGAATAATTTCAATCAATCAAAATGGGGGTGATATTTATGGACTTAATCCGGAAAAAGCATGGAATTATGGGGTTAGTATAAGAAAAATATTCTCTCTATGGGGAGGAAATGGTGATATTACTGCTGATTACTATGTAACTGACTTTACAGATCAAGTAGTAGTTGACTGGGAAGAAAAAGGGAGGATATCTTTTTATAATTTAAACGGAAAAAGCAGGGCTAATAGTTTTCAACTCGCCCTTGATTATTCGCCTTTTAAAGCACTTAATTTTCGTTTTGCTTATAAAAACTACGATGTAAAAACAACCTATAATTCCGGATTCTTGCAACGACCCCTTCAGGCGAAACACATATTTTTTGGAAATATAGGCTGGGAAACAGATCGCTCTATAAAAGGAGGTCAGTGGCGATGGGATTTAACCTTTCATGCCGTTGGAGAGCAACGTCTTGTAGATACAATTCGAGATTTAAGGGACTCCTACGCCCCAGCTTATGGGCTATGGAATAGTCAGTTGACACGTGCTCTTTCTCAAAAATTTGAAATATACACTGGGGTAGAAAATCTAGGAAATTATACTCAAAAAAACCCTATTGTAGGGGTAGATGATCCTTTTGGAATTAATTTTGATTCAGCCCAAGTATATGCACCAATTTTTGGAAGAATGCTTTATGCTGGCTTACGTTGGAATTTATAACTATTTTTACTGAATAAATTAATCTGAATCTTAGATCATGAAAAAAATACTACTAATAATGTTAATTACTCTTCCGCTAGCATTGTCTGGACAAAGTAAAGGAAAGAAAAATGTTAAGGCCACTTTTGAAGTTAGTGGTAATTGCGAAATGTGTCAGAACAGGATTCAAAAGGCTGCCTTTAGTGTTAAGGGTGTTAAAATGGCCAATTGGGATATCCCTAGCCATTTAATATCGGTAATTTATGATAGCAATAAAATTTCACTCGATTCACTTCAACATACCATTGCTTTAGCGGGACATGATACTCCCTTAGTAAAGGCAATTGAGACTACGTACGATAAACTGCCAATGTGTTGTTTGTATGAGCGAATGTCTATTGTCAAAAATTAAAACATAAAAAAACCCGCCTATAGCGGGTTTTTTTATATCAATGAGTATTACATCATTCCTGGCATACCTCCACCCATTGGTGGTGCAGCTGGGGCTTCTTCTTTAATATCAATTAAAGCACATTCTGTAGTTAAGATCATTCCAGAAACAGAAGCTGCATTTTCAAGGGCAACTCGGGTAACTTTTTTAGGATCAATTATACCAGCTTTCAACATATCAACGTAGGTGCCATCTTTAGCATTATAGCCAAAGTTGTCTTTCCCTTCAGAGACTTTAGAAACTACCACAGAACCTTCACCACCTGAATTTTCAACAATAATTCTAAGCGGCGCCTCTAAAGCTTTGTTTATAATTTCAATACCGGTTGCTTCATCCGCATTATTCGCTTTAATAGACCCTAACACTTTTTTAGCATTTAAAAGCGCAACACCTCCACCAGCTACGATTCCTTCTTCCACAGCGGCACGCGTTGCATGTAAAGCATCATCTACACGATCCTTTTTTTCTTTCATTTCAACTTCAGAAGGTGCACCCACATAAAGTACTGCAACACCACCAGAAAGCTTAGCTAAACGTTCTTGTAATTTTTCTTTATCGTAATCAGAAGTACTCACTTCAATTTGCGCTTTTATTTGATTAACACGAGCTTGAATTTCTTCAGCAGATCCGCTACCATTAACAACAGTAGTATTGTCTTTATCAATCATTACTTTTTCTGCAGTACCCAACATTTCTAAAGTAGTATTTTCTAATGTAAAACCACGTTCTTCTGAAATTACAGTACCACCAGTCAAAATTGCGATGTCTTCAAGCATTGCTTTTCTTCTATCGCCAAATCCAGGTGCTTTAACCGCTGCAATTTTAAGTGCACCACGAAGCTTGTTAACAACTAAAGTTGCTAGGGCTTCACCGTCTACGTCTTCTGCAATAATAATTAGAGGCTTTCCTGTTTGGGCTACTGGCTCTATAACAGGGAGTAAGTCTTTCATTGTAGAAATTTTCTTATCGTATAATAAAATGTAGGGAGTTTCAAGGTCAGCTAGCATTTTTTCTGAATCAGTCACAAAATAAGGTGAAAGATACCCACGATCAAATTGCATTCCTTCAACAACATCTACGTAGGTTTCCGTTCCTTTTGCTTCTTCTACGGTAATTACTCCTTCTTTGCCTACTTTTTCAAAAGCTTCTGTAATTAATCCCCCAATTGTTGGGTCGTTATTAGCCGAAATACTAGCAACTTGATTGATTTTTTCTGAAGAATCACCCACAGAAACAGCTTGTTTTTCAAGGGTTTTCACAATAGCTTCTACCGCTTTGTCAATTCCTCTTTTAAGATCAAGAGGGTTTGCACCAGCCGCTACATTTTTAAGACCTTCTTTTACGATTGCTTGAGCTAAAATTGTAGCTGTAGTCGTTCCATCTCCAGCGAGATCGTTGGTTCTAGAAGCTACTTCTTTAACCATTTGTGCTCCCATATTTTCAAGGGCATCTTCCAATTCAATTTCTTTGGCGACTGTAACACCATCTTTAGTTGATTGAGGTGCACCAAAAGATTTCCCAATAATTACGTTTCTACCTTTAGGTCCCAGAGTTACTTTCACTGCATTTGCAAGTGCATCAACACCACGCTTGATGCCGTCTCTTGCTTCTATATCAAATTCTATTTTTTTTGCCATTTTTTTATTTTTTTAATAAATTAAACGATAGCGAATATGTCGCTTTCTTTCATAATTAGAAAATCTTTTCCTTCATGCTGTAGTTCAGTCCCTGCATATTTACCGTATAAAACCTGATTACCTACAGCAACAGTCATGGGGTTCTTTTTTGTGCCTATCCCTACAGCTACAACAGTTCCTTTTTGAGGTTTTTCTTTTGCAGTATCTGGAATGTAAAGACCAGATGAAGTTTTAGTTTCAGCAGCAGCTGGTTCAATTAGAACTCTATCTGCTAGGGGTTTAATATTCATTTTGCTCATCGTTTATTTATTTTTAATATTTAAATTCTTTCCAGAAATCATGCCACCTACATTATATACTGCCATTTTTAAAATTAAAATGTCAGCTTGTCAGTTTAAGAATGTTTATTGGAGCGTATTAGTTATTTGCAGGAATTTCTGGAATCTCAGGAATTTCTTCTAATGCTTCCTCTGTATTTTCTGGAAGTGATTCTGGAATTGACTGTTGGATGGCGTTATCTTGCAATAATTTTGAATCAGAAACACTAGTTCCTGAAGAAAGACTAACGTTAGACATTAAAATTAAAATTAAAAGCAAGGAGGCAAGTATCCATGTGCTTCTGTCTAAAAAATCTGAAGTTTTTTGAACACCACCTACTTGTTGTGACCCACCACCACCAAAAGAAGAAGAAAGCCCCCCGCCTTTAGGATTTTGAACCATAACAACCAACACTAGAAGGAAGCAAACAACAATAATAAGGGCGATAAAAATGGAAAATGTACTCATTGGGTCAGTCTTTCAGTTTTTGTAATCGTTTAATCTCTTTTATTTGGTCTGCAAAGAAACTATTTTTTTCTGGATATTTCAAACCTAATATTTGATAGGCCTGAAGTGCTTTAGTATATTTTTGTTGCTTAACAAAAACTTTAGCTAAAGTTTCAGTCATTAATTCATCAGAAGATGTCCAACTTATTTCACTTAAATCAATATTATTTTTTGAGTTCTTATCGGGGACGATTTTTTGAGTATTAGCTATAAAGCTGTCAATGAGCTTAAACTTATCTTCTAACGTTGGTTTTTCTTTGTTTAATATTTTCTTTGTTTTTAAGTAATGAGCCCAATCTGCAAAAGTTAAGGATTCTGGCGTATTTTCTGTTTCTTGGAATTTTGAAGTTTTTTTAGATTTTTTTATGCCAGAAACTTTGGTTTCCTTTAATTTATTCTTTTTAGGTTCTTTAAGTTGTGCATTTATTTTTGAAATCGAAAGACTATCTGTAACCTTAATAGATGATTTCTCTTGATTTTCAATAAAGTCATATAAAAGGTTTCGGTTATATGTAGCGATTGCGGTATGCGAGAGCTGCTTGTCAAAAGCTTCAGGTTTTAGTTCTTGCACTGCTTTCAGGAAATAGGTTCTTACCAAATGAAAATCAGGATAAACTTCAAGAACGTTTTCAAGTGCTTCAAGTTCTTTTTTACTTGAAAAGTCAAAGGTGTCTAATACCTTAAAAAGGGAAAAAGCGTCTTTAATTACCATTTAGCTAAAGTATCATTAAATATATCTTGTGTGATTCTATCAAAAATTTCTTTATGTGCCGCATCTTTTACATCATATACTTGCAGTCCTGCTGGAAAATCATAAAAGAAAGAATACGTTTTGTCGTAATCATCCTCTTCTTTTTTCAGGTTTATAAAATGAAAAGCTATCGACATTTTTAATCGGTTTTGAGCAGCTGTTATTTTTGCAGTAGCAGACATTGGTGTTACACTATATTCTGTGATTTCTCCTTCATAGATTAATTGACCATCAGTAGTTACTAAATCTAAGTTAGTTTGGTTCATAATTAAATCTTGAAGAGCAACAGTAAACTCATTGTCTAAGCCTGGTTCAACGGTAGATCCAGGTCTATTCCCTGCTTTGTTCTCAAAGAAATTTACCTGAAAAGTTGTTACTCCTGCAGGAATGGAAGCGCCTGTAAAGGAATAAATCCCACAGGAATTTACTAACATTACAATAAACAGAAAGGATACAAGTTTTAGATTATTCTTTTTCAAGGTCATTGAGATCATATTGTTTTATTTTACGATAAAGTGTTCGCTCAGAGATACCTAATTCTTTTGAAGCCAATTTACGTTTTCCATTGCTTCTAATTAAAGCCTGTTTAATCATTTCTATTTCTTTCGCTTGAAGAGAAAGAGGCTCTTCTTCTTCAATTGTTTCGGCATATGAATATTTATCCATTGTTTCTACTTGAGAAATCTCTGAGGTTTCTGCCTGGAAAGGGAGAGCTTTATATGAAGGTGACATTTCTTCTTCTTTTCCTTCCGTTTCTTTCCCATAAATTTTATCTATTAATCCTTTATTTTTTTCCTGAGCAACCTCAGCGGTCTCGTGATTCATTAGGTCAAGAGTTAACTTTTTTAAGTCATTTAAATCATTCTTCATATCAAAAAGCACTTTATACAAGATTTCTCGTTCTGAAGAAAAATCACTTTCACTTTCTTTTTTACCCATTAAAGCAGGTGTCTTTGAACCATTATCTGGTAAATACATACGAATCATCGCGGCATTAATATTCCTTTCTTTTTCTAATACAGATAACTGTTCAGCAACATTCCTTAACTGTCTAATATTTCCATTCCAACGATATTCTTTTAAAAGAGCTTGTGCATGTTCATCAAGTTTCAAGGTTGGCATTTGGTATTTTTGAGCAAAATCAGAAGCAAATTTTCTAAATAAAAGTACAACATCTTCTTTTCGCTCACGGAGTGGGGGTAGGGTAATTTCAACTGTGCTAAGACGGTAATATAAATCTTCTCTAAACTTTCCTTTTTGTAGAGCTTCCATCATGTTGACATTGGTCGCAGCTACTATTCTTACATTTGTTTTTTGTGCGTTAGAGGAACCGACCTTAATAAATTCTCCAGTTTCGAGTACTCTGAGTAACCTCACTTGAGTGGGGAGTGGAAGTTCTCCTACTTCATCTAAAAAAATAGTACCTCCGTCAGCCACTTCAAAATATCCTAGGCGGGTTTGTGTTGCTCCCTGTGAAGGCTCCTTTTTCATGACCAAAAAGTTCACTATCTATAGTTCCCTCAGGAATAGCACCACAGTTTACCGCAATATACTTTGAGTGTTTTCTGTGAGAATATTGGTGTATTATTTTAGGAATATTTTCTTTTCCTACCCCACTTTCTCCAATAACTAATACAGATATATCAGTTCCAGAAACACGCATTGCTTTTTCTAAAGCTCTATTGAGTCCTAAGTTATTTCCAATAATTCCGAAACGTTGTTTAATACTTTGTAATGAATCCATAATTAAACGCTTTTAGAGTATCCAACAGCATTTCCAATAAGGGTTGCAGAGGTACATTTTTTAATTTTAACATCTACAAAATCTCCAATTTGATAGTGTTCTTTTGGAAAAACAACAACAGTATTTTTAGCTGTTTTACCACTCCATTGGATTTCTGATTTTTTAGAAACCTTTTCAATCAGTACACAAACGGTTTTACCAATATTTTGTGAAGTTCTAAAATTACTGTGCTCTCTTTGTTTTGAAATGATTTCGCTAAGTCTCCTCTGCTTAATTTTTTCGGGCACGTCATCCTTGATTTTTTTTGCTGCCATTGTACCGGGTCTTTCAGAATATGAATACATAAACCCATAGTCGTATTTTACATAGTCTAAAAGGTCTAATGTGTCTTGGTGGTCTTGTTCTGTTTCTGATGGGAATCCGGCAATCATATCGTGAGAAATACCACAATCAGGAAGTATAGAACGAATGGAATTTATGAGACTGAAATATTCTTCACGGGTGTGTTGACGATTCATTTTTTTTAAAATGGTGTTACTACCCGATTGAACAGGAAGGTGAACCGCATTACAGATATTATCGTATTTGGCTACAACTTTTAATACCTCAAGAGACATGTCCTGTGGATTTGATGTTGAAAACCTAATCCTCATTTTTGGTTGAGCTTTAGCTACAAGTGTTAATAAATTTTCAAAACGTAAAGCTGTTTTTTGTTGTAATGATGAAGCTTTTTCAAAATCTTTTTTTAGCCCTCCTCCATACCATAAATAACTATCTACATTTTGCCCAAGCAGAGTAATTTCTTTATAATTTTTAGCTTCTAATGCGCTTATCTCTTCCAAAATACTTTTCGGATCTCTACTGCGCTCTCTTCCCCGAGTGAATGGAACTACACAGAAAGTGCACATATTATCACAGCCACGAGTAATAGAAACAAATGCAGAAACACCATTTGAATTTAGTCTTACAGGAGAAATGTCTCCGTAGGTTTCATCTTTTGATAATAGAACATTGACCGCTTCTTTTGTTGCTAGCGACTTCTTTAAGTAGGTTTGGAATATCTTTATAAGCATCAGGTCCAACGACTAAGTCAACTATTTTTTCTTCTTCAAGGAATTTATGTTTTAGGCGTTCTGCCATACAGCCTAAAACTCCTACTGTCATTTCTGATTTTTTTATTTTAAGGGAATTAAAGTATTCTAATCTTTTACGAACTGTTAGCTCTGCTTTTTCACGAATAGCACAGGTATTCACCAAAACTAGTGAAGCTTCCTCTAGGACCTCTGTTATTTTATAGCCGTCATCATTCAGGATAGACGCCACAATCTCGCTATCTGCAAAGTTCATTTGGCAACCATAACTTTCTATATATACCTTTTTATTATGTGTTTTTTTAGCTAGTAACCACATTATTTACAAGTACTTGACCGTTATATTGGTTAGGATTTTTATCGGGGGAATCTGATAATCCCCTATTTTCCTTAATACTTACTGTTTTGGTTTTCAATACTTTATATATTTTACAGATTTCTATGAGAGAAATTATTTTACAAAGATAAGGAATTACAGACAAAGTGTCATGTATGAAACACAAACTCCTCATCAAAAAAACACACTGATCATAAAATCATTACATTAGAAAATAAATTTGGATCATTCTATGAAAAATTTGATTTTCATAAGTTGTTTTATTTTGTTTTTGGGATGTAATTTAAATATTTCTCAAAACGAAAAGTTATCTGATATAGAATCCCTTCAGCTTAAAACTTCTTTTGTAGATTTAAAAAACAAAAAAGTTGATTTGAGATCCTATAAAGGAAAGAAAATCATCATTAATCATTGGGCCACATGGTGTGGGCCATGTATAAAGGAAATGCCAGGAATAAAAAGGGCTCAACAGATTTTAAAAAACTATAATTATATTTTTCTGTTAGTTTCTGATGAAAAAGTTTCAAAAATATCTGCGTTTAAAAATGATAAGAAATATGATTTAATTTTTTAAAATCTGTTGGATCAAATGAAACACTTGGAATATATTCTTTACCAACATCATATATTTTTAATGAAAAAGGAATAAAAATTGAAACTATTGTTGGGACGATTATTTGGGATTCTGAAATAATTATAAATAAATTAAAAACATTATGATATGAAGAAATTCATTATTATTTTTCTCTTTCCTAACTACGATATCTTGTTCTAGAAAAGAAGTCCATATACAAGAAATTCCTTTCTTTTATGATAATAGTAATGCACAGCCTAATCTAGTTTCTTATAATGGTTCTTTGTCTTTATCTTGGATTTCTTCTAAAGAAGAAAACAAAGCTTCCTTAAACTATAGTCAGTATAAGGAAGGACGATGGATTAAACCTCAAGTAATTGCTTCTGGTTCAGACTGGTTTGTTAATTGGGCAGATTTTCCAGCTCATGCAATTAATCAAGATTTAATAATTACAAGCCATTTAAAGAAATCAGCTTCTGGAACATATACCTATGATGTTGTTTTAAATTTACAAAAATTATCTGGAGAGAAAATAAGAGAAAATTTTTTATTAAATACTGATGGTGTTAAAGCAGAACATGGCTTTGTGAGTATAATGGCAAATAATGAAAAAGGATTTTTTATCACATGGTTAGATGGAAGAAATACGATTGAAAAAAAACTAGAGGGAGACCATAAACCAATGACAATTCGTTTTGCAGAAATTACTGATAAAGGAGATGTCATTAAAGAAAGTGAACTTGACGCATCTACTTGTGATTGCTGTCAGACATCAATAGCAATTACTAATGATGGACCTATAGTTGTTTACAGAGATAGAAGTGAAGAAGAGGTAAGGGATATTTATATTGTCAAAAACATAAATGGAACTTGGGAAAAACCTAATGCGGTTCATGATGATGGATGGATAATAAATGGATGTCCAGTAAATGGTCCTAAAGTTGCTGTCAACTCAAAAAACCTTGCCGTTTCATGGTTTACAGTATCTAATAATCACCCATTAGTAAATGTTTCATTTTCAAAAAACAACGGTAATTCTTTTGGCGCTCCATTAAAAGTAAATGACCATGATGCAATAGGAAGAGTAGATGTTGCATTTCTTAATGATGAAGAAGTAATAGTCAGTTACATGGAAGTTGATGATATTGGAACGTATTTGAGAATTAAAAAGGTTTCATTTGACGGAAAGATTTCTGAGCCAATTACAATATCTAAAATTGATGGAGGAAGAAATACAGGAGTCCCTCAATTAGAAATAATAGATTCAGAGATTTTTATTGTTTGGACTATTTTTTTAGACGGAATGAATCAGTTAAAATCTATAAAATTAAATTCGAAAAATATCTAAAATTCATCTAATAGCTTACCTATAAATTTCTTTTAAAATCCAAAGGAATATTGATATTTTCAATCTTTAAAAGCTGTCATTGAAGCTATTTAAAAGTTAAAGTTTTGATGGGCAAACGTATTCTGAAATTTTCATACCTTCATTTTTAATAGCTGCAAATCCTTTTTTGACATCTATTAAATTATGAATCCCCCTACTTTTTAAAATAGAAGCAGCAATTACACTTCTATACCCTCCTGCACAGTGAAGATAAAAAGGCTCATTTTTAGGAAATTCATCCATGTAATTATTTATAAAACTTAGAGGGGTGGAGTGAGCTTCATCTAGGTGCTCTGAAGCATATTCACCGGGTTTACGAACATCAAAAATATTAAGAACTTTCTGTTTTTTCAATGCTTTTAAGTCTGTTACTTCAATTCCATCAATAGTGTCTATTGCATTCCCTGCTTTAGACCAAGCTTCAATACCGTGATTAAGATATCCAAGTGTTTGATCAAATCCAACACGTGAAAGACGAGTGATTGTTTCTTTTTCTCTTCCTTTCGGTGTAACTAGTAAAATAGGTTGTTTGACATTCCCAATCATGGCACCTACCCATGGAGCAAAACCTCCATCGATTCCAATAAAAATAGACTTCGGAATGTGTCCTTTTGTGAAATCATCTTGATGTCTAACATCTAAAATAAGTGCATTAGTTTCGTTAGCAATTACTTCAAAATCCTCAGGAGTTAACGGCTTTGCTCCATTTTCAAGAATTTCATCAATGTCAGTATATCCTTCTTTATTCATCTTTACATTCAAAGGAAAATATTGTGGTGGAGGAAGTAAACCATTAGTTACTTCTTTTACAAATTCTTCTTTTGTCATGTCTTCCCGCAGGGCGTAGTTTGTCTTTTTTTGATCTCCAATAGTACCAACAGTTTCTTTACTTAAATTTTTTCCACAAGCAGAACCAGCACCATGAGCAGGGTACACAAGAACATCATCGGCTAGAGGCATAATTTTTTCTCGAAGACTATCAAAGAGAATTCCAGCTAAATCTTCTTGTGTCATATCAGCTGCTTTTTGAGCTAAATCAGGACGCCCTACATCACCTAAAAATAGTGTATCACCACTAAAAATGGCAATATCTTTATTTTTTGCATCACGAAGTAAATAAGTAGTACTTTCCATAGTATGCCCAGGAGTGTGTAAAACGGTAAGTGTAATTTCGCCGATTTTAAATTCTTGTTGGTCTTTGGCAATTAAAGAATCATAACTTGTTTTAGCTAAAGGGCCATATACAATAGTAGCACCAGTTTCTTTAGCAAGAGTTACATGACCACTCACAAAATCTGCATGGAAATGGGTTTCGAAAATGTATTTAATCTTAGCGTTTTTTTTCTTGGCTTTTTCAATATAAGGAGTTGTCTCCCTAAGAGGATCTATTATAGCAACTTCACCGTTACTCTCTATGAAATATGCACCTTGAGAAAGACATCCCGTATATATTTGTTCAATGATCATTAATCTAATTTGAGTATAAAATTAAGAAACTATTTTTGTTAAATATTATCTACTTTAAAAAGTAATCAAGAATTATTTTGTTGCGTTAATTTTTTCTGTAAAGTTGTTTTTTCACAAACTCCATCAAAGCTATCAGTTGCGTCTCCTGAGGTTATAAAAAGATTTCTTTTTTTTAAAACGCGGATGATTTCACTTTTTAAAATAACATCTCGAGCTGGACCAATTGCTCCAACTAGCATTACGCGTATTCCTTGTTTTTTCAGGGTTAAAATTATTTTAGTGAGCTGTTCCGTTGCGGTGCTATCAATATAATTTATTGAACGCATATTAATGATAAATCCTTTGACTTTATCTGGATTTTTTGAAATAGTATCGGTGATTAACTGTTTAAAATATTGAATATTTCCAAAGAAAAGCTGGCCGTCAAACCTTAAAATTATTAAATCATCTCTTGTGACTACTTCTTTAGGAAAGCGGAGGCTATTTTTGAAATAGTTTGTGGTTCCAATACGGCTTAAAAATGCATGATGTGGCTTTGAACTTCGATAAACTAGAAGTAATAAAGAAAGTAAAATTCCTAAAAGAATTCCTTCTGTAATTCCAAAAAAGAGGGTTAATAAGAAAGTAACTATCAGAACTAAAAATTCATCTTTTGCAATAAAATATAATCGTTTCGCATATTTGAAATCAATTAAATTAATAACTGCAACTATTATGATTGCCGATAGTATTGCTTTTGGTAAGTAATAAAACCAATGGGTAAAAAAACTCAAAACTATAGCAACTAAAGCAGCAGTAATTAATGCAGCAAGCCCTGTTTTAGCACCAGCTTGATGGTTTACAGCTGTTCTGGAAAACCCTCCAGTAGTGGGATAGGATTGAAATAGTGCCCCTACCATATTTGAAGCACCAAGAGCAATAAGTTCTTGGTTAGGATTTAATGTATATTTTTTTTCTTTTTCTTCTATTGCTTTAGCCACTGAAATAGCTTCCATGAAGGCAACTAATGCAATGGTTATTGCGGTTGGGAATAAAATTTTTATAGTTTCTAAATCAATAACAGGTACCTGAAAGAAGGGAAGTCCCCCAGGAATTAGACCTACTACATCAACTCCTTTTTCCCATTGTTGCGTAACGTAAACCCAAGTGACACCTAGTGCAACAACAACTAAAGAAGCAGGAATTTTTTTACTTATTTTTTTAATTCCAAGTAATATTAAAACACCAGTAATTCCAATAACTAAAGTCGGAAGATGAATAGGTGTATCAGTGTTAATAATTGATTTTATAATGACCTGAAGCTTATTGCTTTGTGGAATTGGCATTCCAAGAAAATGTTTAAGCTGACTTAATCCTATGATTATTGCAGCTGCAGATGTAAAACCACTTATAACGGGTTTGGATAAGAATGCAACAATAAAGCCCATTCTTAAAAGCCCCATTATAAACTGGATGACTCCCATCATTAGAGCTAATAAAATTGCCATTTGAATGTACGCTTCAGGAGATGCCATTGAAATAGCACCTAGGCCTGCAGCGACTAAAAGCGAATCCATAGCTACGGGCCCCACGGCAAGTTGTCTTGAAGTCCCTAAAAAAGCATAAATTATTTGCGGAACCAATGCCGCATAAAGTCCATAAATAGGAGGTAAGCCCGCAATCATTGCATAGGCCATTCCCTGAGGGATCAATAATACTGCTACGGTTAATCCAGCTATTAAATCATTTTTAAAATACGATTTTTTATAAGCAGGCAACCAATTTAAAATAGGTATAAATTGTTTCAGAGTTTTTTTGTTTTGAACAAAAATACTACAGTTTTAGCTAACAGATATAAATCTTGTCATATGACCTTGATTTTATACTATGAAGTTGACTGTTATTTCATCTTAATAAAAGAGTGCCCTTTTTTCTTTTAGATAGCGGACTAAACTTTGGTTTAAGTATACAAAAGCAAGTATACTCAGATTTAAATTTAACACAAGAGAGCTCAAAAATTTCATAGTTACAAAAAAACTTACCTACTTTTGTTGCCAAATAATTATAATATGGCTAAGAATTTAGTAATTGTAGAATCACCGGCAAAAGCCAAAACTATTGAGAAATTCTTAGGAAAAGATTTTAAAGTAGCTTCTAGTTTTGGTCACATTGCAGACCTTCCCTCTAAAGAGTTGGGTGTTAGTGTTGAGAGTGACTTCAAGCCTAAATATGTAGTTAGTACTGACAAGAAAAAATTGGTTAGTGAATTAAAGAGTTTAGCAAAAAAGTCAGATACTGTTTGGCTTGCGAGTGATGAAGATCGAGAGGGGGAAGCTATTGCATGGCATTTAGCTAACACTTTAGATTTAAATGAATCAAATTCCAAAAGAATTGTTTTTTCTGAGATTACAAAAAATGCCATTCTTAAGGCAATTGATTCTCCTAGAACAATTGATTATAATTTGGTAAACGCACAACAAGCAAGAAGAGTTTTAGATCGCCTTGTAGGGTATGAATTATCACCTGTTTTATGGAGAAAAGTTAAAGGAGGACTTTCTGCAGGCAGGGTTCAGTCTGTTGCAGTTAGACTTATTGTGGAACGAGAGCGAGAAATAAGAAATTTTTCTCCAACTCAAAACTTTAAAACTCAAGCCTTTTTTTTAACAGCTTCTAAAAAAGTTATTCCAGCTCAATTATCCAGGGTATTTGATAATGCAGATGAAGCAGATAAATTTTTAACCAAAAATATAAATACCGCTTTTAAAGTAGTAGATATTAGTAAAAAACCTGCAAAAAAGAGTCCAGCAGCTCCATTTACTACTTCTACATTACAACAAGAAGCTTCTCGTAAATTATACTTCTCAGTCAGTAAAACAATGACATTAGCACAGCGGCTTTATGAAGCAGGATATATCACTTATATGAGAACCGATAGTGTAAACCTTTCTAAAGATGCACAAAAAAATATAGCTGCTCAAATCAATTCTTCTTACGGGAAAGAATACCTTCAGCCTCGAATTTTTAAGACAAAAAACAAAGGAGCTCAAGAGGCGCATGAAGCTATTCGACCTTCTGATTTTTCAAAAGCCCAATTAAATATTGATCATGATCAAGCCCGTTTATATGAATTAATTTGGCGAAGAACAGTCGCTTCTCAAATGAGCGATTCTCAATTAGAGCGAACACAAGTTTCGATTGAGGCAGATACTCATGAAGATAGATTTACAGGAAAGGGCGAGGTTATTACTTTTGATGGATTTTTAAAATTATACATGGAAGGAGTTGATGATGATGACGATGAAATCAACGGTATGCTTCCTAAGGTTTCTGTGGGAGAGACTCTTGGGTTAAAAAAAATGATTTCAACACAGCGCTTTACTCGTCCTCCTTATCGATATTCTGAAGCTTCTTTAGTTAAAAAAATGGAAGAATTAGGTATTGGAAGACCCTCTACTTATGCCCCAACTATTTCTACAATTCAAAATAGAAAATATATTGATAAAGGTGCTTCTGAAGGACTTTCACGTTCTTATGAACAATTCACTTTAGAAGAAAACACAATTAAAAAAATAGCATTAACCGAAATGGTTGGTGCCGATAAAGGAAAATTAGTCCCTACGGATATAGGGTTAATTGTAAATGACTTTTTGGTTGAAAATTTTAAAGATATTTTAGATTTCAATTTTACTGCTCAAGTTGAACAAAATTTTGATGATATCGCAAATGGTTCAAAGGATTGGACTGAAATGATAAAAGGATTTTACTCAAAATTTCATACTACGGTTGAGTTTGTGAAAGAGAATGCTCAACGTGAATCTGGTGAGCGCGTGTTGGGAGTTGATCCTGAATCTGGTCGCTCGGTAAAAGTAAGGTTAGGTAAGTTTGGTCCCATGGCTCAAATAGGAGATCCTGATGAAGAGGAAAAACCTATTTATGCAAGTCTAGGACCTAACCAACAGTTAGAAAACATTTCCTTTGATGAGGTAATGAGTCTTTTTGAGATGCCAAAAACAGTGGGTATATTTGAAGATCAAGAAATAGTTGTAAATAATGGTCGTTTTGGTCCTTATTTAAAACATAATGAAATTTTTATTTCCCTTCCAAAGGGAATGCTTCCAACGGAAGTTGATTTAGAAACATCCATTACCTTAATTAAGGAAAAGCAATTAGCAGATGCCCCTATTTATGTTTTTAAAGAATTGCCTGTCACAAAAGGAGTAGGCCGATTTGGACCCTTTTTGAAATGGAGTGGCATGTTTATTAACGTTAATAAAAAGTATGATTTTGACAGTCTTTCAAATGATGATATCGTTACTTTAATTGAAGAGAAAATCCAAAAAGAAATTGATAAGGTTATTCATGACTGGAGTGATTCGGGTATCCGGGTTGAAAAGGCACGTTGGGGACGACACCACATTATTAGAGGGAAACAAAAAGTTGAAATTGGAAAAGATATTGATGCAGTTAAACTAACCCTTAAAGAAGCGGAAAAATATTTGGGTAAATCCAAAGTAAAAACAAAGCCTAAAGCAAAGAAAAAAGTTGTTAAAAAAGGATGAGCTTAGAATTACTAGTTCCTGTTAAAAAAGAAACTTTGTTAGACTTGACACTCTTGCCAAAGCAAATACTAGGCAAAAATATAAGCATCCATACTCAAAATAATGGACTGCCTGAACTTAAGGGTTTAACCATTGCCTTAATTGGATTACATGAGCACAGGAACAGTTTTTTTCATAATTCAAGCTATAATGTTAATCAATTCCGTAAGGTTTTCTATGAACTATATCCTGGTAATTGGAATTTGAGTATTGCCGATTTAGGAGATTTGCCAAATGGCGAAAAGGTTGAAGACACATATTTTGCTATAAAAGAGATTGGTGTCAATTTAAAACAAATGAACATTATTCCTGTTTTTATTGGTGGAAGCCATGATCTAATGTTTCCATTATATGAAATTTTTCAAAATTTCAAGCAACTAGTAAATATTGTTTCAGTTGATAGGTCTTTTGATTTTTCTCAAGAAGATGAACTGATTTCTGGACGTTCTTACATGAGTAAAATCATTATGGAAAAGCCTAACGTTTTAAATAACTATACCAATATCGGTTTTCAAAGTTATTATTGTGCCGAACAGGAAAAAGATCTAATGGAAAAACTTTATTTTGACAGTATTCGCTTGGGACAAGTATTGAACCAACCGGCTCTTGCTGAACCTGTTTTTCGAGATGCAGATGTTGTAGGTTTTGATATGAAATGTTTGTCATGGCATGCCATTGCAGATCCATTAAAAGGACAACCTAATGGGATTGATTCTCGAACAATTTGCTCACTTACAAGATATGCAGGTATTAGTGACCGCATTAGCTTTTTAGGGTTTTTTGAAATCCCTTCAACTCCAATGACTGACCAACTTTTGGCTCAAATGATATGGTATTTAATTGAAGGAGTACAGTTGAGATTTGACGAATATCCAGTAAACAAAAAAGATTTTTTAAAATATTCCGTAACACTTTCGGATCAAATAATGGTCTTTTATAAAAGCGATAAAAGCAATCGATGGTGGATGGAATTGACAAATAATTCACATTTGAATAATAAAATAAAAAGTACAACGTTATTAGCATGCACAGAAAAAGATTATTTAGATGCCATGCAGGATAAAATTCCTGAAAGATGGTACAATGCAGTCAAGAGAATATAATTAATTCTCCCTAAAAAAATAATTTTTAGTGTTTAGACTACCAATGATTTGAATAGTTTATCGTGTTTATAGTGAAAAAATAATTAGTTTTATGCTTAGGAATTTGCATAGACTAAAGTTTTAATTAAAATATTAATGAAAAGACTTTTAATTCTGTTAAGCATCTCTTTGATAATTGTTTCCTGTGGAAATAAGAACAGAGGAGAGCTTATTGGTGTCAAACAAAAAAAATGGTTTGGCGAAAAACCTTACGGGATGACCCTCGTTGAAGGTGGAGCTTACATAATGGGTAAAGCTGATGAGGATATTGCACAACTTCAAAATGCCCCAGCAAAAACGGTAACTGTTCCATCTTTTTATATGGATGAAACAGAAATTACCAATAGTGAATACAGACAATTTATCTATTGGGTAAAAGATTCTATAGCTCTTGCAATGCTTGCAAGAAAAGCAGATGAGTTAGAACTTGGAGAGGATAACAAAGATGGTATTGGCGAATTTGCATTTCAAGATTCCGATACTTCAAAATTAAATGCATATCAGAAATATATGCGTGAAAATTATTATGATTTAAGTGACGATATTTATGCGGGAAGGCCCCTGAACTGGGATGCAGATTTAAGTTGGAATACTGAAGATTACACTGACAGTAATTATGCCGAAGTTATGGATTCTCTTTATTTACCTCCAGAGTTATGGTATAATGGTGAAATGAAGTTAGATGTTAAGAAAATAGTTTATTCCTATAATTATTTCAATGCTGAAGCTGCTGCTGCAGAATCTAAGCGTAAACGAAATCAATTTATTGACAGGAAACCTTTCATAGAAAAGAGAAACGTTGAAATTTATCCCGATACCACAGTTTGGATTAAAGATTTTACCTATTCATACAATGAGCCTATGCATAACGATTATTTCTCACACCCAGCATATCAAGATTACCCTGTAGTTGGAATAAACTGGGATCAAGCGGTTGCTTTTTGTAATTGGAGAACCAGTTTTAAAAATGGATATCAAAGAAATAAGGGTAAGCCACAAGTAAGCCGATTCAGACTTCCTACCGAAGGTGAATGGGAGTATGCTGCTAGAGGGGGAATTCCTTCCGGAACCTATCCCTGGGGATCTCCATATTTATTAAATGATAGAGCTTGCTTTTTAGCTAATTTTAAACCTCTTCGTGGAGATTATGCCTCAGATCAAGCTGTTTACACCGTAGAGGCAAAATCTTATGAGCCTAATGATTATAATCTTTACAACATGGCAGGAAATGTTGCGGAATGGACAAATTCATCTTATGATACTGGATCTTATGAATATGTATCATCCCTTAACCCAAACATGGCCTTTAGCGGAGAACAACGAAAAGTAGTTCGTGGAGGATCTTGGAAAGATGTTGCATATTTTTTGCGCGTGAGTTCAAGAGATTATGAATATGCGGATACTTCAAGAAGCTATATTGGCTTTAGAACAGTTCAAGATTACTTGGGGGTTCAAAAAGTAGAGGTTAAATAATATACTAACTAAACAAATCTTATTATATTTAAGAAATAATTAAATAAACAAAAATGGACGATAAAATTCTTAACAAAAGACTTAGAAGTAAAGTTGCAATGCACATGTTATTTGGACTTGGAGGAGCTGTAGTAATTATTGGAGCACTTTTTAAAATCCTTCACCTAGAAATAGGTCCAATTACGGGAGGACTGGTATTGGGACTTGGTTTAGGGACTGAAGCCTTGATTTTTACAGTTGCAGCACTTAATACAGGAGAAATTAAAGAAGAGCATAATGATTATGTTAAAAAAATTAAAGGGGGTGCTAAAAAAGTTTCTTCTGGAGGTGGAGACGAAGGACTATCATCTAAAATAGATGCATTAATGCAAGAAGCAAAACTTGATGTAAGCTTAATGAATTCGTTAGCAAGCAGTATTAAGGGACTAGAGACTTCAGCAAAAGCACTTTCTCCTGCTTCTGAAGCAGCAGCAGCATCACAGAATTATTCTCAAGAATTAGCTAAAGCTTCAACACAATTAGAGCAGTTAAATTCTAGTTATCAAAAACAAATCAGTGATTCACAAGGCAATGAAGATTTTAATAATAAAGTAAATCAGAATGCTGAACAATTGAGATCTCAAATGGAAAGTTTATCTGCTAACCTGGCTGCATTGAACAATGTATATGGTGGTATGTTAAACGCAATGAATAAAAAATAGAACATGGCAGGAGCTAAAGAAACACCCAGGCAGAAACTTATTAGTCTGATGTACCTAGTATTTATTACCATGCTTGCATTAAATGTAAGTAAAGAAGTACTAGATGGATTTGGTCAAATGTTTGAAAAAATTGCTGATGCCAATGAAAGAGTTTCAGAGAGTAACAATTTACTTTATGAAAACATAGAAGTTAACTCCTCTGAAAAAGGCGGTAAATGGATTGGCCACGATCGTACTGCTAAGCAAATCAAAAAAGAGTCTGATGCATTTTATAATAAAATTGCACAAATTAAGACGAAGATTACTGAAAAGCAGAAACTAAAAGATCCAGAGCTTAAAAAGTTTTCCGAAATGGATAAAGGTGAGGCCTTGGATGTAATATGGTTTAAAGAAGGATCCGACAAAGCATCAGATGAATTTCAAAGTATGGTTGAGGAATACCGGGGACATGTGATAAAAGTTTTTGGAAGTCAGTATCCTTCTTCAATAGATATGGTAGAAGCTAGGTTTTTTATTGGTGATATGAATCGTAACGTCAAAAATAAAGATAATGTTGACCAGCCATGGTTAGCTGCTAACTTTAAGGGCTTCCCTTTAATTTCTTCACTTGCTAAGTTAACCATGATGCAAAACGATATTCGTCAAACAGAACATGATGTATTAACGACCCTAATGGGAAAAGAGTTGAAAATGTCATCAACTGTTAATGAAACAAATTATACCAGTCTTCTTATTACCGAAAAAGGAGCTTATTATCAAGGTGAAACCTTTGATGGTAGTATTGTTTTAGGAAGAAAAGGTGGAGCTCAAAATCCAAATTCTGTAGATCTTAAAATAGATGGGAGATCTTTAAAAGAATCTGATTTTGATTTAATTCCAGGAGGTATAAAGCTTAAAGTAAGTGCAGGATCACCTGGAGATCATTCTATTGAGGGTAGCTTAGTCTTCTTGAGTGAAGGGAATGAATCTAAAATATCAGTGAAACAGATGTATTCAGTGATTTCTAAACCAAATTCAGCTGTTATTTCAGCAGATAAAATGAATGTGGTGTATCGTGGGGTTCAAAATCCAATCACTATATCTATACCGGGAATTCAAGACAGCAAAGTAAAGGCTTCTGCTCCAGGACTCAAGCGTAAAAAAGGGAGTAAATACAATCTTTTTCCTGGAAAAGGAAAAGCTGTTAAGATTAATGTTTCGGGTACTTTACCTGATGGAAAAAAAGTTTCTTCAGTTTCTACTTTTAGAATTAAGGATATTCCAAAGCCATCAGGATTTTTTAGAGGAAAATCTGGATCTTTTACTTTACCAAAATCAAGTTTGGAACGTGGGTCAGTTTCCGCCAAATTAGAAGATTTTGATTTTGATCTACCATTAGAAACAAAGTCATTTCGTTTTAGAGCTCCAGGACAGCCAAGTGTTGTAGTTACTGGATCGAAACTTAATAGTAAGGTTATTACAATGCTTAAAAGAATTAAAAGTGGACAGTCTGTAATTATTTCAGATATTAAAGTAATAATTCCTACAAATCCAAGTTATAAGTTAAAACAAACTACTCCTATTTCAATTACGATTAACTAAATTTATTACTAATGAAAAAAGTAATTTTTATTGTTTTATTAGTTTGCTTGATAGGAACCCAGGTTTCTATAGCTCAGGCTAACTTGTTAAACGCCAAAGTTCCTCAAGAAATTGGAATTCAAAACGAACAACAAGTAAAGGCTGATAATAATGACCCAATTGAGTATGGCTATGTTGATGATCGAGATATATTATGGTCAAAAACTGTTTGGGAAGTAATAAACTTAGATGAACGTATTAACTTTCCTTATTATTATCCAAATAACAATAATGGTTATCTTTCTAGTGCTAGACAATCTTTATATCGTGTTTTAATTGACAATATTGAATCTGGTGAAATTACTGAAATATATTCTGATGACTATTTTTCTGAAAAAATAACTTTTTCCGATTTACAAGAGAGTCTTGAGTCTAGAAAGCTTTCAGACGAAGGAATAGAGAAATCAAATCAAGGTGATGAAATTACTGATGATGATTATGATGTATATAAGATTCAGTCAGATAAAGTTATTCAATATCGTATTAAAGGGACTTGGTATGTAAACAAACGCTTAGGGGAATTAAAATACAGATTACTTGGAATAGCACCAGTTGCTCCAGATGTTTCAACCTTGAGTGATGGTCCAGAGGCTCAGGCAGATGCTCTAGTTCCATTATTCTGGATATGGTTTCCAGATGCACGTAAGGCTTTAAATAAGAATAAAGTATTTAATACAAGGAATTCTTCTCAACCAATTACATTTGATAACATGCTTAATTCTAGACGTTTTAATTCTTCTATTTATAAGGAAGAAAATGTTTATGAAGATCGTGAAGTGAAAGATTATATATATGAAGATGCATTACGTCAACTTCTTGAATCCAATCGTATCGAATCTGTAATTAGAGATTTTGAGCAAGATCTTTGGAATAATTAATATTTTATAAATAGATGAAATAAGCGCTTAGGGAAACCTTAGCGCTTTTTTTATGGTATTTTTGAAGTAAATGAAACACTCTATTATTGTAGGTTTTGGATTAGCTGGGTTTCATTATGCCCAGCAGTTAAAGAAAACTAAAAAAGAATTTCTGATACTTGATAAAGGACAGAAAGGTGCAAGTAGAAATGCTGCAGGTGTATGCAATCCTACAGTTCTAAAACGTTATACCATGGCATGGGAAGCGATTCAGTTCCTTGAATATGCAATGCCTGTTTATAGAAAAATTGAAGTTAAAGCAACACAACAATTTTTTTACCCCCATCCAATTCATCGTTATTTTTATTCTCCCTCAGAACAAAATAATTGGACCGTTGCAGCTCAATCCAGTAAGTTAAGTCGTTTTTTAGACCCGAATTTTAATTCAGAATCAATTCATGGGATAAAGCGTCAAAATGGATATGGTGTTGTTAAAGAAGTAGGCCGATTAGCTATCAATAAAATGTTAGATCATTTTATTGATGATCTTCTTCCCTCTGAGTTACATAAGGAGGTATTTGATCCTACTGAACTTCAAATTTTATCAAAAAAAGTAATTTATAAAGGAATAGAAGCTAAACGAATTGTTTTCTGTGAGGGTTATGAATTAAAAAATAACAGCTGGTTTAATTATTTGCCGTTAATTGGGTCTAAAGGAGAATATTTAAAAATTGAAGCCCCTTTATTATCGCGTAAAAACATTATCAAAGGAAGTGTATTTATTACACCCTTTGAAGGAGATGAATTTTGGGTTGGGGCTACCTTTAATCCCCATGACAAAACAATATTACCCACAGAAAAAGGAAAAAAATGGCTCATTTCTAAATTAGAGACACTTATAAATGTTCCTTACAAGGTTGTTGACCATGCCGCTCAAATTAGACCCACTGTTATAGATCGTCGTCCACTTCTAGGGAGGCATCCTACTCTTAAAAACCTATATATTTTTAATGGTTTAGGAACTCGCGGTGTAATGATGGCACCTTTACTTTCAAAGTGGTTATATGATTTTATAGAATTGAAAAAACAATTACCCGAAGCGGTAGCTATTAACCGTTTTGAATCCTATTTTTGCAATTCAAAAAAAGAAAATGTTTAACGCACACAATATTACCGTCAGTTTTGGGGGAGAAACCCTTTTTGATTCTCTTTCTTTTCGACTTGGGAAAGGAGATCGTGTCGGTTTGATTGGAAAAAATGGCGCCGGAAAGTCAACACTTCTTAAGTTGATGGCCAAGGAAAATAGCCCAACATCTGGATCTTTTGCACTTGAAAAGAATTGTCAAATTGGTTACCTCGCACAGGATCTGGATTTCGAAAATGGAAGAACTGTTTTGGAAGAAGCTTATTTGGCTTTTGAAGAAATAATGAAAGTGGAGAAACGACAAGAAGCGATTCACAAAATAATGGAGGAAACTCAAGATTTTGAGAGTCCATCATATTTAGATATTTTGGATGAGTTAAACGAATTGAATACTCGTTATGAAATGATAGGAGGATATCACTATCAGGCACAAACCGAAAAAATATTACTTGGGCTGGGGTTCTCTATAATTGATTTAAACGCTGCTACCGATACTTTTTCAGGAGGTTGGCGAATGCGAATTGAATTAGCTAAACTACTCTTAAAAGACAACGATATTCTTTTATTAGATGAGCCAACAAATCACTTAGATATAGAATCAATTATTTGGTTAGAGCAATTTCTTAAAAAGTATAAAGGTGCTTTGGTAATGGTCTCCCATGACAGGATGTTTTTAGACCAGGTAACGAACAGAACTATTGAAATTATACATCAGCGCCTTTTTGACTTCAAGAAGCCTTATTCGCAATATATGGTGCTTAGAGATGAGTTAAGAGCACAGCAGCAAGCGGCACAAAAAAATCAAGAGAAGCAAATACAACAAACTGAAAAGCTTATTGAACGTTTTAGGGCTAAAGCGTCGAAAGCAAGTATGGCTCAATCGCTTATTAAAAAGCTTGATAAAATTGATCGTATTGAAATTGATCCAGAAGAAAACAGAAAAATGAAGTTTGAATTTGGCATCTCACATCAGCCAGGAAAAATTATCCTTGAAACTGATAAAATTTCCAAAGCCTATGGTGATAAACAAGTATTAAGTGATGTTGATATTGAAGTTGTAAGAGGAGAGAAAATTGCTTTTGTAGGACAAAATGGACAGGGAAAATCGACCTTAGCTAAAATTATTGTTGATGAAATTTCCTATGAGGGAAAAGTGAAATTAGGACATAATGTACAGTTGGGTTATTTTGCTCAAAATCAATCAACGTATCTAGATGGAAGTAAAACCGTTTTACAATCCGCAGAGGATTCTGCAACTCCAGAAAACCGAACAAAAGTTAGAGATTTATTAGGTTCTTTTTTATTTCAAGGAGAGGTTGTAGAGAAAAAAGTAAGTGTACTCTCAGGAGGGGAACGTAACCGTCTAGCTCTTTGTAAATTATTACTTCAGCCTTTTAATGTATTGATTATGGATGAGCCTACAAATCATCTTAGATATTGCATCCAAGAATGTACTAAAACAGGCTTTAAAAAATTTCAAAGGAACCCTTATTTTGGTTTCTCATGATAGAGATTTTGTCCAAGGCTTATGTGAAAAAGTAATTTCATTTAAAGAGCGTGAGGTGAAACCTTTTTTAGGTGATATCAATGCTTATTTAGAATTTCAAAAATTATCATCACTTAAGGAATTAGAAAAAAAAACTCCTAAGCCACGGCTAGAAAAGAAAGAAAATGATCCTGATAAATATGAAAAGCAGAAGGAAACTCGCGCTGCACAACAAAAATTAGAAAAAACAGAAAAAAGAATTGCCCGTCTTGAAAAAGAAATTAAAGAAATTGATTTCGAATTACAGATTAATTATGACCAGACCATCGCGCAGCCGAACTTTTTTGATGAATATCAAGCCAAAAAGAAAACTCTTGAAGACTTGATGATTTCGTGGGAAAAACTTCAAATAGAATTAGAGTGATCTAATGGGTATGGAAGAACACTTTTTTGATTGTCCTAAATGTTGGGAAACCATTTCGATGCTTTTCGATCCTAGCCTAAAAAACAGCCAATATTTTGAAGATTGTGAAGTATGTTGCCAGCCTCTAGAAATTATATACCAAAGAGATGCTGAGGGATCTGTTTTTATTGAAGTACTTCAATGAAAATTTAAATAGCTACAGAACTTTCAATGGCTTGTAAATAACGTTCTGCATCTAGTGCAGCCATACAACCTGTTCCAGCCGCGGTTACTGCTTGACGGTATTCTTTATCTTGGACATCTCCAGAGGCAAAA
This sequence comes from Flavobacteria bacterium MS024-2A, assembly GCA_905182305.1. Classification (GTDB taxonomy): domain Bacteria; phylum Bacteroidota; class Bacteroidia; order Flavobacteriales; family Flavobacteriaceae; genus MS024-2A. The sequence goes on from CAJJBB010000001.1 coordinate 130,887, forward strand.
ACCCCAGGCAAGTTTGTATCCGTAGTTTTTCCTTTGGTTATTAAATATCCAGCATCGTCCATATTAAGTTGTCCTTTAAAAATATCAGTATTAGGTTTATGACCAATAGCAATGAATAAACCCGTAATAGGTATTTCCTCTTTAGTTCCGGTGGTATTATTTCTCATACGTAATCCTTCTACTACTTGTTCTCCAAGCACTTCATCTATCTCTGTGTTATACTTTAAATCAATATTGGGAGTATTGGTGACCCGGTGTTGCATAACCTTTGAAGCTCGCATTTGTTCTTTTCGAACTAACATGGTAACTTTTGAACATATTTTGGCTAAATAGGTAGCTTCTTCTGCTGCAGTATCACCTCCACCAACAATAGCAACCTCTTGTCCTTTATAGAAAAAACCATCACAAACAGCACAAGCAGAAACTCCACCTCCTCTTAGTCTTTGTTCACTAGGAAGCCCTAAATATTTTGCAGTTGCTCCAGTACTAATAATAATTGTTTGTGCTTGAATTTCAGTTCCATCTTCAGTAAAAGCTTTATGCATTCCACCTTTTTTTGTAGAAAATTCTACCTTATTAATAAAGCCAATTCGAACTTCAGTTCCAAAGCGTTCTGCTTGGTTCTGAAGCTGAACCATCATGGTAGGACCATCAATTCCATCGGGATATCCTGGGAAGTTATCTACCTCTGTAGTTGTAGTTAATTGTCCTCCTGGTTCCATTCCTGTATAAAGAACAGGCTTTAAATCAGCGCGAGCCGCGTAGATAGCTGCAGTATAACCGGCAGGTCCACTTCCAATAATTAGGGTCTTAAGCGTTTCCATAATAAATTCAATATTTTGATCAAATGTAAAGGATATAATTTAGTCGTATCTTGGATTTTAATCAGTTTTTTTAATAAACTTATCAATGATTTCTTTTTTAAAATGTACGCTACCTTTTCTTCTTTTATTGGTGGCCTGTAAGGATATAAATGATAAAAAAGTAGAAGAAATTATTAACAAATCAATCGAAGTTTCAGGGTTTAACACCAATGAAATTGATATTACTTTTGATTTTAGAGCTTACCATTATGAGTTTTTTAGAAAAGACTATAATTTTACTTACGCACGAACTACTATTAAGGATGATAAGAAAATAAGAGACGAATTGTCATCAACTAAAGGCTTAAAACGTTTTATTGATTCTGTACCTGAATCACTTACTGATAGTCTAGCAGTGGTATATTCAAATTCACTTAATTCTGTAATGTATTTTTTTCAACTCCCAAAACCACTCCTAGATGGTGCAGTTCACTCTGAGTTATTAGATGAAATTAAAATAGAAGAAGCAACCTACTGGACAATAAAAGTTTATTTTTCTGAAGAAGGAGGCGGCGAGGATTATCAAGACGAATACAGGTATTGGATTAATCAAGACACCTATGAAATTGATTACTTAGCCTATAATTATACTACTGAAGGAGGTGGAATTAGATTTCGAAAAGCAATAAACAAGAAACGCGTAAAAGGAATCTTGTTTCAAGATTACCAAAACTTTAGTCCCTCAAACAAGTTTGAACCACTTGACAGTCTTCCTCAAATTTATGAAGACGGTTTACTCTCACAAATTTCATTGATTGAAAATAAAAACATAATCGTTCAATAGCATTTAAACTTCTGCTGTATCAAAAATATCTTCTTTTATGATCCAAGATCTACAATCTTTAAAAGACTCAAAAGTATGTTCTTGAGGTATTAAGGTATTAAGAATTCCAATACTTTTCATTAACAATTTTGGTTGGGACTGAATTCCAACCATAAAACAAACAATATTTTTTTCATTTAATTCCATTAAAACATCTTCTAGAGCAAAAAGTCCAGATTGGTCAATGTAGGGTACACGATCCATTCTAATGATGAGTATTTTTGCTTCTTTAGGGATTTGTTTTGAAACATTTATAAAATCAGATGTGAAACCAAAAAATAAAGGACCATTCAGGTGTTTAATAAAAACATTTTCTAAAAAAAGATTACTAAGTAATTTTTCATCTTTCCAGGCCTTTTCTTTAGTTACCGATATAACTTTGGCATCGTCATTTGATATATCTCCCATTTTTTTCATAAAGAAAAGAGCGGCTAAAACTAAGCCAATTCCAACAGCATAAACCAAATTCCAAAACACAGATAATAATAAAACAACCAACATGATTAAAATTTCTGTTTTAGGTATTTTATTCAAGGCCTTTAATCCTTTATAATCAATCACTCCGATTCCAACAGTAACAAGTATACCTGCTAAAACAGCTGCAGGAATTTGAGAAGCTAATGGACTAAGAACTAAAAGAATAAGTAAAAGTGCTAAAGAAGCTACCATTCCAGAAATAGGAGTTTTCCCACCCGCTTGAATATTTACAACGGTTCTAATAGTTGCTCCTGCACCAGGTAATCCGCCAAATAAAGAACCTATGGAATTTCCTATTCCTTGACCAATTAACTCTTTATTTGGAAGGTGTCTGGTCTTGGTAAGGTTATCTGCAACCACAGAGGTTAGTAATGAATCAATTGCCCCCAATAATGCTAATGTAAGAGCTGTTCCTATGTAAGGAATTATTTGAAAGAAGCTAAATTTTGAAAAAATTCCTAATTGAAATTGAGGAAATCCACTTGGAATTTTTTGAATAGGAAGATAATTAACATTAAGAATAATAGCCATTCCAGTAACCACAAATAAAGCAACCAATGTGCTAGGGATAGCAGTAGTAATTTTCTTAAAACCATAAATTATGAAGATAGTGCTGAGAGCTAAAATAACTTCAATCCAATTAATTTCTCCTAATGCTCTAGGTAATGTTTTAAAGGTTCCAATAACACCTGAAGCATTATTTTTAGCTAAACTTTGTGCTTCTTCATAAATAGTTGTTTGATCAATTTCTTTGGCACGTTTAATAGTTTCTTCAAAGTTTTCTAATACTAATAAACCTTCATTGGTTTCTTCAACAAGTATTTTTTCTAATAAATGTTCTTCTGCTAAAGGCTTGAATTGCTCTATAAGTTGAATGTCATTTTTCACCTCATACCCTAAAATAGGAAGACATTGTGTAATCAAAATAATGACACCAATAGCAGTCATAAAACCTGAAACTACAGGATATGGAATATATTTAATATATTTTCCAAAGCCTAAGACTCCCAAAGTTATTTGAAATAAGCCACTTAATAAAAAGACCATTAAGATGTAGGGTAATGCCTGCTCTACAGAACCATTATTAGCACCAATAATCCCAGCGATAACCACCATGCTAACAGCTGTCATTGGAGCAGTAGGACCTGAAATCTGTGTTGGAGTTCCGCCAAATAATGCGGCAAAAAAGCCAAGAAAAATAGCACCATATAATCCCGCACTTGGTCCAAGCCCTGAACTTACTCCGAAAGCAAGTGCTAATGGAAGGGCAACAATACCTGCAGTTAGACCTCCTAAGAGATCTCCTTTAATGTTTAAGAAATATTTTTTCAATTGAATGTATTTTTAATCCTTTTGTATGAGGATGTTAATTTAATTTTAATGAGTGAATTAAATTAACAAACCTGGGGAGGAGGACTAAAGCTGTTAAGAAATACTGATTGATAATTTTTAGTGAGAGTATGTATTAATATTTGACATGAATCAATTTTTGCGTGATTAAGATAAATAGATTCTTCAAAAATTTTTTTTTCAGTCTCTTTTTCCTCTGATTCATGATCACCCTCTAGATTAACTATGGTAATAGAACTTTCAATTAAATCATTACCTAATAGAGTTAATGATGGCAATAAAATGCCAAGACTAATATGAAATAATAATAAGTAAAATAAAGATTTAAACACTTTGATGTATTTGTTATACAATGATACTTATGATTTTTCAATATTAAAAGAAAATTACTTGAATTCAAAAACTTTACTGAAAGAAACCTTAAATTTGTTATTCGCATTAATTTTATAGGATGACAGACAAGTTAAAGAAGTCTTTATTACAGTATAAAGCTCCTGGTATTTTTGAAGAAACACGGTATGAAAAATTACATAATGTAATTGTAAAATCTTCCACAGAAGGTTCAAAATTAATAGCCAATAGTATTGCACTATTAATAAAAGAAAAACAAGACCAAAATCAAATGTGTGTTTTAGGCCTTGCAACTGGATCAAGCCCCCTAAGTGTATATAGAGAATTGGTTAGGTTACATAAGGAAGAAAATCTTAGTTTTGAAAACGTTATCTCTTTCAATTTAGACGAATATTATCCATTGGTTAAAGAAGATGTTCAGAGTTATCATTATTTCATGCACTCAAATTTATTCGATCATGTCAATATAAAACCTGAAAATATAAATATTCCAAGCGGAGAAGTTTCTCCTGAAAAACTTAGAAAATCATGTATTTCTTATGAGAATAAAATAAAATCTGCAGGAGGTATTGATCTACAAATTTTAGGAATAGGAACTAATGGACATATTGGATTTAACGAGCCTGGTTCCCATTTAAACTCAGAAACACGTACCATAACACTTGATCATCTTACGCGTTTTGATGCAGCTCCTGCTTTTCAGGGGATTGAAAATGTACCTAGAAAAGCAGTTACTATGGGTATTCAAACCATTTTAAATTCAAAGAGAGTCCTTTTAATGGCCTGGGGATCTTATAAAGCCGAGATTATACAAAAGGCTATTGAAGGAGAGATATCTTGCTTTATACCTACAACATACTTACAACACCACAAAAATACCACTTTAGTTATTGATAATGAGGCTGCTTCTGAACTTACTCGAATCAAAACCCCATGGTTGGTAACTTCGTGTGAATGGAACGAGGCGAATCGCTCCAAAGCAATTTTATGGCTTTGCGAAACAACAAAGAAGTCTATTTTAAAATTAACAGATGAAGATTATAATCAACATGGGATGTCGGATTTATTGGCTCAACATGGTTCGGCATATGATCTGAATATTGAAATGTTTAATAAATTACAACGTTCCATTTCAGGTTGGCCTGGCGGAAAGCCCAATGCCGATGATAAATACAGACCTGAACGAGCACAACCAGCTTCTAAAAAGGTTATTATTTTTAGTCCACACCCCGATGATGATGTAATCTCAATGGGAGGAACCTTTGACCGTTTAGTGTCTCAAGGTCACGAGGTTCATATTGTTTATCAAACGTCAGGGAATATCGCAGTTTCTGATCAAAATGCTTTAAAATATCTTGAGGTTACTTCTGATTTTATAAGCTCAAAAGAGAATGAATCCATAGGAAAATTAATTAAGGCTTTTGAAGTGATAAATCCACAGAAACCTGCACCTAGATCCATTTGTGATTTGAAAGGGAGTATTAGAAAAAGAGAATCTTTGGGCGCTACAAGGTATATGGGAATTCCAGATTCACAAGTTCATTTTATGAATCTTCCATTTTATGAAACAGGCATGATTGCTAAAAATCCTGTTTCAAAGTTAGATATTGATCTTACAGTAGCTTTAATTGAAAAAATAAAGCCCCATCAAATTTATGCTGCTGGAGATTTAGCAGATCCTCATGGGACCCACCGGGTGTGTTTAGATATAGTTTTTGAATCACTTAAAATTCTTAAACCTAAAAAATTTATGGATGATTGCTGGGTATGGTTATATAGAGGTGCTTGGCATGAGTGGGATATTCATGAAATTGAAATGGCTGTTCCGATGAGTCCAGATCAGGTTTTACGAAAACGAAAAGCTATTTTTTATCATCAATCTCAAAAAGATGGGGTTATGTTTCAAGGAAATGATCACAGAGAGTTTTGGATTCGTGCCGAAGAAAGAAATACTGCAACTGCCAAAAAATATCAAGCATTGGGGTTAGCAGAATATGCAGCAATAGAGGCCTTCAGGCGATATTTTTACTAGTTAAAAGAAGTAATTTCATACTTATAAGCAGCTCTTAAATATTTAATTTTTCCTAGAGAATCAACAAAATAACTCTTACGAGTTTTATTCAAAAAAAGGCCTGTTTTATTTTCAACACTTTCATTGATGATAAGACTTATTCTTCCATCATGGTTTACTTGTGTTGCCTCTAACATAAAATTTTCTTCATTAAAATAGTAATGCCAAATGTCAGCAGTTGGGTCGTAGGGATATGATACTTTTAGACTATGTACAGAAATACTATCTAAAAGAGTTACTAAGCCAATATACTCTAGCCTTGCGTTAGAATCTACTAATTTATAGGGTTGCCAAAACACATACAGAGCTCCTTTAGTATTATCATATGCTTGAGCTACTTCTTGAGAATCCAAAACCATTTGGTCATTTTTAAAGAGTTCAATTTTTTCCTCTTGGAGGAGTGCAACATAATGATCGTCAACATTAACCCATTCCATTTTTGTAGAGGAAGGATTCCAGGTATGTTTTATTTTTTGATTAATTTCATTTTCCAACTTTCCAATAGAATCATAAAGTTCTATATTTTTCAAATAACTAATTTCAGATACCTTGCTCCACGCTTTTTTTCCACCATGGGCCACCAAACTTTTTTCCAGAAGATTTGAAGCATTAATTTTTTGGGCGCAAGAATGATTTAAAAGAAAAATACAAGATAATCCTATGAATTTGGCTGAAAAAAGAAAAAAGGACAAACGATTCAATTTATTTGTATTTTAGGTTAAAAATAACATTCTATGTTACAATATACTGCTTCATTATTTAAAATTATTTTGCTAGGAACCTTCTTGTTTATAACCCCAGCTCTTGCACAACAAAAATTTTCTACTCGACAAATTCAAAAGTTAAAAAAAGAAACACTTGAAAAAGTAGAAGCTCAACACAAGAACACCCAGGTGATGATCGATAAAGTTTTTAGCTTTGCGGAATTGGGCTTTCAGGAGTATGAGTCTTCAGCATATTTAACGGCTGTTTTAGAAAATGCAGGGTTTTCTATAGAACGAGGTATTTCTGGAATACCAACTGCATGGATGGCAAGATGGACCAATGGTGAAGGCCCTGTAATTGCATTAGGAAGTGATATTGATTGCATTCCTAAAGCATCACAATACCCCGGAGTGGCCTATCATAAGCCTATGGTAGAGGGAGCCCCAGGCCACGGTGAAGGGCACAACTCTGGAATTCCAGTAATTGTCACAGCAGCACTAACCGTTCAAGAACAAATGAAAAACAATAATATGGGCGGTACTTTAGTTGTGTGGCCTGGAATTGCCGAAGAGCTTGTTGCTTCAAAAGCATGGTATGTGCGCGATGGATATTTTGATAAAATTGATTTATGTATTTTCACACATGTTAGCAGTAATTTGTCAGTTTCATATGGTCAAGCAAATGGTACCGGGTTAATTTCTCTTGAATATACTTTTGAAGGAGAGGCTGCACATTCTGCAGGATCGCCTTGGCGAGGAAGAAGTGCTTTGGATGCAGCCGAGTTAATGAATGTTGGTTGGAATTATAAACGAGAGCATCTACATCCATTAAAGCGCTCACATTCTATTTTTACCGATGCAGGAGACCAACCTAATGTAGTTCCTTCCAAAGCATCTATATGGTATTATTTAAGAGATATTACCTATGATGGAATTATGAAAATGTATAATGATGCGAATAATATTGCAGCAGGTGCAGCTTTAATGACTGACACCAAAGTTACTTCACGCGTATTGGGAACTGCTTGGCCCAGACACTTTAACAAGGTAATTGCAGAAACAATGGATGTAAATATTCAGAATGTTGGGATGCCTTCTTGGTCCGAAGCCGATCAAAAACTAGCTAAAGCTGTTCAAAAAGAAGTGAATTCAAAAAATGAAAAAGGTTTATCAACAATGCTTTCAGGACTAGGAAAACCCTCAGAAAATCCAAGAAGTGGTGGGTCAGACGATATAGGTGACATTTCATGGACTATTCCAACAGTTACCCTTAGGTTTCCATCAAACATTCCTGGCCTACAAGGTCATCATTGGTCTAATGCTATAGCAATGGCAACACCGATTGCTCATAAAGGAGCGACTGCTGGGGCTAAGGTTGTAGCAACTACGGTAATTGACTTTCTTACCCAACCAAAGCTATTGGTAAGTGCTAAAGATTATTTTCAAAATATTCAGAGTAAAGAGACTAAATATAAACCCATGATTTCTGAAAAAGATTCCCCACCAATTTATTTAAACGAGACTATCATGAACCAGTTTAGACCACAATTAGAAAAGTTCTATTTTGATGAAACAAAATATGACACTTATTTGGAGCAGCTTAACATTCAGTACCCTACCCTTAAGTAAATAAATATGCGATGGATTTATAGTGGTGTTTTATTTTTTTTCTCAGCTTTTATATTTGCGCAGCAGTCAGTCTCTAAAAATGATTCCATAAGTATTGTTACAAAGTTATTTAAACAACAAGATGACTGGAATACAGGAGACCTTGATGCTTTTATGGAAGCTTATTTAAACACAGAAAATCTTGTTTTTTCTGGTTCTTCTGGGCCTATCTATGGTTGGAAAGCCACAAGAGACCGCTATAAGAAAAGTTATTCAACGCGACAATTAATGGGAACATTGGATTTTGAAATCTTAAACATTATTTCTTTAAGTGATTCTGTAGCTCAACTTCAAGGGTCTTTTTATCTAAAAAGAAATATGGAAGACAGTAGAGGCTTTTTTACATTAACATGGCTTAAGATTAAAGATCAATGGTTTATTATTTCAGACCATACTTCTGCCTCACACTAAAGAAAATGGAAAAAAAAGGTTTTTTTTTAGGCCTTTTAGCGTTTATATTATTAACGAATCATTATGATTTACAGATGTAACTTTTCAGGAGAATAGCTGTCTTAATAATAAGCCTAGTTTATTATTTTGTTTATGTTTAATACTTAACCCTTTTGAAAGTTCAAAAGGGTTTTGTTATATATCACATAAAATCATTTTTCAATACCTTAAATTTATTAATAAATTACTTCTTTTATAATCTTTCCTATACTCCTGATAATTATCTTAGCAAAAAATATTATTAAAATGAGATATTTATTGATAATAATTTTTGTGATACAATTAAATGCTCAAGAGGGGGAATACGTTTCTATTGAAAACTTCATGTACCGACACGAGTTAATGAAATCAAACATTAATGATGTCTTAGTAACTCCAGTTGACCGTTTTTTAAACAATCGCATTATGTTTTTTATTGAAGAACAATTCAAAGGTAAGATTGAATCTTCTCGAAATGTAATTTGGGAATCTTATTCTACAACCATTAATCCAACATTAAGGTCTCATAGTATAACATTTACCGTTAGGGTCTATATTAATAAGAACAAAGAATTTAGATATATAGAAATTGATTACCTCCCCTCTTCTGACGAAATATCCACAAGATATAAATGGAGCACGGAATTTAAAAGTTTTGTATTAAAAGAAGACGAAATTAATATTCAAAAATTTCAACCGGATCTTGTTGCTTTAAGAATAAAAAACCAACCTCAAAAAGCAACTCTTGATCAACTTATCATTGAACATAAATCATTTTCAGATGGAATGCTTCAGAACACTATATATTTCAATAGGAGTAGACAGGATGAACTAATGTTTATATATGCTGAAATTGGTACTTTCATAAAAAATGGTTACCCAAAATCAGATTTCATTATGAATATAGTTTGGGATTCATACTATACCTTTGTTAGTAATTATGATGTTTATCATTATCACACATTTGTAGTTCAAATGCAAATGAATGATTTAGATAGGCCAAGATTCTTAGAAGTATATTATAATCCTTCTACAAAAAAAATTACAAGTGATTTTAAATGGAATGAAAAAGCTCAAGAATATCTCAGAATAACTAAAATACCTCAGAATAACTAAACAAGAATTCTTTAATAAAGAATATTAAATCATAGAGAAGATCTCTTCATTGAGTTTTCACAAAAAACAGGGTGTTAAAATACTATAATGGGAATAACTTTTGTTAAGGAACGATAAAGTCAAAATAAGTATCTGGGTAAGGCTCGTTTTTTAGACTAAAATGCCACCATTCTTTATCGTAAGGCAAAAATTCATGAGCAATCATTAGTTCACGCAGAAGTCTCCGATTTTCTTTTTGGATCATTGATATCGCCACATACCCGTATCCTGAGCTTACTCCAAATAAATCCCAAACACTTCCCATATCAACTTCTTTTCCTTTTTCAGGACCTGATTCATAAAGTAGTGTTACGTCAACGGTACTGCCTCTTGTATGTCCGCTCTTTGAAGCAATATATCCCAAATCAAAAAGGGTGTTCTTTTTCAAATTCGGGTAGTATTTGTTTTTCATGATGGTATCACTGGGTTGATCTGACCATTTCATGAAATAATTGACAGCTTTTTGTGGCCGGTATGCATCAAAAATTTTCAATCCAAGACCAAGCTTATTAAGTTCCTTCTGCACTTTTTTTAGGGCATTTGCTGTCGCAATTGTTATTACTGCTTGTCTTGACTCATAACCTGGTATAGACCTTCCAGTGAAATTATTATTAGTACCATAGCGCATTTCAATTACAATAGAAGGAACTAATTCCTTAATTAACACAAAATTTTCAGGTAGCTCTTGAGCTAATATAAATGGGGATGTGATTCCCAAAAGGCATAAAAGTTTAAAATTGAATGGCATAGTCTAATAATTTACCACGAATATCTAAGCTATATAATTTTCTTTGATTTCGTGAAGGATATACGCGGTTACTTAAGAATATTATAAAACAATTATTGGTAGGGTCAACCCATACAAAGGTACCTGTAAAGCCACTGTGGCCGTAACTAGAAGGACTTGCAAGTAGGGAAGGATAGTTACTTTCAGGGTCAATTGAAGGTTTGTCAAACCCTAATCCACGTCTGTTATTACTATTGGGATAACTTCTTTGTGTAAACTTTTTTATTGTCTCAGGTTTTAAATATTGTTTACCATTATAGTTCCCGTTTTGAAGTAACATTTGAAGTAGAGGTTTAAGTGATACTGCGTTACTAAATAAACCCGCATTTCCTGAAATACCTCCCATCATTGCTGCTGCTTCATCATGAACCCATCCTTGAATAAGTTGTTTTCTAAAAATACTATCGTTTTCTGTTGGAACTATTTCACTTTTTGGATATTTTTTAGAAGGTAAAAAGCCAAGTCTTTCTGTTTTTAGTGGTGTGTAAAAATAAGTTTGTAAAAATTTAGAAAATGAACTTCCGCTGAGTTGTTTGATTATTTCAGGAAGTAAGAAAAACCATAAACCTGAATATGTATACTCACCTAAATTATTCAGTTTTGTTTTTTTAATTCTTCTGTATATTTTTTTAGAATATTTTTTGTGTATGAAAAGGGAGTCACTAATTTGAAGCGGATATTTTTTGTTTTGTTTGTAAGAAAGTGTTCTTGTTTTGAAACGCCCTCTTTTATTGAGCACTAAGTTTTGATGCGCAATGTAGGGAAGCCAACCACCGCTATGACTAAGAACCTCCCTAAAACGGCTGTTTTTTTTATTACTTCTCTTAAGAAATGGAACATAAGCTGCTACTTTTTGATCTAAACCAATATTATATAATTCATACAATTTCATAAAAGCCAAAGTGCTTGCCAGAACCTTTGTGACAGAAGCTAAATCATATAAATGATGTTTTTCAATAGGCACTATAGAATCGTAGGTTTGAAATCCATAGGTTTTATTAAGTCGAATGGTATCATTTTTGAAAATCAAAACTTGTGCACCAGGAAAGGCTTTGCTTTTTATTCCTAGCTCAAGTAAACGATCTGTTTTGAAAACTAATGAGTCGATTTCCTGAGAAAATCCAATAAAAGAGAGAATTAAAAAGCTCAATAAAAATATATTGAATAATTTTTTCATACCTAGAGATAAATAATACTTGTAAAGTAAGAAAAACATTTAATTTTCATTAAAGGAACTCCTTGTAGCTTCATTTTTTTAATTTTACCGAACTAAATAATTATAATAGGACTGTTATTAAACTTCTTTAAATGATTAAACCTCAAAACATTCATTTTTTAAAAATCATACTAGTGCTTTTGTTTACAAACACCTCGCTATATGCACAAGAAGAAACAACTTTAGAAGAACTTCCCTTTGATGCAGTTATTCAGTCTACCAATAGGGGTAAAAGAGTAAAGTTTTATGGTAATACTAGATTGAATTTTAATCAAGCTTATTTTTCAAATTGGATTTCTGGAGGTGAAAGCGCAATGACCGTTCTCTTTGGTTTAGAGTATAATTTAGATTATTCTTATCGTAATGGTTTGGTTTGGGATAATAAAATAATTCTTTCTTTAGGAACAACTTTTATTTCAGGGAACAAGTTTTTTAAAAAAGCAGATGACAGATTTGAGATAAATTCTTTAGTTGGCAAACAGATAAATGAATATTGGAGTTATTCGAGTGTCTTAAATTTCAAAACCCAATTACTCCCGGGTTACCGTTTTTATTCTGAACAAGGAGTAGATAAAAGAAATAAAGTTTCTCAGATATTGTCTCCGGCATATGTTCAATTGAGTTTAGGACTATATTATAAAAAAGCAGATAATTTTTGGTTAAACCTTTCTCCTTTATCTGCAAGAGTCTTATTAGTTTCAGGTAGTTTTACAAATGATTTACTCCCAGGAAAAACATACTTTGGGGTTGATGCAAATAAAAACGCTAAGTTTTTTTTAGGAGCTGCGGTTAGTGGTTTTTATAAAACACAAATTATGAAAAATATTTTTTGGGAAAATAAACTAAGTATTTATCTTAATTATTTGGAAAAACCTCAAAATATAGATTTTGATTGGGACACCAATATTCGCTTTAAAGTGAATGATAAAATATCAGGAAATTTCATAATGCACCTTCTTTATGATGATGATTTAGTTGGTAAACTTCAATTAAGAGAGCTCCTTGGGTTAGGAATTAATATAGATTTATAAATTATTCTTCTCCTCTAGCTTTTTTGAGAAACCAATCATAATTATAATAGGTTACAAATATATTGTAAGCATCTCCTTGGCCTCTTGGATCAAATTCAACAACAATAGTTTTGTCTTTATCAACAAAACGTATGCATGGTAGGTTTTTCTTTACTAAGATAGGATTAGACCAATTTTCTTGAGCATAGACGGTATTGTAATTATTGTTTTCAAAGAACTTTCTGCTAATAACTAAATATTTTTCAGCCTCTTTTACGGTTAAGTTTTTTTTACTCCAAAGGTTTATACTAATCAACTTATTCTCTTCGGACACTAAAGATCTTTTTCTAACAGCATAAACTGTTCCTTTTCCAAGGGCAAGATTGGTCAGTTTTTTTTTATTTGACTTAAGTATTTTTTTTGCTTCAAAAAAATCCATTTTAAAATAAAAATCATCAAAAAGCATTTCTTGTGCATTCACAGCTGAACAAAATAATATAAAAACAACAAAGGAGTAGTATCTCTTTTTCATTTCTTTTCCATCTTTTATCGTCTTGCAAAGATAAGTGAGTTTTATAAATTGCACAACTTACTCAAAAAGATGATTGATTTGTTTCTTGAAATTTCAGTCAGAACAAAAGATTGTTTATCCTAAAGTTATTAAAGAGTAGTTGTTATTATTTTCAGTACTTTAGAATGGTATTTTATTTTTAAAAAAAGCATATTATTTCATGAACTCAAAATATGCATTAATAACGGGAGCCTCATCAGGGATTGGACTTGAAATTGCAAAATCATTAGCCAAACGAAATTTTAATTTGGTCTTAACGTCAAGAAGTGAAGAAACTTTGAAAGAACTTTCCAGAGAAATTTCAAAAAACTTTTCTGTAAAAGTTGATTTTATATCATCTGATCTATCTAAAAAAGAAGCTCCAAAACAACTTTATGACTTTTGTAAGAATAAGGGGTATCAAATTGAAATACTTGTAAATAATGCAGGCTTTGCAATTCCTGGTTCTTTTGATCAAACTCCTATGGAAGAAGAAGAGCGATTTATTAGAGTATTGGGCATTGCTGTAATTTCTCTTTGTAAGCAGTTTATAAAGGATATGTTAGAAAGAGGTAGGGGACGTATCATGATCATTTCGTCCGTTGCTGCATTTGCACCTCCCTCCTCAATTCAAACCTTATATGGTCCTATAAAAACATTTATGAACCGATTTAGTGAAGGATTAAATTTAAATTATAATCATAAAGGAATCACTTCTACAGCTGTTTGTCCCGGATATACCATTACTAATTTTCATACAGCAAGTGGTGTTCAAAATGAAATGGATAGTGTTCCCAGTTTCATGAAAAAAGAAGCTAAACAAGTAGCAGAAGAAGCTGTAAAAGCAACTTTAAAAGGAAAAAAAATATGCGTGCCCTCTATAACTTTTAAAGTCATTGTTTTTTTACTCAAAATTATTCCACACGGATTATTTTCACTTGTAAGTGGATTTTTAGCGCCTGGTCGCTACCAAAAAAACAGTTGAAAATTATTATTTTATACCAGTAATAATAAGGGTACCAGCCCAATTTTTTTTTGCACCTGAATGCCAACTGGAAACTTCTTTAAAGCCTACTTTTAAAAAAAATGTTTTCCATTCTGATTCTGAAAATAGTGACATAATAGAAATACCGCATTCTTCAGGCCAAGAATGAGAGGAGATATTTTCAGAATAAAAGTCTAAGCCAATAATAAGTCTTGCTCCTTCTTTTAACCAATTGGAAAACACATGTTGAATGAGTTTTTGAGGTTCTTTAAGATAATAGAAAACTTCCATTGAGTGAACAAGATCTACCTTATTTTTCGGCTTCCAAAACAATAGATCATTACAAATATAGTTGTTTTTAAGATCTAATTTTTTGGCTTTTTGAATCATTTTTAAAGCCCCGTCTATTCCCGTTGCTTGGATACAATTTGGAAGAGAGGCTACCGAACGAACCACCCATCCGTTGCCACATCCAGCATCAATAAAGGAGAAGTTGGTTAGGTCTTTTGTTGCAAATGAAACCATATTCTCAACCGATTCTTCATGGTTTTTTTCCATGCCTTCATCTTTACCCATCGACACCCATTCACCAAACACTTCAATTGGTGTTTTTTTCATAATTTAAAAGTACATATTGTTTGTATGCTACAATACTTTTGTTGGATTTTAAAATGAATGTCTATAAAAGCTTTCCTAAACCATAAGAATTTATATTTTTATGGTGTAAACACTAAATTTATATATTATGATTAAGTTTAAAATATTGTTAGCAATCTCTGCTTTCTTTTTAACTAATTCGATTCAAGCCCAGCAAAGTGGTTTGTCGCTAGATTCTTTTATTGAGCAACATCAGTCTTTCGAGGAAAATGAAAATGGTGAAATCACACCAATAAATGTAATAGAAATAAATAAAGTATTAAAATTTTTAGTTGAGCAGAAATTTCCAAATGTAGCTAGAACTAGAAATATTATATGGGATTCCTATACCACCTTTGTGAGTCCATTCGATAAATATCATTTTCATACTTTTATTATTCAAGTTAAAATAGAAGGTGTAGATCGTTATAAATATGTTGAGGTAACTTACGATCCCGAAACAAAAAAAGCAGACACTAAATTCTTATGGAACCCCGATAAAGAAGATTTCTTTGTTCCAGAAGTCGAAGAGGAAATTTCAGAAGAAAGCACATCAAATAATTAGACTAACTTTTTTTCATCACCTTATTATATGAAAAAAATTACATATTTATGTTTTTTATTAATTTTTGGGTGCAGTCCAAAAACTTCAGAATGGAATAATCTTATTTTAAATAATTCGCTCGAAGGATGGCATATCTTTCAGGATGATGGTTCAAAAAAAGGATGGTATGTAGAAAACGATATTCTGATTTTTGATGCTGTATCAGGTTTAGAGTCTGGTTTTGAGGATGCAAGTCTTTTGTCTAATAAAAAGTATACTAGTTTTGAGATTAAATTCGATTGGAAAATTGAAAAGGGAGGAAATAGTGGATTTATGTGGGGAGTAAGTGAAGCGCCCGTCTATAAATTCCCCTATCAAACGGGCCCTGAAATTCAGATTATTGACATCGCTACATATAATGCTCCAGAAGAGGTTCTTGGTGGTGAAATTGAGCTCAATAATATTCTTACAGATCTTGATGCTAAAAAACATTATTTAGGAGCAGTATATGACATGTATTCTCCAAATGAAATTGACTTATATAATCCTGCAGGACAATGGAATTCTTATCATATTAAAATAGATCAGAAAAATAATAATGGATGGGTAATGTTAAATGGTATCATTATTAATAATTTCAAACTTAGAGGTCCAGAATGGGATGCTTTATTACTAAATAGTAAATTCAGTAAATCTGAAGATTATGATTATTTAGGTGATAAAAGATGGTATGATTTTGCAATTTATCCAGAGGGATATATTAGTTTACAGGACCACCCTGGCAAAGCATATTTTAAAAAAATTAGAATCAAAGAATTAAAATAATTGCTGCATTATTTTTTAAAAATCACCTAGTTAAAAAAGACACTATGTCTTGAATTGCCTTTTATAAAGGTATTAATTGTAATAAAAAAGCCCTTCAAATTGTTGAGGGGCTTTTTTTTAGCATTATAAGTTTATAATACATTCTAAAAGATAATATTATTCAGCAGCTTCTTCAACTACTTCTATTTCTTTAAGAGAGTTCATTAAACCACCAGCATCCATATAGTCGCCTCCACTGATTACTTTACCATCTTTAAAGTCCCATGTATGGTATGAAACAATTTCCCAGCTTTTCCCTGAAGTAGAATGAACTCCACTCCATTTACCATATGTACGAACACTTCCATCGGATAACCCCGTTTCAGCTAACACACCAGGCAACCAGTTCACGGGAGTGTAAACTACATCTTCCATTGCATCTTGCCAACTTTTTAAATAGGCGCTAACAGCTTCTTTACCAACTGGTTCAGAACCGTGAAATGCAGGTTGCCATTGAACATCTTCATGGAACATTGCAAGTTGAGCTTCATTGTCAGCTTCTGAGCCTTGCAGTTCAAGAATCTTTTTTGCAGTTTCAAGATTTGCTGTATACTCAGGGTGTATTCCAGGAGAACAGGCCATAAGGAGGCCTAATAAGGCAATGCTTAGTATTTTTTTCATTTTAAATTGATTTTAAGATTTATAATTTTTATGGTTAATTTCTTGATTTTTAGTAATATAGTGATTTTTTATCTAAAATAATGCCTTACTAAAATGCATAAGAGAGACCTACACTAATAGTATTTGGGCGACTATCAAATTCAACATCACTAACACTATTGTTGCCTAATAATTTAGTTTCTTCTTTAGATATAGCACGATCTAATCTTACATCTATACCCAATTTACCCATATGAACACGTACTCCGAAATGGACTCCCATAGTTGCATTTGATGTAATAGTTTCTAGTTTTTTTTCATCTCCTTTAAGCTTATATCTAAAAGTTGGTCCTGCAAACCCACTCAATATGGGAAGAATTTTTATACCCACTGAAACAGGCGCTTCAATCCTAGATGTCTTTATATTACCGATTACATTACCAAAATTTGTTTCATAAGTAGTGAAATGAAGTTCTGGTCTTACATAAAGCATCAAAACTTTAATTTGAGAATAAAACCCAATATTTACTCCATTAATTTTACCAACTGCGTCATCAAAATTTTTAACATCTGCAGCAAGTTTTTCTGGAGATTCATTAGAATTTACACTAGCCTTTATTCCAAATTTAATAAACTTATTCACCACTTTTTTAGCAACAGGAACTATAGGCTCCTGACCATAAGCTTTTGTGAAACCTACAACTAAGAGAAGGATAATTATTTTTTTCATTTCAATATATTTTTATGATTAATAGTATTGCAATTTACTGATATTTAATAAGATGTATTATTCTTTAGAATAAAGATTAAGGTCAGTATAAAAATTTACCTTTGAACATGGGTTTAACAAATAATGATATTTTCAAAAAGCTCCGTGTAGCACATAAACTACGTGATGATCAAATTGTTGAAATATGTGACTTAGTTGATTATAAGATCACTAAGTCTGAGCTTGGTGCATTCTTTAGAAATGAAAGACACGAAAAGTACATGGAGTGTGGCGATCAGGTATTACGTAATTTTTTAAATGGATTAATTATTCATTTGAGAGGACCTCTGGAAAAAAAATAGCTTTTTATAAAAAAGCCATCCTTTTTTAAGAATGGCTTTGAATTAAAATTCTTTTAAAAAATTAATTTATGGTTATTCTCAAATATAATATTTTTAATTGCAATAAACAACTAATGATTAAATCTTTTTAATCTTAATTTTCTGTAAGTATTCTGATAATGAGAAATAACCTGTTCTTTAGAATTTAAACTTGAGAAATTTTTCCATTTAGAGGTGTTAGGCGAATATTTAAAATCCACATTATTAATTGTCCAAAGTTGTAATTCATAAATGACTCCGTAAAGATCGATTCCTCTATCGGTTAAGTAATATCTTTTTATTTTTTTATCTTCAGGTTCTCTTATGAAATCAATTATTTCTAATGAAATCAACTTTTTTAATCTATCAACAAGAATATTTGAAGATATACCTTCATCAGATTCATATAAAAACTCAGAAAAAGTAGACTTTTCTCTAAAAATATCACGAACAATTATTAAGGACCATTTATCTCCTAAAATATCTAAAGATACTTTGCAAGCGCAGATCGATTCTTTTTTGTCGTATTTAATTTTTTGCATTTTTAAAATAGATATAACTATGGCTAATAATGAACTTAAAAAAAATAGCCATCTTTTTAAAAGATAACTCTAATATAAAAAATCTTTTAAAAATTGATTTATGATTATTTAAATATAATATTTTTAATTGCAATAAACAATTAATAGTAAAAACTTTTTAAACTTAATTTTCTGTAAGTCTTTTGATAATGAGAAATAAACTATTTTTCAAAATTTAAGAAATCAATTTCTATTTTAGTAATATCTTGTATTTTAAAGCTCTCTTTTAAGACCAATTATTTCTAGTAAAATTATAAACCTTATAACATACTGATGATAACTATGACTTTATTTAAAAGCAAAACCCTCCTATTGGAGGGTTTTGATATAGAATTCAAAAGTAAAACTATACTTTCCTTACGTTTAAAGCACTAAGTCCTTTATCTGTAGATTCTGTATCATAAGTAACTTTATCTCCTTCATTTATATCATCCTCTAAGTTGTTGATGTGTACAAAAACATCTTTTTCCCCTGAGTCAGGAGTTATAAAACCAAAACCTTTGTTTTGATTAAAAAATTTTACTGTTCCGTTATTCATTATAAATTGTTTTTAAAAATAAGTTGTAAAGGTAGGTTAACTTAATTTAAAAATTATCAATCTTATCTAAGATATTGTTTTTTTTAAATGCTAACTATAATATAATACTGATAATTAAGTAGTTAGGTTTGTGTTTCGAAAATTAAAGAACATACTTTTCAGTTATAGTTATTTTGTATTAATAATATATTACTTACAAAAGATGATATGCCTGTTGTTTAAAAGAAAACGCCACTAAAGTTAATTAGTCACGTTGGTGTTTAAAATAGAATTGATATGAAAAGAAAATATTCTTAATGCAATTGGTTATAAATTTTAAAGTGCACTAAGGGTATAAACCTTTTTGTTGGCTAAATCTTCTCCTAATGAAAGTGTAAATTTCTCAAATGCAGGATCTGTCATCATTTCTCCTAATTTTGACATATCTACATCATATAAATAAACAGAAACTTTGTTCGGATCTTTTACATCTCTATGGACAAGTGTTCTAGAATCATCACAAAACTGTTCTCTATTCTTATTATCTTTTATAAAGCCTTTATACCATGTGCCATAACCTTTGGTTAATGGAATTATAGCAACAACATCTACCAAAGAGTTTTGGTCTAAATCAGCGGCATTATACCATTCACTTTGGTGATAAATTTTGCCTTCGTCATTAAAGAATAATACAGCATAATAATCCATTAATACTGGTTTTTTTGTGACAGAATTTAACGATTCCCAAGTTCCATAAACTCTTACATCTCCATTGGGTTTTTGATTGTCATCTAAGCCAGCAAAATAAAGTTGTTTAGTGAAATTAATTTCTTTGAATCCAGCATTAAAACCTTTCATGGTATTGTGCCAAGTATTAATGTCAAGCGAGTCAACTCCAGTTGGTGGGGGTGACCACGTAAAGTCATCGGTTACATAGCTTTTCATTTCATCAAGTTTTTCATCAGAAAATGCTTGGAAATATTCCTTAGATGTTTCTACGTTTTTCTCAAAATTGATCATCTCAGCTGAGTTTGAATCACAATTAATGAACAAAAAAGAACAGAACAAAATAGTTATAATTTTTTTCATTTTAAAAAAGATTTAATATATGAATACAATATACAAAACTGTTTTTAAAACTGGAAGAAAAGCATTTGAACAAAATTTGATTTCAAAACAAGAAATTGAAAGCCTTATTTTATTATGTATGCCTCACATTTTAGTATTTTAGTAAAACTATTTAAGTTTAAATTTTTTAAGAGTATAAAAAAGGAAGTTAAAAAATCTGATTTATAATGCGATTTACTTCATAGGACTTACTTTAATTTACACCATTAAAAAACTATATTATAAAAGAAAAAGAGATTAAAAACCACGATATTTATAAGAGTATTCAGCCATGGGTATTTTTTCCTTCAGCTGCCTTAATACTCATTTTTGTGCTGTTTACGCTTATTTATCAAGAGTCCGTAAGTGTGTTTTTCGAATCGGTACAAGCTTTTATAGCAGCAAAATTTGGATGGCTTTATGTTGTTGGTGTTAATGTTATTCTCATCTTTTGTATATACCTAGCCTTTAGTCGTTTTAAAAATATTAGGTTGGGTGGACCTGATTGCAAACCAGAGTTTAGTACTTGGGCTTGGATAAGTATGTTGTTTAATGCTGGTATAGGTTTGGTGTTGATGTTTTACAGTGTTGCCGAACCAATATTACATTTCTCTAATCCTCCATACGGAGAAGCAGGGACTATTGATGCTGCACAAAATGCTTTAAATCTTTCTTATTTGCATTGGGGACTGCACGGTTGGGCTATTTATGCCTTAATGGGTTTGTCAATCGCATTCTTTTGCTATAATAAAGGACTTCCTTTGGGTATTCGTTGGGTATTGTATCCTTTGCTCGGCGATCGATTAAAAGGTCCTATTGGTCATTTTATAGATACTATAGCTGTTGTTGCTACGATGTTTGGCTTAGCAACTACACTTGGTCTAGGTATTCAGCATATTAACTCAGGGATGCATCACCTATTTGGTATAGTGGAAAACACAAATGTTCAAGTAATTTTGATTGCTATAATAACCATTTTTGCTACTATTTCTGTCGTTTCAGGATTACATAAAGGCGTTCAAATACTCAGTAAAATAGCTTCAATAATGGCTGTACTCCTAATGATATTTATGTTAGTTGTTGGTCCTACTTTATTTATTCTTGGCTCTACAATTCAAAGTACAGGTTATTATTTACAAAACATAATAAGCACAGGTACTTGGATGGAAATTTATAAAGGAACAACATGGATGGGTAGTTGGACTATTTTTTACTGGGGATGGTGGTTTGCTTGGGCTCCTTTTGTAAGCTTATTTATTGCCCGAATTTCTAAAGGAAGAACCATAAAAGAGTTGCTCATAGGTGTAGTACTTGCCCCTTCGGCGGTAAGTGTTTTATGGATTTCTATTTTCGGAAGTACTGCATTCCACATAGAACTTTTTGGTGAAGGCGGTATTACAGCTGCTGTAAACGAAAATATTACTACGGCTTTGTTCAGCTTGTTAGAACATTTCCCTTTATCCTATTTTAGTATTCTATTTGTGGTTATTGCCGGAATAATATTCTTTGTAACCTCTTCCGATAGCGGTTCACTAGTTATAGATTTTATAACCAGTGGAGGTAGAGAAAAAGCAGCTGTATGGTTGCGTATTTTTTGGGCATTAGCCGAAGGGCTCGTTGCTGCTACTCTTGTATATGGAGGTGGACTCATAGCTTTGCAAACAGGTTCGCTTGTTACGGGCTTACCTGTCTGTATTCTTATGTTAGTTTTGTGCTATTCCATTCTAAAAGCACTCCGAAAATACCAAGCTGATTCCGAAATTAAGCCTTGATTTTTATAAACTCCCTTTCTTTTTAAAAAAAGGACGCTGCTCTGGTTTTAAAGGAGTGTTCCCTAGAATTAAGTCGGCGGCCTTTTCTGCTACCATCATAACTGGCGAATAAATGTTTCCATTGGTAACATAAGGAAATACCGAAGCATCAACAATTCTAAGGTTGTTAATTCCGTGTACCTTTAAGTTTTCATCTGTTACAGCCATGCTATCTAAACCCATTTTACAAGTTGAACTTGGATGGTAAGCGCTTTCGCCTTCTTTAGCAATAAAATCTAAAATCTCTTCATCAGTTTGTATATGAGCTCCGGGAGATAATTCTTTCCCCATTAATTCACTCATCGAATCAGTCTCAATAATTTTTCTTGATAATCGTACTGCTTCACACCACTCTTTTCGTTCGTTTTCAGTAGAAAGATAGTTGAATAAAATACTAGGATACTCCAATGGATCCGCAGATTTTATTTTTACTCTTCCTCTAACATCAGTTCCCATAGGCCCAACATGTAGTTGAAAACCATGACCTTCGCTAGGAGCAGTTCCATCGTATCTAATTGCTAATGGTAAAAAATGGAATTGTAGATTAGGATATTTTACAGTGTCATTACTTCTGATGAAACCACCTGCTTCAAAGTGATTACTTGCACCGATTCCTTTTTTTCTAAACAACCAATCGAATCCAATTTTAGGGGCTCTCCAAGGACTCAAAGCTGAAAATAAACTAACTGGTTTTTTACAAGCCCATTGCACATATACTTCTAAGTGGTCTTGTAAATTCTCGCCAACTCCTGGTAAATCCTTTACTACAGGTATCCCTAAACTCTTTAAATGTTCTGCATTTCCTATTCCCGAAACCTGTAATAATTGAGGCGTGTTAATAGCTCCACCGCAACAAATGATTTCTTTTCCGTAAACTTTATATATCTTTCTACCCTTTTTGTATTCAACACCAACAGCTGTATTCCCATCAAAAAGAATACGCATTACCATAGCTTGTGTTACCACATTAAGGTTTTTACGATGTTTTATGGGGTGTATATATGCACGAGCAGCATTCAATCTTCTAGAATTATGGATAGTCTGGTCGAACTTACCAAATCCTTCTTGCTGATGTCCGTTAACATCATTGGTTAAAGGATACCCAGCTTCTTGAACAGAATTAAAAAAAGCATCAAAAAGTGGATTGTCACATTTAGGAGTGGTTAATTTTAAATTCCCTTTATCCCCTCTGTAGTCATCTCCACCAATAAGTCTATTTTCAACTTTTTTGAAATAAGGTAAGCAGTGTGCATAATCCCAAGAATCTAGTCCATCGTCATTTGCCCATTTATCAAAATCCATCGCATTACCACGAATCCATATCATACCATTTATAGAACTACAACCACCCAAAACTTTCCCTCTAGGCTGAGCTATTTCTCGGTTATACATAAAGGGTTCTGGATCTGATGTATAGCCCCAGTTATAATTAGTTCCGGTAAGTAAATAAGTCAATGCTGCGGGCATGTGAATTCTAAAGTCCCAGGTATAATCTGGTCTCCCTGCTTCTAGCACTAATACCTTATTCGAAGAATCTTCACTTAAACGATTTGTAAGTACCGAGCCTGCGGAGCCTCCACCTATTACAATATAGTCCTGTGTCATGGGATGAGTTTTTTTATTACCACAATTTACTGAATTATCAAGACTACATCTACTAGTTGAATAAAATAGGCAGTAATTATATGAAGAAGATAATAATCTAAATCCTTAATCTATTCAAGATGCGTTTTTATGGATATTATCTGATCAAATTTAATAGTAATGTGATTTAACTAATGGTTGGCTATTAGGAAGTAAATAAAGTCTAATGGATTATAACATCATATATTCTACAATAATTTATTAAATTCAATATAATTAGTACTTTGCAAGGTATTTATACACCAATATGTACACTGCTATGTCAATTATTATACAATTAAAGTAAAGTAAGTATTTGTTATTGACTGTTAATATGTACAATAGAACACCGTGTTTCTTCCAGAACTTACTGATGATGATATGCCTGTGGAAAAAAAGAAAAACACCACATTAAAAATTTCGTATGGTTTCTAAACTAGAATAAAAATTTTTATGTAAATCCCCCACTATTATCATTAGGATTTACCTTATTAAGGTCAACCCCTGTTCGCTCATAATATTCTTTTCGGAATTTTAAATTCCTATCTCTTCTTTTCTTAAAACATTTAAGTAAATTTTTTATCCATTTCATAATTTATGATTTAAAATAAAACACCAACTATAACAGCAATTAAAAATACTATATAGGACAAAACAAGCTGTTTTTGTTTTCAAAATATCACAATGACAATAGGTAATTTATAATAGCAAATGGATAGAAACAAACTGTTAAAAAAATTGCAATAATAACGACTCCCTTTGCTAAATCTTTATCAGTAATATTATTTATCCATAATATTGTGGGTTTAATACCTTTTATGAGTATAAAAAACCCAAAAAATGCTAAAAAATAAGCTAATAACTCCATTACAGCTAATATAACAAATCCCAGAACTTACTGAAGATGATATGCCGATGATTCAAAAGAAAACGCCACTAAAGCTAATTAGTGACGTTTTTATGCATAGAAAGGTCTTTTATTTAATTGTCTTCAGATCTTGATCCTATTTGAGATGTTCCACTTCCACTTGATATTGGAGAATAATGAGCTGTTTTTATAACCCATTTACCATTTTCTTTTATATAAGTTTCTGATACTCTTGTCATATAATGAGAGACAGCAGGACTCCCTTTTGGTTTCATACTACCTTCGCTATAAAACATAGCTATTGCAGCTTTTCCTTGAACAAGAGATACTACTTTGATATGTTTAGGTTGTAAGCTAACGTAATCCCATTCATTTTTTCTGTTGTTGGGATTTTGGTCATAAATCATTAGCCCCCCTGTAGAATTAAATGCATAGTGACCATTGTCTGACATAAGTCTAACATCAATGTTGCCCTTATTGTTTATTTCCCAATTACTTTGAATTAATTTTGTAATCTCTGTCTCATCTTTAGAATTATTTTGGGCAATAAGATTGGAAGTAATAAATAGAAGTAATAAGATTCCAATTTTTTTCATTTTATATTTATTTATGGTTAATAATACTCAAATATAACAAATCCCAGAACTTACTGAAGACGATATGTCTGTGGTTTAATTTTTCTTAATTTTTTTTTGATCTTAATAGAGCAAGAAATTTTTTTCCATATTTCGATTTTTTTACTTTTGGAGAAAGCTTTAATGCAACAGAGTCTAGTAATGAAATATTTGCATCACTTATTTTTGTATATGCTAAATAAGGTGCTATTTCGTAATTAGAATTTGAAATTGCAAAATTAGCAGTATATAAATAGCTTAGTAAAAGAGTCCTTTTCAGTTGATTTTGAAAAGAATCCATTTTTATTATATTATCATTTTCTTCAGCATATTTCTTTTTAATTTTTAATTGCTGAATTTTTAATTTAAATTGATTTTCAAGTTTTTGGTATTCAATCATTAATTCTCTATTCTTTTTGCCTTTTATGGTATAACTTCTTTTTTTATTTAAAGAATTATTTTCCAAGCCAAGTTGAGTATTAATTACAATTGCAGATATAGTTAGTTGATCAGTTCTGATTTCAACTTTTTCAATCTTTTGAGTGAGCTCTCTGATGGAAATGAAATTTTTAAAGAGATGCTTTTCAGTCAATTCATTATCATTAATAAAAACTCTTAATGGACCTTCACTTTGAAATGAATGTAATTTTCCTGTTTTATAATCTTCCAAAGGAATTATAAAATTAAATTCTCTCCAAAAAGCAGATCTAAACAACTTTTTGATGAATGCATCTCTTTCTCTGAATGAATAGATATTATCATTCAAATAAATTTTTGGGATAGCGACAGCGGAATTAACCACCTCGTCTAGATCAATACTTGTCCCTTGTTGTCCAAAAGCAAAGGAAAGAAAAAATAAAAAGCTAGAAAAAATAAAATTTTTCAAAATCAATATGTTTATGGTTATTCAAACATCATAAATCCCAGAACTTACTGAAGATGATATGCCTGTGGTTTAAAAGAAAACGACATTAAAGTTAATTAGTGAAAATATATGATTTATTACTGTGAGAGGAATAAATAAGAATATGATTGTATTTTTGATTAATTATTAAAAGGTATTACTTTAAGTTCATTTGAACCGAAAAACATATCTCCAATTAGTGAAACTGTTTCTTTTGTTATTTCTTCCTCTGAAGTATTTTTTTTTAATTCGAATTCAGTTAAATCCATCGAATACAGTTTATTCTCTTTTTGATTAATATGAATTGCCGTATAGAAGTGGTATCGTAGTATTTTTTCAAGGGTTATTTTAGTTCCAGGATAATAAGTTTGAAACCCCTCTAAACTTTTTAATGTAGTTTTTAATACTCGAAAAGACTTTTGAAATCCTAGTTCATTTTTAAGGCGAAGAGCCTTGTAATGATTAATTGAATCCTGAGAGTGCACTTCAGCTAAAAATATTGTAAAGATAAATGTTATAAAAGTGCGTAAGTTAAATTTCATCTGTCAAATATATAGAGTATTAGTAATATACTAAGCTATTACACCTGTTAGGATAGATACTTTCAAAAATTATTTTAGTTTTAAAGCATTTTTTTTAATCTAAGTTTTTTTATCTCCTTTTTTTTTAACAAAATGATATTATCATCTTTCAAAGAATAAAATTCATTTTTAATTTTAAATTCTGGATTTGTATTTTCTGAAAACCCATCTGATTTTTTTGAGGGATAAAATTTAGCAATTGGTTTTAATAAATATATAAAATCATTCCTTTTATCTAATATTCTAAACCAACTATTACTATAGGTAATCCAAGATTCCTTGTTATCTAAAAGTAGAATTTCGTTTTTAGGAAAAGCGAAAAGATTAGGTCCAACCTGTGAGCGCATAAAATCATCTAATGCGTTATACTTGACCTTAATTTCTTTTCCGTTAACCATTGTTGGTATGAATTCATCGTGATAAAATTTTGAACCAATAATATTTAACGTCCAGCTATTATCACGTTTTTTAGTTTCTATATTTATTTGTTCTACATCTCCATAGTTTCTAACCTGTTGCGTTTGTTGGCTATGAATTAAAAATGGAAAAAGCAGAAAAGTAATTACACTTCTCATTTTAATTGATTTATGGTTAATAAAGATTCAATAAACCTATAATATCATAATACCGTATTTTTCTTCTTGAACTTACTGATGATGATATGCCTGTGGTTTAATAGAAAATGCCAATAAGTTGATTAGCGGTTATTTTTTTTTCTTTAATTCATCAACCTCTTTTTTTATAGTTTCAATTACTTTTTTTTGTTGAAGCACCATACTTAAGGCAGCTAAAGCAAAAATAAATCCTATTACACCTAAAGTTTCCATTTTTTTTGATTTAAGATTTGATTATCAAGGTAGTAATAAAACATAAAACGCCCCTAAAATTAATTATTAGTTCTTTGGATGATTTTGCGAAATTCGTAATTTAGATTATTTACTTTTAGGGTATGGAAAAGTTACTAATTATTCTTTATTTAAACCTTGGGTTTTATGCCATAGCAAGGACTAATTATTTCATTAGCAAAAGAGATAAAAATTGGGGTAAATGGATTCATAGAGTTTTACATCTTATTAATATTGTTGTTTACTTCAATATTTTATATGAATTAATTATATGAGAATACAACCCTGTGATGTTTGCAGCTATTCTTCCCATATATTTACATTATGTTAGTTAAGGTTAAATATTTAGGATTATCTGTCAGCATTTTTGCTTGTCTATTTAAACTTATGTCTTGGCAAGGCGCTGATATACTATTGATTATCGGTTTATCTTTGTTGGGCATTTATTTTTTACTTAAAGTTTTTAAATCACTCTTTTTAAGGAAGGAATAAAAACCTGAAGATGATATGCCTGTGGTTTACAATAGAAGATTTGGAATTTATTTTTATTTAAGTATTTAAATGTATCTAAGATTTCATAATTAAGGGTATTTATTTTAAAGCAGTTAATTTTGTGTAAATTAAAATTAAATAAATATGCCAAATAAATATAGAATTATTGTTGAATTAACAAGTGTAGTTGCAATAATATTTTCACTTGTATTTCTTGCATTAGAAGTAAAACAAAGTAATCAGCTTGCTAAAGCAGAAATTAGACAAGCTTTAAATGTTACTGATATGGAAGTTTATAAGGTTCAAATGGAAGAAGATATAATCGCAAAAGCATTATATAAAATAAATAAAAATATACCCATTGATGATTATGAAGAATATCAGCTTAATGAATTCCAAAGGTTTAATTTTAGAGATTTTGACAATTCTTTTTATCAATACAGAATTGGATTATTTGATGAAAATGTATGGTTTGCATACAGAAGAATAATTAAATCCTTATTAACGGAAAATTATATTATGCTAATGTGGGGAAACAGTAATCAATCATTTAGTATTGAATTTCAAGACGAGGTAAATAATATATTAAAAGAAATAAAAGATGATGTTGCTCTTGGTTTAAAAGAAAACGTCACTAAAGTTAATTAGTGACGCATTCAACTTTAACTAAAATCTAAACAATGAAATAAACTATATGCTATATTACTACTCTTTAAAAAAGAACTCTCATAATGCTTTTATAATGTTTCTTTAAAAATTTGTTAAAAAAACTAATCTATCACATAAACAAAGGTAAATCTTCACTTACTTCATTAGTAGCTTGTTTCATTCTTGGTAAAGTGTATTGTAAGACTATTTGAAGCATCTTAATACGCTGGTTAGCGTCTAACTCATTTACACCTAAAGAAGTTTTTAAATCGTCTATAAGTAGTTGTAACTTTTCTTTTACTTCTAATGTTATTTTATTTGGTACTCCTGCTGTTCTTACCATTTTTCCTATATTTAATTTAAATTATTCTTAATGAAACATCTATTACTATTCTTTGGTCTTATCCTATTTTCTTGTGGGGATAGCACATCAAAATTTGACTTACAGAAAAAGGAAATGATAGCAAACGAGTCCGCAAGATGGTTTACTATGGCTGAACCTAAAGACTTCGTCTTTAATGTAGTTAACGATTCCACTTTTACGATGTCTTCTAAATTTGTTCATCCTATCCTCGCTAAAGAAGTAAGGTTTACCTACACATATTCCTATACTTCTTCCCTTGACAGTTTAAAAAAAAACGAACTCTCAAAACAAGAACTACTTGTTGAAGGCACGTTAAACAAGTATGTAGACAGAGAATAAAAATACTTACTTTATTTTTTAGAGAACGTCATTATTCTAACAGTAACTTATAGTTAGTTCTGATTAGCTTACGAGAATTAATCCCAGAACTTACTGAAGATGATGTGCCTGGGGTTTAAAAGAAAACGCCACTAAAGTTAATTAGTGACGTTAGTATTTATAAGATTCTTTGTGTTTTAGAATTCTAATTAAAAACGTGAATATTATTTGTCAAGTAGCTTTTAACTAATTCTACTTTTCCTCTTTCAGCAATAAAATTCTGAAAAGCCTTTGTTTTATTAATTGCTCTTTCAGTTAAAATTATATCGTTAAGGTTAGAACCGCTCAACCAAGTATTGTGAGTTCCTCCTTGTCCTCCCATATCAATTGATTCAAGTGCTACAATTCGATCATCCAAAATATTATCAATTGCTTTAATGAATTTATCATACGCTTTTGCAAACTTAGCAGGTTCGTGAACAATCATTTCCCAGTTTTTATGAGCTTTATTCTTTTTACCATCACCATCTCTCCATCGTAAATTTGTCATTACCATAGATCCAGTTCCATCATTGATGTTTTTTTGAATTTTCCCAATGTAGGCATCCCATTCAACATCTGATTTTTCTTCTTTATAACCCCAATTTGCAGGATCACCTACCAGGAGAACCCTGTGTGTCACATCATATCCTAAATAATTTACTCCCTGAAGAACTGCAGCTCCTGATTTTCTTTCTGCATCATTCCACTCAGCAAAAAGTTCTGCAACCTCTTCTGCTCTTCCCATTTTAACATCAAGATTAATAACTCTAATACTTGTTTGAGCAAAAGAGACTATTGAGACAAGTAAAGTTGTAATTGTAATAAATTTTTTCATTTTAATTGATTTATGATTAATAATACTCAAACATAAAAAAAAATTAAAAAATCACAAATCCCAGAACTTACTGAAGTGGATATGTATGTGGTTTAGTTTTATTCTTTTTTAAACCAAAGCATTATTCTGTTATTATTTGAAAAAGTCAAATTTGAAAAACCAAAATTATTTCCCCGGTTGTTATTACTTAATGGAATGTTTCCGTTAATGTCAAGTTCTATTCCAGATGTTACTTTTTCCAGGGTAAAACCATTATTTTGATATTCATTTATGAGATTGACAATAGAAGGGTTTTTAATTTTTTTTCTATTTATTTTTTCTCCCCCATTATCAATCATTACAAATAATTCTTTAGAGTTTTGATTTACAATATCAACAATAACCCATTCTTGGGAATGTACTTTTGAAATAAAGACAAAAAAGGAAAAGACAAATAAAATTATTTTCATAGTATAATCTGTTATATCCCAAATATAAGAAACTCTACAATATCTCTAATCCTTGTTTTGTCCCAGAACTTAATGAACAAACAAAGGCAAGTCCTCACTTACTTCATTAGTAGCTTGTTTCATTCTTGGTATAGTGTATTGTAGAACTTACTGAAGATGATATGCCTGTGGTTTAAAAGAAAACTTCAATAAACAGAAAACGCTAACTTTGATAAAACCTTAAATCAATTTATTACGTTTAAATTATGAATTATAAAATTTTAATGACCGTTACTGGTGTTCTAATTATAGCAAACCTCCTGATTGGATTCTTCACTAATTTTTGGGATGAAACTAATTATCCTGATTATATCAACTCCGTTTTAGGTGTTTTTTTAATTCTGTTTGCCACACAAGTTTTTTCCAAAGAGAATAAAAAAGAAAGCAAAGAAGATTGAAGAAATAGAAAACGACCCTAAAGTTAATTAGTAACACTAATCACACAAACAATGGCAAATCTTCACTTACTTCTATTCTAGGTAAAGTGTATTGAAGAACTTAATGAAGATATGCCTGTGGTTTAGGTTTTATATTTAAAAAATTACCGAGTTCTCAATTCACACTTACAAAACTTCTTTAAAGTTTCATTCACAAAATTTTAGAGTAGTTTTTCATTGTATTGGTTAAAGATGTTTAAATCGTAAACTCGGGAGAGTTATCTTATTTTATTTGCTCCGGTCTTTTAAACCAGATACTTGCTATAAACATAAAAGCAATTGTAGCCCAAATAATAATTGATGGAAAATCTGGGGCTAAAGAAGCGGGACCCATTTCTACAGTATAACCAAATTGGTTAATAATTGCTTTTGCACCTGATGAAATTTCTGCTCCGGTTTGCTCTAATTCAGAAAGTTGATATGAAATACTTTTTTGAGTTTGGACCATATAAGAAGATACTTGTAATCCAAAAAATATTATGCAAGTGCAAAATAATGTCAATACGATTTTAGAATAAACAGGCATATTAAGCTCTCTTGACCTTCTAATAAGATAAAAAGCTAATACTGTCATTACAATTACACATAAAAGGTAAATTGCATTATTTATAAGATTAAGATTAGATATTTGATAAATTTGAAATTCATTCATTTTAATTGATTTATGGTTAATAATATTCAAACATAAACCTATTATTAAAGAATCACAAATCCCAGAACCTACTGAATAAACAAAGGCAAGTCATCACTTACTTCATTAGTACCTTGTTTCATTCTTGGTAAAGTGTATTGTAAGCCAGAACTTACTGAAGATGATATGCCTGTGGTTTAAAAGAAAACACCCCTGACCATGAGAGTTTGGATTACACCCCTCTATACCCGTTTACCCCTAAGGAAAACCCCCTAATTAATCAAAAACTAATGAACTGATCGTCATTGTATTAGATAGGATAATTGGGGTGCAATGTATGTAGTGTCTTAAATACAGATGTATAGGATTATATACTAGATACAAGAACTAGTGTCTAAATAAAAAACGATTCTAAAAAACCCACCCCTTATTTAGAAATCAAAGAATGTTTAGGAACTTTTAGGTTTTAAATATAATATCATAGTCCACATCTTTACTTATATACAATTGGTCTAGTTTCTTTTTTCTGAAATTCTGAATTCATTAAGATCCATAAATTAGGATCTAAAGTTATACCTATGGGCTCTTTATCAGATTTTATTCTATAGATATTTGACTTTCCATTCAATTGAACTTTTTCCATTTTAATATTATCGTTTTCAAATGTGATTTCAATCTCAAGCGGTAATTCAATTATTTGATTTCCATTCTGCACTTGATTTAATTCAATTATGATTTCGCTATTAATTTTGTCATATTGCCAAAAGCCATTTAATTTGAGATTCCCCGGACTGTATAACCATTGTTTGAAAAAATAGGTGAGACTTAGACCCGAAACCTCTTCCATTACAATTTTAAAGTCTTCTGTTGATGCATTTAAATCTTTAAATTTCAAATAATAAGCTCTAATTCCTTTCCAAAATATTTCTGTCCCCAAAACCCCTCTTAACATATGTAAAACCCAACTTCCTTTTTGATACGTTTGTGAACTCGTAACTTCATTCATATCTTTCAGATTGTTGTGAATGATAGTGTATTCAGGGTTTTTTTTATAAAATAAATCTACTCTTTTTTGACTTGATTTAAGCCCTTCAACAAAAGCCTCTCGACCATATTGATGTTCAATAAACAAAAGAGTAAAATAAGTTGCAAAACCCTCGCTCAGCCAAACATCATCCCAGTCATATTCAGTTACTGCATTACCAAACCATTGATGGGCTATTTCATGTATCACAACGTTTCTCCATCGTATATTGCGATCTCCTTTCACCGAGTTTGCACTGTATAGAATTGCTGAGGCCGCTTCCATACCACCACTAACACTGTTAGACTGAATATTGGCTAATTTTTCATAAGAATAAGGACCGATGTAGCTACTATAAAATTCTAGCACTTTTTTTGTAGGCTCTTTAAAATCATAAAAACCAGCATCTCGATCTTGTTTAAACACCCATGTCTGAAGGGACTTTCCTCTGAATTCATCGTGATATTGAACAGCAAAATCTGCAACACCCAATACATATAGCCATGATGCAATGGGAATCGATTGTTTCCAATGCGTAAGTTTTAAATTTCCATGTAAATTAGTTTCTTCTATTTTTAGACCATTTGAGACTACTTGATAGTGATCAGGTGCAGTAACAATAAATTCACACATTGCCTTGTCATAGGGATGATCAATTGTTGCCAACCAGTGACGTGCTTTATTAGGCCAATTATCACTAAAAAATGTTCTATCACCATATTTATTATTTCCAATTTGAAGGCCATTGGATGGGACTCCTTTGTACTGGATACTAAACTTTATTCTTTCATCTTTTTCTGAAGGTTTATCAAAATAGACCCACAGTTCATTTTCTTGATGCGTAAATTTTAATTCTACATTATTTGATTTTACACGTTCTACAAGCATCCCTTTATTTTCAGATTCCTCAGAATAATTAGTTAAATCCAGTCTTATTTTTTCAAGGTTTGAAGCCTTAAAACGAAAATCAATAGTTGTATTACAAAATATTTCATCTTTTTCATCCGAAAGCGTTAGTTCAAAAACATAATTAATAACATCAATCTTTGGGTTTTTTGGATATGGATCTCTTAGGGCTAGGGCTTGATGATGAAATGAAAAAATTATTACT
Organism: Flavobacteria bacterium MS024-2A; assembly: GCA_905182305.1. Taxonomy (GTDB): domain Bacteria; phylum Bacteroidota; class Bacteroidia; order Flavobacteriales; family Flavobacteriaceae; genus MS024-2A. The sequence continues at coordinate 164,900 of CAJJBB010000001.1, forward strand.
AAAATAAAAATATTGAAAATCTTTTTTTTGAATGTGTTCATAATTGATATAAATATATAGTAAAACGATTTTTCTATTCAAGAATTAGAAAATATTACTAATGTATTAATTTTATGCGTGACCTATTTTATTATTAAATTGAAGAATATTTTGGATATAAAAATACTTCCTATGGTTATAAAAATTAAGACTTTTCTAATTGTTCTATTTTGTTTTCTGTTTAAAACTGATTTAATAAGTCAAGAAAAACACTATTTCCAATCTGATTTCTTACCAAAAGAGTTTGAGCTGCGAAGAACTAAAATATTTGATGCAATTGGGACTAATTCAATTGCTTTGATTCAAAGTGCTCCTACTGTACCGGGCTTTAAAGTTTTTAGGCAAACCAACACTTTTTATTATTTAAGCGGTTTAGAGGAGGGGCATGCTTATTTACTTATGAATGGTAAAAATAAAACATCAACAATTTATTTACCCCATAGAGAAAAAGGGAGAGAAAAAAGTCAAGGAAAAATATTCTCAGCTGAGGATGCGGATTTAATAAAAAAACTTACGGGAGTAGATCGGGTTCGTGCTATAGAATATCTTGGGAATGATCTTGTTAGAACAGGTCTCATTAAAGGAGAAACGCCTCTGTTATTTACACCTCTCAGTCCAGCTGAAATGGGGAACGACAGTAGAGATGAGATTCTTAATGGTCACGCTCGAGCCGCTGCAGACCCATGGGACTCAAATAGTACCCGAGAAGCAAGATTAAAAATTTCTCTTAATAAACGCTTTCCTGAATTTGAAGTCCGCGACCTCTCTCCTTTATTAGATTCAATGCGTCTGATAAAAAGTCCCCAAGAAATTAGGATTATTAGTAAAGCTACTGAAATAGCCGGATTAGGGATTATGGAAGCAATGCGTTCTACCGCTCCTGGTATATATGAATATCAATTAGATGCTGCAGCAAAGTATGTTTTTTATCAGCATGGTGCACAAGGAGACGGTTATCCTTCAATTATAGGAGGTGGTGAAAATGCTTATATGGGACATTATTTCAGAAAAACAGATGAATTGAAAAATGGAGATTTAGTGCTAATGGACTATGCACCAGATTATCATTATTATACAAGTGATGTTACCAGAATTTGGCCCGTAAATGGGAAATTTAATAAAGAACAAATAGCATTATACAACTATATAGTTGAATATAGAAATGCCTTATTTAGACATCTTAAGCCTGGTGTTACTTCAAACCAAGTACTAGATAATGCGTCGACTGATATGAAAAAGTATTTAGTTGGGAAAACATTTGAAAAAGAAAAACATAGAAAGGCAGTATATGAGGGATTGGAGTTTAGGGGTCATTTTCAACATCCCGTCGGGATGGCAGTTCATGATGTCGGTCAGCTACGCAATGTTCCTCTAAAGGAAGGAATGGTTTTTACTATAGATCCTATGATCTGGATTCCTGACGAAAAACTATATATTAGAATTGAGGATATTGTTGTTATAACGAATTCAGGAGCAATTAACTTAAGCTCTTTTGTGCCAACAACAATTCCGGAAATTGAAAAAATTATAAAGGAAAAAGGATTAACAGAATTTAGACCCGCACAAGATTTTTAGTATGTCTTTTTTATCATTTTATGGGTAGCACTAAACTAAATACATTGTTGTTTTTTATCTCCTTGATGTTTATTTCTTGTAAAACGGGAAATACTGGAAGTGGGCCAATCAATTTTGGAAAAGATCCAAACTTCAAGATTATCCCAAATAATGATATTGGATTATCCGGTTTCAACAGAAAGGTTATTGTTTTTGGTATTGACCTTTATGCCGTTTCAGAGGTAGAAGACCTTAAACTTTTGCACGCTGCTAACGTAATGGCTCAATATCTTGATAATGATGAAGACGGTTTAATAGACAATCAATTGGTATTAACTAAAATGATAGAGAATAAAGCTTTTTTAGTTATGTGGAAGAAAGAAAAAGATTTAAACATAAGACCTCCTTTGGGGAGAATTGGACAAGATTTAGGAAATGATGAAACCAATCCTTCTTTTATTTCTGATGGTAAAACTGGAAGATTCGATGCAACATTAGAGGAGGTGCTTCATTTAATAAACAATGCCGGACATTCATATGCCTATCCAGCAGCTTTTGGTCAAAATCAAAAATCCGCATTATCAAAAGCAATGGATATAGCTCGAGGAGGACACTTTTTTAAGATTCCTTCTGTTTATCCTTCAAAGGCTTGGTTCAGCTATTACGACTCAACTTGTGATTATGAAAGTTGTCAAACCATTGAATATTTATACTGGTCTTTAACATCTATGTTAGGTGCTCAAGAAAACCGATTAAATGAAATTGGTGAAGAATGGAAATTAAATACTGCAGATTTGTTAGAAAACACAGATATTGAAATTATTAACTAATCCAACATATAATTTCCCAACTAAGCTCCCGGACGGATCTTACAAACATTCAAATCAATTAAAATGATTGAACTACATGTTTTTTTGGAATAAGAAGTCAGAGGTAAATGATTCAGAAAGCAATAAATAAAAAAATCACGCTATTTTGATGAAACTAATCTATTTGTCTCAAAATCTGAAAATTCATACAATAAAATTGATATTTGTACCCGATGGTATGGAATGAGCAAGTGCGTTTTCAAAAGTCAAAAAAACTTCCAGGGATTTATGTCTGTCGACCTCGAACTCCATAATGAAGTTGGCAACGTAATTATTCCTCTGTTAGTTAAAAACAATCCCTACACTGCTTTCGCCACTTCTTTATAACAGGCATATCATCTACAAGAATATGATCTTATCTATTTTAAGTCAATATTTATAATAATCTATAAGAAATATATATCTTAAAAGTGACGCAGGAGTGACACAAAGTAACATAACAGATAGTTCTTAATGGCAATTAAATGAATTAACGGAACACTTGTGATATCTCTTTTGGCATTGTAGGAATTTACACTTTTTGTAAAATTTCATATCTCCTACAATGATTTGGAATAGATTGTTTTTAAGATTTCAAAGGAAAGTTGCATATGCCGCTGATCCTTTCGCTTTAAGCTTGGGACAGCGGCATACCATCTTTTTCTCTAATCAGCCATAATACGGACTCCCCAATCACTCTCTCCGATTATCCCATCTTCACATTGAGGGCACTTTTTATAAATTCTAATTTTATCTATTTCAATTCCTTATTCAAGTAAATAAAAATAGTTTCATTACCTATTCTTACTGATTCACAATTAATGAAGAAAATTCTACTCTTTTCGTTTGCTTTTTTTCTGCTTATCACATGTAAAAAAGATGCCTTTGATGAACAGACTGAGGCTCCAGTAGCTGTTTTATAACCTTACCGTCAGTTCATCTGAAGGAGGAAGCGTTAGCACCACTGGAGGATCTTATGAATCGGGATCGGTTGTTACTATTGCAGCTACCCCAGAACAAGAGTATGTTTTTTCAGGTTGGATGGGTATTGAATCTACAGAAACCCCTCTTACAATAGCTATTAATTCTGACCAGAACATAGCCGCATCATTTCAAAAAAGAAAGAAATTTAAGACTTGAGAAAGAGTAACAAATAATTTCAAAAGAACTTGAAAAAAAGGAAGTTGAACTGGTAAGCAAAACAAACTTTATAGCCCAGCGTAATCAATATTTAAATGTTTTAAAGGATAGTATTATTAAGGAAGAGAAAAATAAAACTCCAGCTGAACTGATTTCAAAAAACATAAAAAACGACATTAATAGAATTATTGGTTCTCAAAAAGTTTTTGAAGATTTTGAAAATCACTTCACTAAAGTTTATCCTGAATTTTTAAAAGAATTAATAAAGCGATATGGTCAATTATCACAAACGGACTTAAGACTTTGCGCATATATTAAAATGAATCAAACTAAAAGTGAAATTGCTTTAATAACAGGAGCTTCTTCCAGAACGATCGAAAGTCAGCGATATAGGTTGAGTAAAAAATTGAATTTGACTAAGCAAGAGGACTTGTCTTCGTTGATAATATCGATTTAATATTCTTTAATCACCCCTTAACTAATCAATAACACCTATTTACGTACTGCATTCATACTGCATGCATGTCATTTTCTATCATAGTGACAATTAATGACTTGATGTTTCCTCAATTTTGTAATGAGTTTATTAATGATTTGTAACAGTTTATAAAATCATTTTAAATTTTTAACAAAATCTATGAGACAATATTTTAAGTTCCCATTTTTTAAAGGAGCTATTCTTTTCTTTCTTCTATTGGTTTTTTCCAATACTATATTGGCTCAAGATACGGTCTCTCCAACGGTGTCTTTATCTAGTTCAGAT
>CAJJBB010000002.1 GCA_905182305.1 Flavobacteria bacterium MS024-2A
TAACTCCATTCCTTGTGATACACAGTAATTCAAGGTGGCGCTTTCATGAATTTTTCTTCCCCATTCGTCACCCCTAACTATACCAATCATATGAACTCCACTGTTCATACCGGCACAAGCAATTGCTGCCAGATGATTTGAAAAGGCACCGCCAAATGTTAATAGTGCAGACACCTCTTTCTCTTTAATTTCTTGAAAAATATATTTTAACTTTCTAAACTTATTTCCAGACACTCTTGGATGTAATAAATCCTCTCTTTTAATTACAATTTTATGTCCAAGAAAAAGATCAAGTGACTGGTTTAAACTACTTTTGAAAGAATCAAAAATTTGCATGCATAAAAATACATTAAAATGTCGCTAAGTTCAATACCTCCCCTTCAAGAAGAAGATTATTATTTAACAACTGAAGGTTATAAGGTATTTACAGAGAAATACCACTTAAAAAGAGGATCTTGTTGTCAAAGTAATTGCAGACATTGTCCTTACGGATTCGATTCCAGAACAGTTCAATAGTTAGGCATGATTTTTGGTCTTTTAATATTTTAAAATTTACAATCATGAGATATTCTATTTTTAGTTTTGCTTTTTTATTTTTTATGTCCTGCTCTTCTATACAGATATTTTCTGACCATGACTCAAGCGTAGACTTTTCTGGGTATAAAACTTTTGCCTATTTTAAAACTGAAATTGATCAAGTGAATATTTCTGATCTGGATAAGCGTAGAATTCTTAAAGCATTAGATTATCAAATGAGTTCAAAAGGGCTTTCTAAGTCTGAAACTCCCGATCTATTAATTGGTTTTACCACGAGTGCTAAAGAAAAAATTTATGTGAATAATTCACAATTTTGGGGGTGGGGTTTTAATCCATGGTTTTGGGGAGGTCCAAATTTTAATAGCGTAAGTTCTAGAACAGAAGGTACACTTTATATCAATATTATTGATTCTGCAACCAAGCAATTAGTTTGGCAAGGAAAAGGAAGAGGAGGTATTCAAGAAAATCTGAAAAATAGGGATGATAAAATTGCCCTTTTTGTTCAAGAAATTATGACAAACTATCCGCCACCCAAAGAATAATTAGTTGATGCAGATATTTTCAGCTGCCGTAATTGCTTCCTGAATTCCTGCTAAATTTTTTCCTCCAGCAGTTGCATAAAAAGCCTGTCCACCTCCACCGCCTTGGATATATTGTCCCAGAATTTTAATAATGGTGACAGCATTTTTACCATCATTAGCGACTAGGTCTTTAGAGATATAACAACTAAGTAGAGGTTTACCTGTTTTTTGAGAAGCAAAAACAATAATAGCACTCTCAAGAGGAGCTCCCATTTCAAAAGCTAAATCTTTCATTCCTTGAGCATCTAAATCAACTTCACAAGCAAGAAACTGAATTTCTTTTATCGTTTTAATTTTTTTTGAAAGAGCTTCCTTTAGTACTTGTGCTTTTAATTTTGATAAGACTGTTAACTCTTTTTTTAATTCAAAATTTTCAACTTGTAATGACTTTATTGCCTTGATTGGATCTTGTGCTTGCCTCAAAAGCAGATTTAAGTTTTCCAATAATACCGATTGGTCTTCAAAGTGATTTTTTACGGCATCTCCTGTAATTGCCTCAATTCTTCTAATTCCTGAAGCTACTGCTCCTTCAGATGTTATTTTAAAATGCCAAATATCAGAGGTATTGGCGACATGAGTACCTCCACATAATTCTATAGATTGTCCAAAACGAATAGTTCGCACTGTATCTCCATATTTTTCACCAAACAATGCAATGGCACCTGATTTAATTGCTTTTTGATAAGGAGTGTTCCTTCCTTCTTCCAAAGGTATATTCTCTTGTATTCTTGCGTTAACAAATTTTTCCACTTCTTTAATTTCTTCAGAAGTAACTTTAGTGAAATGTGAAAAATCAAAGCGGAATACTCCAGAATGAACCATGGATCCTTTTTGTTCTACATGAGTCCCTAAAATTGAACGTAATGCTTGGTGTATTAAATGTGTTGCCGTGTGATTCCTTGAAGTTCGACTGCGTTGTTTATTGTCTACTACAGCCGTAAAGATATCTTCTAGTTTGTCAGGGATGTTTTTTGTTTGATGGACAATTAAGTTATTTTCTTTCTTGGTGTCCAGAATGTAATATATATCCCCGTTACTAGCTTGTAAATATCCTTTGTCACCAACTTGGCCTCCTCCTTCAGGGTAAAAAGGAGTGAGATTAAATACTAATTGATAAAAATCTCCTTTTTTGGCAGTGGTCATTTTTCGAAATCTTGTAAGCTTTACTTGTGAACTTAAATGGTCATAGCCTACAAATTCTTCCACATTATCTTTCATTAAAATAATCCAATCCCCTGCTTTTGAGGAGGCTGCTGAACGAGAGCGCGTTTTCTGAATCTCCATTGCTTTGTTAAATCCTTCTTTATCAATAATAAAACCACGTTCACTCGCAATTAAGGCAGTTAAATCGAATGGAAATCCAAAAGTATCATATAACTCAAAGGCTTTGCTTCCTTCAATCTTTTTAGATTTGGAATTAGTAAAAATTGTTTCCAACAAATAAAGTCCTTGATCTAGAGTTTTTAAAAAGGAATTTTCTTCTTCTCTTATAACATTAAAGGCAAGTTGATTTTCTTTAATTAATTCCGGAAATACAGTGCCCATCTGTTCAGACAATGTTTTAACTAATTTATGGATAAAAGGTTTTTTTTGATCTAAAAAAGTAAATCCATAACGGATTGCTCGACGTAAAATTCTTCTAATAACATAACCTGCTCCCGTATTACTGGGTAACTGACCATCTGCTATTGCAAAATAAACTGTCCGCAAGTGGTCTGCAATCACCCTTATTGCTCTATCTGTATTTTCTGAAACACCATATTTAGAATTTGTTAGAATTTCAATTTCTCTAATTAGGGGTGTAAAAACATCGGTATCGTAATTTGAGGTAGTATTTTGAAGTACCATACAAAGACGTTCAAATCCCATACCTGTATCTACATGTTTTTGAGGTAATTTTTCTAAACTTCCATCAGCATTTCTATTAAACTCAATAAAAACAAGATTCCAAACTTCAATAACTTGTGGATGATCTTGGTTCACTAAATTAGAACCCTTGATTTTTGCTTTTTCTTCTTCTGAACGAATGTCTACGTGAATTTCTGAACATGGCCCACAAGGACCTTGTTCTCCCATTTCCCAAAAATTATCGTTTTTATTTCCTAATAAAATTCTTTCTTCAGGAAGAATAGCTTTCCAAAAATTATAAGCTTCCATGTCACGCTCAATACCCTCTTTTGGAGCACCTTCAAAAATAGTTACATAAAGTTTATTTGGATCGATTTTATAGACTTCCGTGAGTAACTCCCAAGCCCACTCTATTGCCTCTTTTTTAAAGTAATCTCCAAAACTCCAATTCCCAAGCATTTCAAAAAAGGTGTGATGGTATGTGTCAATTCCAACTTCTTCAAGGTCATTGTGCTTTCCTGAAACACGTAAACATTTCTGAGTATCTGTTATTCTTTTTGAAGTTGGTTTTGCATTTCCTAAAAAGAATTCCTTGAAAGGGTTCATTCCTGCATTGGTAAACATAAGAGTTGGATCATTTTTAATAACCATAGGCGCAGATGGAACTACTTTATGGGTTTTACTAGCAAAAAAATTCAAAAACTCTTGTCTTACTTCATGAGACTTCATGCCTTATTGTTTTGTATAATGGAGGTTGTCCTGTATAAGCAACCTTGTTAAATTTCAAATAGATCCAAATTTTGTATATTTGTGTAATTCATTTGATAAATATTAATGCAAAAGAAATGAAAATTTATAAAACTTTATGAGTAAAGTTAAATACTATTTCGATTCTGATACCTTATCATACAGACCTATCACTTTAACTAATAAAAATCGTGTCTCAAGTTTCGTATTATTCCTTCTTTCTTCTTTTCTATTTGGTCTCTTTACATTATTGGTTTTACTCAATTCTGATTGGTTAAATACTCCTTCAGAAATAGCTCAAAAAAGAGCTATTCAAAATTACGAATTACAATTTGATATATTAAACAAAAAATTGTTTCAAGTTGAGGCTGTTGTTACTAATATGCAAGAGCGTGATAACAATCTATACCGTGTGTATTTTGAAGCTAGTCCAATTCCGGAAGCACAGAGAATTGCTGGATTTGGAGGGATAAATCGTTATAAAGATCTTGAGGGCTATGAAAATTCTGATTTAATCATAAACACTTCAAAACGTATAGACATACTTACAAAACAAGCAGTAGTTCAATCAAGATCACTTGATGAAATTGAACAGTTAGCTCAAAATAAAGCAGCTTTAATTAATGCTATTCCGTCTATTCAGCCCATCAAAAACGAAAACCTAACGAGAATGGCTTCTGGATACGGTTATAGAAAAGATCCTTTTACAAAAAAACGTCGTTTTCATTGGGGAATGGATTTTACTGCTAAAAAAGGAACACCAATTTACGCTACAGGAAACGGAGTTATTAAAAGGGCTGATAATCGTTCTTCTGGTTATGGAAAACACATTCGGCTGGATCATGGGTTTGGCTATGTAAGTTTATATGCACATTTGAGTAAATATAATGCTCGTAGGGGTCAAACCGTAAAACGAGGGGATATTATTGGGTATGTTGGAAACACTGGGCGTTCTGTGGGACCTCATCTTCACTATGAAATATTTAAAGACAACAAACGCATTAATCCTTTAAACTTTTATTACGGAAATCTCTCTCAAAAAGAATTTAATGCTCTGTTAACAATCGCTAAGCAAGAAAATCAATCCATGGATTAAAATGCACGTAAACCTACCTGAAAAGCTTTATTATTCGATTGGTGAGGTTGCAAAAGCATTTGATGTTAAGCCTTCGCTGTTACGCTTTTGGGAAAAAGAATTTAAAGAAATTCAGCCAAAAAAAAAACAAAGCGGCACCCGAAAATACACTCCAGAAAATGTTTTGACCATTCAATATATATATCATTTGGTGAAAGAAAAAGGGATGACACTTCAAGGGGCAAAGAAACAATTGAATTTAAAAGCAAAAGATACCCCTCAAAAAGTACTCCTATCTAAATTAGAGAAAATTAAAACTGATTTAGAACAGCTTCGTAAAAAACTTTAAGTTTATTTTTTTCTGAAAAATATTTGAATAGGAATTCCATTGAAATTATATTCTTCACGGAGTTTATTTTCTAAAAACCTTCGATAAGGATCTTTCAAGTATTGTGGTAAATTACAAAAGAATGCAAACTGTGGATGGTTTGTTGGTAGTTGTGTACAAAACTTGATTTTAACATATTTTCCTTTGTAAGCTGGGGGTGGTGTTTTCTCAATAATTGGTAGCATTACATTATTAAAAGCTTTGGTTGGAATGCGATAAGATCTATTTTTATAAACCTCTACTGCTGTTTCTACAGCTTTAAAAATCCGCTGCTTACTAAGAGACGAAATAAAAACAATTGGCACATCAACAAAAGGAGAAATTTCTTTACGAATCATTTCTTCAAAGGCTTTTGATGCATTAGTATCTTTCTCAACCAAATCCCATTTATTCACTAAAATCACAATCCCTTTATTGTTTCGGTGTGCTAACCAAAAAATGTTTTGAACCTGTCCGTCAAAGCCACGTGTTCCATCAACTACAAGAAGACAAACATCAGAATATTCAATAGCACGTACAGAGCGCATTACGGAATAAAATTCAATATCTTCTTTTACCTTAGCCTTTCGTCTAATTCCAGCAGTATCTACTAAATTAAAGTCAAAACCAAATCGATTATACTGGGTGTCAATACTATCTCTGGTGGTACCTGCAATATCAGTAACTATATAACGGTCTTCACCGATTAAAGCATTTATAAAAGATGATTTTCCAGCATTAGGTCGCCCTACTACAGCGAAACGAGGTAAGGGATCATCTGTTCTAATTTCTTCTTCTGGAAGACTTTTTACAAGATCGTCTAACAATTCTCCACTTCCACTTCCGTTAACACTAGAAATGGAATAAAGATTTTCAAACCCTAAGGAATAAAATTCCATAGTCCCTTCAACGCGCATAGCATTGTCTACTTTATTAATTGTTAAAAAGACAGGTTTTTGTGAGCGGCGTAAAAGATCAACAATAATTTCATCCATTCCAGTTACACCGTCAGTAACATCGACCATAAAAATAATAGCATCAGCTTCTTCAATAGCCAGGTTAACTTGTTTGTCTATTTCTTTCTGAAAAATATCATCACTGCCCTCTACATACCCTCCTGTGTCAATAAGGGTAAAGCTTCGGCCATTCCAGTCAGACTTACCGTAATGACGATCTCGAGTTACTCCGCTAACGGCATCAACTATAGCCTCTCGTTTTTGAATCATTCGATTAAAAAAAGTGGATTTCCCCACATTAGGCCGGCCTACAATAGCAACAATACTGCTCATGACTTGAATTTGAGTGCAAAAGTAAACTATTTAAATGGATAGGGTTTGGAAGTTTTAAAATGAATCTGGGATTGTGTTGCACAATGCTGCTTTAATTTGTAAATTTGCATTCATATCGCGAGGTAGAGCAGTGGTAGCTCGTCGGGCTCATAACCCGAAGGTCGCAGGTTCGAGTCCTGCCCTCGCTACTATAAAGGTCTTCATCTGAAGGCCTTTTTTTATTGAGCTTAGCCAATCATACAGGGTGAAAAATACAATCCCTCCTGACTATTAATAATTATTAAATATATACAAACTGACAGTCAATTGACAGTAAAATGCCTAAAATCTGTCAGTAAATACTGTCAGTTTTTCCCAAAAAATTCCAACCTAAAACTCTCAAATAAGACCCCCTACTCCAAAATTAAATCCACTTTTTTTTATAGGGTAATGTTCGCATAATGGTATATAACCAAAACTTTGCACCCCCCTTAATTATTTTTTCGAGTTGTAAATGCTTAAATCATTGCTATCACTGGGCTTAACTAG
>CAJJBB010000003.1 GCA_905182305.1 Flavobacteria bacterium MS024-2A
GAAAGATTCATGAAGCAAAGTTCTCTGATATTTCCCCAATTATTTGGGGAGATGGAACCGCAAGAAGAGAATTTATGTATGCTGAGGACTTCGCGGATTTTATATACTGGTCTCTTTGATAATTACAATCTATTAGAGAGTTATACTAACGTGGGAATTGGTAAAGACTGGTCAATATTAGAATATTACCAAAGAAATTTCAGAAGTTGTTGAATTCAAGGGCTCAGTTGAATTTGATTAATGGACAAAGCACCAACTGGGATGCGCAGCAAGATTATGCTCAATCGAAAAACTATTAAAACTTGGGTGGAAACCTAAACATTCCCTCGAGCAGGGTTTGAAAAAAACTTATGAATTTTATTTTAGAACATTATGGAATATAACTTAGCTACCTCAACTTGGGATCATAAAGGAAATAGGATGCCATACAATGCGGTTATTGAATCGGACGCGTTATTCAGATGGGGCCAAAGGTTGAGAAATTTGAAAAAAGATTTTGCTGACTTTATTTGGATCTAAATACGCTGTACTGTGTAGTCTCCGGAGTCTACTGCTAACTTACTAATGGTAGCTGCTCTTTTTTATTCAAAAAAGACCCTTAAATTTACAAAGAGGCGATGCGATAATAGTTCCAACGGTTTCTTGGTCCACAAACTTATTTTCCCTTACAGCAATATGGTTTGAAGCTTGAAGTTTGTTGATATTAAGATTACTACCTTTAGGGAACTATGATATTACCTGAGCGAAGTTCATGCTATTACTGAAGATACAAAAGCTACAATGGCAGTTAATTTACTTGGTAATCCTAATGATTTTGATCGAAATACTTACAAATTAATTTTAGCCGGTAGAAACATTGTTCTTATTGAGGATAATTGTGAGTCTATGGGATGCGAAAGTATCAATGGTAAACTTACAGGAACATTTGGTCTTAATGGGCACTTTTAGCTCATTTTTTTTCCCATCATTAGTCGCCACCATGGAGGGAGGGGTGGTCATTGTCACTGATGACGAAGAGATTTATCACGTGCTCTTGTGTTTACGCACTCATGGTTGGACACGAAACTTACCTAAACACAACAAGGTGACAGGTGTTAAGCAAGATGACCCTTTTGAAGAGTCTTTTAAGTTTGTATTGCCCGGCTATAATTTACGACCAGTAGAAATGAGTGGCGCTATTGGGCTTGAGCAGTTGAAAAAGCTTCCTAGCTTTTCATACAGCAAAGGAGGAAGAAATGCGGAGTTTATTTTCATCCAATTATTTTAGAGGGCATAGTAATAGGTTTATAATTCAACAAGAAACAGGTGAAAGTTCCTGGTTTGGATTTTCACTAGTTATAGATGATAAGTTCAAAAAGAGCTGAAATAATCCAAGCTTCTTAACACAATCAAAGATTGATTGTAGGCCTATAGTTACCGGAGATTTCACCCAAAACCCAGCACTTGAAGTTTTTTGACTACGAAATCATGGGCGAGTTACCTAACTCTAAGAAAATTCATACTGACGGTTTCTTTGTTGGGAATAGTCATTTGGATTTAACGGATGAACTACATTATTTAAGCTCAAAATTACTCAAGCTATAAAATGATTAGGAAGGCTACTTTTTTTGTAGAAAATAAGGTCTATTTAGGTAACGAAATATTTAATTTAAATAATAAAAAGTTAAATAGGGATAATTGTCAATCACAGTGTAATTTACTTAAAGAAAAATTTTTAATTGCTTTTTCTATCTCACCAAGATTGTTGTAAACAATTCCAAGGTTATTATATGCCTCAGCATAGTCCGACTATCATAATTTTGAAAATTCAAATTCCTATCTTATAATATGGGAGTCTGAAGTTATATTGAAAAGTAACTGGGACAAGAAGAATTATGTTTTTTTTAAAAAAATATTTACTTGGAATGATGAACTTGTAGACAATACATTTTTTTTTAAAATAAATTTTCCTCATAAAGAAACTAAAGAAAAAATACAAGCTGCTATGCGGCATGCAGGCGGCTATCATTGGAAAGCCTTGAAAATTATATTCTAAAAGAAGGGAAGTTATAAAATGGTTTAAAGAAGTAAAACCAAATTTATTAAATCTATATGGCCCGAATTGGAATAGGGTTATATTTAAAAACAAGTATTTAAATTTCATTTTCATCAAAATTAAACTTTAGAAATAAAATTTTACAAAGGTTTGATTGAAAACAAAACAAAGTATTTAGGTAAATATAAATTTTCAATATGTTTTGAAAATGCAAAAAATTATCCTGGATATATTACTGAAAAAATATTTGATTGCTTTTGCAGCAATGTTTTACCTGTTTATCTAGGCCCTCACAAATACATTAAATTATCTGCCTGAGAATTGTTTTATTGATTATAATAAATTTAATTCAGTTGAATCCCTTTGTGAATATTTACAGAATATGACAGATGAAACTTATAGTGAGTATCTTGAAAATATTGATCATTTTCTCAATTCGGAATCAATAAAAACAATTTAGTATTGACAACTTCATTTCAACGATAATAAAAAATATTGAAATATGATAAGTACTTTATTTATTGGTTTTCAATATGCTTATGGAAATCCAAAAGAAGCGATCGGTTTAGATTCTGATATTTTTGTGAATTCCATGTCTAAAATTGATGATGTTGATGCTTATTTTTTTCCAATTGATAATTTAATTGATGTTGAATTTGAAATAAAAAATCATCTCGTCAAAAATAAATATGACATAATATTCTTTAATTTAATTAAAACTGAATTCCCAAATAGTTTGTTGAGTTTTTTAAAAAGAAAATTATGTAACAGTAAATTGGTTTGGCGACGACCAATGGAGATTTTACGACTTTTCATTAAAATATGCACCATATTTTACTTTTATAATAACTACGGATAAATTTAAATTGAATGAATATAAATTAAAAGGATATGAAAATGTCTTGCTTTCCCAATGGGCTGCCCTTAGTATAATTCCTGTTCCAGAAAAAGTTGATTATTTATATGATATTTCTTTTTGTAGGAGCATACAGTATTAATAGGGAATATGTTATTGAATATTTAAAAAGTAATGGTTTTAAAGTTTCTGTTTTTGGTAAAGGATGGAATAAATCTATTTCTATTAATGAAATGAATGAAGTAATGTTGAAATCTAAGATAAATTTTAAATTTATCGAACAGTACTCCAACTAGTTTTAACTATCTAGGATTTTTATTTAGAGTTTTAAAGAAATCTTGGATCTATTTCTTAAAAATTTAGATTTAAAAACTTCATTAAAATTTTTCTTAAAATTTTTGAGAGGTATTAAAATTTTGACTTATAATAAATCAGACGAACAAATTAAAGCAAGAAAATTTTGAAAATACCATCGAATTATGGCTTTCAAATTACAAAGTATGCTGTTGGCATTGAAGATTATTATAATATAGGAAAAGGAGATTGTAGTTTTTTAATTCTCTTAAGAACTTAAATTACTGTGTGAATATTATTTAAGTAATGAAATTGAAAGGCGCAATATTTTGGATGCATCATATAAAAAAACATTCAATCATACTTATACGGAACGATTAAAGCAAATTATAAATGATATTAGTTGATGCTATTTATATTAATTCTTTTGGAGGTAAGACAATTTTAGAATTATTTCAGATAAAACCATACTTTCCGCTTCAAAAAAAGATTTTAGGATAGAAAAATTAATAAGAAATACAAAAAATAGAAACTTTGATCAAAAATTAGATAGCTTTAAAAAATTTCTACTTAAAAAAGATGATTGTAAAAAGATTAAGTTATATATTTTCCCCTTTAGCCTTGTAAGTATAAGTTAAAGACATTTTTTTTTCATTAATAATTAATTGCTAAATCCCTTTCCATCATAAAATTAATTTAAAAAGTAAGCTATTTAATCTTCTTAAGTCTTTTTACATAAAGCGTTTTAATCAGAAAAATTATAAATGGATTGTTCAGACTCCACTGATGAAAAAACTGCTTCAAGATGATTTAAAGATAGATTCTGACAATTGCCATGTCTATCCTTTTTATAAAATAGGATCAAATAAATCTTCTTTAGACAAGATCTCTAATAATTTTGTTTATTTATCTAGTGGTATTTCTCATAAGAATCATAAAAGATTAATAGAGGCATTTGTTTTTGTAGCAAATAGAGTAAATCTAGAGATTACATTACATCTTACTATAGATAACGAGGCATTATTTAGTCCTATCCAATAATTTAAAAATTAAATTTCATGGAACATTAAGCATTGAGAGGAGTAAATGAATTATATAATACTTAGTGAGTTTGCAATTTATCCGTCTTTAGTTGAAAGTTTTGGGTTGCCATTAATAGAAGCTGCTAAATCATGGTTGTAAGGTAATTAGCAAGTGATTTCCTTATGTTCACGAAATAATTAACCCTCTTTAACTTTTGATCCTTATTCAGTAGAAAGTATCTCTATGCAATTTTAAAAGCATTAATGAGGATTTATCAGAAACAAAGGTATTAGTTGAAAATAAATTAGATAACTTTATAGAGTTTATAATTAGTCAAGATGTTCAAAAATAAAATACTTCTTATTACTGGTGGGACAGGTTCTTTTGGGAATGCTGTTTTAGATAGATTTTTAGATTCAGATATAAAAGAAATTAGAATTTTTTCTAGGGATGAAAAAAAGCAACACGACATGAGAGTTGCTTACAATAATCCCAAGATTAAGTTTTACATAGGAGATGTAAGAGATTATAGAGTTCGATCAGAGCTAATGATGTAGATTATGTTTTTCATGCTGCAGCATTGAAACAAGTTCCTTCTTGTGAATTTTATCCAATTGAGGCAGTTAAAACTAATGTTTTAGGAACAGAGAATGTTTTAAATGCAGCCATTTCTAATGATGTTAAAAAAGTAGTTTGCCTGAGTACAGATAAAGCAGTCTATCCTATTAATGCAATGGGAGTGTCAAAAGCAATGATGGAAAAAGTTTTTGTTGCAAAGTCTAGAAACTCAAAAACACCATTATAACTGGGACACGATATGGAAATGTGATGGCCTCAAGAGGTTCAGTAATTCCTCATTTTCACGATCAGATTATTAACGGTAAAAATATTACAGTTACTGATCCAAATATGACCAGATTCATGATGACTTTAGATCATGCTGTTGAACTTGTTTTGTTTGCTTTTAATAATGGTCAAAGCGGTGATATTTTTGTCCAAAAGTCACCAGCAAGTACCATAGGAGATTTAGCTATTGCTATGAAAGAGATTTATAATTCTGATGTAATCATTGAAAATATTGGAATTAGACATGCCGAGAAAATGCATGAAACATTACTTAGTGTTGAAGAACGTATGGTTAGTGAAGATTTAGGAGATTATTATAAAGTATCTGCAGATAATAGAGACCTGAATTATAATAAATATTTTTCTGAAGGGATTGATTCAAAAGCCGTCTTAGAAGAATACAATTCTTTTAACACCAATAGACTTAGCATTCAAGAATTAAAAGATTTATTGGGAACTGTAGGCTATAAATAATGAAAATCTTAATTCTTGGTGGGGATGGAATGATTGGGCATAAAATGCTCAAGTTTTAAGTGTTCAAAATCACGAAATTTTTATTTCTGTTAGAGAAAATAAAGATTTGACTTTAAAAAGAATCTCACCAAAGGCAAAAGTATTTTTCAATGATTTTTTAAAGGACAGCATCCTTGATTTTTTGGATAAAGTTAATCCAGATGTAATTATTAATGCTATTGGAATAACCATTAGAAGAGGGGCTGCTGAAAATATATCTGATACAATTTACTTTAACTCTTTATTTCCCCATCAGATATCTAGTTGGGCCTTAGCATTCAAAAAAAGATTAATTCATTTTAGTACAGATTGTGTTTTTTCTGGTAGCGAAGGGAGTTATTTAGAAGACGCAACACCTAATGCTTTGGATTATTATGGCAAAACAAAAGGTTTGGGCGAGATTAATTCTAAAAGTTCACTAACGATTAGATCTTCAATGATTGGTCCTGAATTATTTAATAAAACGGAACTTTTTGAATGGATAATAAATAATAAAGAGAAAGAAATTAATGGTTTCTCAAGAGTTATGTATTCAGGGGTGACAACAGTTTATATGGCGAGACTAGTAGCAGATTTAATTGATAATCACAAGAATTTAAGTGGTATTTATAATGTAGCATCCAAACCAATTAGCAAATTCGAATTGCTACATTTAATAAATGATAACTTTGATCTTGGATTAATTATTAATGATGACAAAACCGTAATATCCAATAAAACATTAAACGCTTCAAAAATAGAGAAAGAGATAGGCTTACAACCGCCTAGTTGGGATGAATTGATTTTTGAGTTAAAAAAAGACTATATGAACTTCATAGACTTGTATAAAACTATATAGAGATGGCAACAAAAGTAATGACCATAGTAGGCACTAGACCTGAAATCATCAAACTAAGCAGAGTTATTGCAGAGTTAGAAGAAAATGTAGAACATATATTAGTTCATACAGGTCAAAATTATGATTATGAGTTAAATGAAATATTTTTTAATGATCTAAGGGTTAAAAAGCCAGATCACTTTCTTAATTGTGTTGGAGATACTACTGCAGAAACTATTGCTAATATTATTTCTAAATCAGATAAAATTATTGAACAAGTTCAACCAGATGCTGTTTTACTTTATGGAGACACCAATTCTTGTCTCTCAGTAATTTCGGCAAAAAAAAGACAGGTTCCAATATTTCATATGGAAGCTGGGAATAGATGTTTTGACCAGAGAGTTCCTGAAGAGTTAAACAGGAAAATAGTAGATCATTTAAGTGATATTAACATGCCACTTACAGAGCAAGCTAGAGGTTATTTAATTAGTGAAGGAATAAGACCTGAGACTATTATTAAGACAGGATCTTGCATGAAAGAAATTTTAAATTTTTATAAATCTGAAATATCAGAAAGTCAGGTGTTAAAAAATTTAGAATTAAAAAAAGACAATTATTTTATTGTTTCCATTCATAGAGAAGAAAACGTAGATTATAAAAGCAATCTTGAAAACTTACTTCACTCATTAAATGCAGTTGCTGAAAAGTATCGGTTACCCGTGATTGTGAGTACACACCCAAGAACCAAAAACAGAATTGAACAATTAGATGGAGATATAAAAGTCAATCCTTTGATCAACTTTATGAAACCAATGGGCTTTTTCGATTATATAAAATTACAGCAAGAGGCTAAGTGTGTTATTAGTGATAGTGGAACTATAACTGAAGAATCTTCAATTTTAGGTTTTCCAGCTATTATGATAAGGAAAGCTCATGAAAGACCTGAGGGTATGGATGAAGGGACTTTAATCATGTCTGGATTAGAAAAAGAACGAGTGCTTGAGTCCATTAATGTGATGGTAAGTCAGAACAAAAAATTTACTTCTAATATCATAAAAGATTATAATGTTGATAATGTTTCTATTAAAGTTACACGCATTATTCTTAGTTATATTGATTATGTAAATAGAACTGTTTGGAAAAAAGATACTGTTACTAAGACTTTTTAGAGCTATGAATATTCTGGTTGTTTCTCAATATTTTTACCCAGAAAATTTTAAAATAAACGACCTTATTTTTTCTTTAAAAAAAAGAGGTCATCAAATTACTGTGCTTACTGGCAAGCCAAACTATTCAAAAACTCATTTTTTTGAAGGCTATGGATGGAAAAGTGATGATTTTGAAACTATAAATGATATCCCTGTCTATAGAGCTAATTTATTTTCAAGGAGAAATGGAGGTGCATTTAGATTATTTTTAAATTATATTTCATTTGCGTTTTTAGCCCCTTTAAAAGTTAGAAAAATAAAAGGCTCCTTTGATGCCATTTTTGTTTATCAAACATCACCTGTTACCGTTGGAATCCCGGCAATTTTCGCTAAAAAACTTTTTAAAACTCCTATTTATTTTTGGGTTCAAGATCTCTGGCCTGAAAGTTTAACTGCTGCAGGAGGTGTAAACAACAAGTTAGTGCTAGGGTTTTTTAATTCACTTACTAAGTGGATTTATAATCAATCAAAAAAAGTTTTAATCCAGTCTGATGGCTTTAGAGAGTATATTTTAAATCAGGGAATTCCAAATGATAAAATCATCTTTTATCCTAATCCCACTGAAGATTTCTATAAGCCATTCCAAGAGGTCAAAGAATATCAAGAGTTTTTTCAAAATGAATTTTTTAATATAGTTTTTGCTGGAAATATTGGAGAAGCACAAAGTTTCAAAACAATTATAAGAAGCTATTAATAATATTAAAGAGCTTCCTGTTAAGGTGATTGTTTTAGGAGATGGACGGTATAAAGAAACTGCCTTAAGTCTAATAAAAGAAAAAGGGTTGGAGTCACATTTTAATTTTTTGGGATCTTTCCCCCCAACTGAAATGCCTAAATTCTTTTCACATGCAGATGCACTATTGGTTTCACTTAAAAAAGAAAAGATCTTCTCACTTACAATACCGGCTAAAATTCAATCTTATTTAGCATGTGGAAAACCTATAATTGCTTCTATTGATGGAGAGGGGGCTAAAATAGTTAATGATGCTAAGTGCGGCGTAACTTCTCCTGCAGAAGATTCGCTTAAATTAAGTGAGGGCATAAAAGAATTAATGGCTTTGGATAAATCTAAGCGCAGTGAAATGGGAAATAATGGAAGGGCCTACTACGAAAAAGAGTTTGACAGAAATAATCTTTTAGAAAAGCTGGAAGGCATATTCAAATCTTAATAAATACCATCTTTTAAAGGTTTGTTAGGAAAATTGTTAAAAAGTTTAGTGTAATTGATTTTTAGACTGTTACTCCTTTGGCCTAAATTTGCAGAATGCCATTTAATCCAAAAACAGCAAAAGCAGCAGGTCAAAAAAGTAGGCGCGGTCCGTCAAAATTACTAGACCCCAATATTAAAGAAAAAATGGAAATTCTTTATGAAGGGGTTCTTGATCATTTAATTATGCATCAAGAAGATCTCTCTATGTCTGATAGAGTAAAACTTCTTCAAAGCCTTTCAAATTATATTCTCCCAAAAACTAAACCTGTTAGAGATGAATTTACCATTGCAAACATTACAGAAAGAAAGAGTATTCTTTTATGGAAAGAGGACCAGATCCTACAAAGTAGCAGCTACTTTCATAAAAGCATCTGCGTAAGTGTCCTTATTAACCTGCGAGCCTATATAACTTAAAAAAGTACTTTCCTTTGAATGCCCAGTGATTTGCATAAGTATTGGAGTTTCTATTTTCCCAAAGTAATTAGTAGCAAAAGATCGTCTTAAATCATGAGAAGAGATAAGACTATATTTTGGGTGAGTGCCCAATCTTTTTCTTCTTGTCTTAGAGCATAATTTATAACCACTTACCATTTCATAAATACCCGCTATTTGACAAATTTGCTTTATTTGCCTGTTAAACAATTGAGCTGAAATAGCATATGGAAAACGCTGTTTTAAAATTTGAATGACTTCTTTATCTACCACTCCAACAGTCACATATTTATCGGTTTTTTGCTGATTAATATCTATGTAAACGCCGTTTTCTATAAATCTGAGCTGTGATGGTTTAAGTGCCAATAGATCAGAAACCCTCTGGCCTACATAAAGCCCAATCAGTATCCATTTTCTTGCATTTTCAAGAGTGGAAGGTAAATCTCTAAGTGCCTTTATTTGTTTTATTTCTTCAAATGATATGGTTTGTAATACTCGATCTTTACTTTTTTGAGTAAATGATTCTATGTGTCTGGTATATGGATTTACATTAATACTCATTCTTTCAGCTTCTTTACAAATCATTTTTAGAAGCTTTAATTGAAGGCCAGCGTTATTAAGTGAATACTCTTTTTCAGTTAAAAGCCACTCTTTAAAAGCATTAACTAACATGTGATCTATTGTATCTAACATGATCGATTGACCAAAATCAGATTCAAATTCCTGAATTAAATCATAAAAACGTTTTAGATTCCTGATAGAATTATTGGACAGACCAAGTGAGCCACTTCTTTTAAGTCTTCTTAGAGGTGCATGTTTTATATAGTTAGAGATCTGAGTGAGTAATACCCCTTGATCTCTACCATTAGCAACTATTTTATCGTTGTAATCACGCATTTTTTATTGTGTAATTTTCATATGATTTGTGAATATTATAACTAACTTCAAATTTCATTTAACATTTTAAATAAAATTTTCTAACGTAAATTTGTTTAAAATTTACATTTAAATATACGTTATTTTTTATGTTAAATAACATATAAAGTCAATAAATACAGGGTCTTACAAAGAGTAGTTTTGAAATAACTACGGGCTGTAGTCAAAATCAATAATTATCTATTATAAAGAGAAAACCTTATTATCTTTAAAAAAAATTAACACATGAAAGCCATCCTCCTTGCCGGCGGGACAGGATCCAGACTCTTCCCAGTTACACTAGGAGTTTCTAAGCAGTTATTACCTGTTTATGATAAGCCCATGGTATATTATCCCTTATCTGTACTTATGGAAGCAGGGATTCGAGAAGTTTTAGTGATCAGTACTCCAGAAGATTTAGGGCAATATGAGCGCCTTTTGGGTGATGGAAGTCAGTGGGGAATCAGCCTTCAATATAAAGCACAGCAAAAGCCAAATGGTTTAGCAGAAGCTTTTATTTTAGGAGAAGAATTTATTGGAGAGGAAGCGGTTTGTTTGATATTAGGAGATAATATTTTTTATGGCGTAGATTTTTCAGAACAGCTTGAAGCGGTTAAACAAAGAACAAGTCTTGGTTCGAAGGCTACCATTTTTGGATATACTGTTAATGATCCAAAGCGTTATGGTGTTATAGAATATGATAATCAAGGCAAAGCGATTTCTATTGAAGAAAAGCCTGAAAAGCCAAAAAGCAATGAAGCGGTGGTAGGCTTGTACTTTTATCCTAATTCGGTAATTGAAATAGCAAAACAAATCAAACCTTCCGAGCGGGGTGAATTGGAAATAACTGCTGTAAATCAAAAATATTTGGAAGACGGAAATCTACAAGTTGAGGTGTTGGGAAGAGGTTTTGCCTGGTTGGATACAGGAACCCATGAATCTTTATTGGAAGCAGGCCAATTTATTCATACCATTGAAAAAAGGCAAGGGCTTAAAGTAGGGTGTCTAGAAGAAATAGCTTTTGAAAAAGGGTTCATCACAAAAGAGCAACTTTTAGAAGGTGCAGAAAAAATGAAACAAACAGAATACGGAAGCTATTTAATTAAAAAATACAGCGATAAATCATAACTTTAAGCTTCAATTAAACGATCCATTATGAATATTAAAACTACTCCTTTCAAGGAGGTTTTTATTTTAAAGCCTAACGTTCATCTAGATGAACGGGGTTCTTTTATGGAAAGTTTTAATGAGAGAGAAGTTGAAAAAGCTTTAGGGAGAAAAATATGCTTTTGTCAAGACAATCTAACGCTTTCCAAAAAAGGAGTTTTAAGGGGCTTACATTATCAATTACCTCCCTTTAGTCAAACGAAATTAGTTCAGTGTATTCAAGGAAGCGTATTAGATGTGGTTGTGGATATAAGAAAGGATCTCCCACCTTTGGGCACCATTTTAGTTGTGAATTAAGCGCAGAAAATCAATTACAACTTTTTATTCCCAGGGGGTTTGCTCATGGATTTATTACGTTAAGTGAGACGTCCATTTTTATCTATAAAGTAGATCAATATTATAATTTTGAGAGTGAAGGAAGTATCACTCCAAATGATCCTGCTTTAGGGATAGATTGGCAAATACCCCAATCAGAATGGATTCAATCTGAGAAAGACAAAAAGCATCCTACACTAGCAGAGGCAACCCTTTTTGATTATAATACAGACCTCTATGCCTAGTTATCTAGTAACAGGCGGCTCAGGTCAATTGGGACAATGCTTTCAGGCGGTTGCCAAAGAATTTCCTGAGATAAATTTATTTTTTGCTTCCAGAAATGAAGTAGACATTACGCGACCGGAAACCATTGCAAATTTTTATAGCAAAAATCCTTTTGTTGGCATTATCAATTGCGCCGCTTACACCAATGTTGATCAGGCGGAAAATGAACAAGAGAGCGCCTTAAAATCAACACTGAAGGACTTCAAAATCTAATTGACTTTGCCGAGAATAAAAATCTTTCAATTATTCATTTTTCAACAGATTATGTCTTTGATGGACAGTCTTCTGAACCCTATCAAGAGAGGAGTCAACAAATCCAATAGGGATCTATGGAAAATCAAAATTACAAGGGGAAATACTCCTTTCAAAAAGCAGCTGTAAGAATGTAACGATCAGAACATCATGGCTATTTAGCCCTTTTGGAAAAAACTTTGTTAAGACGATTGCTCGAATAGCAAAAGAAAAATCAGCATTAAAGGTAGTTGATGATCAGTGGGGAAACCCACCTATGGAATTGATTTAGCAAGAACCGTTCTAAAACTTATTTCAAATAACACAATCTATACTTTTCCCATTTTACATTATGCCAATCAAGGAGTGTGCAGTTGGAAAGAATTTGCAGAAGCTATTGTCAATGAATTAGAGTGTAAAACCATAATTCAAGGAATTACAACTTCAGCCTATCCAACTTAGCAAAACGCCCTAAATACAGTATCTTGGATACTGGACGTATAGAAAAAGAATTACAGATTGAAATTCCAACGTGGCAAGAAAGTTTAAAAAAATGCATACAAATTTTAAAAAGTGATGGAAGCCTTTAAAACGGTATTAATAACTGGGGGAGCTGGATTTATTGGTTCTCATGTTGTCCGAAAGATGGTCAACAAATATCCAAATACGCAGCTAGTGAATTTGGACGCGCTTACTTATGCAGGAAATTTGGATAATTTAGCCGATGTTGCTAATGCATCGAATTATACTTTTGTTCAAGGGGACATTATAGATGCTAGCTTCGTTAACACTTTATTTGACCAACATCAATTTGATGGGGTAGTGCATTTAGCTGCAGAATCCCATGTTGATAATTCAATAAAAAACCCTTTAGGATTTGCTCAAACCAATGTGATGGGAACCTTGAATTTATTGGAAGCAGCAAGAAACCAATGGAAAGATGATATGGCAAACAAACGCTTTTATCATATTTCAACTGATGAGGTTTTCGGAAGTTTAGGGAAAGAAGGTGCTTTTACAGAAGAAACGGCTTACGATCCCAGATCTCCTTATTCGGCCTCTAAAGCGGCATCGGATCATTTTATACGGGCTTATTTTCATACCTATGATTTACCCGTGGTGCTTTCTAATTGTTCTAATAACTATGGTCCTGCGCAATACCCAGAAAAACTTATTCCTTTATTTATCAAAAATATTGTAGAAAACAAACCTTTACCTGTTTACGGAAAAGGAGAAAATATTCGCGATTGGTTGTATGTAGAAGATCATGCAGAAGCTATTGATCTAGTTTTACACCAAGGAAAAATAGGAGAA
The DNA here is from genome assembly GCA_905182305.1 of Flavobacteria bacterium MS024-2A. Taxonomy (GTDB): domain Bacteria; phylum Bacteroidota; class Bacteroidia; order Flavobacteriales; family Flavobacteriaceae; genus MS024-2A. The sequence continues at coordinate 13,462 of CAJJBB010000003.1, forward strand.
ACCTACGCAATTGGAGGTAATAATGAAATACGAAATATTGATATGGTACACACTTTGATTGAGGTAACCGATCGATTATTAGGTCGCCCAAAGGGTACTTCTTTAGATCTGATATCTTATGTTGTTGATCGTTTGGGTCATGATTTCCGGTATGCTATTGATGCTTCTAAAATCAAAAATGAATTGGGTTGGAAACCAATGACACATTTCGAAGAAGCGATTGAAAAAACAGTTAAGTCATTTTTGTAAATAATAGATATCTTCAAATGCAATTAAAATTAAAAGTATGAAAACAAACGCTTTACATTTCGGATTATTGCTTTTACGCATTGGCTTCAGTGCTGCAATGTTGACTCATGGCTATGGAAAATTTATGAAAGTTTTAGCAGGAGATTTTAGCTTTGGCGATCCCATTGGAATCGGCCCAACAGCCTCATTAATTTTATGTGCTATTGCTGAATTTATCGCTCCAATTTTTCTTATTGTAGGATGGAAAACCCGTTGGTTTTCTTTAATAGCTGTAATAAACATGTTAGTAGCATTTATAATTGCTCATGATGGGGATCCCTTTTCAAAAAAAGAAAAATCATTTTTATTTTTAATTGCTTTTGTGGTCCTCTACTTTACAGGTCCAGGCAAGTATTCCATAGACAGACAATAAGCTGGGTTCAGTGCTTGTTTTATGATTAAAATAATTATATATTTGCCGTCCATAAAAAGAAACTAATAATGTACGCAATTGTAGAAATAGCAGGGCAGCAATTTAAAGTTGCAAAAGACCAAAAGCTTTTCGTACATCGCTTAACAGATAAACAAGGAACGAAAGTTTCGTTTGATAAAGTATACCTGTTAGATGATGGAAAAAAAGTTACTCTTGGCGCCCCGGCTATCACTGGAGCTTCTGTAGAAGCAAAAGTGGTGAGTCACCTTAAAGGTGACAAAGTGATCGTTTTTAAGAAAAAACGACGAAAAGGATATCGTGTTAAAAATGGACACCGTCAAGCATTAACAGAATTGTTAATTGAAAACATCAAAGCTTCTGGTGCTAAAGCTAAAAAAGAAGCGGTAGCAAAGCCAGTTGTAGTTAAAGAAAAGCCAGCTGTAAAAAAGGCAGCACCTAAAGCAGCTGTTAAAAAAGAAGCGCCTAAGGCTGAAGTTGTAAACTTTTCCAAAATGACGGTAGCTGAATTAAAAGCAGCAGCAAAAAAGAAAGGTGTAGAAGGAATTTCAGCAATGAAAAAAGCAGATTTAATTGCTGCATTATCTAAATAATAAACCTAAAACCATTGTATCATGGCACATAAAAAAGGAGTAGGTAGTTCGAAAAATGGAAGAGAATCAGAATCAAAACGCTTAGGCGTTAAGATCTTTGGTGGGCAAGCAGCTCGTGCTGGAAACATCATCATTCGTCAAAGAGGAACCGCTCATCACCCTGGCGAAAATGTTTATCTAGGTAAAGATCACACCCTTCACGCAAGAGTGGACGGTCTTGTTAAGTTTACCAAAAAGAGAGATAATAGATCTTTCGTTTCTGTTGTTCCTTTCGAGGCTTAGAAATAATAAATTACTTTTTATCAAAACCTGTGATGTTTATACATTACAGGTTTTTTTATACTTTAAATCCTTACAATAAATATATTGTTAATTGCTTTATCAGGCCAAATGAATCAGCTTCATAAGTATTTGTAACATTAGTACATAAAAAAAGCCGGTGCAGAACCGACTTTTAATTTTTAAGTAACTAACCTAGTTAGTAACGATAATAATCTGGCTTATAAGGACCTTTTACGGTTACTCCAATATAATCTGCTTGATCTTTTGAGAGAGACTCTAATTCCACGCCCAAATGGTCTAGATGCAGGGCAGCTACTTTCTCATCTAAATGCTTTGGAAGCATATAGACTTTATTATCATATTTATCTGAATTTAACCACAATTCAATCTGAGCTAATGTTTGGTTAGTAAATGAATTACTCATCACAAAACTGGGATGACCGGTTGCACACCCAAGATTTACTAAGCGTCCTTCTGCCAGAACAATAATTTGTTTTCCCTCCTCTAGAGTGTATAAATCTACTTGAGGTTTGATCTCAGATTTAGAATCTCCATAGTTGTCATTTAACCAGGCCATATCAATTTCATTATCAAAGTGCCCTATATTACAAACAATAGCTTTGTCTTTTAGTGCAAGGAAAGATTCCTTTTTTAAAATATCTTTATTTCCCGTGGCCGTACAAACAATGTCTGCATTTCCAATAACATTAGAAAGTTTTTTAACCTCAAAGCCGTCCATTGCCGCTTGAAGCGCACAAATTGGATCAATTTCAGTTACTGTAACAATAGCTCCTGCTCCCTTAAAAGATGCAGCAGTTCCTTTACCAACATCACCATAGCCGCAAACCACTACACGTTTTCCGGCAAGCATAACGTCTGTTGCTCTTCTAACAGCATCAACAGCACTCTCTTTACAACCGTATTTATTATCAAATTTTGACTTTGTTACCGAGTCATTTACATTGATTGCTGGCATGGGAAGCGTTCCATTTTTAACACGTTCATACAAACGGTGAACTCCAGTGGTGGTTTCTTCCGAAAGCCCTTTGATTTCTTCAACCATTTCAGGATATTGATCTAAAACCATATTAGTTAAATCTCCACCATCATCTAATATCATATTAAGAGGCTTTTTATCTTCACCAAAGTGTAAGGTTTGCTCAATACACCATTCAAATTCTTCTTCATTCATTCCCTTCCAAGCATAAACAGGAATCCCTGCCGCTGCAATTGCCGCTGCTGCATGGTCCTGAGTAGAAAAAATATTACAAGAACTCCAAGTAACTTCGGCACCTAAAGCCACTAGAGTTTCAATAAGGACAGCTGTTTGAATAGTCATGTGCAGACAACCTGCAATTCGCGCACCTTTTAATGGTTGTGATGGTCCATACTCTTGACGTAATGCCATTAATCCTGGCATCTCTTTTTCTGCTAACAAAATTTCTTTTCTACCCCATTCTGCAAGGGAAATGTCTTTTACTTTATAAGATAAGGGTTGAGTTGATTTTGTTTCCATAACTGTATATTTGTATTTTAGACAGCAAAAATACAACCTTTCTAAGTATTATCAAATGCCATTAAGCTACAGTGAGATAATTTCAAACGACATTCAAATTTGTATTTGGCAAATTACTGAAGAGGAGATTTTTTTGAGTTCGGGCTTGTCCTTATCAAAAGAAGCATTAGAGCGCCTTTCATCAAGAAAAAGCGAAGTACATAGAAAAGGATATTTAGCCATACGTCAGCTGCTTAAGAGATGTGGTATAGCTCCTGAAACACACCAATATGATAAGCAGGGAGTCCCGTATTTAACTGATGGGAGATACCTTTCAATTACCCATACTAAAAACATGGCAGCAATAGCAATTTCTATTTTTCCAGTTGGGATAGATTTAGAGTATTATCAAGAAAAAATTAAAAAAATTGCTGCCCGATTTTTACATATAGAAGAATCAAAAGATCACTCTAAAACGGATAACATTGAATTTCTCAGTCAAATCTGGACAGCTAAAGAAGCAATTTATAAAGCTTTCAGAACTCCAGGGATTCATTTTAATACGCAGCTTTTAGTTGAACCTTTCCAACCGAAAGCAGCCAGCGGAGTAGGGCACGTTTTACATCAGGATAAAGATTGGCTGTATTCACTAAACTTCAGATATTTTAAAGATTATTGCTTGACACTAGCTTCTCCAAAAACATCAGAAGTATGAACCGGATTTTTGAATTTTTAATCGAACCCTACACCTCATATCCTTTAATCAATATTTTGTTAGAAGCAGGTGCAGTAATTTTAGGAATTTTGAGTGTTTGGTGTGCCAAACAAAATAAGATAGCGGTATATCCAACGGGAATGATTTCTACTGGAATTTATGTGTATTTATTATTTCAAGCTGGATTAGTTGGCGACCTTATGATTAATGCATATTATTTCATAATGAGTATCTATGGTTGGTATTTTTGGACACTTAAAAAAGAAACAACCCTTGTAAATTCAATATCAAGAATGAACACTTATGAAAAGCGATGGTGGTTTATTTTTTTTATGGGGATCATTTTTTTTGTTTCAGGTATTTATATCCTTTTTGATAAATGGAAAGATTGGTCAGCTCCAATTGACACCTTTACTACCGCAATATTTTTTATAGCAATGTGGCTAATGGCCAGAAAGAAAATTGAACACTGGTTTTTTTGGATTACTGGGAACCTTATTTCAATTCCACTTTATATGGCCAAGGGACTCGGCCTTACCAGTCTCCAGTACCTTATCTTTACAGTTATTGCTATCTTTGGATACATCCAATGGAAAAAAATATTGAACAACAAAAAAGCAACTGCCTAAGGGTCGTTTTATTTGGTCCTGAGTCAACTGGTAAAACAACTATGGCAAAAGCCCTTGCAGAATTTTATGAGACCACTTGGGTTCCTGAGTTTGCAAGAGATTACCTTCAAAAAAAATGGGACAAAGACAAGTCAATTTGCACCCTAAAAGATTTACTAGTGATTGCAGAAGGACAAATGATTTCAGAAAACAAGGCACTTGATAAGGCTAATAAGATTCTTTTTTGCGATACTAATGTTCTAGTCACCCAGGCATGGTCTGAAACACATTTTGATGGATATTGTGATATTCAATTAAAACAACTTTCCGATACCTTTGAATACGATCATTATTTTTTGACAGGAATCGACGTACCCTGGAAAAACGATGACCTTCGTGATAGACCAGAAGAAAGAGACCTTATGTTTCGTCATTTTGAACATCTTTTGAAACAAAAAAAAGTGTCTTATTCCTACTTAATTGGATCCCATGAAACTAGATTAAAATCCGCTATTAAGGATATAAATTCTTTAATAAACCAAAGAATAGCATGATGTTCAAGAAAGACTATAAAAATTTAATTTCTGAGGGTCGTTCTCCTGAGTTGGTTCAGCGCCAGTTAGAATATCTAAAAAATGGAGCGCCTCCATTTTTCGATATCTCACCTGTAAGACTTTCAGATGGAATTCAAAAACTTTCAAAAAAAGAACAAGTCGAAACTCAAAGATTATTTAAACAAGAAGAAGATACCTGTAAATGGATAAAATTTGTTCCAGCCTCAGGAGTTGGGAGTAGAATGTTTTTGCCTTTTTTTGAATATTGGGAAGCTAAAGAAAGTCCTGATTTTTCTCTGGATACTTATCTTAACTCAGAAGCTGGAGCAGCACTAAAAATTCTATACATTAACTTAAAAAGACTTCCTTTTTACGGGAAAGTATCGGCGAGAGTTTCTTCAAATACTTCAGTTAATTTTAGTAATAAACCAGATTTTTTTGAGGCATTTACAAAAGTTCTTTTATTTGACAAAACACTTCAATATTTTTCTCTTCCAAAAGCACTTATCCCCTTTTTTATAGATGAGCAAGGGGAAGAACTTACTCCTTTTGAAGCTCAGCTTTTGGAGGCCATCGAGATGGTAAATAAAAATAATTTAATTACCCTTCATTTCACTATAACAAAGGAACATCGCCCATTATTTGAAAGGGTTGAGAAACATTTTAGGCAGCAAATACCTGCAAGAGTAAATTCCTTATTAGCAATTGATTACTCATATCAAAATAGATTATTAGACACTCCTTTTGTAGATGAAAATAATGTTTTTATTAGAGATAATAATGGAAATATTGATTTTAGAAAAGGAGGGCATGGCGCACTTTTAGAAAACATGAACCTTCTTGATTCTGATTATGTTTTGATTAAAAATATTGATAATATTAAATGGGGACCTAAAAATTCATCAAGTATCTCTTGGCAACAAATATTGGCAGGTAAATTACTCACCATTCAAAAAGATATTTTTAGGCACCTTGAGCACCTAACTTTAGAAAAAGATAACACCCCACTAGAACCCATTCAAACTTTTATTAAAACTCATTTTGATCCACATTATAAATTGAATATTCAAAATAAACGTTCTTATCAAAGTCTTATTGACTATCTCAACAGACCTATTCGTGTTTGTGGGATGATTCTCAATAAAGGCGCTAAAGGAGGGGGTCCTTTTTGGAAAAAACAAGCTAGGGGGAGAACTTTACAAATTATTGAGGGAGTTGAATTAAACAAATCCAATCAACAATCTACTAGTGAACAGATTACCTACTTTAATCCAGTTATGATGGTTTGTGGAATCAAAAACTTTAAGGGTACTAAATTCTCCCTTCTCGACTATAGAGATGAGCAGCGTTTTATGGTAAGCCACAAAACAATAGGTAATGTAAAAATAAAAGTATTAGAATGGCCTGGACTATGGAACGGCGGGATGGCAGAATGGAACACTCTTTTTATTGAACTTCCAGAAGCTACATTTAATCCTGTAAAAATAGTTTCAGATTTATTTTTATAAATCAGTTTTTGGAATATCTTTGCTTTAAATCTCAAAGGGGTGCCGTAAGGCTGAGATCATACCCAACGAACCTGGGCAGGTAATGCTGCCAAGGGAAAACAAACTACCGTAATTTTTTTTAACAAGAATAATTACCCCTTTTATTTGAATAAAATATATTCGAATGAAAATAGTACTCTTTTACTTTTTAATATTTTTAAGCGCTTTTGGGCTTCATGCACAAACACAAAATAAGATTGACGCTAAGGATTCTCTTCCTACTATAACTTTGAAAGAAGTCCAATTGATAGGAATAAAGGCAACAAATGACACCCCTATTACCTTTACAAATGTCTCAAAAGAGGAGATATCCTTAAGAAATTTAGGACAAGACATTCCTATTTTATTAAACTATTTACCTGGTGTAGTCACAACTAGTGATGCAGGAGCTGGAATAGGATATACTGGTATAAGGGTTCGGGGGAGCGATGCAACACGAGTAAATGTAACCCTTAATGGAATTCCATATAATGACGCAGAGTCACAAGGCACTTTTTGGGTAAATCTACCTGATTTCGCCTCTTCTGTATCACAAATTCAATTACAAAGAGGAGTCGGAACTTCCACCAATGGATCTTCGGCATTTGGAGCAAGTTTAAACGTAGAAACATTAGATCTAGATTTAGACGCATTTTCCTCTATCGCAACTAGCTTAGGTAGCTTTAAAACATTAAAAAATACATTTCAGTTTTCAACGGGTATGCTCAATGATAATTTTTCATTTTCTGGACGTTTATCTCAAATTAATTCGAATGGTTATATCGATAGAGCAGCATCAGATTTAGATTCCTATTTCTTTCAAACAGCTTTTCAAGATGACAATACATTAATAAAGGCTCTCATCTTTGGAGGACACGAGATTACTTATCAATCTTGGTATGGAATTGATAAAGAGGTCTTGGCAAACAATAGAACCTACAATCCCGCAGGTGAAATGTATGACGAAACCGGTAATCTATCAGGCTTTTATTCAAACCAGGTAGATGATTACACTCAAAATCATTACCAGTTTCATTGGAATGAAAAAATTAATTCAGAGTGGAATTTTTCATTGGGCTTGAATTATACTCATGGGAGTGGTTTTTATGAAGAGTTCAATGATATAAATTGGGAGGAGATACCTCTTACTCTTATTTACAACTTGAGCCCTATACTCTTGGAAACATAATCATAGATGAAACTGAAAATATTAGTCAAAAATGGCTAGACAATGATTACTATGTGATGACCCTTGGTCTTAACCATCAAACTGCTGTATCAACTTTTAATTTTGGAGGTTTATACAGTCGTTATGTTGGTGATCACTTTGGGACGTTATTATGGGGTCAAAATATTAGTAATGCTCTTCCAAAACATCGTTTTTATGAAAATCAAGGAATAAAAACGGAAGGAAGTTTTTTTGCAAAAGCAACGCAAAAAATAAGTGATAAAATCATAGGTTTTATAGACTTACAAGTGCGTGGAGTTAATTATTCAATAGAGGGAATCATAGCAGGACCATCTAAACTTAGTGTGGACGATCAATTAATATTTTTCAATCCAAAAGCCGGACTTACCTTTAAGCCATCAGAAGATCAAAGCATTTATTTTTCTTATGCAAAAGCACAAAGAGAACCTAACCGGACAGATTATGAAAATGGAGCACCTAAACCTGAAAAATTAAATGATTTTGAATTGGGGTGGCGAATTAAAAAAGAAAAAATACAAGTCCAAGCCAATCTATATTGGATGGAATATCAGGACCAGTTAGTGTTGACAGGTGCTATTGATGAGGTAGGGGCACCGATTCGTCAAAATGTAGGAGAAAGCCGACGATTAGGGGCTGAAGTTGATGCTTCAATTCAACTAGCAGATCAATGGTTATGGAAACCAAACCTTGCGTTTAGTAGTAATAAAAATTTAGATTTTTATTTTAAAAGAGATGGAATACTTCAAAATTTAGGCGAAACTCAATTAGCATTTTCCCCCAATGTTGTGTTAGGTAATGCGCTCATTTTCGCACCCTCTACTCGCTTTCAAATAGGGTTATTATCAAAATATGTTGGAAAGCAGTACATGGGAAACATAGATGCTGAAAACTCCACTTTGGCAGCCTATTTTGTCTCTGATTTAAACGCTGTTTTCACCTGGCAACCCAAAAGGTGGGTCAAAGAAATTCAGTGGTCAACGATCATAAATAATATTTTTAACCTAAAATATGAATCAAACGGTTATTTTTTCACTTACGATGATACCTGGTCTTTACCAGGACAGGTTACCACTATTGAAGGAGCTGGATATTATCCTCAAGCAGGCATTCATTTTCTAACGGGATTAAAACTGATACCTTTTAGAACTTATAAGCTAGGGTGAGGCGTGCTACAAAACGGCCATAGATACTCTCTGGGCTTGTATTAATAATTTGCTGACCTAGAAAGATCAATTTGAGTTGAGTATTATAATCGATGCCAAACTCCATTCCGTATCCATAGGCAATTGCAGGAAGTTCTCCATTAAAAAAAGATTGCCGGCTTGAGTCAGAGGAATGATGTACAATAAGATTGGGAAATCCCCAAAAGTAAAGGCTAGTGTTTTGTAGTGGATCTTCAGCTAAAAGGCGTTGATGTATAATCCCTAAACGACCATAGTTATCAAAAAAACGAGTATTTTCAAAGTTTGGAAGTGGTTGACCCTCTACCCATTTTTTACCTAGAGATAGTCCTATTTTAGAAATATTAGTATCATTTCTATCAATAGAAATACTGGAGAAAAAGTTTCCGTTTATAGTTCCCCCCATTGGGTTCATTACGAAATCAAAAGTATTTAAACCATCAATTTTATTGCCTCGCCATAATGTTTGGGTCCCATAAACTGAAAAAGAAAAATGACTCCCTTTTTTACTATCAAATCTTAATTTTAATGCTTCAACACTCAGATCTATATGTTGTAAGTTACTAACCCCAACAATTCCATATCGAATAACGTGAACTCTAAAACTACTTTCCTCTTTTTTTTCTAAACTATAATCTATTTCTAAAAGTTGAGCAGAAGTAATCCAGGTAAGAAGTGAGAAACCAAAAAGCCAAAAAGATATTTTTTTAAAGATGACGAATATCTTATAAGATATGAAATTCATTTTCTGTTAATTAGTAACCCTTAAAATACCATTATAATTTTGAACTTGATAAAATAAAAGTCCCTGGGGCGGATTTAAATCTTCAGAAGGGTTTAAAAGTTGTCCCGTAGCCAAACTATACTGAAATTCCTCACAGCTACAGTTTGCCAAAACACCCTCAATGGATAGCTTCGAACAGCTTTCTGGAATATGATTTGGACAAGTTGCTTCCCATGCTAAAAAAGATGATCCATTTAAATTAAATATTAACACCCCATTAATGCCTATGTCCTCAATTAAAAGGCTTCCTCCAACAAAAGTTAACTTATTATATAGTGGAAGACTTAGGTTAAGTTCTCTTTGAAAACGAATGTCTACTAAGTAAGGATTTCGTTGAATTTGAGATTTAGTACAACCCAGACAAAAAAGGACACATACAATAACTCCTATTCTCATAGTTCCAAATTGTTGTTAATCAAGTGTCTCAATTGTGTATATTTGTTATAAATCCACCCTTGGGAGGATTTTTTGTTTATATAGAAAACGTAGAAAACATGAGTAAAGTATCTTATTACACAGAAGAAGGCTTAAAAAAACTACGCGCAGAATTAAATCAACTTAAAGATATTGAGCGTCCAAAAGCTTCACACGCTATTGCAGAGGCAAGAGATAAAGGTGATTTGAGTGAAAATGCGGAGTATGATGCAGCCAAAGAAGCTCAAGGAATGTTAGAAATGCATATTGCTAAAATGGAAAATATTTTATCAAATGCGCGCATCATAAATGAATCGGAATTAGACACTTCAAAAGTATTAATACATTCAATCGTTGAGTTAAAAAATAGATCAAATGGAGCTTTAATGACTTATACTTTAGTGGCGCAAAGTGAAGCTGATTTAAAAACAGGAAAAATTTCTGTTAATTCTCCAATTGGTATGGGTCTACTAGGAAAAAAAGTAGGAGAGTTTGCTGAAATTATAATTCCTAACGGGAGTATTTCGCTAGAAATTATTTCAATTTCACGTTCCTAATGGAAACCCTTTTCTCTAAAATTATAGCAGGTGAAATACCAAGCTATAAAGTTGCTGAAGACTCTAATTGTTTTGCTTTTTTAGATATTAATCCAAATACTAAAGGCCATGTTTTGTGTGTTCCAAAAGTAGCGAGGAGATAAATTTTTTGATCTTGATGAGGCGACATTTAATCAATTAATGACTTTTTCGAGAAAAGTAGCTTTAGCAATTCGTATTGCGATACCGTGTGAGCGTATTGGGATGTCAGTTATTGGCCTTGAAGTTCCTCATGCTCACGTCCATTTAATTCCTCTTCATACTATGGAGGATATTAGTTTTCAGAATAAAGCTAAAATTTCCCAGCAAGAAATGGAAACTACAGCAAAAGCAATTGCTGTTTTTTTTGAGGATCAAGTTTAAGTAAGTTTTTTTTTATTTAATAAAATCTGGAATTGAGTCCCTTTACCAAGAGTAGTTTTTAGCACACCAAGTTTACCTTGGTGAAAATCCACAACAATTCTTTTCGCTAAAGATAATCCAAGCCCCCATCCTCTAGATTTAGTGGTAAAACCAGGAGAAAAAATTTTAGAAGCAATTTCTTTTTTCATACCTAAACCAGTATCTGAAATTAATATTTCAACATGATTTTTTAATTCATTTACTCTAAGTTTCAGAGTGCCTTTACCCTTCATGGCGTCAATTCCATTTTTTATAAGATTTTCTAGTGTCCAACTAATCAATTGTGTATTAAATGGAATAATAATTACTTTTTCAGGAAGTTGAAGCTCAAAAATAACATGTTCTGAACTTCTTTTCTGAAGGTAACTAACGGTTTGTGTAATGGTTGAAATAATATCCCATGAGCTTAGTTCGGGAGTAGAACCCACTTTTGAAAAGCGGTCGGTTATCACTTTTAAGCGGTCAATATCTTTTTCTATTTCTAGTAATGGGATTGATTTTTTTTCTTTCTCTTTCAGTAAAGTAATCCACCCCATCATTGACGTTAAGGGGGTTCCGATTTGATGTGCTGTTTCTTTTGCCATACCAGCCCAAAGTTTATTTTGTTCTGCTATTTTAATAGTTTTGAAGACAAAATATAATACGGTTCCAAAAAGAAAAATGATCAGTAGTAATGCAAGGGGATAATACTGTAGTTTTTTTAATACCTCTGAATCACCATAATACAATTTTTGATCAACAACCATTAGCCCGGTATGGTCTTTATATTGTATAATAATGGGGTCATTTTCTTTTTTTAATTGTGATAAAACTTTATAAAGCTCGGTAGAGTCCTGCTTCTCTTCTATCCAAGGTATGTTTCTTATTTCAATAATATATCCGTCCTTATCTACTTGAATCATTGGGTTTATCCCTGAGCGCTGAAGCACTTCAAAAGTTAAGTTACTAAAATTTTGATTTTGAATGTATTCTTCTTGCGCCATTGCCCAAAGTTCCATTTTGGTTCTTTGTTCAACACTTAAATTTTGAAATAATATATAAGTATTCCATAAAATAAGGACCACAATGATAAAGGCAAAAAAGAACCAGCTATTTTTAAGCTGATTTTTTAAGATGTGAAGCAGCTTCATACTTAAGGTTTCCTTACGAATATACATGAATTTGATAAATTGCTTGTATATGCAATACAGTCCGTAAAAACTTTTGTTATTTTTGTTTTAATACAAAACAAACTATGGAAGTAAACGGAAAAATTAAATGGATTGACGAAACAAAAACCTACGGGTCAAACGGTTTTCGTAAAAGAGAAGTTGTTGTTACAACAGAAGAACAGTATCCGCAGCATATTTTAATTGAATTTATTCAAGACAAATGTGATTTACTTAACACCCATCAAGTAGGTCAATCTGTAAAAATCGGTATTAATATAAAAGGCAGAGAGTGGGTTAACCCTCAAGGGGAAACAAAATATTTTAATTCTGTGCAAGGATGGCGAATTGATGCTTCAGAAGGAGCAGTTCCAACTGAGATGCCCCCAATTCCTCCTGCAACTGCATTTGAACCTGCAGAAGGTGATCCAAATCAGGTTGAGGACGATTTACCGTTTTAACAACACCTCTTTATACCGAAAACAATCTACTAAGTGATCATTTACCATTCCTGTAGCTTGCATAAATGCATAAATAATAGTCGGACCTACAAACTTAAATCCTTTTTGTTTTAGGTCCTTACTTAACGTAACTGCTAATGGGCTAGAAGAAGGTATATCGGCTGAATTCTTAAATAAATTAATTATGGGAGTACCATCTACAAATTCCCATAAATAGTTTGAAAAACTCCCCTGTTTTAATTGAATTTCAATAAAGGCATTGGCGTTTTGAATAGTGGCACTTATTTTTAACCGGTTTCTAATGATGCCACTATTATTCATTAATTCTTTTTCTTTTTGACCATTATAATGTAATATTTTATGGTAGTCAAATTGATCAAAAGCTTTTTTGAATTCAGGTCTTTTTCGTAAAACAGTAATCCAGCTTAAGCCTGCCTGAAATGTTTCCAAGATCAGAAATTCGAAAAGAGTTTGTTCTTCAAATACCGGTACTCCCCACTCTGTGTCATGGTATTTTTCATAGAGATCGTTACCCTTACACCAACCGCATTTACGTTGTGTCTGCATAATGTTAAGGTATAAAAAAAGCACCCAACATTGGGTGCTTTTTTTAAGATTAGCTTTTAGGAATTATCCTAATGCTACGCGTTCAAAAGCAGTAACCTCAGTGTCACCAACAGATTTTACATAACCAGCAACAGAGATTTTACTGTCTTTGATATAATCTTGGTTTACTAAAGTATTATCCTTAAAGAAACGTTTCATTTTTCCTTTGGCAATATTATCTAACATAGCTTCTGGTTTTCCTTCTTGGCGTAATTGATCTTTTGCAATTTCAATTTCTTTCTCAATAATTGAGGCATCAACACCGTTTTCATTTAAAGCAATAGGATTCATTGCAGCAGCTTGCATAGCAACATTTTTGGATACTTCAGCAGCATTATCAATTACTGTAGATAGACCAACAAGGGTTGCTATTTTGTTTCCAGCGTGAATGTAAGAACCAACGTAAGGCGCACGTAGTGTTTTAAATCCACCAATTTCAATTTTTTCACCAATGACACCTGTTTGTTCTGTTAATTTCTCAGCAACTTTCATTCCTTGGAATTCAGCAATAAGAAAGTCTTCTAATGAATCACATTCTAAGGCTAAATCAGCAAGTGCATTTGCTAAAGTTAAATAAGTATCATTTTTGGCAACAAAGTCGGTTTCACAGTTAATTGAAAGAACAACACCTTTAGTGTTATCACGATTAACTTTAGCTAAAGCAGCTCCTTCAGAGGAATCTCTGTCAGCACGATTAGCAGCGACCTTTTGTCCTTTTTTACGTAATACCTCAACAGCTTTGTCAAAATCTCCTTCAGCTTCAACAAGTGCTTTTTTACAGTCCATCATTCCCGCTCCAGTAGATTGACGGAGTTTGTTTACTTCAGATGCAGTAATTTTCACAGTTCTATTAATTTATGAGTTGGTTTTTTCTTCTTTTTTTTCTTCAGAAGACTTTTCTGAAGCCTTTACAGCCGGTGCTTTTTCAACAGACGGTGCTACCTCAACAGCAACTTCTGCAGCTTCTGTTTTTTTAGCAGCAGCTTCCATGTTTTTAGCATCTTCTTCTTTTTCGTTTTTACGTTCTTGTAAGCCCTCAGCGAGTGCTCCAGTAACAAGGCCTAAAATTTTATCAATCGATTTTGATGCGTCATCATTTGATGGAATTACAAAATCTACATCACGAGGATCTGAGTTTGTATCAACCATAGCAAAAATGGGAATATTTAATTTTTGAGCTTCCTTAACTGCAATGTGCTCACGAGTAGTGTCTACGATGAATAGAGCTCCAGGAAGACGAGTCATATCTGTAATTGATCCTAAGTTTTTTTCTAATTTAGCCCTAAGACGACTTACCTGTAAACGTTCTTTTTTAGAAAGTGTTTCAAAGGTTCCATCTTTCTTCATTCGATCGATAGACGCCATTTTTTTAACGGCCTTACGAATCGTTACAAAGTTTGTAAGCATCCCTCCAGGCCAACGCTCAGTAATGTAAGGCATGTTTACCGTTTTAGCTTTTTCAGCTACGATATCTTTTGCTTGTTTTTTTGTAGCTACAAAGAGTATTTTACGTCCTGATGCAGCAATTTTTTTTAAAGCTTCGTTAGTTTCTTCAATCTTTGCAGCAGTTTTATAAAGATTGATGATGTGAATTCCATTACGTTCCATATAAATATAGGGAGCCATATTTGGATTCCATTTTCGTGTTAAGTGTCCGAAATGTACACCTGCCTTTAACAGGTCATTTACTTCTATTTTTGCCATTTTGTTTTAGTTTACGTTCCTTTTGAATAGCAACAAGCATTAAAGCTTGTTTAGATGCTAAACTAACATCCGCATTAGCGGTTTAAGCAACTGGTTATTTAATAAATATATGAACTTTGTTTTGCCAAAGACAAAACGGGTACCAATTAACGTTTTGAGAATTGGAATTTTTTTCTTGCTTTTTTCTGACCGAATTTTTTACGCTCTACCATCCTAGGATCACGAGTCAATAAACCTTCTGGCTTTAATTCTGTACGATGTTCTTCGTTAATTTGGCAAAGCGCTCTAGAAATGGCAAGACGAACGGCTTCTGCTTGTCCGTTTGAACCACCACCTTTAACAGTAACTTTTAAATCGTAGTTTCCTTCTGTGTTAGTTAACATAAAAGGTTGTTGTATTTTGTACTGTAACGTAGGGGTTGGAAAGTACGTTGCGTAATCTTTTTGATTTACCGTGATTTTACCTTTTCCTTTACTCACGAATATTCGAGCAACAGAGGTTTTACGACGGCCAATAGTATGAATAGTATCCATTATAAAAATTCGTTTATATTAATGGTTTTTGGATTTTGTGCATCTTGTTCATGCTCTGAATTCCCGAATACACGTAAATTTCTAAATAATTCAGCACCTAATTTATTTTTGGGTAGCATTCCGCGTACAGCATTTTCAACAAGACGTGTATCTCTTTTGTTATGTAACTGTGTGGCATTTAACCTGCGCTGTCCTCCTGGATAACCCGTGTGACGAATATATTCTTTTTGCTCCCATTTGTTACCACTCAAGGTAACATGTGCTGCATTTACAACAATAACGTTGTCTCCACAGTCTACGTGAGGAGTGAAGTTGGTTTTGTATTTACCACGTAAAAAGTTCGCAATAATTGCAGAAACTCTTCCAAGTGGAAGGTCTTTTACGTCTACTAAGACCCACTCTTTGTTGATCGTATTTGGGTTGGCAGAAATTGTTTTGTAACTTAGTGTATTCACAATAAATATTTTAAATCCATTAAAAATTGTTTCAACGGGCTGCAAATGTACGATTATATATTGCTTTGTAAAATTTTTTATTCTAATTTTTTATAGACGGAAAAAGAAGTCCTTTTTTATTAGTGTGCCTCTAACCAATTGTTTCCGATTCCGATATCTACAACTAAGGGGACATCGATGTCAAAGGCATTTTCCATTTCATTTTTAACCATAGTTTTTAAATCATCAACCTCTTCTTTTGGCACATCAAAAACAAGTTCATCATGAACCTGAAGTAACATTTTTGATTTCCATGATTCTGATTTTAAACGTTTTTGAATGGCAATCATGGCCAGCTTTATAATGTCTGCGGCACTTCCCTGAATAGGAGCATTTACAGCATTTCGTTCAGCAGCCCCTCTAACAATAGCATTTTGTGAATTAATATCTTTTAAATAGCGCCTTCTTCCCAATACAGTTGCTACATATCCATGGTCTCTAGCAAAATCTACTTGATCTTTTATGTAGGCACGTAATTTAGGGTAGGTAGCATAATAGGTTTCAATAAGCTCTTTAGCTTCTGCACGACTTAAGTCAGTTTGCTGACTAAGACCAAAAGCAGAAACACCATAAACAATTCCAAAGTTTACCGTTTTAGCATTACTGCGTTGTGCTCTGGTAACTTTTTCTAATGGAACTTCAAATACTTTTGCAGCTGTAGCTCTATGAATGTCTTCATTGTTTTGAAAGGCAGACAACATTCCCTCATCTTTACTGAGTGCAGCAATAATTCGTAATTCGATTTGTGAGTAGTCGGCTGCTAGTAATACATGATTTTCATCTCTTGGAATAAAAGCTTTTCTTACTTGTTGACCTCGCTCTGTTCTGATGGGAATGTTTTGAAGATTAGGTTTATTACTACTTAAGCGTCCTGTTGCTGCAACGGCTTGATTATAGATGGTATGAACACGTCCTGTTTTTGGGTTAATTTCATTTGGAAGCGCATCAACATAGGTGTTCTGTAATTTTTGGAGAGAACGCCAATCTAAAATTTTTGAAATGATAGAGTGTTCTTTAGCTAAATAAGACAGAACATCTTCTGCAGTAGAATACTGCCCTGTTTTTGTTTTTTTGGGCTTATCAACCAATTTTAATTTATCAAAAAGAATTAATCCTAATTGTTTAGGAGAGGCAAGATTAAAAGTTTCCCCGGCTGTTTCAAAAATTTCTTTTTCTAAAACTGAAATATCTTGTGAAAGTTTTTTAGATAAAACATTCAAAAAAGGAACGTCTAAATTAATTCCTTCACATTCCATATCAGTTAATACAGAGAGAAGGGGAAGCTCCACTTTTTCATAAAGTCCTAGGGTCTTTGCAATACTCATTTCATTGTGAAAATATTCTTTTAGTTGAAGTGTAATGTCAGTATCTTCAACTGCGTATTCGGTTTGTTGCTCTAAGGAAACATCTCGCATATTACCTTGATTCTTTCCCTTTTTACCAATTAATTCAGTAATGGACTGAGGAGAATAATTCAAATAGGTTTCTGCCAATATATCCATGTTATGTCTCATATCAGGATTAATTAAATAATGCGCAATCATGGTATCAAAAAGAGGGGCATTTACTTCAATTCCATATGATCGAAGTACTTTTAAGTCATATTTAAGATTATGACCTATTTTCTGAATTTTGGTATTTTCAAAAAATGTTTTTAAAGGGCCAAGAAGTTTTTGAGCTTCTTCTTTTTCTTCAGGAAGGGCTAGATAATATCCCTTTCCTTTAGACCAAGAAAAGGCAATTCCCACTAATTCTGCTTGTAAGGAATCTAGTGAGGTGGTTTCTGTATCAAAACAAACACTTTTTTGTTGCATTAACTCGTTCACCAATTGAGTTACTGCATAAGGTGAATTCACATATTGGTACCAATGTTTATTGGAGATCAAATCCTGTTTTTTATCAATACTATTTTCAGTTACTTTCCCACCCCCAGGGGTAGAAAAAAGATCAAATTGTTGACCTTGCTGGCTAGACTTGTTTATGTTTTCTTTTGCTTCGGATTGAATGGTTGTATTTTGTGGAGCAAATATTTTCTTAAAATTTTCGGCCATTCTTCGGAATTCTAATTCTTCAAAAAGGATTCCTACAGCATTTTCATCCGGAGTAGTTAATTCATATAACGCTGACTCAAAAGTGACAGGGACATCTAAAAGAATGGTAGCTAGTACCTTGGAAAGGATACCTAACTCTTTATTTGCTTCAATTTTTTCCTTAAGTTTCCCCTTGATTTGATGAGTGTTTTCTAAAAGATTTTCCATGCTACCGTATTCTTTTAGAAATTTTTTAGCCGTTTTATCTCCTACACCTGGGAGCCCCGGGATATTATCTACAGCATCTCCCATCATCCCTAAATAGTCAATAACTTGTTCTGGTCGATCAATTTCAAATTTTTCTTGGACTTCTGGTATTCCCCATATTTCAATTCCATTTCCCATTCTAGATGGGCGGTACATAAAAATATTTTCAGAAACTAATTGTGCAAAATCTTTATCAGGGGTCACCATAAAAACTTTATAACCTTCTTTTTCAGCTTGCTTTGCAAGAGTTCCTATAATATCATCTGCTTCAAAGCCTGCCTTTTCAATCACAGGAATGTGCATGGCCTCTAGAATCTTTTGAATATAAGGGACTGCAATTTTGATGGCTTCTGGAGTTTCATCCCGATTGGCCTTATAGTCTGTAAAAAGGTTTGTTCTACTTTCAGATCCCCCTTTATCAAAACAAACGGCAAGATGGTCAGGTCGTTCTCTTTTGATTACATCTAACAAGGAATTTGTAAATCCCATAATAGCAGAGGTATCCATTCCTTTTGAATTTATTCTAGGGTTTTTAATAAATGCATAATAACCTCTAAAAATAAGGGCAAATGCATCTAATAAAAAAAGTCGTTTTTGGTTACTCATAGGCTAAATATATAAAACCCTAGGGCAAGGATAATCATCCTTCTGTTTTATTTAATAATAGACTTATTTTTTCAACAATAGATGATATATCCCAGCCTAATTCTTTGTGTAGTGATTCTGTTTTTCCATGGTCAATAAAAGTATCTGGTATACCCTCCAATTGAATAGAAAGAGTGTAGTTTTCTTGAGCAGCAAATTCAAGTATTGCACTTCCAACACCTCCAGCCTTTACTCCGTCTTCAAAAATAATAAGAGCTTTATATGTTTTACATATAACATGTAACATTTGAGTATCTAGAGGTTTTACAAAACGCAAATCGTAATGAGAAAAAGCATCTGAATTGGTACTATTTTTAATTGCATCTTCAATAATTGTTGCTAATGTTCCTAATGAAAGAATAGCAATGGTAGTTCCTTTTTTTAATAAGCGTCCTTTTCCCCACGGGATTGTTTTGAAGTCATAAACCTCCTTTGTTTTTGAGGTATAGCCTCTTGGATAACGAATGGCCAATGGATGCTTTATTCCTTGTTGAGCGGTAAACATTAGATTTTGTAATTCTTCTGCATCTGAAGGGCTTACAATATCCATGTTTGGAATACACCTCAAAAAAGAAAGATCAAATACACCATGGTGGGTGGACCCATCGTGACCTACTAACCCCGCTCGATCAACACAAAAAACAACACTTAAATTTTGTAGTGCTACATCATGAATTACTTGATCATAAGCCCGTTGTAAAAAAGTTGAATAAATGACACAAAAAGGCAGCATGCCCTGGGTAGCCATTCCAGCAGCAAGGGTAACGGCGTGTTGCTCAGCAATTCCAACATCAATACAACGCTCTGGCATCTCTTTCATCATTTTAACAAGTCCACTTCCGGTAGGCATAGCGGGTGTAATGGCAATAATGTTTTTGTTTTTTTTGGCTAATTTGAGTAGTGTATTTCCAAAGACTTCTTGAAATTTAATTTTTTGATGACTTTGAAGAGCATTAAGTTTTCCGGTCATTGGGTCAAATTTTCCGGGCGCATGATATTTTGTTTGCTCGTCTTCTGCAGGAAGAAGACCTTTCCCTTTTTTTGTTATGAGATGTAAAATACGAGGACCAGAAACTTTTTTCTGATGCTCAAAGGTTTTGATAAGCGAATGAATGTTATGTCCGTCGATGGGTCCTGAATAATCAAGATTAAGGGCTTTAAAAAAGTTTGGTACTGTTGATGTTTCTTTTTTTACAGTTTCAAAATAGTTTTTTAATGCGCCAACACTTGGGTCTATACCCATTGTATTATCGTTTAGTATTACCAACACATTCGCCTGAGTAGTTCCTAAATGATTCAATGCTTCAAAGGCCATCCCATTTGCAATAGACGCATCACCGATTATGGCAATATGCTGCTTGTTATCTCCTTTTAATTTTGAACTTAATGCCATTCCTAAAGCTGCAGAAATTGAAGTTCCAGCATGCCCTGTGCCAAATGAATCAAAGAGACTTTCTTCTCTATTTGGAAAGCCACTGATGCCTCCTTTTTGACGTAATTCTTTAAAAGCGGATTTTCGTCCAGTTAACATTTTATGCCCATAAGCTTGATGGCCTACATCCCAAATTAAAATATCATTAGGAGTGTTAAAGCAATAGTGTAACGCAACTGTAAGTTCTACGGTTCCTAGACTAGATCCAAGATGGCCCTCTCCTTCTGATAAAGCATGGATTATTTCTTTTCTTAACCAACCTGCAAAGTCAGGTAATTCAACTTGAGAAAGTTTTCGCAATTCTTCAGGATAGGAAACAGATGAAAATCGGTTTTCTAACATGGTGTAAAGGTAACAGAAATATAGGGGCTATAAATGCCTTTGGAATTTGTATTTTTGAACATCGAACTAGACGATAATTATTTCATGAGACTAGCCCTAGCCGAGGCAAGAAAAGCGGCTCTTGCAGATGAAGTTCCTGTGGGGGCAATAGTTGTTGTTGATCAACGCATTATTGCACGTGCACACAATTTAACAGAACAATTAAATGATGTAACAGCACATGCAGAAATGCAAGCCATTACTTCAGCAGCAAATTATCTCAATGGAAAATATTTAGTGGGCTGTTCGCTTTATGTCACCTTAGAACCATGTGTTATGTGCGCAGGAGCATTAACTTGGAGTCAATTAGAGCGAGTGGTATATGGTGCTTCGGACTCTAAGAGAGGCTTCCATCAAGCTGCACTTTCACTTCATCCTAAGACAACTGTTTTAGGAGGGATAATGGCTGAGGAGGCCAAATTGTTATTAGATAATTTTTTTAGAGAAAAAAGAAAATAAAAAAAGCACCTCATTGCTGAAGTGCTTATGCTTTAGTATTAATATATAAATTATAATACAGTAATACTGGAAGCTTGCTTCCCTTTTTTACCATCTTCTTCTACATACTCTACTTTTGCCCCTTCTCTTAGGGTCTCACCGTTAAGTGCTGAAATGTGAACGAAAACGTCTTCTCCAGAGTCATCGTTTGTTATGAAACCAAATCCTTTAGCTTCATTGAAAAATTTTACCGTACCAGTCATTGTATATTTTGTATTAATTATTTTGGCAAAGTTACGCTTAAAATCTGTGAATAAAACTTTTTTTAACACTTTTTATCTATCAAAGTGTTTGATTATCAATCTTTTTAGAAAATTATTGACAAAAAAAAATAAGCAATAATGGAAATTTAAAAGCGTTTATTAAAGATAAATTTAATTGTATTTATTTTCTAAATTTAGATGTAGCTTTTTGTTTTTCTCGCATTTTTTTAAGATTTTCTTCACTCATTGTATAATCTTGAAGGCGTTTTCCCTTCCAATGATGGTATAAAAATAGGGGGAGGTAAATAAAGGCTCCACCCAAAACGGTAAACCCAATAATACGTTCTCCGGTTGAAAAGTCAATTTGAGCTTTATAATAAATTCCAAAGGCAAGAGCTACCAAAAGAATAAAAAACAAAACACGTAAGACTATTTTCATTCCTTCTCAGTTGCTATTGATTGAAGTGCTAATTCTTTGAGTTGACTTGCATCCAATTCAGCTGGAGCATCAATCATGATATCGCGACCACTATTATTTTTAGGAAAGGCAATAAAGTCTCTAATGGTTTCTTCGCCACCTAATATTGCAACCAATCGATCTAATCCAAATGCTATTCCTCCATGTGGGGGAGCACCAAACTGAAAGGCATCCATCAAAAAGCCAAACTGAGCTTGGGCTTCTTCTTTAGAAAAGCCCAATAAATCAAACATCTGTGATTGTAGTAATTGATCATGAATTCTAATGGATCCTCCACCAATTTCATTTCCATTTAATACCAAATCATAGGCATTGGCTTTCACTGATCCCGGATCAGTTTTTAATAAGTTCAGTTGCTCTGGTTTAGGCGCTGTAAAAGGATGATGCATCGCATGATAGCGATTACCTTCTTCATCCCATTCTAACAATGGAAAATCTATCACCCATAGTGGAGAAAATTCTTCAGGATTCCTTAGTCCTAGTCTTTCTGCTAATTCCATTCTTAAGGCGCTTAATTGAGTTCGGGTTGTTTGTGTTTCACCAGAAAGGACTAAAATTAAATCTCCGGGCATAGCACTACAGCAGGAAGCCCATGCACTTAAATCTTTTTCAGTAAAGAATTTATCTACAGAAGATTTATAACTCCCATCGACATTACACTTTACCCAAACCAAACCTTTTGCACCAATTTGAGGTCGTTTTACCCAATCAATTAATGCATCTATTTCTTTTCTACTCATTTTAGCAGCCTCAGGCACTGCAATTCCTACCACGAGCTCCTGACTATCAAAAACTCCAAATCCTTTGCCTTGTGCTACATTATTTAATTCATTAAAAGTCATTCCAAAACGAATATCTGGCTTGTCGTTTCCATAGGTTTTCATTGCCTGATCATAGGATATTCTTGGAAAGGGTTTGGGTTTAATTCCTTTAATACTATTTAAAAGATGTTGGGTTAAGCCTTCAAATTGATTTAAAATATCTTCCTGTTCTACAAAAGTCATTTCACAGTCAATTTGAGTGAATTCTGGTTGACGGTCTGCTCTTAAATCTTCATCGCGAAAACACCTAACAATTTGAAAGTATTTATCCATTCCACCGACCATTAATAATTGTTTAAAGGTTTGTGGAGACTGGGGTAAAGCATAAAACTGGCCTTCATTCATACGGGAAGGGACAACAAAATCACGTGCTCCTTCCGGAGTAGATTTTATTAAATAAGGTGTTTCGACATCAATAAAACCATCTTGAGTCAAATAATTTCTTACTGCCATAGAAACTCTAGAACGAAAGATCAATTTTTCCTTAACAGTATTCCTTCGAATGTCTAAATAACGATACTGCATACGCAATTCCTCTCCTCCATCTGTATCATCTTCAATGGTAAAAGGAGGAGTTTTTGCTTGGTTGAGAACCGTTAATTCTTCAACTAAAACTTCAATATCACCTGTGGCCAGATTTGGGTTTTTAGATTCCCGTTCAATTACGGTTCCTTTAACTTTAATAACAAATTCTCTTCCTAGACTTTGTGCTTTTTCAAAAACAGCTTTTGGAGTTCGTTTTTCATCGAAGATCAATTGAGTTATCCCATAACGATCTCTTAAATCAGTCCAAATGATAAAACCTTTATTTCTATTTTTTTGTACCCACCCCGAAAGGGTTACTGTACTTTTTAGATGTTCTATGGAGAGTTCTCCACAATGGTGTGTTCTGTACATGATTTTCTTAATGTATGACAAAAATAAAAAATCCTAAGGCGTGAACCCTAGGATTTCAATTTCTTTATAAAATCCTTTTGAACCAAAGTTTAATAGAGTACACTATAGAAAATGTAGAAGGTACGATTACAAGGGTTAAAAAGGTCGCAAAAGTAAGTCCAAAAATTACCGTCCATGCTAGTGGCCCCCAAAAGATAACATTGTCTCCACCAATATAAATTTTTGGATCCCATTCAGAAAAAAGAGAGAAAAAGTCAATATTAAGTCCAATAGCCAAAGGAATAAGACCTAGTACGGTTGTGATGGCAGTTAATATTACAGGGCGTAATCTTGCGGTTCCACCTTCAACAATAGCTTCAGTTGCTAAATTTTTAGCTAACATTTCGCCTTCAGCAAGTTTTTCTGAACTACTTTTTCGATCAATTAGAAGTTGAGTATAGTCCAAAAGAACAACACCATTATTTACAACAATTCCTGCCAAAGCAATTATACCCATCATGGTCATTAAAATAACAAAAGGCATTTGGAAAGCAATTAAGCCTAAAAAGACGCCTGTAAAACTTAAGAAAATAGAAAGTAATATGATAAGGGGTTTGGAAATAGAATTGAATTGAAAAACAAGTAGTAATAAAATTAATCCTAAGGCTGTTGCTAATGCATTAGACAAAAAAGTCATATTTTTTTCTTGTTCTTCAATTTCTCCAGAAAATTTAAAGCTGTCGCCGTCAGAAAGGGCATAATTTGTGAGGGCACCTTTCACCTGATCAACAACAGCATTTGCATTATATCCAGCAAGTACAGAGGAATAAAGGGTTACAACACGTGTTAGACTTCGGTGTTTAATCGCATTAAAACTATTTTTCTTTTCTTTTCTTATTAGGGCAGAAACTGGGATCTCTCTAATTTTACCTGTAGCCTGATCTCTAAAAATAATGTTTTGATTGAACAATGCATTTTCATCATACCGGTTAGCGTTATTAAACCTTACATTAATATCATAATCATCTCCATTGTTTTTATAAACGCCTGCTTTTGAACCAAACAATGAGGTACGAAGTAGTTGTCCAACTTGCGAAGCAGAAACGCCCAATTCTCCCGCTTTTTTTCGATCAATGTTTAATTCTAATCCTGGTTTGTTTTTATTTACGTTTATTTTAAGCTCTTCAACACCATCAACATTGATTCTATTTAGGTGTTCTTTCATTTTTTCTGCCGTTTGAATAAGTCCTAAATAATTCTTACCAGTAATTTCAATAGTAATAGGATATCCTGCTGGCGGACCATTTGCATCTTTCTCAACAGAAATAGAAACTCCAGGGAATTTCCCAAGCAATTGTCTTTGAATATCTTTTCTTAAAGATTCACTTGAGGTCCCCTCTCTAAACTTAAACTCTTGCATTGTAAGTGAAATTTTCCCCTTATGCGGAAGTTCATTGGTATTTCCATTGTCTATTTGTGGATTTCCAGCTCCTTCTCCAACCTGAGCAACGAGAGATTCTACTAAAAGATTAAATCCATTTTTATTGTATTGAGAACGCTCTATAACAGAGAAGATCTCTTGTTCTATTTTCTGAGTAGTTTCATTAGTTTTGGCAATTGCTGTTCCTTCGGGATATTCAATAAAGACAAATATTTGTTTTGGTTGATTGTCTGGGAAAAATTCCACTTTAGGAGGGAAAATCCCCATTAATGCAAAAGAGGCAAACAGTAATAAAAACGTACCACCTAAGAAAAAATAAGGTTTAAAACCACTTAACGCATAGGTAAGAAAAATTCTGTACCCGTTTTCTAAACGTACTAAAAACGTATTTTGAAATATAGTAGCCCATTTTTTGATAAAAAATTTATAAAGCCAAAACAATAAAGGAATTAATATCATTAAGTTTCCAAAAACCCGAACCGAGGGTGATCCAAACAGGAGAATGATTCCAAGGCCCCCCATAAAAAAGGTAAGACGCCATAAACTTTTAAAACTTATTTCACGCTCATTTATTTCCATAAATTGAGAAACTAGCATAGAGTTAAAGAAAATAGCAACAATTAACGAAGATCCCAACACTACCGATAAGGTAATGGGGAAGTAGATCATAAATTCTCCCATTAAACCTGGCCAAGCTCCAAGAGGAAGGAATGCCGCAATGGTAGTGGCAGTAGACACAATAATTGGAAATGCAATTTCACCAATTCCAGCTTTAGCAGCCGCAATACGAGACATTCCTTCTTTTTCCATAAGACGGTACACGTTTTCGACGACAACAATTCCATTGTCTACCAGCATTCCAAGGCCCATTACTAGTCCAAAAAGCACCATCGTATTTAGTGTATACCCTAAGGCAGACATAATCATAAAGGACATAAACATCGACATTGGAATGGCAAAACCAACAAATAATGCATTTCGAAAGCCTAAAAAGAACATAAGAACTAAGACTACTAAAATAACGCCAAAAATGATGCTGTTTACCAGTTCACTTACTTGGTTGAGGGTCATATTAGATTGATCATTTGAAATCTTAATTTCAAGATCAGAAGGCAGACCTATTTTTTCTGGAATTGCTACCAATTCTTTTATTTGTTGTGATGCAATTACAAGGTTTTTACCCCCCCTTTTCACAACATCTAGAAGGATTGCTTTTTTTCCAAAAGAACGTGCAAATGAAGTTTTTTCTTTTTCCTTAAGGGAAATTTCTGCAAGATCGCCAAGGTAAACGGGACCATTATCTGTTTTAACCACAAAACTTTTTAGCGCTTCTGGGTCTTGAATTTCTCCGGTAAGGCGAATGGTTCTTCTCTGTCCACCGCTTACTATATTTCCGCTAGAGATAGTTGTATTCTCTCTCGAGATAGTACCTAATATATCATTAAAAGAAACCTTTGCAGCTGTCATCTTATAAATGTCCACAGCTACTTCAACTTCAAACACTTGAATTCCTCTAATTTTCACTTCTTTGATTTGTGGCAATTGCTCAATTCTACCTTCTAGTCTTTCTGCATAAACCTTTAACTGCTCTATAGGGTAATCACCATTTAGACTAATATTTAAAATAGGTTGCAATTCAGAAAAGTCTAACTCAAAAATATTAGGTTCTATCTTAGCATTGTTAAAGACAGGCCAGTCTGCTCCGGAAGTAATTCCATCTACTAAATCTTTTACCTTTAGTTTGGCATCCTCAATTGAAATATTTTCATCAAATTCAATATCAATTATAGAAAAATCTTCGGAGGATGTAGATCTAATCTCAACTAAGTTAGGAACCCCTTTTAAGGCTTCCTCCAGCGGATCTGTAACTGTTCTTTCAATATCTTCAGCTGTATTCCCTGGATAAATGGTGCTAACAAATATTTTAGTATCGTTGATTTCCGGGAATGATTCTCTGGGCATATTGAAATAAGAACTTATTCCTAAAATGAAAAAGATAGCCATAATCACATAGATTATAGTCCGGTGATCAATTGCCCAGGATGAAAAAAGAAATTCTTTTGTATTTGGTGTTTTCATTGACTTTGCCATTATTGTTCAATTCTTTTTACTTTTTGCCCGGTAACTAAAAGACTAACTCCTTCATCTACAATTAAATCTTCTGTATTAAGTCCTTTAGTTATTTCGACTAATTCATTTTTAGACATACCTAGAGTCACAAATCGTTGTTCCGTTATATATTCATTGTCTTGTTCTTGTCCTGTTAGGATAAATACAAAAGAATCTCCCTTGGCATTTTCTCTAATCACTCTAAATGGAATCATTAAAGCTTCGGGATTTGAATAATCAACAATACTTATACGTGCATTTAAATTAGGCTTAATCATTCCAGTTGGGTTTTTAATAGGGGCCTCTACTCTAAAAGTTCTGTTGTTTGGTTGGATAAAATTTCCGGTTTGACGCACAAGAGTATTTTGTGTTTCATTAAGCACAGGAATTGATACTTTAGCAAAACTCCCTTTTGTAATATTTGCTAAATAGTTTTCAGGAACATCAGATTCAACATACATATTATCAAGATTTACGATTCGCATTATAGGAGTCATTCCTGGGGTAAGTGCGGATCCCTTTCGGGCAATTATTTCATCAATAACTCCGCTAAAGGGAGCGTATATTCTAGTTTTAGAAAGTTGGTTGCGCATTTGAGCAACCTGTTTTTGTTGAGACTTAAATCGTGTTTTTGCCTCCAAATACATCATCTCTGAGCCAATTTTTTGATCCCATAGGCGCTGGGTCCGCTCAAAAGTGGTTTTAACTAATTGTAGTTGAAGTTTCATTTGATCTAACTGATCTTGAAGCCCAGCATCGTCAATTACCGCCAACAAGGTTCCTTTTTTAACTTCTTGACCTTCTTTTACTAAAATTTGATTTAACCGTCCTCCAAATTCAGGAAATAATTGAAGGTTTTGACGTGTTTTGATATTGGCTTGAATTTCAATGGTATGATTGAAAATTTGAGATTTTATTTCAAGGGCAGTAACTAAGACTCTTTTTTGGCCGCCTGACATTTTTTCAAGCTTTTGATTTAAGGAGTCTAAAGCAAGTGTTAATTCTTTTATTTGTAGAGTATAGTTTGCTTTTTGGATTTGAAGTTCGTCTAAAGTACCCTTATTGACGGTAATTGATGATACTGCTTTTTCTGTTTCCTGGCCACAGGCCATTAAAAGAAGTGAAAAGCTTAGAGATATAATGGTCTTTTTCATAATTTTTATTGTTGAGATGTGTTAAGAAGAGTCTCAAGGCCTATTTTTTTCTGCACAACACTTTGAATAGCTTTTATATAATTGTTTTGAGCACTATAAAGTTGAAGCTGAGCTTGGCGTAATTCAAAAGAACCAACCATGCCTTCAAAATATTTGATTTGGTTTTTGTCTTTAATTCGATTAGCTAACGCTAAATTTTCTTTAGCGGTAAAATAATTTTCTATTGCTAGCTTATATTTGTTTGAAGCAGCTTGAGTTTCAATAAAAATGCGCTCCTTAGTTTCTTTTAATAAAGATCTTGCCTGAGATACTGAAATTTTAGCCTTTTGAGAACTAGCGCGTCGCTTTAATGAGCTAAAAATAGGGACTTGTAATTGAACTCCAAATAGAGAGGCTCCAAACCATTTTTGATCAACATTTGTAAAAGTGAATGATTCACTATTTCCAGTATAATTTCCATTTAAAAAAGCTGATATCCTAGGAAGGCTTTTTGAACGTTCGTACCGATATAATAAGCTCTCTGAAAGTAAATTATTTTCAGCTATTTTAATATCAATATTATTTTCTGTTTTAAAATTTTCATCACTTATTTGGAATAAGTCTGGTGTTGTTAACACCTCAAGGCTGTCAGATAAAAATAAAGGTGAAGCAGTAGGGAAACCCAAAAGAAGTTTCAACATGTTAAGTGTAGTTCGCTCCATATTCTGAGCATAACGCAATTGACTTTCAACACTAGAAAGCGTAAGACGAAGTTGCTCAACACTTTGTTCTTCATCAAAACCATTTTTAAAAAGCTGAATTAATTCGGTCAGGTTACTATTTAAATTATCTCTATTTTTTTCTAAAAAGCCAACATTTGCTCTTACTAACAAAACAGAAAAATAACTGTTGACTATGTTTTTCCGAATTTCAAGGACTGTTTTCTCTAAAATGTTTTTTGAAGCATCAAGATAAACTTTAGTTGCTTCTATTCCAACAACATAGGAACCATCAAAAATTAATTGATTTAATGTTATCCCAGCTGACATAGTTTGAGGAGTTCCAAATTGAACTTCCGCAAATTCCCCATCATTACCACCAAAAAATTGAGCGGGTATTAGAGAAGTAGGTAACTCAATAAAGTTTTGGTAATCAGCTCTAGCGCTTAATTGAGGTAATCCTGTTGCTATGGTTTTCCATTTTTCTTTGTATGCCTTTTGGACCTCTAAGTTTGCATTAATTATGTTTCGGTTGTTTTCCAACCCAAATTCAATGGCCTCCTCTAAGGTAACTGCTTCAGGAAAATCTTGAGCTTGCATGACACTTAGGCCAAAAAACAGGACTTGAAGAATGGTTATTTTTTTGATCATAAATTCATTTCTTTTTTATAAAATTCTAACTTTCTAATCCCCTCAATAGTGCATAATGCACGAAGGTGGTATTCTGAAAAATTTAGAAGTAAATCTTCAATTTTATAGGTTTCGATTGGGAATAGCTCGATGTCTGTAATACCACGAATTCCATTAAAGAAAATCCTAATTACAAAATCTACATTTATATCCTTTCTAAATAGTCCAGTTTGAATCCCTTCGTAAATACTATTTGAAAACAGCCCACTTAGTGCATTAAATTCTTTTTCTTTTAATTTTGAGTATAGTGAAGGGTAATATTTTTGTAGTTGGTATTGAGGAGATTTTTTTTCACTTGACAAATGATTTAAGTGCCTCTTTTTTTATTTGATATAGCTCTATGATAGGGTCTTTAGATTGTTTTGATATAGTATTGATTCTTTTTATTATTCCATCCAAATGATTCAAAGCACTTTGCTCAACTAATTGATC
Organism: Flavobacteria bacterium MS024-2A; assembly: GCA_905182305.1. GTDB lineage: Bacteria > Bacteroidota > Bacteroidia > Flavobacteriales > Flavobacteriaceae > MS024-2A. The sequence continues at coordinate 43,602 of CAJJBB010000003.1, forward strand.
TTTTGTGGGAAAGTGAACGTAAATTGTTTTTTTTGAGACCCCCATGTGTTTGGCAATGTCATCCATGGTTACACTTTTAAACCCATATTGTAAAAAAAGCTGAATCGATTGATCCACAATCTTTTTTTTCATTGCCTAATTTTTGGCAAATATATGAAAGGAAACTTTATAAACAAAAAAAGTTTCTTCCGTTTTTATAGCTTTAATATTCCGTTAAAATCATATTTTTAAAAAAAAAATAATGGAATCACTTTCCAAATATCAAATATTGTTTAATGATTATCTTGAAACCAATAAGCAAAAGCCTTCACCTCATGGGCTTTATGCTCCCATAGAATATATATTAAGTTTGGGCGGAAAGCGATTACGTCCTTTATTAGCTCTTATGGCTACTGAAGCTTTTGGAAATAAGCCAGAAGAGGCATTACCCGCTGCTCTTTCTGTGGAGGTCTTTCACAACTTCACGTTAATACATGATGATATTATGGATCAAGCCCCCATTAGAAGAGGCGCTCCTAGTGTACATAATAAATGGAATGAAAATACCGGAATTCTTTCAGGTGATGCAATGTTAATTCAAGCCTATCAGTGTTTAGAGCCATATCAAAATGATCTTTTTGTTAAACTGATCAAACATACTAGTAAAACGGCTTTAGAAGTTTGTGAAGGACAACAGTATGATATGGATTTTGAAACTCAAAAAGACGTTTCAATTTCTGCTTATCTAGAAATGATTCGACTTAAAACAGCTGTTTTAGTTGGTCATTCGTTAAAAATAGGTGCATGGATTGGGAATGCTTCCGATCAAGAGGCACAATTACTATATGATTTTGGTGTTTTATTAGGAATGGCATTTCAAATCCAAGATGATTATTTAGACGCTTTTGGTGATCCAAAAGATTTTGGAAAACAAGTTGGAGGTGATATTCTTGAAAATAAAAAGACAATACTTTATCATGAAGTGATGAAAAGTGGAAATATTAAAGAAAAAAAAGAGCTTATTCAATGGTATGATACTACTGTAAAAAACAATCAAAAAGTAATAGCCGTAAAAGAGATATTTAAAAGTAGTGGCGCATCAATAGCCAGCCAAAAATTTGTTGCTTCTTATACGGAAGATGCATTTAAAAAACTCGAAAGCTTAATTATTTCTGAGCAAGGAAAAAAGCTGTTAATTGAGTTTGGTCAAAATTTGATGAATCGAAAATTCTAAAATAACCTTCTAATAAGAGCCATTAAAAACCAGCTAATTTGACGTAAAGAAAAAGAAGATGCAATTCTGAGCTCTTCAACAAAGCTTGTTTTTTCATCTAAAAAACGAAAAATTGTTAAAGGAGTATTTTTTTCAAACATACGTTCAAATAGTTTACTACCCTGGCTATTATATTTGAAAAGCACATCTAAAAAAAGAAGGTCATAAAATGAAAACCTATTTTTAATATTAAAACGATTCAATGGTTTTCCTGTTTTTAAAAAAGAAACAACTTTTGAGACATTACGAGTCGTATTCATAAAGGTAAACCCGGTACTGGCTTTAGTCCAACCTCCTGCAGTTCCAATATTTAGTAAAGAGGATGTATTAAATTGATCAAAAGGAAAGCTGCTCATAGGAATATTTCCTTGTTCTTTTTCTTTAATTTCATACTCTATGATTCCCTGATTTTTTAAATAGGATTGAATACCTTCTTCATATTCCTTTTTTTCTAAAAGATTTGCTGAAAAAAGTGTGTATTCTACAAGTGCATTTTTTGAGTCAAGAGGTAAAACATACAAAAATCGCGTTTCTTTTTTTTGCTCAATATTAAAATCCATAAATAAGATTTTATTGGGATCAAATTGTTCCGACTTTGTTTTAATAAACCACCCAATAAAATGCTGTTTTAATACAGGATATTTTTTTTGATTGTAAAGAGCAGTTGGATCAAATACACTGTTAAAAACATTTTTTGAACTAAAAAAACCTTTATTAGTTGATACTTTAGAGGTAATACCCTCATTGGTTATCGATGTTATTTTCGCAGATAAATACTGAATATTTTTTTGCCTTTCAATTTTTTCATGACAGGTTTTATAAAAGCCTTTTGAACGCAGCATCTTATATTGATATGGAGCTAATTCAAAGTCTAATGAAACTGAAGATGATAAGAAATTGGCAGTATCCCATTTTTTTTCTAATAGTCCCTCAAAAGCCCCTTCTTTTTTTTCCCAAAAGGACCATGTTCTGTCATTTGTATTTTTTGATTCCTTTTCAATTAAAAGAATGTCTTTTTTTGAAAAAAAAGGATCCTCACTCAAGGCATAAAGAAGTAAAAGTCCAGAACCGCCTCCTCCACATATAATGTAATCAAAAACTGGATTTTCCATAGACTTTAGTAAAAGTAATTAAAACAGTCTAAATTTTATTGAATTCCAAAGGAACTCTTTACTTTTACATAAAAGTAAATAAATTGGAAAAAATACTTGCATTTTTTGAAGGAATAGACCCTGTATTAGCTGCGTTCTACGCAACCTTGTTTACTTGGGGACTTACTGCTCTTGGTGCTTCTTTAGTATTTTTTGTTAAAAGTATGAATCGTGCTCTTTTAGATGGTCTTTTAGGATTTACTGGGGGAGTAATGGTGGCAGCTAGTTTTTGGAGTTTACTTGCTCCAGGAATTGAAATGAGCCCGGGGGAAGGTTTCGTGAAAGTAATTCCAGCAGCTGTTGGATTTGGACTGGGAGCATTATTTATTTTTGGTTTAGATAAAGTCTTACCCCATATTCATATAAATTTTAAAGAAAGTGAAGGGATCAAGACACCATGGCATAAAACAACTTTACTAGTTTTAGCAATTACCCTTCATAATATTCCAGAGGGTCTTGCAGTAGGTGTTCTTTTTGGAGGTGTTGCTGCTGGAATTCCTGAGGCCTCTATTGCCGGGGCAGTTGCTTTAGCAATAGGAATTGGAATTCAAAATTTTCCTGAAGGTTTGGCAGTCTCTATGCCTCTAAGAAGACAAGGAGTGAGTCGTTTTAAAAGTTTTTGGTATGGTCAACTCTCAGCAGTAGTTGAGCCAATAGCTGCTGTAATAGGTGCAGTTGCTGTTTCTTTTTTCACACCTATCCTTCCTTATGCACTAGCATTTGCAGCTGGAGCTATGATTTTTGTTGTGGTTGAAGAGGTTATTCCAGAAACCCAACAAGACAAACATACAGACATTGCCACTCTAGGATTTATTGGAGGCTTTATTGTAATGATGACCCTAGATGTTGCCCTAGGTTAATATTACGCTTCATCGAATGATTGCCAGCCTTGAGCAGTAAGCTCTATTTGTTGTCCAAGACCATTTATAAGTTGGCATCCTCCGCCCAAGTCACAAGCATGACCGATAATCGAAAGTAATGGATGATTTTTAATTTTATCAAACTCTTTTTGTGCAACTGTAAATAAAAGTTCATAATCTTCACCACCATTCAAAACAGCAGTAGTGGTGTTTAACTTAAACTCTTCACAAATTTTTATCACTTCGTGATCAATAGGTAGTTTTTCTTCAAAAAGATGAAACCCTACCTGTGATGCCTTTGACAGATGTAAAATTTCAGATGAGAGACCATCACTTATGTCAATCATTGAGGAAGGAGTGACGTCTAATTCTTTTAATAATTCAATCACATCTTTACGTGCTTCTGGTTTTAGTTGGCGTTCAATACTGTAGGCATAGTTACTTAGGTCAGGTTGGTTATTTGGATTTACTTTAAAAACGGCTTTTTCACGTTCTAGAATTTGTAATCCTGAGTAAGCTCCTCCTAAATCACCACTTACAACAAGTAAATCATTTTCTTTAGCTCCAGAGCGGCGAGAAATTTTTTCTTCCTTAACATTACCAATTGCAGTTACCGAAAGAGTGAGCCCCGAAGTACTACTGGAAGTATCTCCTCCAACAAGATCTACTTTATGATTTTTACATCCTAATAAAATGCCTGCATATAATTCATCTAGTGCCTCAAGGGTAAATCGATTGGAAACCGCAAGAGAAATTGTAATTTGAGTAGGCTGGGCATTCATTGCGTAGATGTCAGATAGATTTACCATAACTGCTTTATAACCCAAATGTTTTAGAGGCATATAGCTTAAATCAAAATGCACCCCTTCAATTAGAAGGTCAGTACTTACGACTGTCTTCCCCTGAGACAAATCTAAGATAGCAGCATCATCTCCAATTCCTAAAACACTAGATTTTTGGGTTAAATTAAAAGCTTTTGTTAAGTGATCTATTAAAGCAAACTCTCCTAAAGAGGAGATTGAAGTTTTGGAAGGATTTTTATTTTCTAACATATGGCAAAAGTACATATCCTAACCAAAAGGTTAAACTTTATTTTCTCTTATGTTTTTTACTTAGTTTTGAAAAAAAACATGAAACGATTCGTCTTATTTATCATAATACTCTTTTTTGTTTCTTGTAGTAAAACAGAAATAATAGAACCAATTTCTTCAGAAATTCCCGCTTCACAATTGCTTCCCGGCAATTCTTTGGGAAATAGTATCGGAAAAATTCCTTGTGAAAATGGGATGGCAGGAGTATACCCTTGTTTGGGATATGATCTTTTGTCTCGCATTTCCCTTGAAGAGTTAGGAAGTTCTTCAGGGAATGATAATTGGGGCTGGACAGATCCTGAAACAGGAAAGGAGTATGTAATTAGTGGTTTAGACGATGGAACTGCTTTTATAGATATTAGCAATCCTGAAGAACCCTTTTTTCTAGGAAAACTTTTAACCGCAACTGAAAATAGTAGTTGGAGGGATATTAAAGTATATAAAAATCACGCTTTTATAGTAAGCGAAGCTACTGATCATGGAATGCAAATTTTTGATTTAACTCAATTGAGGGATGTATCTTCTGTTCAAAACTTTACTGCAGATGCTCGTCTAACTTATTTTGGAAGTGCACATAATATTGCCATAAACGAAATTAGTGGTTTTGCTTATGTTATTGGGTCAAATCGTTTTCAAGGAGGGCCTATTTTTATTGACATTAATGATCCAAAGAATCCTAATGTTATAGGGGGCTATGCAGGAGCTTCGTACACTCATGATGCTCAAATAGTAAATTATCAAGGACCAGATGTTACTTTTCAAGGAAAGGAATTGTTTTTTGGAAGTAATAGTGATGGAGGGGATAATAATCAAGTAGTAATTGTAGATGTGACAGATAAGACAACCCCTCAATTCATAAACAGCATTACATATGAAAATGGGGGCTATACGCACCAGGGATATTTATCTGAAGACCACCAATATTTTTTTTTAGGGGATGAATTAGATGAGCTTCGTTTTGGGGCACCAACTTTAACACGAATTTTCGATATTTCTGATCTCATGAATCCTGAGTTGCATGTAAATTATTTTACAGGAGTTTATGCCATAGATCATAATGGATATGTTAAAGAAAATAACTTTTTTCTTGCAAGTTATACAGCTGGTTTACGTGTTTCAGATATTAGTGAAATTGACACTAAAAAAGTTTCAGAAGCTGGATTTTTTGATACCTATCCTGCAAATAATAATCCTTCTTTTGAGGGAGTTTGGAGTGTTTACCCTTTTTTTGAAAGTGGAGTAATTGCTTTAAATGATATTAATTCCGGTGTATTTTTAGTAAAAGCTTCTGAATAATGATAAAGCATCCTTCTCTTTTATTACTAATCATCATAATTGGCTGTACACCCACTTCTGAAAGTGACTGGCCCAATTTACCTGATATAAAAGGAGAGTGGAAATCTGTAAAGACCTATGGGGGAAGTTTAGAAGATGTTGCTCACGGAGTTATAACTACCTCTGATGGCGGGTTTGCGGTAGTTGGAAACACCAAAAGTACTGATGGTATTTTTAGCGCCAAAACAAGGATCGGGAGTGATTTATTTGTCATGAAATTTAGTGCTGATGTCGAAATTCAGTGGATGCAGACCTATGGGGGAAGTGATGATGATAGAGGATATGATATTGTTGAGCTAGGAAATGGGTATGCAATTATTGGGTATAGTAAAAGCTTTGATGGCGACGCATCATTAAATAAGGGCCAACACGATAACTGGCTTTTAAGAATAGATACTGGAGGGAATCTTTTGTGGGAAAAAAGCTTTGGTTTTTTAGGACACGACCATGCCTATAATATTATTAGCACTCAAGATGGGGGTCTTTTTTTTAATGGCTTTTTGGATATTACAGCTTCTGATGGTGATGGAATGGACGGAAAAAAATCAAATAAGGGACAAAAACACGGAGCAGGAGAATTTTGGTGTCATAAACTTGATGGTAATGGTATTTTGCAGTGGCGAAGGTATTTTGGTGGCACAAGTAATGACCGCTCTTATGATGCTATTGAAACACTTGAAGGAGATTTTGTGCTTGTAGGGTCTTCAGAAAGTCAAGATGTGGATGTATCTAATCCAAGAGGAAGCTACGATGCTTGGATCGTAAAAATAAATAGTCATGGAGACTTGTTATGGGAGCGTTCCATTGGAGGTTCAGCATATGATATTGCCAACGCAGTTATTGAAAACAGAAAAGGTGATTATGTTGTCTTAGGACAATCTTTTAGTCAGGACGGAGACATTGACAAACCACTTGGATCTTCAGATGTGTTTTTGTCTACTCTTTCCCCGTCAGGGGAGTTAAAAAGTAATAAAAATATTGGTGATCAGGGATTTGATACAGGAAATGCAATACTTGAGCGTCCAGACGGAACCTTAATTCTAGTTGGCCACAAGGCCCCTAGATGCTCTTGCTGTAGGAGAAAATTTGCTTTCTAACAATGTATTTATAGCACACACTTTACCCAATGGGAGTGTTATTAATCAATATAAGCTAATTGGAAACGATCTAGATTTAGGCTATGATATTGCCCAATTAGAAGAAGGTAAAACCATTGTTGTGGGAAGCACAAAAAGCACTTTAGGGGATTATCCCCCCACAAAGGGAGGAACAGACTTTTTCATTGCTATTTGGCATTAAATCACTTGATTATGGTATAGGTTAAATCAATAGCAACAATCTAAAAATCAACAGAAATAGGTTATCTTTACGCATTATTTAGATTAATTCTTTATTAGAATGATTAAGGTTTCAGAAACAGCTAAAGTAAAAGTCTCTTCGCTAATGCGGGAAGAGGGCTTTGATCCCATACAAGATTATGTTCGCGTGGGGGTTAAAAGTGGCGGATGTTCAGGACTCTCATATGACTTAAACTTTGATAAAACTTTGGACACGGAAGATAAATTGTTTGAAGACAACCAAGTAAAAATTTTAGTAGATAAAAAAAGTCTTTTATATCTCATTGGAACTACTTTAGAGTACTCTGGAGGGTTAAATGGGAAAGGTTTTGTGTTTAACAATCCTAATGCACAGCGCACTTGTGGTTGTGGGGAGAGTTTTTCACTTTAAAAAAAAGAAAATGGCATATACTGAAGAAGAATTAAAGAAAGAATTAGAAACCAAAGAATATGAATATGGTTTTTATACAGATATAGAATCTGATACGTTTCCTGTTGGATTGAGCGAGGAGATTGTTCGTAAAATTTCCGAGAAGAAAGAGGAGCCAGAGTGGATGACCCAGTGGCGTTTAAATGCTTACAGATCATGGTTAGAAATGACCGAGCCTGACTGGGCAAATGTCACTTATAAAAAACCAGACTTACAATCAATTTCATATTATTCAGCTCCCAAAAAACAGGCTAAATATGAAAGCTTGGATCAGGTTGACCCTGAGCTATTAGAAACGTTCAATAAACTAGGGATCTCTATTGACGAACAAAAAAAACTCTCTGGAGTTGCCGTAGATATTGTGATAGATTCTGTTTCTGTTGCCACTACGTTTAAGAAAACCTTAGCTGAAAAAGGAATAATTTTTTGTTCAATTTCAGAAGCAATTAAGGAACATCCTGAATTAGTAAAAAAATACATTGGAAGTGTTATTCCGCCAAAAGACAACTTTTATGCAGGCCTTAATAGTGCTGTTTTTACAGACGGCTCTTTCTGTTATATTCCTAAAGGGGTTCGTTGTCCAATGGAATTATCAACTTATTTTAGAATTAACCAAGCAGGAACAGGTCAGTTTGAACGAACATTAGTAATAGCAGATCAAGGCAGTTACGTGAGTTATTTAGAAGGATGTACTGCCCCTTCACGAGACGAAAATCAACTTCATGCTGCAGTAGTAGAACTTATTGCATTAGATGATGCTGAAATAAAATATTCAACGGTTCAAAACTGGTATCCGGGAGACAAGAATGGAAAAGGAGGCGTATTTAACTTTGTTACCAAACGAGGGATTTGCCATAACCGCTCTAAAATATCATGGACTCAAGTTGAAACAGGCTCTGCAGTAACTTGGAAGTATCCTTCCTGTATTTTAAAAGGAAATCATTCAATAGGTGAATTTTACTCGATTGCAGTAACCAATAATTATCAACAAGCAGATACTGGTACAAAAATGGTACACTTGGGGAAAAACACTCGTAGTACTATTATTTCCAAAGGAATTTCTGCAGGAAAATCCCAAAATAGCTATCGGGGATTAGTTCAAGTAGGAGCTCGTGCTCAAAATGCGCGGAATTTTTCACAATGTGATTCTCTTTTAATGGGAAATGAATGTGGTGCACATACCTTTCCTTACATCGAAGCTAAAAGCAATTCAGCACAAATTGAACACGAAGCCACTACAAGCAAGATAGGAGAAGATCAAATTTTTTATTGCAATCAAAGAGGAATTGATACTGAAAAAGCCATTGCACTTATTGTTAATGGTTTTAGTAAAGAGGTGTTAAATAAACTTCCAATGGAGTTCGCCGTAGAAGCACAAAAATTATTAGAAATCTCCCTCGAAGGATCAGTGGGATAAAAAATCAAGTATGTTAACGATTGAAAATTTACACGCCCAAATAGAGGGAAAAGATATTTTAAAAGGAGTTGACTTAGACGTCAAAGCAGGAGAAGTACATGCTATTATGGGTCCTAATGGTTCGGGAAAAAGCACCCTTTCTTCAGTAATTGCAGGAAATGAAAGTTATCAAATGACAGCAGGTAAAATGCTATTAAGAGGAAACGATCTTTCAGAATTGGATGCAGAAGAGCGTGCTCACGCAGGTGTTTTTCTTTCATTCCAATATCCAATTGAAATTCCTGGAGTGAGTGTAACAAACTTTATAAAAACGGCAATAAACGCAAACAGAAAAGCCAAAGGCCTTAAAGATATGCCTGCAAGTGAGTTGTTAAAAAAAATTAGAGAAAAAGCCCAGATGCTAGATATAGATTCTAAATTTCTCTCTCGTTCATTAAACGAAGGATTTTCTGGAGGAGAAAAAAAGAGAAACGAAATTTTTCAAATGGCTATGTTAGAGCCTTCTTTGGCAATTTTAGATGAAACAGATTCTGGCCTGGATATTGATGCCTTAAAAATTGTTGCCAATGGAGTAAACAAACTTAAAAGTAAAGATAATGCTGTAATTATAATTACCCATTACCAGCGTCTTTTAGACCATATAGTTCCTGATTTTGTTCATGTTCTTTTTGATGGGAAAATTGTGAAATCAGGCACAAAAGAGTTAGCTCACGAATTGGAAGCCAAAGGATATGATTGGATTAAAGAATTAGCGTAATATGGAATTTAAAGAAAAATTAATTTCTTCTCACCTAGCCTTTGAAGATGTTGCTGATTTACCAGAAAACCTTCATCAATCAAGAATTTCTGCGCTCAAAGTTTTTGAGAAAAAAGGTTTTCCTACAAAAAAAGATGAAGCGTGGAAATACACTTCTTTATTAAATTTAGTTAATCAAGACTATTCCCTTTTCCCTAGAGACGTTACAAACATTGAACTCAAAGAGGTAAAAAAATATTTTCTTTATGACACAGACACTTATAAGGTTATTTTTATAGATGGAGTATACAGTCCATTTTTATCAAATACAACTCATGATGGTATAGATGTTTGTTTATTATCTGCAGCTCTTACTAAGCCCAAGTATAAAAAATTAATAGAAACTTATTTTAATAAGATTGCACCACAAGAAGACAGTCTGATTGCTTTAAATACTTCTTATGCGAAAGAAGGTGCTTTTATCTATATTCCTAGAAGTATTGATACTGAAAAGCCTATTGAAATTATCCATTTTTCTTCTGGAAAAGAAAAAGCTATTTGGCTGCAACCTCGAAATTTAATTGTGGTTGATCAGAACGCACAAGTTCAGATTATTGAACGCCACCAAAGTTTAAAAGATCATCCAGTGGTAACTAATAGTGTTACTGAAATTTATGTGCACCAAGATGCATTTATGGATTATTATAAATTACAGAATGACCTTGAAACAGCATCATTAATTGATAATACCTTTATCGTTCAAGAAAAGAACAGTCATGCTAGTGTCCATACTTTTTCTTTGGGAGGGAAGCTAATTCGTAACAATTTAAATTTCTTTCATAAAGGAGAACACATTCTTTCTACCTTGAAAGGAGTTACTATTTTAAAAGGAAAACAACATGTAGACCACTGTACGTTGGTTCACCATGCACAGCCAAATTGTGAAAGCCATCAAGACTATAAAGGGATTTTTTCAGAGCGCTCAGAAGGAGTTTTTAATGGCCAGATATTAGTAGATAAAATTGCTCAAAAGACAAATGCTTTTCAACAGAACAACAATATTCTTTTAGATGATAAAGCCTCAGTAAATACAAAACCACAGCTTGAAATATATGCTGATGATGTAAAATGTTCTCACGGATGTACCATTGGTCAATTAGATGAGGAAGCATTATTTTATTTACGTTCTAGGGGAATTCCTAAGAAAGAAGCGAAAGCTTTGATGACCTATGCCTTTGCAAATAATGTTTTGGAAAGTGTAAAGTTACCCTCGCTGAAAAAGCGCATTAATAAACAAATTGCTAATAAGCTAGGCGTTAGTCTGGGCTTTGAATTATAGATGTTTGATGTAAAACAAGTTCGTAAAGATTTCCCTATTTTATCCCGTTCGGTAAATGGGCAACCTCTTGTATATCTTGATAATGCGGCCACTTCTCAAACTCCAAAACAGGTGGTAGAGGTAATATCAGATTATTATTATCGTTATAATGCCAATATCCACCGAGGAGTTCATAAACTTAGTCAAGAGGCAACAGATGCTTATGAAAAAGCACGCACTACCATTCAAACACATTTTAATGCTGCCCATCCACATGAAATTATTTTTACTTCTGGAACAACGGAAAGTATTAATGTTATTGCAGCGGGTTATGCTTCAATTCTTAGTAAAGAGGATGAATTATTAATTTCAGCACTAGAGCACCACTCAAATATAGTACCCTGGCAAATGTTGTGTGAAAAAACAGGTGCAACTTTAAAGGTTATACCTATGACAAAATTAGGGACCCTTGACATGGAAGCATTTGAGAATTTATTAAATCCCAATACTAAATTGGTATTTGTAAACCACGTTTCAAATGCATTAGGAACCATTAATCCAATCAAAGAAATTATAGACAAGTCTCATCAAAAGGGAGCAAAAGTATTAATTGATGGAGCACAAGCCTCCCCTCACATAAAAACAGATGTTCAGGCATTAAATATAGATTATTATGTTACATCTGCACATAAATTATGCGGTCCAACCGGTGTGGGAATGTTGTATGGAAAAGAAACCTTGTTAAAGGAACTTCCACCTTATCAAGGCGGAGGTGAGATGATCGCAAGTGTTACTTTTGAAAAAACTACTTATGCTGATTTACCACATAAATTTGAAGCAGGAACCCCAAACATATCTGGGGGTATTGCTTTTGGCGCTGCTTTAGATTACATGAATAAAATAGATTTTGAAGCTATTGCTTCATATGAGAGAGAATTATTGATCTATGCAACGGATGCTTTAAAAAAAATAGATGGGTTAAAAATTTATGGTGAGGCTTCAGAAAAAACGGCAGTAATCTCATTTAATGTTGGGACGATTCATCCCTATGATATTGGAAGTATTTTAGATCAAATGGGGATCGCCGTTAGAACAGGACATCACTGTGCACAGCCTATTATGGATTTTTATAACATTCCGGGAACTGTAAGAGCTTCTTTTTCTTTTTATAATACGTTTGAAGAAATTGATGTTTTGGATAAAGGAATTAGGAAGGCAATTCTAATGTTGCAATAATTTTATAATTTTAAGTGTGAAAACAATAGAGACCATTCAAGAAGAAATTGTAGAAGAATTTTCATTATTTGAAGATTGGATGCAACGTTACGAATACATGATAGACCTTGGAAAATCCCTTCCCTTGATTAATGAACAATACAAAACAGACACCTATGTAATTAAAGGATGTCAAAGTAAAGTATGGGTCCATGCAGAGTTAAAAGAAGATCAACTTAACTTTACAGCAGATAGTGAAGCTATTATTACAAAAGGAATTATTGCTATTTTAATCCGAGTGTTTTCAAATCAACATCCAAAAGATATTTTAACAGCAAACACTGATTTTATTGATAGAATCGGATTAAAAGAACATTTATCACCAACGCGCGCTAACGGTTTAGTCTCAATGATCAAACAAATTAAAATGTATGCGGTAGCTTTTCAAACTCAACTGAATTAAATCTTATGTCAGAAAAAATCGATACTAATGCACTCGGCGAAAAAGTCGTTAATGTCTTAAAAACAATTTTTGATCCTGAAATACCAGTAGATATTTATGAATTAGGATTGATTTATGATGTATTTGTCAATGAAGATTTAGATGTCAAAATACTGATGACACTTACAACACCAAACTGTCCAGTTGCAGAATCACTTCCCATGGAAGTTGAAGAAAAGGTAAAGTCATTAGACGAGGTAAAGACTGCGGAGGTAGAAATCACTTTTGACCCTCCTTGGACACAAGATTTGATGAGTGAAGAAGCTAAGTTAGAGTTGGGAATGTTATAATTATGTCTGAAACAATTCCTAATAAAGTTGCGAATAGTGTTTTGGTCAATTTTGACCTAGAGGCATACATTCCTAATGGATCTCGAACCTTTATTGATATATCCCAATGGCTTGAGCAGGGATTTTTATTACGAGAAAAGCCCTTTAGAGAAGCTTTAATGACTCACGACTGGAAACAGTATTCAACGCACTATATTGCACTAGGCTGCAGTACAGGGGCTATTCTTCCGGCTTGGGCATCGCTTTTGGTTACTTCTTATTTGCAACCAGTTGCTAAAACTATAGTTTTAGGTTCTTTAGCGGAGTTAGAACGACAAATTTTTCGAGAGATGATTACAGAACTTGATTTGACTCCTTTTAAAGGGAAACCTATTATGATTAAAGGTTGTTCGGATGCAACCATTCCACAAGATGCATATGTTCTTCTAGTACAACGCTTACAAAGTGTTGCTAAAAGTTTATTTTATGGGGAAGCTTGTTCTTCCGTACCTTTATGGAAGGCAAAAAAATAAGGTGAACACACCCGCACAAAAAGTATTAATAGTAAGTTACTACTGGCCACCAGCAGGGGGTTCTGGGGTTCAGCGCTGGATGTACTTTGCAAAGTATTTAAAAGAACTAGGCTGGGAACCTATCGTTATTACTGTTGAGGAGCAGCAAGCTTCCTATGCTGTTTGGGATGAAAGCTTGACGGAAGAAGTATCCCATATACGAGTAATTAGAACTTTTACTAGTGAACCCTTAAAATGGTACTCTTTCTTGATAACGGGAAGTTTACAAAAAGGAATTCCTCAAGGGGAGGTGAAACGAAAAAGCCTTTTTCAAAAACTTGCTGCCTATATTAGAGGAAATTATTTTTTGCCTGATGCCAGAAAAGGTTGGGTACCCTTTGCGGTAAAAGCTGTTCAAAAAGTATTGAAAAAAGAATCCATTTCCCATTTGATAACAACAGGGCCACCTCATTCTACCCATCTAGTAGGGCTTCAATTGAAAGCTGAGTTTAACATAAACTGGTGGGTAGATTTTCGAGACCCGTGGGCGGAATTATTTTATAACACCGATTTGTATCGAACTCCCAAAACCATTCAAAAAGATTTAGCTTTAGAACAATCGGTACTCAAAACGGCCAATGGCGTTTTGACCACGGTGGGAGGAAAACTTCACAACCAACTTAAAGCCAAAGCACCAAAACAACGTTTTGTTTCAATACCAAATGGTTACGATGCTGAATTAATGAAAAAGATTCATGTTAGAAAACCTAAGAATATTTTTCACGTTGTTTATACGGGCTTATTAACACAAAATCAATCCTATGACTCGGTATTAGAACCCTTGAATAATATAGCAAACGATATCCCTGTACGTTTGTCTTTAGCAGGAACTATTAGCGAAGAAATAATTGACCATATACTTTCAAAATATAATAAAATTGAACTGGTTTTCTGTGGATATGTATCTCATAAAGAATCTATAAAGCTTATGAAAACTGCACATCTTTTATTAAATTTTATTTTCATAGGAGCACAATCACAAATGATTTCAGGAAAAATATTAGAATATATGGCAACATCGATTCCTATTCTCTCAATTGGGAGTCCAAATTCCGATGCAGGAAAATTCATTAAAAAGGGGAGTGCCTCTAGAATGATTGAAGCAACTAATTCAAGTGAAATTTTAGCTTTTTTAAAGGAAATTATAAATACTAAAGAAACAAAACAAAATCAATTTTTAGACCTTGATAATTGGAGCAGAAAAGCCCTAACAAAGCGTTTGATAAATGAAGTATTAAAAGCTGAACTAACAGGTTAAAATTTTTAGTTTACAATTGCTTATTAATGTTTTTTTTGTAAAAATTCTTGCTATTCAAGTATGCCCAACTGGCAATTGGCATCAAAGACTTTACGGACTTACCTTCGCTTAAAATTTTTCTTATATTTTCTGAAGCAAAACCTAATTTAGGAGCATTTACAACTTGTATTTTTTCATGTTTAAGAATTATTTCTGGAATTACAACTTTATGTTTTCTGGGATAGACGCATAATTGAACAAGATTTAAAATATCTTGATGCCGCTTCCATTTGTCAAAATGAATTAAATTATCTTCTCCCATCAGTAAGGAAAATTGTAAAGTTGGATGCAGGTTAACTAAATACTCTAAAGTGTCAATAGTATAACTGGGCTTTGGAAGAGAAAATTCAATATCACTTACTTTTAAGTTTATTTGATCTTCTACCGCAAGACGAACCATCTCAAGTCTATGACTGTCTTTGAGAAGTGTATCATTAGCTTTAAAAGGATTTTGAGGGGTTACTACAAACCAAACTTCGTCAAGATCCGTATTGTTAGAAAAATAATTTCCTAGGGTAAGATGTCCTTTATGAATGGGATTAAATGTACCAAAATACAAACCTATTTTTTTCACAAGGCAAAGATAGTAATCCCCTAGGAATTAAGGAAGTCTGAAACCACTTGAACAATTTCTTTTTTTGCAGTTTCTAAATCATCATTTATTAAACAATAATCAAACCGTTCTGAAAAGGTTAATTCACCTTTTGCTTTTCCAATACGTTCGTTAATCTTTTCTTCACTATCAGTAGCACGATGGCGTAATCTATTTTCTAGTTCTTCTATTGAGGGTGGTTGAACAAAAATAGATAAGGTTTGTTTGGGATATTTTTTTTTAATTGTAAGCCCTCCTTTCACATCAATATCAAACAAAACCTGCTTTCCTTCTTTCCAAAGGCGCTTTAATTCTGAAGTGAGTGTTCCATAAAAGGTGTTTTCATATACTTCTTCATATTCAACAAAAGCATTTTCACGAATTTTTTCTTTAAAACCCTCTGGGCTTAAAAAGTGATATTCTACACCGTCTTTTTCCTTACCACGAGGTGCTCTAGATGTTGCTGATATGGAAAACCCCAGAGGAAGGCTTTGTTCTAAAAGGTGATTCACCAATGTAGTTTTACCGCTTCCAGAGGGAGCTGAAAAGACAATAAGTTTCTCAGAATTCAAATTAGAGTACGTTTAAAAGTTGTTCTTTTATTTTTTCAAGCTCATCTTTCATTTGAACCACTATTTTTTGAAGTTCAGAATGATTAGCTTTCGAACCTATAGTATTTATTTCACGACCAATTTCTTGTGCTACAAACCCTAACTTTTTTCCATTTGGAAAGTCATTTTCAAGGACTTTTTTAAAATAATCTAAATGAGTTTGAAGCCTCACTTTTTCTTCAGTAATATCGAATTTCTCAAGATAAAAAATCAGCTCTTGTTCAAAACGATTCGAATCTATTTCAATTTTTAATTCCTCTAAGGATGTACGAAGTTTTACTTCAATTTTTTTACTCCGCTCAGGATCAATCTTAATTGCATCTTCTAAGTAGGTTTCAATTAAATCAAGGCGGAGTAAAAAGTCTTTTTCAAGTACTTTTCCTTCGTCTAATCGGTAGGTTTCAATATTCTTAATGGCATCATCTAACAAATTAAAAATAGCTTTTTTTTCATCTTCTTGTAGGGTATTGCGTTCAGATGAAAGTGTGTCTGGTAGTCGCATTGCAATGGCTAAGTGATCTATTTCATTGTTTTTTTCAATCTGTTTTAGTTGAGCCATATATTCTTTTACCACAGATGCATTAATTGCTGTAGGCGCATTTTTGCCATTAAACTCAATAAATATATTTAGATCAATTTTACCACGGTGAAGCTTTTGTGCAATGCGTTTTCGAATTTCTGTATCAATTTCTCTCAAATAAGATGGTGTACGTAAATTAACATCAGCACTTTTACTGTTTAATGATCGAATTTCAATGCTAAGACTTTTGTCTTCCCATTGGGCTTCTGTCTTCCCAAAACCCGTCATGGACATTATCATATCTTAAAGTTTGCGGATTTTAATGTTTCTAAAAGAGACTTTATCCCCATGGTCTTGAAGGCCTATTTTTCCAGCTTTCATTTTTCCAAACCGTTTAAAATTACAATCATCATTAAATTTTGAGTTACTAACCATTGAATCCCATTCAGTTCCACTAAGAGGAAATTCAACAATTTTAGTACCGTTTAATTTAACACTTCCTTCATTTTTATTGTGGTCTATGGTTAAAATTATATGATTCCATTCTCCCGCAGGTTTACATACATCTTTAGTAGGCTGAACCATATCATATAAAGCTCCAGCTTGGTGGTAATTAGGATTTGCCTTAGCATCTGGATGCCTTTCATTGTCCAATACCTGAATTTCAGGTCCTGTTGAATAGGGTTTATTATGGCTTTCACCCTCTTGAACTGCCCAGAAAATTCCACTATTTCCTCCTTCAGCTATATTCCATTCAATGGACAACTGGAAGCTTTTGTAGATCTTATCTGACACAATATCATGGATATAATCTCCTTTTGGACGTAATGCAGGATCAAAAGTAAGGACCCCGTCTTTAGCAGTCCAAATAGGCGCAATACCTTTTCTGTTGAAACGATGCCAACCATTTAAAGTTTCTCCATCAAAAATAGATTCCCATTTATCGGTGTTTGACTCAGTTTCTTTTTCTTTTACAGGTGAACTACTTGATAGAATTCCAATAGTTACTAGGGCAATAAATATTTTTTTCATAGGATATTTTTATAAGTTTAAAATATTTTTTAAATACTGTTCATCAATACTCCCTCCAGCAAAATCATCAAATGTCTTTTGGGTAGCTTCAATAATGTGTTTTTGAATAAATGGGGCACCTTCTCGGGCTCCTTGCTCTGGACTTTTTATACAGCACTCCCA
The DNA here is from genome assembly GCA_905182305.1 of Flavobacteria bacterium MS024-2A. Taxonomy (GTDB): domain Bacteria; phylum Bacteroidota; class Bacteroidia; order Flavobacteriales; family Flavobacteriaceae; genus MS024-2A. The sequence goes on from CAJJBB010000003.1 coordinate 61,301, forward strand.
TTCCATCACAGCCCAAACATCACAGCCATATTCTGTAAGTTTTGTAAAGATAGATTTGAAGTCTATTTGACCGTCTCCCGGGGAGCGATAACGACCAGCTCGGTCAATCCAATCTCCATAGCCTCCAAATGATCCTTTTTTTCCATTAGGATTGAATTCAGAATCCTTTACGTGAAATGATTTGATGAATTCATGATAATGGTCTATGTATTCAATATAATCTAATTGTTGCAATACAAAATGGCTAGGATCATATAAAATATTTACGCGTTTATGGTTTCCGGTAGCTTTTAAAAACCGTTCAAACGTGACCCCATCGTGGAGATCTTCGCCTGGGTGAATTTCGTAACACACATCAACACCGTTATCATCAAAAACATCAAGGATAGGTTTCCATCTTTTAGCTAATTCTGCAAAGCCCAACTCAACTAATCCTTTTGGACGTTGTGGCCAGGGGTGAAGAGTGTGCCATAGCAAAGCACCAGAAAAGGTAGCATGAGTTTTTAACCCTAATCGTTTACTTGCGATTGCAGCTTTTTTCATAGTTTCTACCGCCCATTCTGTTCTTGCTTTAGGATTATTTTTTACCGCATCTGGAGCAAAGTTATCGAACATCAAATCGTAGGCAGAATGAACTGCAACGAGTTGGCCTTGAAGATGGGTAGATAGTTCAGTAATTTCTAAACCATAAGAATTTATTTTACCTTTTAATTCATCACAATAGGTTTGGCTTTCGGCAGCTTTATCTAGGTCGATTAAAAAATGTTCCCATGTTGGAATTTGGATTCCTTTATAGCCTAAATCTGCCGCCCACTTACACATACCGTCAAGACTGTTAAACGGAGCTTGTTTATCCACAAATTGTGCAAGAAAAATTCCTGGTCCTTTTACTGTTTTCATTCGTTCTCCATGCTTTGCCATACGTTTCCTTTTTTATTTGATTCAACAACTTTTTCTATAAATAGCATTCCACGAACTCCTTCATGCATGGTAGGAAACTCTCCTTTAAACGAAGTTTCTCCCCTCAAAGCTTTAGCAACGCCTTTGTAGATATTCCCCATTGCATCAAAAATACCTTCAGGGTGACCTCCGGGAAGTTTTGTGCCATCTGCAGCAATATCAGAAACATAAGCGTTCCCGGGTTTTATTACACGTCTGGGCTCATCATCTTTTAAATGATATAAGAAATTAGGATTTTCTTGTTCCCATTTATAAGCACCTTTTTTACCATAAATAGCTACACTAAGGTTGTTTTCTTCTCCAGTAGCAATTTGACTGGCACGAAGCACCCCTTTGAATGTGTCAGAAAAACGCACCAAAATTGTTCCGTCTAAATCCAATGTATTATCATCATAAAGGTTATTCAAGTCAGCGAGTACTGATTTAACTTCTTGTCCAGTAAGGTATTCTACCATTTGAAAAGCATGGGTTCCAATATCCCCTATACACGAACTTATACCTGCTTTTTTAGGATCCAATCTCCAAACAGTTTTACGTATTTCGGGATCATGTATTACGGGGTTAATCCATCCTTGGTAATATTGAATGTCCACTTTTTGAATTTCCCCTAATTCGCCTTCTGCAATCATATGTTTCATGTGACGAACCATAGGGTAACCCGTATAAGTGTATGTGACCGCAAAAATTGTATTGTGTTGTTTTTGTAGACTTTGAAGTTCTTTTGCCTCATCATAAGAAGTAGTCATGGGCTTTTCACAGATAACATTAAATCCATTTTCTAACAGCTTTTTAGCCATAGGGAAATGTAAAAAGTTAGGTGTTAAAATAGAGATAACTTCAATACGCTCTTCTTTAGTTTTTTGAATTTCTTCTGCCACAAGGGTATCAAAATCATTATAAACCCTATCTCTGTTTACCCCAATTTGCTCGGCAAACTTTATGTTTTCATTGTAATTCGGGTTAAATACACCCCCAACAATTTCATAACGATCATACATTTGAGATGCTACTCGGTGAAGCACTCCAATAAGTGAATCTCCACCCCCGCCAAGAATCCCTAATTTTATTTTACTCATAATGATTTAATTTTAATAGTTTCATTTTTAAAAAACAGAAGAAACAAAACCAATACAATAAAAGAAAAAATAGCGGGTTGAAGCCATATTTCTTTCCATAAATGTCCTCCTTCTGTTACGTATTGATCAGTAAGCCATCCAGCAAAACGAAACCCTATAAGCATTCCTAATCCATAGGTAGCTAAAGTTATAAGTCCTTGCGCAGAGCTTTTAAATTTTTCTCCTGCCTTGAAATCAGTATAAATTTGTCCTGACACAAAAAAGAAATCATAGCAAACCCCGTGTAATATAATCCCAAATAATAACATCCATGTTTTTTCTCCTGTATCTCCAAAAGCAAATAATAAATAGCGTAATCCCCAGGCTAAAATCCCAACAATAAGTGCGTTTTTCACTCCATAGCGTTTTAAAAAAAGGGGAAGTAATAAAAGAAAAACAACTTCAGAAATTTGTCCCAAAATCATTTTAGAGGCAGCAGCTTTCATGCCTAATTCATTTAGAAATTGGTTGGCGTGTTGGTAATAAAAGGCAAGTGGAATACAAATTAAAATAGATCCAATAAAGAAAAATAGAAAGCCTCTATCTTTTAACATCGCAAGAGCATCAAGACCTAATATTTCTCTGAGGGTAATCTTTTTTTCTCGATCTGCTTTAGGAGGTGTGTTAGGTAATGTAAAACTAAAAAGACCCGATCAATATTGAAGCGACGGACGCCATATAGAAAGTATTTTGCAGAATGGCTTTTCCTTCCCAAGCAAAATAACCAATGGAGAGCCCCGCAATAATCCAACCGATACTTCCTAAAACTCGAATAGGGGCAAATTCTTTAGTAGGATTTTTCATTTGATGAAATGCTACAGAATTGGCTAAAGCCAGAGTAGGCATATACAAAAGCATGTAGATAAAAATATAAGGATAGAATGAAGTAAAACTTTCAGCGCTTGCAGCAACAAAGAGTAATATTCCTCCCAAAAGATGTAAGATTCCTAAAATCTTTTGAGCTTCAAAATAGCGGTCTGCAATCAAGCCAATGATAAAAGGAGCAATAATAGCTCCAATAGATTGAGTTTCATAAGCCATAGCAAGTTGTCCCCCACTAGCACTAAATTCTTGAGAAAGAAAGGTTCCCATTGTTACAAACCAAGCGCCCCAGATAAAAAACTCTAAAAAGAATAAGGTAGAGAGTTGAATTCTTGTTTTTAAAACCATGTTTACAGTTTTACTCCTAAAGTTTCTAATAATTTTTTAGTGGCAATAATTCCATCCTTTTCAGAAAGGCGAGAACCTTCATATTCTACACCAACAAATCCTGTATAACCAGCATCTTTAACAATTTGTAAGAGCTTAGTGAAATTGAGTGTGGTTTCATTTCCAGCATCATCAAAATCATAAGATTTTGCACTTACACCAAATGCTTTTGGCATCATTTCAGTTACTCCCTTGTAAGGATCGTAAAAATTATCACAGCTTCCATCAAAAACAGAGCCATAGCCTTCTTCAGAAATACAGAAGTTTCCAAAATCAGGAAGGGTACCACAATTTGATTTTTGTGCACCGTTAATTGCTTTCATCAATAGGGGTACATTGGATGTAATTCTCCCATGATTTTCCACAATAACATTAATATTCAGATCTAAAGCATAGTCAGATAATTCCGATAGACTTTTGATTGAATTTGCAATCCATTTTTCAGGATCTTTCTCACCATAAAGATTTAAGCGAACAGAAGTGCAATTCATTTGGTGAGCTGCCTCAATCCATAATTTATGATTTTCAATGGCAGACATCCGTGATTCTTCATTAGAACTTGATAAATCTCCTTCATCATCAATCATTATTAAAACATTTTTCATTTTATGTTCTGCAGCAAGTGCATTACTTTTTGTCACAAAATTTTTGATTGCTGTGGGTTTGTCCTCACTATTCATAATATCTGGATAGAGAGCACTTACATATTCTAAACCCTCAAAACCTAATTCATTAGCCATTTTCGAAAATTCATAAGGCGAAGTTTCGCCAGAACGAAAAGTACGATGAAAAGACCATTGCGCTAAAGAAAGTTTAAAAAAAGGAGCTTTAGTTTCAACTTTATTTTCAGGAACATTTTTACAGGCCACAACACTGGATAGAGTAGTTATTATAAAGATTAAAACTCCGATTGATTGAAGGAATTTATTTTGTTTCATTTTTTGTTATTTAAACGTTACAAGAAATTAATATTTCTAAAATTAGACAAATATTTAAGATCTTAAAATTTAATAGATATATTTGAGATAGAATTAATAAATTTTTAATGGAAACAAACTACGATGCAATTGTTGTTGGAACTGGAATAAGTGGAGGCTGGGCAGCTAAAGAATTATGTGAAAAAGGTTTAAAAACACTTGTTTTAGAGCGTGGTCGCATGGTAAAACACATTGAAGATTACCCTACAATTAATGACGATCCTTGGGATTATAAAACCGGTGATGTAATCACTCAAGAAACCCTTAAAACCCAAGAAAAACAGAGTAGAACAGGATATACTACTACTGAGTCTAGGAAACATTTCTTTGTAGATGATGTTGAGCATCCTTATAATGAAACGAATCGATTTGATTGGATGCGAGGCTATCATGTTGGAGGAAGATCATTGACATGGGGAAGACAAAGTTACCGACTTACTGATTTTGATTTTTCTGCAAATTTAAAAGATGGCATTGCCGTGGATTGGCCGATTAGATATAAAGATTTAGCTCCATGGTACGATTATGTTGAAGGCTATATTGGTGTAAGTGGTCAAAATGTCGGATTATCTCAATTTCCTGATGGAAACTACTTAAAACCTATGGAGTTAAATTGCATAGAAGATCATTTAAAAGATGATATTAAAAAGAACTACAAAGATAGAATTCTTACTATTGGAAGAACAGCCATTATCACAGAAGGCACCAAGCCAGGATTGGGTAGAGGTTCTTGTCAGTATAGAAGTAGATGTATGCGAGGATGTCCATTTGGATCTTACTTTAGTAGTAATTCATCCACTCTTCCTGCTGCTGAAGTTACAGGGAATATGACATTACGGCCAAATTCTTTAGTACATGAAATAATGTATGATGCGGATTCAAAACGTGCAACAGGTGTTCGTGTAATTGATAGCGAAACAAAAGAAGTTCATGAGTTTAATGCAAAAGTGATTTTCTTATGCGCTTCCACTGTTCCATCAACTTCAATATTAATGCAATCGAAATCTGATACTTTTCCCAACGGAATGGGTAACGTTTCGGATCAATTAGGGCGAAATATTATGGATCATCATCTTAGGTGTGGGAGCTTCTGCGGGTTCTGACGATTTCAAAGACAAATACTATACAGGTAGACGAAATAATGGGATTTATATTCCCAGATTTAGAAATATTGGTGGAGAAACAAATCAAAAAGATTTTACTCGAGGTTATGGCTATCAAGGAGGTGGAGGACGATCTGATTGGACTAAACAGATTGCTGAAATGGCATATGGCGCTGCCTTTAAAGAAGCTACTTTAAAACCAGGCGATTGGCAAATTGGATTATCTGGCTTTGGAGAAATACTCCCATATCAAGATAATAAGATGACTCTTGATTACAATAAACTAGATAAATGGGGCCTTCCTACGGTAACCTTTGATGCGACTTTAAAGGAAAACGAGTTAAATATGCGAAAGGATATGCAGCAACAAGCTGTTGAAATGCTCGAAAATGCTGGCTTTAGAGATGTAAAAGGACACGATGGGGATTACGCCATTGGACTTGGAATCCACGAAATGGGGACTGCCAGAATGGGTCGTGATCGTAAAACATCTGTATTAAATGAAAATAATCAACTGCATGATGTACCCAATGTGTATGTTACTGATGGATCTGCTATGACTTCAGCAGGAAATGTAAATCCATCACTTACTTATATGGCATTGACGGCAAGAGCTGCAAACCATGCAGTTGAAGAATTAAAAAAAATGAATATTTAATAGATTAGAAATGGATAGAAGAAAAGCTTTAAGAAGTATTGGTACAGGAATTGGTGCCATTGCAGTAACGCCTGCAGTAGTTAGTTTATTTCAAAGTTGTCAAAGCGTAGCAACCTATACTCCCGTATTTATTTCGGAAAATGATTTTAAAATTGTCTCAAATTTAATGGAAATGATTATTCCAAAAACAGATATTCCAGGTGCCATTGAATTAAAGCTTCCAGAATTTGTTGATGCATATATTGATGCTGTTTGGGATGAAAAAAGAAAGACTGATTTTAAAGAAGCCTGGACGGCATTTATAAGTTCTAGTAATAAAGCTGCAGGAAAAGAAAATGCAGGTGATCTTTCAACTGCTGACTGGGACGCTCAGCTTGCTAAATATTTAAAGCCTGGAAATGATGTTCCAGCAGATGAAATTTTGGCATCGCAATTTGTAAATCAACTAAGAAGCTTGACCGTTAATGCGTTTAAAACTAATGAATTTATTGGAGAAGAGGTATTAGCGTATGCACCAATCCCAGGAGAACAAAAAGGATGTGTAGATTTAATGGAAGCTACAGGGGGTAAAGCTTGGTCTTTATAACGTTCTTAAATATTTACTAATAGAACGCGCCTCCTCTTGACTTAAGTTTTGATTTAGTATCAGAACGCTCTTTAATTAACTATGAAATTAATTCTACTTACACTTTTGATTTTATTAACCCAAACAGCTGTTATGGGTCAACAAATTATTCCTCTCTGGCCAGAAGGTGTTCCCAATCAAAACGCTTCTAAGGAAGAAGAAAAAATAATGCGCACTCATATTGTCAAAATAGAAAACGTTCAGACGCCCTCCCTAGAGGTTTATCTTCCTTCAAAAGCAAATCAAACCGGAAAAGCTGTAGTCATTTGTCCCGGAGGAGGATATAGATTTCTTGCCTATGACTGGGAAGGGACAGATATTGCCAAATGGTTTAATTCAAAAGGAATTGCAGCTATTGTTCTTAAATATCGACTCCCAACATCATCTTCCTTAATAAACCCCCAATGGGCACCCTTACAAGATGCACAACGCGCAATCCGTATTGTGCGTCAAAACGCAGAACAATGGAATATTGATGGCTCTCAAATTGGAGTTATGGGCTTTTCAGCAGGAGGTCATTTGGCTTCCACTTTAGGGACACACTATAATGAAGACACCTTAAAAGGAATCAATACCGATCCCATCAATTCAGTAAGTGCTCGCCCTGATTTCATGATGCTAATTTATCCAGTTATTACCTTTGATAAAAAACATTATCATGGGGGATCAAAAAATGCGCTTGTTGGCAAAAATGCCAAGCAAGAAACTGTTGATTATTTTTCAAACAACCTTCAGGTTACTGCAGACACACCTTCTACATTCTTGGTTCATTCTGCAGATGACAAAGCAGTTCCTGTAGCAAATAGCATATTGTTTTATGAAGCTTTAGTAAAACAAAATGTGCCTGCTGAGATGCATTTGTACCCCGAAGGAGGACATGGGTATTCTTTTGCAATAGGAAAGGGTCGCCTTCAAGGATGGACCGATCGTTTGTATGAGTGGATTCGTGAATTATAATGATAAAATAGACATAATAGTTTTTTAATTAAACGTCATTTATGACCAAGATGAATATGATTTCTCGATTGTTTTAGACGAGCGTCTCGTATTCTAAACCATCGTGTCTCGAGAAGATCGGTTGGGATACGAAAAGGATACCGCTTTAAAATAGGTTGTAAACCTTTAACACTTTATAGACAGCTTTTGTATCATGATAAAGGATTAGATTAAAAAGGGGGTATACTCTTGACGAATATGTAAATTAATATGCAAATGGATATCTTGAAAAACTATAAAGTCCTTAAATATTCAGTAATACTGCGGGCTTCATCGTTAGTTAAGTTTTGATTAAGCATCATTATGTTATTATATTCTTTAAGCAAAGCAATTGCTACAGGGTCTTTTTTTAGCATTTCTGCAGGATTTAACAACAGATTCATAACCCACTCTGGACTACGACGCTCATAAATCCCCGACATTGCTGGGCCAATTAATTTTCTGTTTGTCATATGACAAGCAGTACATTTCTGATTAAAAGTAGTTTTTCCTTTGTCAGCCAAATCGTTATTTATATTAGTTTCAAAATCAACTTCTTTTATGGGACCTATACCTTTATTATCTAAATCTACAGGAACTTTACTCCCATTATTATCATTAGATTTTTTATCAACTTTTTGAGTGCGATTATATTCGAATCCCTTTTTCTTTTCCTCTTTAGAACCGCAGCTAATTAAAAATAATAAACAGAAAATCGTAATGCTTTTTTTCATAAATTAAATTTTGTCAAAAATAAAAAGAATAGTTTTATAAAAAAATTAAAAGGATGTTTTTAAAAGAATTTGAAATAAGATGGAGTGATCTGGATGCAAATCGCCATTTAGCAAATGTATCATATGTAACATATGCTGGAGAAGCTCGTTTGGCCTTTTTATTATCCTTAGGCTTAAACAATAAAAAACTATTAGAAATGACGATAGGCCCAGTTGTTTTTAACGAGCAGTTTTTCTATTTCAAAGAAGCCTTTCTAGGTCAAAAAATCCTTGTTTCTACAGCACTGTCAGGTCTAAGTAAAGAAGGCACTTTTTTTGAATTTGAGCATAATTTTTATAATGAAAAAGGCACTAATATTTCACGTTGCGAAATGATAGGAGGTTGGTTGAATTTAAATTCAAGAAAATTAACATCACTACCTTTAGATCTAATAAATCAATTTGAAGCCTCATTTAAAACTGCTAATTACAAGGTGATAACTTCAAAAGACACTCGTAAATGGAATAAAATTCCAAAAGATTTGATCCAATAAAAAGAAATATGATTTTCAGAACATCCCTTTTTCTTGTCTCATTTTTTTTTATTAACCTATCCTTTTGTCAGGATAAGATTATAATTGAAAAGAAATACACAAAAGCTATTAAAAGATTAGTTAAAAATAAAAAAGTGAAAGCAGCTTTTGAGCATATTGTAGGCTTAGAGACTAAAACCTTAAAACGCCACATAGCTCTTACCGAGATTGAAGCGCCACCATTTAAAGAAGAAAAGCGGGCTACAGTTTTTGCGGAATATTATAGAGATTTAGGAATGGATTCCGTTTGGATTGATTCGGAAGGAAATGTTTTAGGACTTCTTCTAGGATCAGAAGGAAAGCAAACAGTTGCCCTTGATGCACATTTAGATACTGTTTTTCCCGAGGGAACAAATGTTAAGGTTAGAATTGAAAACGATACCCTGTATGCTCCAGGAATTGGAGACGATACTCGAGGCTTAAGTATGCTATTAACGATTCTTGAAACTATAAAAACTAATAACATTCAGCCCAAAGACAACCTCCTTTTTGTGGGATCTGTTGGTGAAGAAGGCTTGGGAGATCTTAGAGGAGTAAAATACCTTTTTAGAGAAAATGGACCTCAAATCGATAGCTGGATTGCTATTGATGGAGGAAACATTGGAAGAGTCAACAACAAAGGCTTAGGTTCTTATCGCTATCGCGTAACTTTTAAAGGTCCTGGAGGACATTCGTGGGGTGCTTTTGGATTAGGAAATCCTCATCATGCACTGGGAGAAGCCATCGGTAATTTTGTGAGAGCAGCAGATATTTATACAGCAAAAGGGCCAAAGACTAGTTATAATGTAGGAGTTATTTCTGGCGGAACCTCCATCAATTCAATTCCTTTTGAATCTGTTATGGAAATAGACATTCGCTCCACAGACCCCATACGTTTGGAGGCCATGGAAGGACTCTTAAAAAAGGCTGTTAGAAAAGCATTAACGCATCAAAATGAGCTTAAAAGACAAGGTCCAGAATTAACGGTTAAAATTGATAAAATAGGAAATAGACCTTCTGGAGAACTTTCAGACACACTCCCATTAATTCAAAGAACATTAGCTGCAACAACTCATTTTGGCGTAGAACCTTTTTTAACACGTGGTTCTACCAATTCTAATATTCCTATTACCAAAGGGATTCCTTCCGTTACTATTGGTAGAGGAGGAAATGGAGGAAAAGCACACTCCCTTGGCGAGTGGTGGATTAATGAAGAAGGGTATAAAGCCATACAATTAGCTTTACTAATTGTATTATCTGAAACAGGAATGAACTAAAAAATTATATTTTCTTTTCCTTTCACTTCTACTGTAAACATATTTCATCAAGCAACTGCTTTACTTTGATTATTACTTTTTTTAGAAACTAAATACACCCCTAAAAACACCAAAATACAAGCCAAAATTTTAATGATATCTAAGGTGTCATTCCCAGTTAAAACAGCGTAAACTATTGTTATTAAGGGTTGTAGATAAGTAAAAGCCCCAATTGTAGTTGGTGGTAGTGCTTTTAAAGCATATACATTGAATAAGTAAGCTAAAAAAGTAGTACCAATAATAACGAAGGCCATTCGCCAAATAGCATCAAAGGGAAGCGTATTCCAAGAAACGGCACTTGCCTCTGAAAAAGTGATAGGAGTGGTTAAAAACACACCCAGTAGAAACATCCATTTCATTAAAGTTACGGTACTATATTTTTTAGTTAATGGCTTTACAGTGACTAAATACGCACCATAACTAATCGCATTAATGAGCATCATAACGTTTCCAAGTGGCACATTTGGTGCGTTAGTAACTTGTGAAGTATTTCCATAAAGAATTAGTAATAAGGCACCAGAAAAGCCTAATAAAATTCCTAAATATTTAAATCCAGTTAACCGTTCTTTTAAAAAGTAAGCAGAAAGAATAAGAATAATTATCGGAGTTAAAGTTACGATTACACCACTGTTTATTGGAGTAGAAAGCTGTAATCCCTTAAAAAACATAAGCATATTAATACACATTCCTAATAGGGAAGCTCCAAAAATTCTAGGATAATCTTTGCGATCAATTTTTTCTTTTGGCATCCAAAGACTTACAAGCCAAAACAAAACTGTAGCGCCTACTACACGTAGCATAATAAAGCCAAAAGGACCAATATAATGGGGCATAATAACCTTTGCAACCGTGTGATTTATTCCATAAATAGTGGTAGCTCCTAAGGCAGCAAAAAGTGCTAAAATTCTATTGTTCATCTAAGAAAGCCTTAACCTTTGCAACAACTGCAGCACTATTGCCAATAAATAATGTTTTATCAAAAATAAGTACAGGACGTTTCAAAAAAGTGTAGTGTTCAAGTAAGAGTTCTTTAATGGTTTCTTCACTAAGTATTTTATTTTTTAAATCACGCTGCTTGTAAAGTTGAGCTCTTCTACTGAATAAGACCTCGTAACTTCCAGAAATAGTATGTAATTCTTCAAGTTGGGAAATATTCAAAGGGTTTTTTTTAATATCGATTTTATTTATGTGAAGGTTCCAGAGAAAGAGTTCCCATAATTCGCTTACAGCTATCGCAACTACTCAGATAATAAAAATTACGCATGATCTATTTTTAAGGCTACAAAGAAAAATCATTTTTATTGAAAAACAGCCCTTTTGCTTAAAATCAAATACATTTGCAGAGCATATACCGCTTCACAAAAAAGTAAAATGAAAAAAAAACTACATTTTAACAGTAATACGATTCACGGAGGGCAAGAGCCCGATAAAGCATATGGTGCAGTGATGCCCCCAATCTATCAAACCTCAACATATGCACAAACCACACCTGGTGGACATCAAGGATTTGAGTATAGCAGAACTCACAACCCTACACGTCAAGCACTTGAAAAATCTTTAGCAAGTATAGAAGCAGGAAAATTTGGCTTTGCTTTTGGTTCTGGACTAGCAGCTATGGATGCTGTTTTAAAATTATTAAAGCCTGGAGATGAGATTATTTCAACAGACGATCTATACGGAGGATCATATCGTTTATTCACTAAAATATTTGAAGATTTTGGTTTAAAGTTTCATTTTGTTGGAATGGATAACTCTCAAAAAATTGAGAAATTTATTAATAGCAAGACCAAACTTTTGTGGGTTGAAACACCCACTAACCCTATGATGAATATAATTGATATAAAGTCAATTACAACTCTCGCCAAGACTCATGGAATTATGGTGGCAGTAGATAATACATTTGCCTCACCGTATCTTCAACAGCCCTTAACTTTAGGGGCAGATATTGTTATGCATTCTGCCACCAAATATTTAGCAGGTCATTCAGATGTTGTACTCGGATCTCTAGTAGTGAAAGATGAAGAATTAGCTGAAAGAATCGGTTTTATTCAAAACGCAAGTGGAGCTATATGCGGACCTATGGACAGTTTTTTAACCCTCCGTGGAATTAAAACTCTTCATGTAAGAATGCAACGACATTGTGAAAATGCAGCAGCAATAGCTCATTTTTTAAAAAAACACTCGAAAATTGAAAAAGTTTATTGGCCAGGTTTTGAAGAGCATCCAAACCATGGAGTGGCAAAAGCTCAAATGAATGATTATGGTGGCATGCTTTCTTTTGTGACTAGAGGAGGAGATTACAATGCCGCTGTAAAAATTATAGAAAGTCTAAAACTCTTTACACTTGCAGAGTCGTTGGGTGGTGTTGAAAGTTTAGCAGGCCATCCTGCAAGTATGACGCATGCTTCAATTCCCAAGGAATTAAGAGAAAAAAGCGGTGTGGTAGATTCTTTGATTCGACTCAGTGTTGGAATTGAAGACGTAAGAGATTTAATAGAAGATTTAAAACAAGCCATAGGATAGTAAATGATAGTCCCTGAAGATAAAAATATATATTTTGCCTCTGACCAGCATTTTGGTGCTCCTAACGTTAAAGACAGTAGGGTAAGAGAGAAAATCTTTATGTCCTGGTTAAATCATGTTCAAAAAGATGCAGCAGCACTATTTTTATTAGGTGACTTATTTGATTTTTGGTTTGAATATAAAACAGTAGTTCCTAAGGGTTTTGTTAGAATCCTAGGAAAGCTAGCTGAATTTGTAGATCATGGAATACCAGTACACTATTTTGTGGGTAATCATGATTTATGGATGAAGAATTATTTTGAGAAAGAATTAGGTATTCCTGTGTACCACAAGCCTAAAGACTTTATGCTGGGAAATACTTCTTTTTACATTGGACATGGTGATGGCTTAGGTCCATATGACAATGGGTATAAGCGGATGAAAAAAGTTTTCACAAATCCTTTAACCAAACGACTTTTTCAAGCCCTTCACCCTGACATAGGGATACGGTTGGGCCAATATTTTTCAGTAAAAAACAAATTACTTTCAGGGGACGAAGATATTTCCTTTTTGGGAAAAGAAAAGGAGTGGTTGGCAATCTATTCAAAACGAAAATTAGCTCAAAAACATCGTGACTATTTTATTTTTGGTCACCGTCACTTTCCCATGGAAATTAAATTAAATAATATCTCAACTTATGTTAACACCGGAGATTGGATTACACATTTCACCTATGGTGAATTTGACGGAAATAAATTTGAGTTAAAAAAATGGGAAAACCACTAGTATGATTGAAGAAAAATCACTCGAATTTGAGAAAACAGTATTAGTGGGAATTATAAATTTTAGACAGGACGAAGTCCAGGCGAAAGAATATTTAGATGAACTTACTTTTTTGGCTTTTACAGCTGGAGGAGAAGTAATGAAACGATTTACTCAAAAAATCGATCTTCCAAATCCCAAAACGTTTATTGGATCAGGGAAACTTCAAGAAGTGTTAGAGTATGTAACCGATAACGATATTTCAACCGTTGTCTTTGATGATGAGCTCACACCTGCACAACAAGGAAATATTGAAAAAATATTAAAGGTAAAAGTTTTAGATCGTACGGGTTTAATACTTGATATTTTTGCGCAACGCGCACAAACAAGTTATGCAAGAAATCAGGTAGAACTAGCACAATATGAATATTTACTTCCAAGGTTAAAGGGACTTTGGACACATTTAGAACGACAACGTGGGGGGATTGGTATGCGGGGGCCTGGTGAAACTGAGATCGAAACCGACCGAAGAATTGTACGTGACAAAATTTCACTTTTAAAGAAAAAGTTGATTACCATCGATAGACAAATGTCCACGCAAAGAGGAAATCGAGGTGCTTTAGTACGTGTTGCTTTGGTGGGTTATACTAATGTTGGAAAATCAACTCTCATGAATTTGATTGCAAAAAGCAAAGTATTTGCAGAGAATAAACTTTTCGCCACCTTAGACACAACGGTTAGAAAAGTTGTAATTGGAAACCTCCCCTTTTTATTGAGCGATACGGTTGGATTCATACGAAAGCTTCCTACTCAACTTGTAGAATCTTTTAAGAGTACATTAGACGAGGTTCAAGAAGCAGATATGTTATTACACGTGGTCGATATTTCTCATCCAAATTTTGAGCAACATATAGATTCTGTCAATCAGATATTAAAAGAAATTAAAAGTTTGGATAAACCCACTCTCATGGTTTTTAATAAGATTGATGCTTATGAAAATGAACCTTGGGATGAAGCAGAGCTTATAGAACAACGAAGTGTACTCCACTATACTCTTGAAGAATGGCAACAGACATGGATGCATAGAATGAATGGGAATGCTCTTTTTATTTCGGCGTTAAACAAAGATAATTTAGAAGGTTTTCGTGAACGGGTGTATAAAGAAGTTAGAGAAATACACATTACACGTTTTCCCTATAATGATTTTCTATATCCCGAAGGACTTAAAGAATAGCTAGTTAATAGATCCTCATTGTTTTCTATTTGAAATATATGCATTGGCTTGGCAAGTAGGCAGTAATACCAGATCAGCAATATTAACTTTAGCTGGCGCAAGTGCAATATAAAGAATCGCATCTGCAACATCTATAGCTCTAAGCGCTTCGATTCCATCATACACTTTATCGGCACGTTTTTGATCTCCTTTAAAGCGAACTTCGGAAAATTCTGTATGTACTAATCCAGGGTGTATGGCACTTACTTTTATTCCGTCGGGGTTTAAATCAATTCGAAGACCTTGAGTAAAAGCATCAACGGCATATTTACTGCTGCAGTAAACATTTCCATTAGGGTAGACTTCCTTCCCCGCAATGGAACCAAGATTTATAATATGACCTTTTTTTGCTTTTAACATGTTGGGAAGAATAGCTTTTGTGACATACATCAGTCCTTTAACATTTCCATCAATCATAGCGTCCCAATCATCTAAATTCGCAGTTTGAACAGGATCTAAACCATGTGCATTTCCAGCATTATTAATTAAGATATCTACATTTTTCCATTCTTCAGGAAGATAACTAAGTGATTCAAATACAGCTTTTCTGTCACGAACATCAAAGGTAAGAAGAAGGGTTTTTGTTGCTAGCTTCTGTGATAATTTTTCTAATTTTTCCTTTCTCCTTCCGCATAAGATTAAGTTTGCACCCTGATTAGCAAAAGCTTCTGCGGTTGCCCAACCAATTCCACTGCTGGCACCTGTTATTAATACAATTTTATTTTTCATATGGTCTTTAAGGTAATGGTTCTCCCATGCTTGCTTCTAGCATTAAAAACCAATCTGTAATTTCTAAATTTATTGAAAGCGCTTCTTGGGAAGCTTTTAAACGTTTTACTGAAGTAGTCCCTACCACAGGAGATATTTTTGAAGGATGATGAAGCAACCATGCCAGTAGTAACTGATCTTCTGAGCAAGTATATTTTTCACAAAGAGGGGTAATACATTTTGAAATTCGATCTATTTTCACACTATTTTTTTTGTAATAACTCCCCAATGGACTCCATGACATTGCACCAATACTTTGAGCTTTCATGTAATCTAGAGTTCCGTTAAATAGAGGCTGTTCATGAGTTAAAGAACATTCAATCTGATTCCATGTTAAGGTTAATTCTTGCTGTAATAACTGTATTTGTGAGGGTGTAAAATTAGAAACGCCTAATTCTATTATTTTTCCCTCCTGCTGCAAATCTTGAATTATTCTAGCAATGGTTTCCGCATGCATTAGTGGACTTGGACGATGAAGAAGAAGTACGTCAAGGTATTCTGTGTTTAGCCGGCGTAATGAATTTTCAACACTCATGCGAATATGTGCTTGTGAGTAGTTATAATGCTTAACAGGAAGTGGCCTTTCTTCACAAGGGAACTGGATACCACATTTGGAGATAAAACGTAAAGTTTCCCTTTCGATCTGACTGTTTTTAAACGCAGTTCCAAAAGTAGTTTCAGTAGTATAGCCTCCGTAAATATCGGCGTGATCAAAAGTATTAATACCGATTTCTAAAGTTTTTTCTAAAAGTGATTCCATTTTATAAGAGTCAAAATCACTACCCCAAATGCCCCAATTCATTGTACCAGAGATTATTCTTGAATTGTGTTTCACTGATTTTTGTTTTGTGATTATTCGATTTTAAAATACGCGAATCCTTTATTTAATCAAATTTTTTTGTTGAAATGCGCATTTTGATTTGATAAAATTTAATCAGGATTCTTCGGATACAGATTAAATGCCTTAAATTCACCACTAAAATAAGAACATTCGGGTATTTTTTTAATTTTAATGTTCCTCAATTTTTAACCAATTATTAACAATAAATAGAAAATATATTTTTCAAATTTGTTGTCCGAAAAAACATAAAATATTCAGATGAAAATTAGTACAAATGAAGTGATTGATATAAATGCAATCAATGAGAAAATTCAAAAGGAAAGTGCTTTTGTTGATTTGCTTACGTTTGAAATGAACAAAGTAATAGTAGGCCAAAAGCACATGATCGAACGCCTTTTAATAGGGCTGTTAGGTCGCGGTCATATTCTTCTTGAGGGAGTACCTGGACTTGCAAAGACTTTGGCAATTAATACCCTGAGTCAAGCTGTTAAAGGAAGTTTTAGTCGTATTCAATTTACACCAGATTTGCTTCCTGCTGATGTTGTAGGAACCATGATCTACAATATTAAAGAGAATGATTTTTTAATAAAAAAAGGACCCATTTTCGCCAATTTTGTATTGGCAGATGAGATTAATAGAGCACCTGCGAAAGTTCAATCAGCCCTTTTAGAGGCGATGCAAGAAAAGCAGGTTACAATTGGTGATACTACTTTCAAACTTCAAGCACCTTTTTTAGTAATGGCTACCCAAAATCCTGTAGAGCAGGAGGGGACCTATCCCTTGCCAGAAGCACAAGTAGATCGCTTTATGCTAAAAACAGTAATAGATTATCCTAAATTAGAAGAAGAACAGCTTATTGTTAGAAACAATCTTTCTAGTAGTTTAGCTAAGGTCAAACCCGTAGTAACTTCCAAGCAAATAATATCTGCTCAAGAAACGGTTCGTGAGGTTTATATGGATGAAAAAATTGAAAATTATATTCTTAATTTGATTTTTGCAACAAGATATCCTGAGAATTATAATTTAGCTAAAATCAAGCCGTTAATTAGTTTTGGCGCCTCTCCAAGGGGAAGTATTAATTTGGCCACTGCTGCCAAATGTCATGCCTTTTTAAGGCACAGAGGATATGTAATCCCCGAAGACGTACGTGCAGTGATATTTGATGTGTTGCGTCACAGAATTGGCTTGACATATGAAGCAGAAGCAGAGAATGTTACCACAGAAGATTTGATTACTCAAATCATCAATGAGGTAGAAGTTCCTTAAAAACACTAATTCATTACTATTTAGATCCCAGCATAGGACGCAATGGATACAAAAGCGCTACTGAAAAAAGTTCGTAAAATCGAGATCAAAACACGCCGTTTAAGTGATCATCTATTTGGAGGAGAATACCATTCTACCTTTAAAGGCCGCGGTATGACTTTTAGTGAAGTACGTCAATATCAATATGGAGATGATATCCGCGCAATCGATTGGAATGTAACAGCAAGGTATAATGAACCTTTTGTAAAGATCTTTGAAGAAGAAAGAGAATTAACACTCATGTTGGTGGTTGATGTGAGTGGTTCAGAAACTTTTGGAACTAAAACCCAGCTAAAAAGAGAAATCCTTACTGAAATTGCTGCAACCCTTTCCTTTTCTGCTCTTCAGAACAATGACAAAGTAGGGTTGTTGTTGTTTTCTGACCAAGTAGAATTATTTATTCCACCCAAAAAAGGGCGTTCACACATTTTAAGGATCATTAGAGAATTGTTAGAATTTGAACCAAAAAGTAAAAGAACAAATATCGCTAGTGCTTTAGAGTTTCTTTTAGGTGTTCTTAAAAAGAAAGCCATAGTATTTATTCTTTCTGATTTTATGGATGAAGGATATGAGAAAACATTACGAATTGCTTCAAAAAAACATGATTTAACAGGAATTCGGGTTTACGATCCTTTAGAAACTGTTCTTCCAAAATTAGGAATTGTTTCTATGCGTGATGCAGAAACAGGTTCCGTTCAATGGATAAATACTCGTTCAAAAAGTGTTAGAAATCAATATGAAAAACATTACATATCTCTTGTTAGTAATTACGAGGAACTTTTTAAAAAAAATGGTGCAGGCAGTTTGAGTTGTGCCGTTGATCAGAGTTATGTAAAAAAATTATTGGGTTATTTTAAAGCCAGAATTTAAAATGAAAAAAACAGGTTACATTTTGTTGGCGTTCATTTTGATGAATTCACTTTGGTCTCAGAGCCAAGGAGAGTTATTAGTATCTATAGATTCAATAAAAGTTAAAATTGGAGAGCAACTAAACTACACTCTTCAAGTAAAAGCGGATAGCACTGCACAAGTTATTTTTCCAGAACAACCTATTTTTACTCCTTTTGAGCTTCTTGAAGAAAGTCTTGTAGACACCATTAAAATGCAATCTCATTATTTGTACACAAAAAGATATGCACTCATTCAATTCGATTCAGGCAATTATTTTTTACCACAACAGCAAGTATTAATTAATGGATTTTCTAAAATTGCAAAACTTATTCCTGTGAGGGTAGAGACAGTAGTTGTTGATACGCTTCAACAAAAATTATACGATATTAAGCCTTTAATAACTGTTGATAAGAATTATGAAGCATTTATCGTAAGGCTTCTTTGGAGTTCAGTGTTCTCACTAATTTTAGCAGGTATTTTATATGCATATTTCTTCCAAAAAAGGAGAAAAGAACTTCGAAAACGAGAGCTTCCTCCATTTGATAGAGCCATTGAAGAACTTAAAGCCTTGGAAGGAGAAAAACCCTCAGAACAAGATGAATACAAAAAATATTATTCTCGTTTAACAGATGTGGTTCGTCGTTATCTTGAAGAAGAGGCAAAAATAGACGCATTAGAAAGCACATCGGAGGAATTATTGGCAAAGCTAGAGATGCGTAAAGATGCAGGAACGTTAGATTTGGATCATGTTACATTGAAGAGTTTAAAAGAGGTTTTAAGAAATGCAGATTTGGTTAAATTCGCAAAATCAATGCCAGAATATAGAATTGCAAATGAAGATCGAATTGCAGTTGAACATGTTGTAATTGAAACAAAAGAAGCTCTTCCAGATCCTACTGAGGAAGAGTTAAAACAAAAAGAGGCCTATCAAGAACTCTTAGCCCAAAAGCGTAGAAAAGAACAATGGATATGGGGACTATCTGGTGTTGGACTTTTAACCGTTTTAGCCTTAACGATTTCAATGTTAGTTTATGGCTATTATCCAGTTAGAGATACGCTCTTTAAGTACCCTACGAAAGCTTTATCAAGTGGTCAATGGGTAAGCAGTCAATATGGAACCCCCCCCTTAAAAATTGAAACACCTAAAGTTTTGGCACGTGCCTCTCTTGAGTCAAAAACGCTTCAGCAGTTTAGTTTAGGGAACCTAGACAGCCCTTTTTATATAGACTTGTTGTTTGATTTTCCAAAACCAAATCTTCAAAAAAATCAAAATTCACAAAACAAAGCATCGATGCCAAATGATGCAGATGCAGAAAGAGGACAAGCTTTGATAACATCTATTATTTCTAATTTCGAAGTAAAAGGAGCAGTCAATATTTTAATGAAAAATGATGAACTAACCCTTCCTTCTGGAATACCTGTTGCTAAAATTTATGGAACATTAGACTATCCTCGACAGGGAGAAAACGAAAAAGTACGGTGTAATTTCACTTCTCTATTGATAAACTTTGAAGAAGGAACAATTATAATTACCATGATGTACGAAAAAGAAGATCGTTATGCGACTGAAATTGAGCAAAGAATAATTAATAGTATAGAATTGATAAAAGAACTATAAGTAAATGTTTGAAGGTATTTATTTTGCAAATCCAAACTATCTCTGGTTACTACTTGTATTACCAGCTGTTATTTTATGGCATTTATTTACATGGAGAAAAGCACAACCTGAACTTAAAATGTCCAGTCTTTCTGGTTTTTCAAAGCAAAAATCTTTTTTAAGTTTAATTTACCCAATTCTTTTTGCTTTTAGAATTTTAGCAATGACTTTAATTATTTTCGCAATTTCACGTCCTCAAACAGTAGATGTTTCTACTCGTACAAAAACAAATAATGGTATAGATATCGTTATGGCTATTGATGTTTCCTCAAGTATGTTGGCACAAGATTTGAAACCAGACCGTTTGAGTGCTTTAAAAAGAGTCGCAGCAACCTTTGTTGATGACAGGACTTCAGATCGAATTGGTTTGGTGGTTTATGCTGGAGAAAGTTATACTAAAACTCCCATAACTAGTGATAAAAGTATTATTAAAGGGGCCTTGAGGGAAATTTCTTATCAAGGTCTCATAGAAGATGGAACCGCTATTGGAATGGGATTGGCTACTTCCGTTAATCGATTAAAAGATAGTAGGGCAAAAAGCAAAGTAATTATTTTATTAACAGACGGAGTAAATAATTCTGGCTTTATTGATCCTAAAATTGCTACTGAGCTTGCAGTTGAATTTGACATTAAAACCTATACAATCGGTTTGGGAAGTAATGGAACTGCGCTCGCTCCTGTTGGTATTTTACCCAATGGAGAATTTCAATATGCCCTGACTAAAGTTGAAATTGATGAGCCCTTACTTAAGGAAATTGCTTCATCAACGGGAGGAATTTACTTTAGAGCTACTAATAACAAAAAGTTAGAAGAAATCTACGCAGAAATTAATAAGCTTGAAAAATCAGAAGTTGAAGAATTCAAGTATTATAATTATACCGAAAAATATCGCTTATTGATAATTCTTGCCTTAGTTTTAATTACACTTGAATGGATTGGACGAAATTCACTATTTAAAAGTTTCATATAAATGTATCAGATAGACGCTTATCAATATGTCTTCCTTCTAGTAATACTTCCTGTATTTTGGATATTCTATGCATTTGTTTTACGTTGGAAAAGAAAAACTCAAACTTTATTTTTTAACCCAGTACTTTTAGATTTTTTAAGTTCAAATCGTTCAAAATTCAAACCAGGTTTAAAGTTATTAATATTTAGCCTTGCAATTTTTTTATTGGTTCTAGGTCTAATGAATCCAAAAATAGGTACTCAACTTGAAACTGTAAAGCGAGAGGGAGTAGATATTGTTTTTGCAATAGATGTTTCCAAAAGTATGCTTGCTGAAGATGTAGCTCCTAACCGCTTAGAAAAATCTAAACGCTTAGTTTCAGCTATTTTAAATCAATTGGCAAGTGATCGAATAGGAATAATAGCCTATGCCGCACAGGCAATTCCTCAGCTTCCCATCACAACAGATTATAGTGCTGGCAAGATGTTCCTTCAAGCACTCAATACAGAAATGCTTTCCTCACAAGGAACTGCTCTTGACAGTGCAATTGATTTGTCTGGAACGTTTTTTGATGATGAAGACCAAACCAATAGAGTTATATTTTTAATTTCAGATGGTGAAGATCATTCTGAAGAGGCTTCAAATGCTGCTTCAAGAGCAGCAGCATTAGGTATAAAAATCTTCACATTTGGAGTAGGTACTGAAGTTGGGGCTCCCATCCCACTCAAGCGAAATGGAGTGGTAGAGTCGTATAAAAAAGATTTTAATGGAGAAGTTGTTATTACAAAACGAAACCAAAAAATATTGGAAGCAATAGCATTAGCCACTGATGGAAAATATCAGGATGGAAATGATACACAAGTGGTATTAGATTTTGTTTCAGAACAATTGAAAGCAATGGATAAAAAAGAATTTGAGGCTAAAAAATTTGTTAGTTATAAAGATCGTTTCCAACCCTTATTGATTGGAGCCTTATTCTTCTTAATATTCGACTTATTTTTGTTTGAGACTCAAACAAAATGGATTAAGAAATTGAACTTATTTAATGAAAATGAAGAATAAGCTTTTTATAATATTATTGTGCTTTTTTTCCTTTGGTTTTTCTCAAGAAGGAAAAGTGATAAATCATATTTTCAAAGGCAATGAAAACGCCCAAGAAAAAGAATATATTGAGGCCGAAAAAGCGTATCGTGAAGCACTTTCTCTCGCTCCTGAGAAAGCTAAGGCACTATTTAATCTTGGAAATACCCATTTTCTTGACAAAAAATATCAAGAAGCATCACAACGTTTTTTTCAAACACAAAAATTTGCAACTTCAAAAGAAGATAAACACAAAGCATTCCATAATATGGGAAATGTTTACATGCAAGAAAAGGATTATCAAAAAGCAGTAGAGGCATATAAAAGCGCCTTACGCAATAATTCTTATGATGAAGAAACACGTTATAATTATGCATTAGCTAAAGAGCTTTTGGAGAAAGAGAAACCTCCTGAGGAACAAGAGCAGGACGATAAAAAAGATAAAAACGAGCAGCAAGATAAAGACCAGGAAGATCAAAAAGAAGAAGATAAGGATCAAGAGGGTGAAGAAGAAAATAAAGATGAAAAGAATCCAGATAAAGAAGACGATAAAGGAGAAGAGTCAGACGATCAAGGCAAGCCTAAAAACGAAGGTGATCAAAAAAAAGATGAAAAGCCCAATGAATCTAAGGACAAACCTCAAGAAAAAAAACAACCTCCAAGAGATGGTCAACTCTCACCTCAGCAAGTTCAAAGTTTGTTAGAGGCTATGAATAATCAGGAAAAGAAAGTTCAAGATAAAGTAAACGCTAAAAAAGTTAAAGGAGTACCTGTTAGAGGGAAAAAAGATTGGTGATTATGACTCAGCATTTGGTTTCACGATTATTACTTTGTTTAATCTTTTTAGTGAGTGTAAACATACAATCACAAATTAGTTTTGATGCCAAAGTGAGCAAAAAACGTTTGGGATTAAATGAACGCCTTCGTGTTGATTTTGTAATGAACGAAAATGGAGACGATTTCACCCCCCCTCCTTTTACCAATTTTCAAATCGTTAGTGGACCACAACAATCAGTAAGCAGATCCTGGGTTAATGGGGTGCGTAGTTTTTCTAAAACCTACACCTATTTTTTAACGCCAAAACGAAAAGGAAAAGTAACCCTTGGTCAAGCTGTAATAGTTATTAAAGGGGAAGTATATAAAACCCTACCCATTCCATTAGAAGTAACATCAGCAGTAGAAAAGCCAAACGATCCAAATAATATTGATTATATCACTGATCAAAATATTCGTCTTGTTGCAGAAATTTCAAATACTCAACCATATTTAAACGAAGGAATTACAGTTTTATATAAGCTCTATTTTAGAAACCCCATATCTATTTCTGATGTGCAGGAGTTAGAATCACCTAGTTATGGAGATTTTTGGAGTCATTTAATTAAGATAGGACAAGTACGAGTAAATACAAGAGGAGAATATAAAGGAGAGCCCTTTAATGAAGTTGTTTGGCGGAAAGTTGTACTGTATCCTCAAAAAACAGGAAAACTTGATATAGAGCCTTTATCTCTTAATTTAAGCTTAAGTGTACCAAGTGATCGCCGTGATTTATTTGGTAGAAGAATTCTTACCCAAGGACAAAAAACTATTTCTGCAGGGAGAAGGGTTATAAATGTGAAGTCATTACCTGAAAAAAATAAACCTACAGACTATACAGGTGCAGTTGGTTCATTTGATTTTGATGTTATCATTGATAAAAATGCCCTAAAAGCCTCTGAATCCTTTCAAGCAAAAATTAAAGTAAAAGGGAAAGGTAATCTGAAACTTTTTAATTTACCCTCAATAAATGTTCCCAACACACTTGAAGTATATGAACCAGAGCATTCGGAAAATGTAAAAATTTCACTCTCGGGAATGGAAGGTACAATTGAAGATACCTATACAATAGTCCCAAAATATCAAGGAAAATATCCCATTCCCCCTGTTCAGTTTTCATATTTTGACCCAAAGACATCTAATTATAAGACATTGCGTTCACAAGATTTATTAGTTGATGTTTTTGAAGGACCCCTAGCGGGAAGTAATACTAATCAAGAAAAAGTTGAAACCAAACAAATAATCTCTACAAAAGAAAATTCTTTTAGGTTTATTCAATTAGACACTCAACTCTTCCCGATTAAAAAAAATAAATTTTGGTTGAGTTTGAACTTTTTCATATTGTTAGTATTACCAATAGGCCTACTTTTAATAGTAATTTTTATTAAGCGTTTTATTCTTAAGCAAACAACAGATAGTGCTAATAATAAACAAAAACAATCTCAACGACTCGCAAGTAAATATTTAAGTTCTGCTAAAAAAGCCTTTCACGATCAAGTTATTTTTTATGAAGCTTTAGAGCGTGCTTTACATAATTATTTAAAAGCAAAACTTAAGATTGAAACTACCGAAATGAGTAAAGAAAAAATTGAACGTTTGTTGCTTGATAAAAAAGTAAATGGTCAATCGGCTATTAATTTTATAGTGGTTATTGAAAATTGTGAATTGGCACGTTATGCACCAGATTCATCTGTAAGTATTAAAGGAGATTATCAAAAAGCAATTAGTGTGATTGCTTCAATAGACCGACAATTATGAGAAAAATTTTTAACATAAAATACGGTGTACTAACTTTAATAATTTTCTTTATTGTAAGCACTCTTTCTTTAAAAGCTCAGGCTCCTGTAGCTCCTTTATTTGAAGAAGGAAATACAGCATACAATGAAGGAGATTTTTCTAAAGCGGTGTCTTTATATGAACTAACACTTCTTAGTGGGAAACACAGTGCAGCACTTTATTTTAATCTTGGAAACGCTTATTACCGGTTGAATAAAGTTGCAGAGAGTATTTACTATTATGAAAAAGCAAAGCAATTAGAACCAAAAAACGAAGATTTTAAAGTCAATAGTGCTTTTGCAAAAAACATGACTATTGATGCAATTGAACCACTTCCAGAATCACAATTATCACAGTTTCAAAAGGCACTTTATGTTTTAGCCAATACTTCAATTTGGTCTAAGATTGTTATTTTATTTATGTGGCTATTTGCAATATTTTTTAGCATCTATTTGTTGAATAAAACAGCAAAACTCAAGAGACTTTTTTTTGTATTATCTCTTTTTTCTATAGTTTTATTTATGGGTAGTTTTACCATTAAATTCTTCGCAAACGCAGAACAGGATAACAAAGAATATGCTATCATATTTTCAAATGAAATAAATAGTTGGTCAGAGCCAAATTTGAGAGCTGAAATACAATTTACCCTGCATGAAGGAACTAAAGTAGAGCTTTTAGATTCTCTTGATGAATGGAAAAAAATACGAATTGCAAATGGTTCCGAAGGTTGGATAAAAAATGCTTCTTTAAAAAGCTTAAATAATTAGTTGTTAAATGATATTTTGATTGCTTCACTTTGCTTTATCCAATTAAATAAAAATTCGCCCATTTCTTTAAGTATAGTATAAGAAAATGAAGTTTTAAGAACCGAATCTTCCAGTAGGGTTAGGATTTGATTTACTTCTTTAAAAACAAGCGTCAATGCACAGAGTATAAGCATCCATTTTAGAGTTCCAAATAAAGCTCCCAATAAACGATTTATTCCACCTAATAATATAACTTTAAGAGCTTTGGTTAACATTTTAGCAAAAAGAGAAATTATATAAACAATCCCAATAAAAAGAAGTATGAAACTTACTATTTGAATTATTTTAGGCTCCCAATCAATATAAATCACAAGGTAATTTCCTAGAATTCCAGAAAATTTAAAAGCCCCTGTAATTCCAACTCCAAGAGCAATCATTCCTGATACCTCAACAATAAAGCCTTTCTTAAAGCCACTAATAAGCCCATAAGTAACTATGATTAAGACCACAACATCAAACATATTCATATAGCTAAAATACTGTTTTTAAAGCTTAAAAAAATTTAACAGACAAGAGATTAGAAAGTATAAACTGGTTTTTACAATCAAGAATTTTTTCTAAAAACATATATTTAAACATCCTAAAAGAAGGAAGAAATTTAGAATTAAAAGACCGTTGGCACTGTTTAATAACTTGGTTAAAAGATAAATTTTAAGATGGAGAAGCCTTAGATGTAGAAGGGATATTAAATCTCATTGGTTTACAATAATTTGGAAAACCTCACTAAAAGTTTATAACAAGAATAAAGTAAACCTAATTCACATATGTGTTTACTCTATTTTGGAGCCCTATGAATAACATAAATTTGAATATCTTGATGGTTAGGGTTGACTTCATTTTGAACTAGTAGAGCCCTTGTCATTCCCTTGCCCGGGGAGCAAAATATTTTAATAATAGGAGCTATAGTAGATTAATTTGTTAAGCAGGGTGTCATTTCATAAAACTACTTTATTTTTGCAGTATGATTGAACGAGTTAAAAAATATCTTGAAGAAGTTAATTCTTTTTCAAGTACTGATGCTCTTACTATAGAAAAGTTTAGAGTTAGTTATTCTGGAAAGAAGGGAATTCTTGCCACTTTATTCGCTGCCTTTAGAGAGGTACCGGTTGAAGAGAAGAAAGCTTTTGGGCAAGAACTTAACGTATTAAAAAATGCTGTTTCTGAAAAGATAAAGGAACTTCAATCACAACTTAAAAGCACTGGAGGAAAGTCAAGTATTTCAGATCCTACTAGAACTCCTTTTCCAATCCAAACTGGAAATAGACATCCACTTTCGGTGGTTAAAAATAGAATCATTGACATTTTTACCCAAATTGGTTTTACTATTTCTGAAGGTCCCGAAATTGAAGATGATTGGCATAATTTTACGGCTTTAAATCTTCCAGAGCATCATCCGGCTAGAGACATGCAGGATACTTTTTTTATTCAAACAGATCCAGATATTTTATTGCGCACCCATACTTCTTCGGTACAGGTTCGTTATATGGAAAAAAATCAACCTCCAATTAGAACCATTTCTCCAGGCAGAGTTTTTAGGAATGAGGCAATTTCTTCAAGAGCCCACTGTATATTTCATCAAATTGAAGGTCTTTATATTGCCAAAGATGTTTCGTTTTCCGATTTAAAGCAGACCTTAAGGTATTTTACAGAATCTCTTTTCGGAAATTCTAAAATTCGACTACGCCCATCTTATTTTCCTTTTACAGAGCCCAGTGCAGAGGTCGATATTTATTGGGGGTTAGAAACAGAAGTAGATTATAGAATAACAAAAGGAACTGGGTGGTTGGAGATTATGGGTTGTGGAATGGTAGATCCAAATGTATTGAAAAACTGTGGTATTGATCCTGATGAATATTCAGGTTTTGCTTTTGGAATGGGAATAGAGAGAATAGCTATGTTAATATATCAAATTAGTGATATTCGGTTGTTTTTTGAAAATGACGTACGCTTTTTAAAACAATTTAAAGGAACCCTTTAGGTTAGTTTTTTTGAAAGCTTTTGAAAACTCTTTTCAGGACTTTTATTTAAAAAAAGAATCCCATAAACAGTATCAATTATAGGACTATTATTTCCAATAGAGATATTTAACTTATAAACAGGTTCTGTTGCATGATAACCTTCTGCCACCATATTCATTTCCATTTGAGCTCCTTTTACAGTATAACCTCTGCCAATCATACTTCCAAAACGACGGTTTCTACTAAACAAAGAATAGGCGGTAACCAATAAGTCACCTAAATAAGCAGATTGATTAATGTTCCGCTTTGAATTACTTACTTTTTTAACAAAGCGATTCATTTCCCGTATAGAATTACTTAATAATACACTTTGAAAATTATCGCCATAATTAAGACCATGAGCAATCCCAGCGGCCAATGCATAAATATTTTTTAAGGTAGCGGCATATTCAATTCCTAAAACATCTTGTGACACCTTAACTTGAAGATACTTAGTATTAGTCATTGATTTGAGAAGAAGTGCATTTGTTTCATTCTTTGAAGCAAGCGTTAAGTATGAAAGCCGCTCTAATGCTATTTCTTCTGCATGCGAGGGCCCACCTATAACAATAAAGTTATCCCAAGGTAAATCGTAATGCTGGTGTAAATGTTCACCTGTTATAAGTTGGCTTTCAGGAAGTATTCCTTTTACACCTGATACAATTATTTTATTCTTTATGGGTTGAGTAAGAAGTTTTAATTCATCTCCTAAATAAGCAGAGGGAATTGCTATCACTAACCATTCTGACCTTAAAACTACTTCATTAATATTGCTACTAACAGTAATTCTTTTTTGTCTAAATTTTACCGTTGTTAAATAATTAGGATTCTTTGACGTGGTTTTTATTTTTTGTGCTTGTTCAGGGTCCCGCACATACCAATGGACGTGCATTTTGCTGTCTGTCAATATTTTAACTAGAGCTGTGGCCCAGCTACCACTTCCTAAAACACCTATAGGTATTTTAGGAGCTATCTTTTTGCCAAGAGTTTCAAGTATTTTCAAATTTGGAGAATTCTAAATTTTATAACCAAGTGCTCCAAGGTATTCCGCTTAAAAGGAGAAGTAAACCTAAGCTGTAAAAAAGAATAATTCGCAAAAACTTTTTGGATGATTCAGATTGTCTTTTATGCATAGACCAGCCCATAGTGATTAAAAAAATTGCTAGAATATTTATTAAGGGGTGTTCAACAAGATATAATCGTGTTTGGGTATCTTTCATTACACCGATACCTATTTCAGACCACTGGTCAAACCATGGAGACACAAAGTACAGAATCAGGCCAATAAGTAATTGTATGTGAGAAAATATAAGCCCAAAAAGACTTATTCTCAAGTCTTTTGTGCTAAATTCTTTACCCGTATAACGGCCAATAAATGCATTGAAAATTGCAGCGACTAAAATTAAAAGGACAAAAAAAGCCCAGTAGGAGTGAACAGTCTTAAAATATATGTACATGATATAAATTTACACAAAAATACTCGGTTTTAGTTAACAGAGTGAAGAGCAAATTTTTTGATTAAACATTTTGTCTTTCCATTTTTTTTGAGGCAAAAAAACTTACATTTAATAAAATTAACAATTAAATGAAAAAAATATCACTTCTTTTACTACTAGCCACATTAGGTTGTAAGCAACAGATATTGATAGAGGAATCACTTTCTCCTACTTTTGGTATCGTTATCCATGGTGGTGCAGGAACCATCTTAAAAGAAAACATGACACCAACAAAAGAAGCCGCTTATAGGAAGGTGCTGACCGAAGCAATTAAGGTTGGTCACACCATATTACAAAATGGCGGATCCAGCCAAGAAGCTGTCGAGAAAACAATCCATGTAATGGAAGATTCCACATTGTTTAATGCAGGAAAAGGTGCAGTACTTAATTCAAATGAAACCATAGAACTAGATGCTTCTTTTATGAATGGTTCAAACTTAGATGCGGGTGCAATATCGGGTGTTAGTACTATTAAAAACCCTATTTCAGCTGCTATAAAAGTGATGGAAAATTCCCCTCATGTAATGCTTTCAGGAAAGGGAGCTGAAGATTTTGCAGCAACTCAAAATTTAGAACTCGTAAAGCCACAATATTTCATAACGGATCGTAGAGTCAAAGCATTAAAACGTGTGAAAGCTCAAGAGGCTTTAAGAAACAAACCTATTTCTTCTGCAGAAACTTCTTTTTTACAACATCAGCGTTATGGTACTGTTGGTTGTGTTGCTCTCGATCTTGAAGGTAATTTAGCAGCAGGAACCTCTACAGGTGGTATGACTAATAAAAAATGGAATCGAATTGGTGATGCCCCCATAATTGGTGCAGGCACTTATGCCAACAATGCAACGTGTGCTATATCTGCAACTGGATGGGGTGAGTTTTTTATTCGTTCAGTAGTAGCGCATGATATTTCTGCTTTGATGGAATACAAGGGCTTTTCTATTAAAGAAGCTTCACGAATTGTTATTCATGAAAAAGTTGGAGGATTAGGAGGTGATGGTGGCGTAGTTGGGATTGACGCCAAAGGAAATGTGGCAATGGAAATGAATACTCCAGGCATGTACCGTGCACACATGGATGCAGAAGGAAATCTAAATGTTAAAATCTATAAGAAATAGTGGAATCTAATTACTATTTGGTCATTTTTTCAAGCACCCTCTCTAATATAGAAGATTTAAAATATCTTTAATTTTCAAAAGAAATGCTCGAAAATGTTATCTCTATAAAAGGATTTATAAAGATTGAATCTTATAGAGAAAATTCAGGAAAAGGAGTAACTATTAGTTATTGGAAATCAATAGCTGCCATTCAAGAATGGAGATAGCATTCGGCACATTTAATAGCACAAAAGTATGGCCGTGAGGTAGCATATTCTATTTATACCATTAAAAAATGCGAGGTGCAAAGAGAATATAATTTTAAAAGAATAGATGTGAAAGAGAGGAATTCTTAATGTTAACCGAGGACTCACTAATGTTTGATCAAAAGCGAAAAATAATCCATGTTGATATGGATGCTTTTTTTGCTGCTGTAGAGCAGTTAGATCATCCAGAATGGCAAGGAAAAGCCCTAGCTGTAGGAGGTGACGGTTCAAGGGGAGTCGTTTCTGCAGCAAGTTATGAGGCACGGAAATTTGGAGTACGAAGCGCAATGAGTAGTGTACTTGCTAAACGCCTATGCCCTAATTTGATTTTTGCGCCTACTCGATTTGATCGTTATAAGGAAATTTCTCAACAGGTGCGTACGGTGTTTTTAGAATACACAACTTTAGTGGAGCCCCTATCTTTAGACGAAGCTTTTTTAGATGTTTCAGATTACCCTTCAGCTACATTAGTAGCAGAGGAAATTAGGGAAAAAATTTTTAAAAAAACTGGTCTTACAGCTTCTGCAGGAATTTCGATAAATAAATTTTTAGCAAAAATTGCAAGTGATTGGAATAAGCCTAATGGTCAAAAAACAATTCCACCAGAGGAAGTTCTTCCATTTTTAGAGAATTTAGATGTTAAAAAATTTCACGGTATTGGTGCTAAGACAAAACTCAAAATGTATGGTTTAGGTATTTATACAGGAGCAGATTTAAGAGCTAAAACAGATATTTTTTTAAATAAATATTTCGGAAAAGCTGGATTGCATTATTTCAAAGTAGTTCGTGGCATTCATAACAGTGCTGTTAAACCTGATCGAATTCCAAAATCTGTTGGAGCAGAAAGAACATTTACTACTAATCTCAGTAGTGAAGTGTTTTTAGAAGAAAAGATATTTGAGATTGCTGAGCTTGTTGAAAAAAGAGCAAAAAAAAATAAGGTTGCCGGTAAAACAATCACCTTAAAAATCAAATACAGTGATTTTGTCCAACAAACACGAAGTAAAACAGGCAGCTTTTATTTGTCTTCAAAGAAATTGATTTTTGAAGAAGCAAAAAAATTACTATATCAAGAAAAATTAATTAATTCAGTTCGTTTAGTTGGAATTTCTCTTTCAAATCTTAACACAAAAAAAAAAAATCTTCCACTGGTTAAGCTTACTATTAAAAATGAACAGTTGAGTTTGCCTTTTTAAACTACAGAAACACGAAGTGTATTTACCATTCCTTTTACTTTTATAGGCATTGATGTTAAGTTGATAAGCATATCTTCTTTTTCAACACATCCCTTCTCTAAAGCAATTTTATTGATTTCTTCAATAGTTTTATCAGTACTATTTAAGTTGTCATAATAAAAAGTTTTTACCCCCCACAAAAGGTTTAGTTGGTTTAAAATCTTTTTATTGGATGTAAATACCAATACATGTGATTGGGGTCTCCATGCTGAAATTTGATAGGCTGTATATCCACTATTTGTGAGTGTACAAATTGCTTTTGCATCAATATCGTTGGCTAGGTGTGCTGCATGATAACAAATTGATTTAGTAATAAAACGTTTTGTACGAATATTGGGTGCAATTTGAGGAACTTTAATTAAAGACGAGCCTTCAACCGCTTTTAATATTCCGGTCATTTTTTTAACGACTTCAACAGGATATTTACCTACTGAAGTTTCTCCAGAAAGCATTACAGCATCTGCTCCATCCATCACAGAATTTGCAACATCATTTACTTCAGCTCGTGTTGGGGTTAAACTGTCAATCATTGTCTCCATCATTTGTGTTGCAATGATAATTGGTATTCGTGCTTGCTTTGCTAAAAGCACTAATTGTTTTTGAATTAATGGTACTTCTTGCGCAGGCACTTCCACTCCAAGATCACCACGAGCAACCATTAGGCCATCACAATGTGCAATAATCTTATCAATATTTTCAATGGCCTCCGGCTTTTCAATTTTAGCCACAATGGGAATTTTTTGATCTGTATGTTTTGCCATTAATTCTTTTAAATCAATAAGGTCTTGGCTAAAACGCACAAACGAAAGCGCAATCCAGTCTACATCTTGTTTAAAAATAAATTTTGCATCTTTTATGTCTTTTTCAGTCAATGCAGGTAATGAAATTTTTGTATTAGGTAGGTTGACTCCTTTATTTGATTTAAAAGGACCTCCTTGAATTACTTTTGCTTCAACTTTATTGGATTTATTGGTTTCAATAACTTCAAAAATCAATTTTCCGTCATCCAATAAAATTCGCTCACCTTTTGAAACGTCGTTTGGAAAATTTTTATAATTCATGAAAGCTTTTTTTGAATTTCCAACAAAAGGTTCGTCTGTTAAGAAAACCACTTTATCTCCTGGATTTACAAAAACATCATCTTTCATTTTCCCAACACGAAGCTTTGGTCCTTGAAGGTCAGCCAAGATAGAGGTATTGGTCTCTAGCTTTTTATCAACCTTTCTAATCATTTTAATTCGATCAGAAACGTCTTGGTAATCAGCATGTGAAAAGTTAATTCGAAATACATTTACTCCCTCTAAAATCATATTTTCAATGACGTCTTCAGAAGCTGTTGCAGGTCCAAGTGTTGCAACGATTTTTGTTTTTTTTATGAAACTCATTAATCAAATATTATGTTTAATTGTTTTTTAATAACTTCAGTATCTACTTGGTATAAGAGAGATATTTTCGACCATTTTTTGAGATGTGATAAAACAGTTTCAATTGTTTTATGGTCTGAGGATTTAATGAAAAAATCAACTTGTTTGAATTCAGAAAACAAATATACCTCATTTCTGACAGGAAGGTTAAATAAATTTTTAGAAATTAACTCTTGTTGCTTTAATTCATCGTGGTATTTGTTTGAAAATAAAGAACATTGAAAGTCATACATTTTGTCTTCCCACTCAAAATGAATAAAATTATTTTTAGCACCTTTGAGGCTGAGGTCATTTTTGTTTCTTTTAAAATTACTATTCATGGTGTTGTTTAAGTAAAATGCTAATTGATAGCCTTCTAAGGAAGAGTGAATTGCAATTAAGTTAACTTCTTCAAAAGTTTCTTCAAGTTCTAAATTGTATACTTTTTTAGCATTCATTTTTTAACTGGAGTACTTATTTTTAATATTGCAGTAGCCAGCTTAGCAGCTTTTTCTTCTGTTTTTTTCTTAGAAATTCCACGTGCTTTCACAACTATTTTTTTATCTATTAGTATATTACAATAATAATTAATGTCTGGGTCTAACCCTTCATCTAATTTATTGTTAAACCTAAGTTCTTTCTTTTCTTTTTGCGCCCATTCAATTAGAAGACTTTTGTAGCTCAATACTAATGAATCTAAGGATTTTATATTCACGAAAGGATTAATAATATTTTTCATTACATAGTCTTTGGTTTTGATATATCCTTTATCAATGAAGTGTGCACCTATCAATGATTCAATTAGATTACCATGTATATCATCGCCAAATTTTTTATTATGAATTGAAAAATCAGCTAGTTGCAAGAGCTCCATTTTTTTCCCAATATCATTTAGTTGTGCTCGACTTACTATTTTGGCCCGAAGTTTTGTTAATCTTCCTTCTTTTGCTTGAGGATATTGATAAAAAAGATATTCTGCAATAATAGAACTTAGCAGTGCATCTCCTAAAAACTCTAACCGTTCAAAGTTAAGCTTGTTACCAGCAGTATCCTTTAAGTTTAAAGAGCTGTGAGTAAATGCTTGCTTATACAACGTTTTATTCATTGTCTTAATGCCAAGTTTTTTTCGTAAGTGAGTAAAAAAAATCCCGGACGTTTCCATTCGGGATTTTTTTATGTATTCAAGAATTTTCACAACAACAAGTTATTGCATTTTTTTGAATAAAACACAAGCGTTATGACCTCCAAACCCAAAGGTGTTTGATAATGCAACATCTACATTTCTTTTTTGTGCTTTTCCAAGGGTAAAATTGATCTTTGGATCAATATTTTCATCAACAGTTTGATGATTAATTGTGGGAGGTATAATACTATGTTTTATAGCCATAATTGAGGCAATTGCTTCAATAGCTCCTGCAGCTCCAAGAAGATGGCCTGTCATCGATTTGGTTGAATTTATATTCATTGCATAGGCATGCTCTTTAAATACTTCTATAATCGCATTTGATTCCGCAATATCACCCAAAGGTGTTGAGGTTCCATGCATATTTATGGTATCAACATCGGTTGGTTTTAAGTTGGCATCCTTCAAGCAATTTTCCATTACTTTGATAGCGCCTAAACCTTCCGGATGTGGAGCGGTCATATGATGTGCATCTGCGGAAAGGCCTCCTCCAGCTAATTCAGCATAAATATTAGCATTTCTTGCAATAGCATGCTCATAAGATTCTAAAATTAATGCCCCAGCACCTTCTCCTAACACAAAACCATCGCGGTTTTTATCAAAAGGACGTGAAGCTGTTTTTGGATCATCATTTCTTTTTGAAAGAGCATGCATTGCATTAAACCCACCTATTCCTGCTTTTGTTATTCCCGCCTCAGAACCACCAGTAATCATTACGTCTGCATAGCCTAAGCGGATATAGTTTAAGGCATCTATCATTGCATTTGACGCTGATGCACAGGCTGATACTGTTGCAAAATTAGGCCCTCTAAAACCATATTTTATGGAAATTAGCCCTGGAGCGATATCAGCAATCATCTTAGGAATAAAGAATGGATTAAAACGAGGGTTTTCGTTTCCAGCTGCAAAGTTTAGCACTTCGTTTTGAAACGTTTCAAGACCACCAATTCCTGCACCCCAAATAACACCTACTCGGTCTTTATCTGCAGTTTCAATAGGGAATTTTGCGTCTTGAAGTGCTTCATCAACTGCTACCAAAGCATATTGTGCAAAACGATCGTATTTCCTCGCTTCTTTTCTGTCAAAATGGTCTAATGGATTAAAACCTTTTAACTCACAAGCAAATTTTGTTTTAAAAAGGGTAGGATCAAAATAAGTTATTGGAGCAGCACCACTATTACCAGACAGTAAGCCCTCCCAATAAGCTGAAAGAGTATTCCCGATAGGCGTAAGTGCTCCCAATCCGGTAACTACTACACGTCTTAGTTCCATGGAACTTGGTTAGTCTATTTTTTCTATAAATTGAATTGCTTGCCCAACAGTAGTAATGTTTTCCGCCTGGTCATCTGGTATTTGGATATCAAATTCTTTTTCGAATTCCATGATTAGCTCTACTGTATCTAAGGAGTCTGCCCCTAAGTCATTTGTGAAGCTTGCATCGGCATTAACTTCATTTTCATCAACCCCTAGTTTATCAACTATGATTGCTTTTACTCTCGAGGAAATATCTGACATAATAACTTTTTGTTTAAATTTAAGTTGTGAACAAAAATAATAAATTTAACTGATTACAAATGATTGCTGTTAAATAATAAGTTTATTTTTGATTCACTTAGAGAAGTAAATCAACTCCTGTATACTACCATTACAGCAATACAAGTAAAATAAATGAGCAAAAAAATTATTCTATTAGCCTCAGGGAATGGTTCAAATGTTGAAAATATTTGTCACTTTTTTAAACAAAATTTAGAAGTTCAAATTCTAGAAGTGTATACTAACAATCATGATGCAGGTGTTTTAAAGCGAATCAAACCTTTTGGCTTGAAGGGATATATTTTTAATAAAGCAACCTTTAATAACGGAGATGTTCTAAAGGAGATTAAAAAACAGCAACCTGATTTAATTGTTTTAGCCGGTTTTCTATGGAAAATAGGAGTAGATTGGATAGATGCTTTTCCTTTAAAAATTATTAATATTCACCCAGCACTTTTACCTAAATATGGCGGAAAAGGTATGTATGGTTACCATGTGCATAAAGCTGTTAAAGAAAATAATGAGAAAGAAACAGGCATTACAATTCACTATGTCAGTGAAGCTTATGATAAAGGCGCATTTATTTTTCAAAATAAAGTTGCTCTAACAACAACAGACACTATTTGCGATATTGAAGCTAAGGTTAGTGCTTTAGAACAGGAATATTTTCCAAAAGTTATTAATTCTTTACTCAATAATATATAGGATGGAAGCAAAATCGATATGTCTCTATACTGATGGCTCTGCACTTGGAAACCCGGGTCCGGGTGGTTATGGACTTCGTTTAGAATCTCAAAGTACAGGACATATAAAGGAACATTCCCAAGGCTTTATCAGAACTACAAATAATAGAATGGAACTTATGGCTGTAATTGTTGGTTTGGAATTATTGAAACAGGATTCCATGAAGGTTGTTGTTTATTCAGACTCAAAATATGTGGTTGATTCTGTCGAGAAAAAATGGGTCTTTGGATGGGAGAAAAAAGATTTTAAGCAAAAAAAAAATCCTGATTTATGGAAACGTTTTTTGATAGTTTATCGAAAACATAAAGTTCGTTTTAAATGGATAAAAGGTCACAATTTACATCCACAAAATGAACGATGTGATCAATTAGCAGTTGTTGCCGCAAAAGGTATAAATTTAATATCGGATACTTTTTTTGAAAGAATTGAAAAAGAAAATCTTTAAGTATAATCAGTTGTTCATAGTCTATAATAAATGTTTGTTATAATTATGAAAAGGCATGTAGAGTTTTTTACTTTTGTAAAATGAACAAGAAACTTTTAGTAATAGGGACCATGGCTTATGACGCCATTGAAACACCTTTTGGAAAAACTGGCAAAATATTAGGTGGTTGTGCAACCTATATTGGACTCGCAGCTTCCCTTTTTAAAGCCAAATGTGGTATAGTTTCTGTAATTGGAGATGATTTTGAGCAAGCGCATCTAGACTTATTAAAGGCGAGGAAACTTGATTTATCAGGAGTAGAAACTATTCAAGGTGAAAAAACTTTTTTTTGGAGTGGAAAATATCATAATGACTTAAACACTAGGACAACCATGGAAACCCAACTTAATGTCCTTACAAAGTTCAAGCCTGTTGTTCCAGATTATTTTAAAGATGCAAGCATTGTTCTTTTAGGAAATTTAGACCCCAATTTACAATTAGCAGTTTTAAATCAATTATCCCACAAGCCTACCCTAGTAGTGATGGATACGATGAATTTTTGGATTGAAAGTTACAGAGAAAAGTTAGATGAAGTTATTGGAAAAGTAGATGTCATTTCGATTAATGACGAAGAGGCTCGAATGATCACATCAACTCACTCTTTAGTTGAAGCTGCTAAAAAACTTCAACAAATGGGTCCTAAATACGTGATTATTAAAAAAGGAGAACATGGAGCGCTACTTTTTCATGAAAATCAAATTTTTTGTGCACCTGCACTTCCATTAGAAAATGTTTTTGATCCCACAGGAGCGGGAGATAGTTTTATAGGTGGGTTTGTTGGACACCTTTCACAGTGTAAGAATGTTTCTTTTGAAGAAATGAAGACAGCTACTATTATTGGTTCAGCTATGGCTTCTTTTACAGTTCAAAAATTTGGAACAAAATCCTTGGAAGAATTAATATTACCTGAACTAAAGGAACGTTTAGATATCTTTAAATCATTAACTGAATTTGAATTAACATAAAATCAATATTTTCTAATGAGTGACGCTATTAAGCATGAATGTGGAATTGCCCTTTTACAACTTAAAAAGCCTTTGTCTTTTTATAAAGAAAAGTATGGTAGTTCTCTTTACGGTTTAGACAAGATGTATCTTTTAATGGAAAAGCAGCATAATAGAGGTCAGGACGGAGCTGGTTTTGCGAGTATCAAATATGATATGAAACCTGGACAGCGCTACATTAGTCGTGTGCGTTCTGCAGAACAACAACCCATTCAGGACATATTTAACACGATTAATGGTAGAATTCAAAAACAAATTGATTTAGATCCAGACCTCCTTTCAAATTCCGAAAAGTTAAAACAAGACGTACCATATGTAGGAGAGTTAATGTTAGGGCATGTTAGATATGGAACTTTTGGCAAAAACAATATAGAAAGTGTCCATCCTTTTTTACGTCAAAATAATTGGATGCATCGAAATTTGATTGTAGCAGGAAATTTCAACTTAACTAACGTTAACGAACTGTTTGATAATCTAGTTGATCTGGGACAACACCCTAAAGAAATGGCGGATACTGTAACTGTTATGGAAAAAATAGGACATTTTCTAGATTATGCAGTAGCTAAAATATATAAAAAATTAAAGCGTGAAGGATATTCAAAAGCAGAGGCTTCTCCCTTAATAGCTGAACGCTTGAATTTGTCTAAAATATTGCGGAAAGCAGCTAAAAATTGGGATGGTGGTTACGCTGTTGCAGGGCTTTTAGGGC
Source organism: Flavobacteria bacterium MS024-2A (assembly GCA_905182305.1). Lineage (GTDB taxonomy): Bacteria > Bacteroidota > Bacteroidia > Flavobacteriales > Flavobacteriaceae > MS024-2A. The sequence goes on from CAJJBB010000003.1 coordinate 100,095, forward strand.
ATGGAGATTCATTTGTTCTTAGAGATCCAAATGGGATTAGACCTGTGTATTATTATAATGATGATGAAATTATTGTAGTAACCTCGGAACGTCCCGTAATTCAAACTGTTTTTAATGTTCCTTTTGAGAGTATTCAGGAGTTAGAACCAGGAATGGCTGTTATTACTAAAAAATCAGGTGACACAGAAATTAAACAGATTTTAGAGCCTCAATTAAAAAGGGCCTGTTCCTTTGAGCGTATTTATTTTTCCAGAGGGAGCGATGCAGAAATTTATCAAGAGCGTAAAAATTTAGGAGCTGCTTTATTCCCAATGGTTCATAAAGCAATTGAAGGTGATTTAGAAAACTCTGTTTTTTCTTTTATTCCAAATACTGCTGAAACTTCCTTTTATGGAATGATTGGAGCTGTTCAAGATCATGTTCGTGACCTTCTCACTAAATCAATTAAGAAAGATCCGCCAGATATTGAAGCCATAACTAAAATGCTAGGTCTCAAGCCTCGTATTGAAAAAATTGCGATAAAGGATGCAAAGTTACGCACTTTTATCACTGAAGATAAAGGAAGAGATGACCTTGTTGCTCATGTTTATGACATAACGTATGGAATTATAAAAAACACAGACAATCTTGTCATAATAGATGACAGCATTGTAAGAGGCACGACCCTTCAGAAAAGCATTCTTCAAATGTTAGATCGCTTAGGTCCCAAGAAAATTGTAGTGGTATCTAGTGCTCCACAAATAAGATACCCAGATTGTTACGGAATTGATATGGCTAAATTAGAGGAGTTTATTGCTTTTAGGGCAGCTCTTTCTTTACACAAAGATAAAGGAACTTATGAAGCTACTTTGAAAACAGTATACGAGAATTGTAAGGAAAGTTTAAAAGATAAAAGTAAAGTTCCTCTTAATTATGTTAAACAAATCTATGATCCTTTTACTGATGATCAAATTTCAATTAAAATTGCACAACTTCTAAAAAATAATAATATTAAAGCTGAGGTAAATGTAATTTTTCAAAAGCTTAGCGGCCTTCATAAAGCTTGTCCCAAAAACCTAGGGGACTGGTATTTTTCAGGAAATTACCCTACACCTGGAGGTTGTCGTGTTGTCAATCAGGCATTCATAAATTTTATAGAAAAAAGCAATAAAAGGGCATACTAATTGTTAATTTATAATTAGTGCACTTCAACAAGTTAATTACTTTAACGTTTAGATTACTTCATATTTGAAGCATTGTTACTTAAATAGTTTAAGATAAGATTTGGGATAAAAGGGAGGTATTTATACCTCCCTTTATTTAATAATAAATTTAAAGGAAATTACACTCCTTTTTTATAAAGTTCACTTACTTTACCCCAGTTGATTACATTAAAAAATGCTTGAATATAATCAGGACGTCTGTTTTGATAATTCAGATAATAAGCATGTTCCCATACATCGATTCCTAAAATAGGGGTACCACCACACCCAATACCTGGCATTAATGGATTATCTTGATTTGCTGTAGCACAAATCTTCAAAGAACCATCAGATTGCACACATAACCATGCCCAACCAGATCCAAATTGTGTAGCGGATGCTTTAGCAAATTCATTTTTAAAATCATCAAACGATCCAAAAGTATTATTAATAGCGGATGCCAAATCACCAGAAGGAGTTCCACCGCCATCAGGCGACATTATCGCCCAAAAAAGTCTGTGGTTGTAAAAACCACCACCGTTATTTCTTAACGCCTTATTGTTAAGGTCAAGTCCTTTTAAAATCTCTTCAATTGTTTGAGAGGCATGCGGAGTATCAGTAATTGCATTATTAAGATTAGTGGTATAACCATTGTGATGTTTACTGTGGTGAATTTCCATAGTGCGAGCATCAATATTTGGTTCTAATGCATCGTATGCATAAGAAAGGTCAGGTAATTCAAAAGCCATATTTTTAATTTTAAGATTCAGACAAAATTAAAATTTCTTTTCTGAATAAAGGCTTAACTTTTGAAAAGCCTTACATTTAAATTACTTTTAAAATTTTGAATCAAACAAATTTTCATATTATAAATGCCGCTGCTGGCTCTGGGAAGACCTATAATTTAGTATTGCGGTATTTAACACTTCTTTTAGGTTCAAAAACCCCAAAGCCTTATCGAATTCTTTTAGCATTAACATTTACGAATAAAGCCGTTAATGAATTAAAAAACAGAATATTAGCCACTTTATTTGCTCTATCGAAAGATACTATTATAGATAAAAACATTAAAAACACCCTGTGTGATGGACTGGCTATTGACGAAAAAGAATTAAGTCGAAGAGCACAGCATATGTTACGCCAGATTTTATTTGAATATGGAAGTTTTGACGTGATTACCTTAGATAAATTTACACACAGATTAATACGAACTTTTGTAAAAGAACTAAAACTACCATTTGGATTTGAGGTTGTATTAGATCCTAAGAGTCTACTTGAAGAAACAGTAAGTTCTATTATTGAGGAAGTAGGAAAAGATGAATTATTAACCCAATTACTAAATGACTTTAGTATTTCAAGAGTTTCACAACAGAACAGCTGGAATATTCAAAAAGATTTAAATGAATTTGCTGGAATATTACTGAATGAAAATGATCGTATTCCTTTGTATGATTTAAAAAAGAAAACAATATTAGATCATTTAGAAGATTTTAAAACACTAAGCAAGGAAAAATTAAAAGCTGAAAATAAAGCTACTGAGATTGCAACTGAAGCTCTTTCATTAATTCATCAGCATGGACTTGAAAAATCTGACTTTTATAAAGGGACCCTATACAATCATTTTCAAGCAGTAGTTCAGAGGCATTATTCAAAACTTTACTCTAATCAATTAGCTTTAGCATTAGTAGGCGAAAAATCTCTTTATAAACAAAGTCTAGACACTAAGAAAAAAGAAATTATAGACACAATTCAAGTTAAATTAAACGAAGATTATTGTGAAATTAAAAAATATGTAGGAAAATCACTACTTAGCGAAGCAACAATTAAATCATGGGTTCCACGCAGTTTATTACAGCGATTGGAAGCGCGCTTAGAAGTTCTTCAAAATCGAAAAGAAGTTAGGCTCTTAGGAGAATTTAACCAAAAAATAAGTAAACTAGTTCACGATGCAGATGCTCCATTTATTTATGAAAGATTAGGGGAGCGATACCAGCATTATTTTTTAGATGAATTTCAAGATACCTCAAAATTACAATGGACAAATTTGATTCCATTAATTTCAAATGCCTTAGCGGGCGAATCTCTCAATGGGGAACAAGGATCACTTCTTCTTGTGGGTGATCCAAAACAAGCAATTTACAGATGGCGTGGTGGTGACATCAAACAATTTGTAAATCTATTTACACATAAAGAAAGTCCTTTTCAGATAAAAGCTTCAAACGATTTTCTAGTTAAAAATTATCGCTCAGGAGCATCTATTGTAGATTTTAATAATCAATTCTTTTTAACTTTTTCAAAATTATTTGAAGGAACTGATTATCATGAAATTTATGGTGAAGGAAGCCAACAGGAAGCACAGAAAGCAGGGGGGTATGTAAGTGTTGAAGCTATTCCAAGTGGCAGAAAAGTTGATGAGAATATTCAGGTTTATGTAGAGAAAACAAACGCCACTGTAATCAAAGCAATTGATTCAGGATATGCGCTAGAAGATATTGTCGTTCTAGTACGCACAAAAAAACAAGCATCAGCTATAGGTGCAGGGTTAACAGAAGTAGGCTATCCTATTATATCTTCTGAATCTTTAGTGGTAGGGCAATCGACATATGTACAGTTTATTCTTGCAATACTAAAATTAATTGCACGTCCCAATGATTCGGAACAACACAAATTAATAATAGATGTATTGTGTCTGCTAACACCCGATTTTGAAAAGGAAAACCATTTGTTTATATTAAATCATATTCATTTAAAAAGTAAGGATTTTTTTAAAAAATTAGAAAGCCAATTTAGATTTAAATTATCATTAAATAATCTATCAAAGTTGTCTGTTTTAGAGGCTGCGGAGTCTATCCTCGAAAGTATATCTCTACTCCCTTCTAGCGATCCATTTTTAAATACATTTATTGAAGATATTTTTGAATTTTCAACCACAGAATCTCAAACAATTTCAGGCTATTTGAAGTTTTGGGAAAAACAAGAGAATACCCTTAGAATAAAAACCCCTGAGGGTACAAATTCAATATCTGTAATGACAATTCACCAAGCAAAAGGACTAGAATTTCCAGTTGTTATTTTACCTTTTATGGATACAGTACTTAATTCATCTAATATCAAAAATAAAATCTGGTATCCCTTTAAAGAAGAACCACTCTCTTCGATTAAATGGGCTTGGATTAATGCCTCTAAAAATATTCAATTATATGGAGTCCAAGGACAGTCACTTTATGATCAGTATGTTTTGGAACAAAAATTAGATGCCTTCAATGTATTATATGTAGCATTAACCAGGGCAAAAGATCAGTTATATATTATCACCCAAGAAGTTGCTAAAGAAGGTGCCTCCACGTATGCCGAATTACTAAAAAGTTTTATTAATAATCAAGGAGGAACCTTAGACGAAAATACATCATTTGAATGGGGAGAAAAGACCTTAAAAGAAACTGCTGAAACTGAAGAAGAGACCAGCAAAGAAGAAAAAATTAAAATCCAATTTAAGACTTCTTCTTTATGGAAGAAAAAATTAGTTGTTTTTAATAGACCCACTAAAGAATCAATATTAGCTCAAAAAAAAGGTTTATTGCTGCATGATGTTTTAGCGAAAGTAACCCATTCTGAAAAACTCTCGAAAGTAATAGAAGAAACCATTTCTAAACTTAACTTCTCAGGAGAAACAATATCATTTATAGAAAAAAAAACATTTGAAATCGTACACCACCCTATTCTCTCTCCCTATTTTAAGAGTGATGATGTTGTTCTAGTAGAAAAAGACATATTGGTTCCTGATGGTCGAACTTTACGCCCAGATCGAGTAAACCTTTTAGCAGATGGTAGTGCCGTTATTTTAGATTATAAAACAGGTGAGCCCAAGGAAGAAGACACTCTTCAAATTGATTCTTATGGATCTATTTATGAAACCCTTGGCTATAATCCTGTCAAAAAATTTTTGGTATATATTGGTTCTGAAATAAGGGTCGAAAATTGTAGTTAGTACTTGTTGTAAAATGATTAGGAAAATTATAGTTAAGCAAGGCTAACAAAGACCTATTTTTATAAATTTAAGGATGAATACCTTTTTAGATGATGTTGCGAAAATAATTACTACTTCTCATAAAGAATTAGATCAGATTAAAATTATTGTTCCAAGTATCCGATCTATAACCTTCCTAAAAGAAGCCTTAAAAAAGCAAATACAAGTCCCAAAAATTTCCCCTGAAATCATAAGTATAGAAGTATTTATAAATGATTTATCAGATCTAAAAACAATAACAAAAATTGATTTATTGTATTCTTTTTATGAGGTGTACTTAATGCATACTCCAAAAGAAAAACAAGATACAATGAATCAATTTTTTAATTGGGCTCCTTCGGTTTTACAGGAATTTAACGAAGTTGATGCTCAATTGATTGATTCCAACAAGTTGTTTGCTTTTATGGGTGCTGTAGATGAAATTGAAGCATGGAGTTCAAGCGAAAAAGAAAGTATTAGGAGTAACCATCTCAACTTTCAAAGTGAATTACCAGTTCTTTATAAAAAGCTATACGAATACTTACTTTTAAAACAAAAAGGATATGCAGGTATGCAACTCAGAGAGGCCGTTCGTAATTTAGGTTTTTATACAGAGTCTAAATTACTCCATCATTATTTTGTAGGATTTAATGCACTAACAAAAGCAGAAGAAACTATTATCCAGGAACTTTTAGTAACAGAAAAGGCAGAGATTCTATGGGATCTTGATCAAAGTTTTTACGATGACCCTTATCAGGGAGCAGGTCATTTTATTCGGCGTTATCTTAAATCATGGAATTCTTTAAAAAAAGAAAAAACAAATATATTTTCTAATATTTTTTTTGATACTAAAGAAATCGAAATAATACGCGTTTCTAAAAATATTACTCAAGCAAAAACAGCAGTTCAAATTGCAACAGAGCTAAATAAAAAAAATCCTAATAGTAGTTCTGTAATTGTTCTGGGTGATGAAAATTTATTACATCCAACGCTATCAGCACTTCATCAAAATGTTAGTGATTGGAACATTACGATGGGGTATCCTCTTGCAAAAACAATGTTATCATCTTTTTATTATAATTTATTTGAATTATTGCAAAATTATAGTGAAGCGGGACATTCTATTCATGAAGTGAAAGCAATATTAGAAGTAGCATCTACAGGATTAGTTTTGGAAGATAATGGAGAGTCTTTAGCTGATACTATTGCTCTTTTCCAAAAGTCAAATCGCGATTATATTCCTGTAGAAACCCTTAAAAATTTTGGTGGTGAATTGAGTGATCTTCTGTTTTCTCCTTTTTCTTCAGTTAACACTTTCTTAGAACGAATTCAAAAAATAACGATAGCTTTTAAAACCTTTTATAGTTCTTCGGATAAGGAATCCCTTTATGCTCATTATTGCGATCGGTTTTTAATGCTATGGGAAGATCTTTCCGAGCAGCATGAAGATAAAAAACTAATGATGACACTGGAAGATGTTAAAATGGTCTTTCAATTAATGGTCCAACAAGAAACATTAGATTTTTCTGGAGATGCTCTCTCTAAACTTCAGATTATGGGGGTATTAGAAACTAGATTATTAGATTATGACAATGTGATTATTACCAATGTAAACGAGGGAATTTTGCCCTTTGGGAAAACACCTTTTTCTGTGATTCCTTTTGATGTACGAAGAAAATTTGAAATGAATACATTTATCGAGCAAGACCATCTCTATGCATATCATTTTTTTCGACTATTACAGCGGGCAAAAAATATTTATTTACTTTATAATGCAACCCCTGAAGGATTATTTTCTGGAGAAAAAAGTAGGTTTTTAGTTCAATTAGAATATTTCAAATCACCAAAGCACAAGTTATCGTTCAAACAAATTGATCAGCCTTTAACAGTTCAGAAAACTTCTCTTAAAGAAGCAGTTAAAACGTCAGCGGTGTTAAAGCAGTTAGATGAAATTGCAATACAAGGATTCTCACCTTCTTCAATCGGACAATATATTCGTAATCCTTATCTTTTTTATGAGCAGCGAATGCTTAAGATAAAACCCCTTGAAGCTAATGAAAATGATTTAAGTGCTCAAGACAAAGGGACAATTATGCATGAAGTTTTAGAATTAGTTTACACCCCTTTTTTAAATAAAAAACTGAGTTCTCAAGACTATGATAAAATGCTACTTACTTTACCAAAACTCTTAGAAAAAACTTTTAATTCGGTCTATAAAAATAATAGTCAAAGAACTGGCAAAAATCATATCATCTTTAATGTAATGGAAAAGATTTTAACCTCTTTTTTAATTGAAGAAAAAAGTCAGATCACCAAGGGTAGAGATTTAAAAATATTAGGACTAGAGTATAGATTTTCTAAACCTATTTGGGTAAAAGGCCTTGAAAAGGAAATTATTTTTAAAGGAAGTATAGACCGAATTGATTCTCTAGACGGTGTCATTCGATTTGTGGATTATAAAACTGGAAATGTGACGGGCTCAGACCTTTCTTTTAGGCATTGGGATGAGCTTATATCAGACCCTAAAAAAAGCCCATTATTTCAGGTGCTTTTGTATGCTTATGCGATTAAAGATGAATTTAAAGAAGATAAAGTATGGGCAGGTGTTATTCCGCTTAAAAACTTTGAAAATAATTTCATAGCTGCTTCTATAACTGAAAATTCAAGAACAAAAACACTAATCGAAATGAACGAATCAATTCTTTTGAATTTCGAAAAAGAGTTATTTGCAATAATTAATGAAATTTTTGATCCGAATATTCCTTTTGTTTTCAAAATTTAAGAAACTTTGATTATCCCAAATTTAATCATCAATCGTTTATTTTTTATATTTTTACTAAACTAGATGATTGGCTTGTTTACTATTTTCATTAAAATAAAATAAAATAAAATAATGAAAATGAACTTAATTAGTTCAACTAAATATTAAGGTATAGAGTTTCATAATTATGGCAAATAAAAGCGATTTTGACAAAATAGATACTAACAAAGACGGTATCATTTCAGAAGAAGAATATGCAAATGCATCCGAATCTGCTGGAGTTGAAAAAGACAAGTTAAATTGGTTTTTACGTCTGTTTACTTTAGGAGATCGGTTTGACATTAAAGACTTTTTTGATAGGTTTAAAAAATCAATTTTAGAATTTATAATTCTAGTTTTTGGTGTGACTGTCTCTTTTGGTATCGAACAACAAGGAGGAGAGTCAGATAATCGAAATGATGGAATTGAAAACCTAAATAATCTTAGGGAAGAAATTGATAAAATGATTGTTTACACCGATGAATATATCGGAGATATAGATTGGGTAGCTGCTATGTATTCGAAGCAATACGCTAAGTGGGAAGAAGATAACGATAGTATTTTTATCGATTTCATGGAGGATGACGAAGAGCCCGACGGGAAGTATTATTTTGCTCCTATGGGCCAATATACCCAGAGAGATCCCTTTAATCCTCCAAGAGTTAATTTTGATGCCATCAAACTCGATGGAACATTTAGACTATTACCTAAAGAGGTTGGGCTTCAAATGACAGAAATTTATGACGGAACTGATCTAAAATATTTAATTGAAAATACAGGCAAAAATGAGGAACGTTATGTTCTTCAGTTTGTTGATCGAATTGCAAATAAATGGGTTTATGATTTACCTTGGGTAGATGTTGAGTATGATGAATTTTGGATACAAAATAGAAAGTATATTCAAAATGATAAGTTCATGAAATATAACCTTTATAAACGTGTAGATTTATGGGAATATAGCATTAAAGAACAACTACAGGTTTATAGAAGCTCTCTACTTGAAAGTACAGAAATGTTAGATTCTGTGATTGCAGTACGTGACAGTGAAATTGAAATTATTTGGTGGGTACTTAACCCTAAGGATTAGTCGAGCGGATAAGTTCTGAAACTAATTCTCCCTGAAACTATTGCTGGGGGTACTCCCGGGCCTGGTACAGACAACTGTCCTGTGAAATACATATTTTCAACTAATTTACTTTTTAATTTAGGCCTAAGAAATGAAGTTTGGAGAAGTGTATTTGCTAATCCATATGCATTCCCTTTGTATGAGTTATACTCATCAATAAAATCACTGACACAAAATGATTTTTTATAAATTATATTTTTTTTAATTTTTTGTTCTGTAATGGATTCTATTCTATCTAGTACAATATTGAAATATTTTTCCCTAAGTTCCTCAGTATCTTCTAATCCAGGTGCTAATGGAATTAAAATAAAACCATTTTCACAGCCCTTTGGAGCTGTATGCTCATTAGTCATTGAAGTAAAATTAGCATAAAACAAAGGTTCTGATGGCCATTGAGGATCTTTATATATTTCTTTGGCATGCAGATCAAAACTAGTATCAAAAAAAAGATTGTGATGAGCTAAATTATTTATTTTTTTATCAAATCCTAGATAAAAAAGTAGTGATGAAGGAGCTAAAACTTTATTTGACCAATATTTATCAGAATATTGTCTTAAATCTTTCGGCAATAATTTTTCGGTGTGATTATAATCAGCTCCAGATAATACGATATCCGAATTTATCACATTTCCATTCACTTGAATTCCTGTTGCAATATTTTTATCTGTTAGTATCTTATTAATAGTAGAATTATTGTGATAGTTCACGCCAAGGGATTTACCAATACTAATCATGGCATTAACTACATCATGGAACCCATTAGTAGGCTGCCACGTTCCTAAGCCAAAATCTGCATAATTCATGAAATTATAAAAAGCAGGAGTATTGGAAGATTCTGCTCCTAAGAACAAGACTGGAAATTCTAATATTGATCTTAATTTAGGATTCTTAAAGTTTTTATGAACTTCTCTTTTAATATTAGTGAAGAAATACCCAACTCTTTTAATAGTATCCAATGAGATTAGCTCTAGCGGAGATAATCCAGGCATTTTATAAAGCATGTCTGTTACAGCAATTTTATAATTATCTTTTGCTTTAGAGATAAACTTTTTTAATTGTTTTGAGCTTCCGGGTTCTTCATTTTCGAAAACCTCACAAATCTTGTCTAAAGAATCAGGAATTGCTATAAAATCATTTTTTCCAAAATATACGTGATAAGCAGGGTTTAATTTTTTTAATAAATAAAAATCTTCTGGTTTTTTGTCAAAATCTTTAAAAAACTTTTCAAATACATCAGGCATCCAATACCAACTAGGTCCCATATCAAATGTGAAACCATCCTCTTTAAATTGTCTAGCTCTACCGCCAAAAGCTTCATTTTTTTCAAATACATCAACTTTACACCCCATTTTAGCTAAGTAACAAGCAGCTGAAAGGGAAGAAAATCCTGAGCCAATAATCACAACTTTTCTTTTCATAACCTGACAAAGGTATCATAAAAAGAAGTGTTTAGAAAAGAAACAATGTATTGAAAAATAGAAAACTTAATTCATATTTTTACTAACAGCCCAAGTAACGCCACGCGTCATTATTTGCCATACCTCAGGTATTTCAAATATATCAGCTGAATGCCCTAAGGAAGAATAAAAAATTTTTCCCTTCCCATAGGTTTTTGTCCAAACTACTGGCATTTCAACACCCTCAATCCAAGGATCATGGTCACCATTAAAAACTGTTGTTGCAATTACATTTATAGAAGGATCAAGGTGCATATAATATTGTTCAGAATTCAGCGAAAAGTCTTTAATTCCCTCAGTAATAATGTGTTCAGGCTCAGAAATTTTTACAGTATAATCTACTTGTCCTCCTGGATGTTTTACAAATTGTCCTCCAATCATGTATTGATATTCAGTATCATTTCTAAAAGCATCACCAAGCCCTCCATGGCAGCCTGCCAGAGCAGTGCCGTTGGCTACAGCGTTTTGCAGGGCTTTAGATTCACTAGATTTTATCGTACTCATAGTTATATGCTGAATGATAAGATCTGTTTTGCTCATTACTGTTTTATCTAAATAGATTCCAGTTGATTCTGAAAGCGTAACATTTGCCTCTTGAGCCTCTAACCAATTTGCTATTTTATCAGCAAATACTTCAGGTTGGTGACCTAACCAACCACCATATACGATTAAAATATTTTTATTTTTTAGGGTATCATTTTCAGATTGAGCCAATAAAAATTGAGTTAGTAAACATAATACTAGAGTAGTATATTGATATTTTTTTTTCATGGATACTCCTCTATTTAAAATTATTTTTTATTGCGTGAAGTATAAATTTCTTCAACAAAAGAAGCACTTATAATTCCTGTTGGAATTGCAACAACTCCAATTCCTACCAACGAAATAACAGAAGCAAACACTTTCCCCCAAACTGTGATAGGAATTACATCACCATAACCAACGGTAGCTAAAGAAACGGTTGCCCACCAAACTGAAGCAGTAATACTTGAGAAAACATCTGGTTGCGCATCATGTTCTAAAAAATATATTGCTGAAGCAGAAAAAAGAATAGTTAATATTGAAAGAAAAAGAGTAAAATATAATTCGTGTTTCACAGAACTCAATGCTTTAATGAAAAGCTTTAAAGATTTGCTTCCTCTTCCAAGTTTGAAAATTCTTGTTAAGCGAAACAATCGAAGGATTCTGAAAAATCGGCCATCGAGAAGTACAAATTGTTTTAGATAAAAAGGAAGAATAGAAATTAAATCAATTATACCGAAAAAACTAAAAATGTAATTTTTTATTCCCTTCCACTTATTCTCTTTGTAGCTAATATAGACTCTATAAAGATATTCTAACGAAAATATAAGAATAGAAATTATTTCAAAATATTTGAAAAATCGATTAAATTTAATGTTGATGGATTGATGTGATTCCAATACCATGGCAATAATATTTGCGACAATTAGGCTATAGATAAAAATATCAAAGCGGTTTAATTTTTTCATAATATATTCGTTAGGTAAATTCGTCAAACTTATATTTTAAACCATAAGCTTGACACTAATAATGTATAAATTTAAAAATTAATACGCTAGGTTTAATTTTTATTTTCAATTCATCAATTCAAATAAAGAATAAACTAAAAGTTTATACAGTAATATTTTCTTTCTCTTTTTTCAACTCTTTTTTCTCTAAAAAAACAACTATTTTAGTGGAGAATTAATCTTCAATTTATTTAATAATGGAAACTGTTACTACAGTTACTTTTTTTTCCTTCACAAAAAATAAATTTTGGGCGTTTAAGCAAATGGGTATAGCACCCTTTAGAATGAATTCTGTTGAAGGGTTACAGTTTTTTAAATTTTTAGGAACTGGAGGAGGAAAGGGCTTTAGCTTGTGGCCTGATTTTTCAACCTATGCTTTTTTAGGTGTATGGGATGATGAAAGTGCTTATGTGAATTTTAAAAATACACACCCTATTTTTTTAGCTTATCAAAAAATGGCAGATACTCAAAGAGACTTGGTTTTAGAATCCCAAATGAGTCATGGAAAATGGAGTGGGGTGAATCCTTTTCAGCAAAATAAATCGTCAGATTTCAAAATAAAATCAAAACAGCCAGCTGTTGTCATTACTAGAGCTACATTACAATGGAATCGTCTTTTTTCATTTTGGTTAGCCGTTCCTGCTGCAAGTAAAGCTATTGAAGAAGCCGAAGGCATACAGTATTTTAAAGGGATTGGAGAATGGCCATTTATTCAACAAGCGACCCTGAGTATTTGGGATGATTTTGAAGCCGTTAATACATTTGCATATAAAGGAAAAAAACATTCAGAAATTATTAAAAAAACACGTGAAAAAAAATGGTACAAAGAAGACCTTTTTTCTCGTTTCCACTTAATTTCTGACCTCTCTAAAACACTTTAAGATGAAGCAAATAATTGTTATAGGCGCAGGAATTGGAGGACTTGCCTCTAGCGTTCGTTTAGCTTTAAAAGGATATAAAGTGCATGTATTTGAAGGAAATCATTTCCCAGGGGGTAAATTATCAACTTTCGAAAATAGTGGATATAGATTTGATGCAGGCCCATCATTGTTCACAATGCCTCATTTTGTAACAGAACTTTTTGAAATGGCGGGTGAAAACGCTGAAGATCATTTTAGATATTCAAAGAAAGAAGTTGCGTGTAATTATTTTTGGACAGATAAGACTAAATTCAAAGCTTATTCAGACAAAAAGGCTTTTCTTGAAGAAGTATCCCATGTTTTCAATGAACCAAATGAAAATGTAGAGCAGTATCTTCAAAAAGCCAAGAAAAAATATCAACTTACAACCTCATTATTTCTTGAGCAATCGCTTCATAAACTTAAAACCTATCTTTCATTAGACACTATAAAAGCATTTTCACAATTACATATTTTTGAGCTACAAAAAACTCTACATCAGGCAAATGATGATGCTTTTACTTCAGACAAACTAGTACAGCTTTTTGACCGTTATGCCACCTATAATGGATCAGACCCTTATCAGACCTCCGGAATAATGACCCTTATTCAACATTTAGAGGGTGCTTATGGAACTTTTGTGCCAGAGGGTGGAATGGTTGCCATCACAAATTCGATATTCGCTCTTGCGAAACGCTTGGGTGTTACTTTTGATTTTGATTCACCTGTACAAGAAATTGTAGTTAAAGGAAAATTAGTAAAGGGTGTTCAAGTCCATAATTCTTTTCATGCTGCAGATATAGTAGTTTCAAATATGGATATTTATCCTACTTACAAGAAGTTGCTTCCTAAACAAAAAGCTCCAAAAAAACAATTATCTCAAGAACGCTCCAGTTCTGCCGTAATTTTTTATTGGGGAATACAAAAAATCTTTAACACATTAGAACTACATAATATTTTCTTTTCCGATGATTACAGAGCAGAATTTGATGCCATTTTCAAAGAAGAAACAGTTTCTGACGACCCCACCATTTACTTAAACATCACATCAAAAGATGTTCCTGGAGATGCTCCTACTGGCGGTGAAAACTGGTTTATAATGATTAACACCCCCGCAGATAAGGGTCAAGATTGGGATGAAATGGTTTCTAAATTAAGAACTATTGTAATAAATAAACTTTCAAAAGAATTAGCGGTAGATTTAGCTTCACTTATTGTTTGTGAAGAAGTATTGACGCCTCCTTTAATTCAATCAAAAACACAATCCCATCTGGGTGCTTTATATGGCTCCTCAAGTAACAACTCATTTGCTGCTTTTTTAAGGCATCCTAATTTTTCAAGGCGTATAAAAAATCTTTATTTTTGTGGAGGAAGTGTCCATCCTGGGGGAGGAATTCCTCTATGTTTACTCTCCGCTAAAATTGTAGATGAATTGATACCCTCTGCAAACTCATGAATAGTAACTCTCTTTTAACAAAACAAAATATTTCCATTGGCTTAATATGGCTATTTCACGTTTCAGGAATGATAGGTATTATTTATGGTGATGCACTTTGGTTTGTTAAAGCAACTCCTTTAAATTTATCACTTAGTTTTATATTACTCATACTTAACACCAAGCTAAACAAAAAAGTATTTTATCTAGTTATAGCATGTTTTTTAACAGGAATGTTGGCTGAGATTATTGGTGTTAGGTATGGTTTTCTTTTTGGTAATTATTCTTATGGTGAAGCCCTTGGGATTAAAGTTATGGAGGTTCCTCTTACTATTGGATTAAATTGGTGTATTCTTATCTTTATTACAGGATTTATCGCTCAATATTTTACAGATTCTCTTTTAGCTAGAATCTTTACAGGGGTAGTACTTATGTTATTTTTAGATTTAGTGATGGAACCCGTTGCGCCGAGATTGGACTTTTGGACTTTTGAGAGTGGTCTAGCATCATTTCATAATTATTTAGGATGGACGATCGTGGCTATACCATTACAATGGGCCTTTCATTATTTTAAAATCAATATTAAAGGACCTTTTCCTATTCATTTGTTTTTACTTCAAGTTTTATTTTTCCTAATACTTTTATTAAAGTTAAATACCTTAGAACTCTAAAGAAAAAAGTAAATGAAAAAAATAGAGTATTTATTTCTTTTATTAATGATTTTACAATCATGTAATAATACTGATACTAATCAGGTAGTTTCTCCCGGTCTTAAAGTAGATTCTAAAGATTCACTCACACTAAATCAGGTAATAAATTTCAACCTCGTAGAGTATCCTGGAGTTTTTTTAAAATCTGAAGGATTAGAAGAATGGCAAGATTTTAAAAAACTTCACGAGTCTTTAAAACGTTTATCTGATCTAAACCTTAGAGATGTTCAAGTTGATTTATTATCACTATCAGGACGATTAAAAGAAGTTTCTAAAAAGACATTACCAGGAACTTTAGAAGTTCCTCAAATTAGAAGCCGATTAAAAGTTGTGGAAATGCAAGCTCAAAAATCTCGTTATTTCACACAATATTATCGTGAAGATTCTTTAATTCCTCTCCTTAAACAAACTTTATGAATCATATAATGCTCTAGTTTCAAGAATGACAACCTTGGATGCTGAAAATGCTGCAGTGTCTCAAAAAAATATTAAGTAAAATCAGTAAGAGGAATTTATTTGATTTTCCATAGGAACTGACGAAAATGATGAATTACTTTCATTAATCGCTTTTTTGATACCATTAATATGATGATCAAATTTCGATGTGTCTAGCGTAAAGGGTAGTATTTTTGAATACATTTCAAGTAGAGTTTTATCAGACTGAACGCATTTATCTAAAGCCGAATTTTTTAGAATATCGATAGAAGATATTAACAATTGATTGAAATTAAATCCACCTATTACCAAGTCATCATATGACATACCTAAGGTTTGAATTTCACTTAAAACCTCTTGAAAAAAACGATTTCTTAGAAGAGCTTCTTGATTGAAGAAAACGCTTTTCTTCAGAAGCATTAGCCTCGTCAGCTGCCTTTAAATAGCTTAGTTTCGCATTTTTTAAATGCGTAAGTAGCTTTTCTAGTTGTGCGATATATTGGTTTTGTTTTCCCATGCTTTAACTAATATCAAGATAGTTAAAGCATTATTGATTCTTTGCTAACTGTAAACTTTATATTAACAGATTATCATCTTTAAATTCAAAAGTTGTTTCCCTCAAAATGGCATCACTATTAATTACCCTATGTACAAATTTATCCTCTTGAAATTTAGGGCTAGGTAATGCATATTTTTTGCTTACAAACTCGTAGTATTCTTTTCTTTTTGGATGATGTGGTGATACCAGATTAAATATTCCTCCTTTTTCTATTGGTAGTTTAAGAATTGCTTCGATACCCTTTATGGCGTCTCTTTGAGTAATAAAGTTAATAACCCCTTCTGGATTTGGAATTAGTTTTCCTTGTAATTGAAAAATGGGATTTCTGTTATCACCAATTAAGCCCCCTAGCCTTACAATAACTGACGAAGCAGCATAATCTAACACCTCTTGTTCACAACTTAATAATGCTTTAGCAGAATGGCTTTCAGGTCTTGGAGTTATTGTTTCATCATACACGCCATCTATAGATCCATATACAGAGATACTACTTAAAAAAATAATTTTTTTGACACCTAGGGGTTTAATTTTTTTTAGAAGTAAACTTATCTTTTGAACATAGTTATTTGATTGACTTTTTCTGTTTGGCGGAAGGGATATGATTAGGCAAGATAATTCCTTAAAAAAATCAATATTTCCTATTATATTTTGTGAAGTAATTCAATTTTATACTCTTCTAATCGATTTTTTCTAAGTAGCGCTATTCCTTCATCACTTCTTCTAGATGCTTTTACCTGCCAATTTTTCTTTTGTAAATTTACACCTAGAGGGATTCCTAGCCAACCACAACCTAAAATTCCCACAACTTTCATTTTAAAAATTTTATCCAAAATACCTATATATTTCTATTAATAAAGCTTGTGTGTTGAAAAAATCTTATTAATATCAGCAAGAATTCGCTATATTTAGAAAACACCAACACTTTATTTGTTATGCCAATAAAAAGTTTTCAAGGCGAACGCGCCCAAAAAGTGAAACCGACTCCAAGTAAATTAGTGGTTTCAGATATTATGACACGTCAATTAATTCTCTTTAATCCTACGCAAACGATTCATGAAGTTATGGCGACATTTATTAAGCACAGAATTTCGGGAGGTCCCGTGGTAAATAATGATGGAGATCTAGTTGGGGTTATCTCTGAAGCTGATTGTATGAAAGAAATTTCAGATAGTCGATATTTCAATATGCCTATTTTAGATAAGTCTGTTGCTCATTTTATGACTAAAAAAGTAGAAACTATAGCGGCTAACTTAAGTGTGTTTGACGCAGCAGCATTATTTTACAAATCAAGCAGAAGACGTTACCCTGTTATGGAAAACAATCTTTTAGTAGGTCAAGTAAGTAGAAAAGATATTGTGATCGCAGCCCTTAACATGAAAAGCCAAACTTGGCGTTAAGTATATATTGTTTTTGCCGCTCTATAGGTATTGGCATGTGCCTCAATAATAATCTTTATGTCCTTAGAATATCCACCTCCCATACTGCATT
The DNA here is from genome assembly GCA_905182305.1 of Flavobacteria bacterium MS024-2A. Taxonomy (GTDB): domain Bacteria; phylum Bacteroidota; class Bacteroidia; order Flavobacteriales; family Flavobacteriaceae; genus MS024-2A. Next base: position 117,720 of record CAJJBB010000003.1, read on the forward strand.
GAAGTGGGATATTTCTTTCATGACATTGCTTTAATATAAACAGATCTCTTTCCTTACATCCTTCAATGGTAAGATTTAATCTACCCAGTCTTGTCTGTGCCTAAAACATCTACTCCAGATAGATAAAAAATAAAGTCAGGTTTAATATTGTCTATCAATGCAGGAATTATTTTTTTGATTTTATCCAAATATTTTTTGTCGCCGGTATCATCCTCTAGCGCAACATCTAAGTCACTTTTTTCTTTTTGAAAGGGATAATTTTTTGCTCCATGAACAGAAAGAGTAAATATTTTTGGATTTGATTTAAAAATAGCAGCAGTACCGTTTCCTTGATGTACATCTAGATCAAGAATTAATATTTGAGATGCTTTCTTTTGGTCAAGTAAATATTGAGCTGCAATTGCTTGGTCATTAAGTAAGCAAAAAGCTTCTCCACGATCTTGAAAAGCATGGTGTGTTCCTCCTGCAATATTCATGGCGATTCCTTTTTTTAAAGCTTTTTCACACCCCATAATAGTTCCCCCCGCTATAATAAGCTCTCTTTCTACTAGTTTCTTTGTAAGAGGAAAACCAATGTTTCGAATCTCTCTTGTGTTTAAATTTAAATTGATAAGCCTAGTCACATATTCTTTATTATGAATACGTAATACATTTTCTATTGCAACTTTAATAGGTGTGAAAAAATCAGATGGCTCACAGGTTCCTTCCAGGAGTAATTGTTGTGGAAGAAGTTCATATTTTTCCATAGGGAAACGATGATTTTCTGGAAGTGGGAGCCTGTATATAGGATCGTATGCTATTGGTATAAAAGAAGTTAACTCCATTTAATGGATGGACAATCCTGTTTTGGTGTCTTCTGCTTCAGGAGAAACAAACACAAAATGACCTTCGTTATTTTCTCCCAATAAGATCATTCCATTACTTTCAATTCCTTTGAGGGTTCTTGGTTGAAGGTTAGTCAAAAGAGTAACTTTTTTCCCTATAAGTTCTTCTGCATTAAAGTCTAAAGCAATACCTGAAACAACAGTCCTTTCTTCCGATCCAATACTTACGGTTATCTCCATTAATTTTTTTGTTTTGGACACTTTTTTAGCAGCAACAATAATAGCTACTTTGAGATCCAATGCCGCAAAATTTTCAAAACTTGTTTTGGGTTTTAATGGTAAAATTGTAACGGTTTCTGTTTTATTTGTTAGACTACTCGCTTTTAATTTTGAGCGTTGAAATTCCATTTGTTCATCTTCAACTTTTTGAAATAGAAGTTTAGCTGGTTTAATTAGATGTCCTGATGAAATTAGTATAGTATTCGTTGAAACATCCTTCCATTTTAAATGGGTCACATTTAAATTCAACATGTTTTTTAATTTGGAAGCAGTAAAGGGTAAAATAGGTTCACTAAGTACAGAAAGACCGGTTGCGATTTGAAGTGCTGTATTCATGATGGTTTTAACGCGCTCAGGATTTGATTTAATAAGTTTCCAAGGCTCTGAATCGGCTAGATATTTATTCCCAATTCTTGCAAGTTGCATTAAAAGTTGACTTGCTTCTCTGAAACGATAAAGTTCAATAGAAGTTCCAATTTTTTTGGGGAGCCGCCTCATTTCTGAAAGAACATCAACATCAATTTCAAAAAGCTCAGAAGCTTTCGGAACTTCCCCAGCATAATACTTATGTGTAAGGACAACTACACGGTTAATAAAATTTCCATAAATGGCTACTAATTCATTATTGTTTCGTGCTTGAAATTCATCCCAAGTAAAGTCATTATCTTTTGTTTCTGGTGCATTTGCCGTTAATACATAGCGTAAAACATCCTGATGTTCAGGAAATTCCTCTAAATATTCATGTAACCAGACTGCCCAGTTTTTAGAAGTAGAGATTTTCTGACCTTCTAAGTTCAAAAATTCGTTAGCAGGAACATTTTCTGGCAAAATATATTCTCCAGAAGCATGAAGCATAATTGGGAAAATAATACAGTGAAAAACAATATTATCTTTTCCAATAAAATGTACTAACTGTGTATCCTTATCTTTCCAATAAGGTTCCCAATCAATTCCCTTTTGATCTGCCCATTCTTTTGTAGATGAAATATATCCTATTGGAGCATCAAACCAAACATAGAGGACTTTTCCCAATTCTCCTTTTAAAGGTACTGGTATCCCCCAGTCTAAATCACGGGTAACGGCTCTTGGTCTTAAACCTGTATCAATCCATGATTTTACTTGACCATAGACATTGGGTTTCCAATCTTTTTTATGCCCTTTAAGAATCCAATCACTAATAAAGTTTTCATACTTATTTAAAGGAAGATACCAATGTTTTGTTTTTTTTAATTCAGGTTTTGCACCACTGATGGTTGATTTTGGATTAATAAGTTCTGTGGCACTTAAGCTACTGCCACAGCTTTCACATTGATCTCCATAAGCCTCTGCATTTTGACATATTGGACAGGTTCCCAAAACAAACCTATCTGCTAAAAATTGTTGAGCTTCAGGATCATATAATTGATCCGAATTTATTTCTTCAAAAATCTTTTTTTCATGTAACTGCTTAAAGAACTCTTGTGCTGTTTCATGATGAATTTTTCTGGAAGTGCGAGAATAGTTATCAAATGTAATACCAAATTTCTGAAAAGAATCTCTAATGATTTGATCATAAGTATCAATAATTTCTTGAGGAGTTTTTCCTTCTTTTTTTGCTTTTAGCGATATGGCTACACCGTGCTCATCGCTTCCACAAATAAAAGCAACATCTTTTCCTTGGCCTCGTAAATAACGAGTGTAAATATCAGCAGGTATATACACTCCGGCTAAATGTCCAATATGAATGGGACCATTAGTATAGGGAAGGGCTGCGGTTATTGTGTAACGTTTCGGCATAATGGGCGCTTCATTTTTTTCAAAAATAAACAATTATCTTCCTATTTAAATTACAAAAGCATGTCTTTTAATTACTTAAAATCATACAATTATTCCCTAAAATAACCTTAGAGGTCAAAAGAAGAAAAAATAGCTTCCGTTATTTTCTTGCAAAAGTTAAAAAAAACCACAGTATTGTTTTGGCTTAAGTAGATTGGTTTTTTAATGAAATTAGATTTTCATTTGTTTACAAGGGAAGGCAATAAAAATATTTTTTAATTTCTTCTAGGTATTTCACCTTAACAAAAACCCATTAATTCTTTTTTTTGATATTATATTGAAAAACTATTCCCTAGATATTTATGAGTCTTTACATTTTTGCTTTAATAGAGATCAGTAATTACATATAATCATATTGTTAATTCGTTTTATGAACTGGAATAATGTTCTAGATGTAACAAATTGTTTAAAATAATTACTTTTGTTTAAAATCTAACGTTATGAGAACTATTGCTTCAACCGTTTCGGCATACATTAAGACCAAGCCTTATTTATCATCTGCTCTTTCAGATGGAATCATAAACCTTACGTCTTTAGCTAGACAAATTCAGCCTGATATTGAAACTGTAATGAGAAAAACAGTAAATCAGGGAGCCATTGTAATGTCATTAAAGCGTGTTTCGGATGATTCGGAATTTTCAACAGATTCAGCTAAAATAACAGGTGTTTTGAAAAATATGGGTGATATTACCGTTAGGTCTTCTCTTATTGATTACAGTTTTTCAATTTCTGAAACGTTGTTGTTAAATCAAGCTCATTTATTAAAAGAAATTGAACATAAAAAAGAAGTTTTTTACACTTCTTCAAGAGGAGTAGCGGAGTCTAATATTATTGTAAGTCAGAATATTTCTGAGTTAGTGGATACTATTTTCCATGCAGAGACTTGTCATTCAAAAGTCGAAAACTTATCTTCTATTACGATAAAGCTTCCCACAGAAAATGTCACCATTCCTGGAATTTATTATTTTATTTTTCAACGCCTTTCATGGGAGGGAATTAATGTAAATGAAATAATTTCTACCTCAAATGAATTTACCATTTTAATTGATGAGCAGCAGGTAAGTAGTGCTTTTGAAGAAATTAAGAAGCTGAAGTCTCTTTAATAAAAACTAAACTTTGCAAAATGCTAGTTAGTTTTTTAATCTCATCAATTGAGTGAATTGATAACAGCAACTTTGGACCATTTTGAGTACTTTTTTCTTTTAATTTTAATCGATCAGGAGCCTTTTGAATTTGCATTAATAAAAAAGAAAAAGACTCTGTTTGGAAAAATGGACTTTGTTGATCAGAAACAAAATAACAAATACAACTCCCTCGTTTAATAATCAACCGTTCAATACCTAATTTAGAAGCTACCCATTTCAGGCGCATACTGTCTAAAAGTCCTTTACTGGCTTCAGGAAGAGGCCCAAAACGATCCAAAAGAGTTTGTTCAAAATTATCTAACTCAGAAGGGGCTTTTACCTGACTAAGTTCTTGGTAAAGTGCAAGGCGTTCTTTGACAATGTTAACATAATGATCAGGAATAAATAATTCTAAATCGGTATCAATCTGCACCTCTTTAACGTAGGTTTTTATTTCATCATTTTGATCATCATCATAAAGCTCTTTAAACTCATTTTCTTTAAGTTCATCAATTGCTTCTTGAAGTATTTTCTGATATGTCTCAAAGCCCATTTCATTTATAAAGCCGCTTTGTTCACCGCCTAATAAATCCCCCGCACCTCTAATTTCAAGATCTTTCATTGCAATTTGAATTCCCGAGCCAAGTGCTGAAAATTGTTCGATTGTTTTAATTCTTTTTTGGGCATCACTACTCATTGCACTGTGAGGAGGGGTGATGAAATAGCAAAAAGCTTTTTTATTGCTTCGGCCCACTCTTCCTCTCATTTGATGGAGGTCGCTTAAGCCAAAATTATTGGCATTATTTATGAAGATGGTATTAGCATTTGGAACATCCAGTCCATTTTCAATAATAGTAGTAGCAATTAGAATATCGTATTCTCCTTCCATAAAACCTAACAATGTTTTTTCAAGCTTATTTCCTTCTAATTTACCATGTCCAATGGCAATTCTTGCATCTGGAACCAAACGTTGAACAAGGCCCGCTACTTCCGTAATATTTTCAACTCTATTGTGAATGAAAAATACTTGACCACCCCTTTGTAATTCATACATTATTCCATCTCTAATAAGGGTTTCGCTAAATCGTACTACCTCACTTTCAATAGGATATCTGTTTGGAGGGGGGGTTGCTATTACCGATAAATCTCTTGCGGCCATTAAGCTAAACTGTAAAGTTCTAGGAATGGGTGTAGCTGTTAAGGTTAATACATCAATATTAGCTTTGAGAGATCTTATTTTTTCTTTAACAGCAACACCAAATTTTTGCTCCTCATCCACAATAAGCAATCCTAAATCTTTAAAAACAACATTTTTATTTACTAACTGATGAGTGCCAATTAAGATGTCAATTTTTCCAGCCTCAAGATCTTTTAATATTTGTAGTACGATCTTTTGAAGAGCGAAATCGGTTTATATAATCTACTCGAACAGGCAATTCTTTTAATCGGTTTGAAAATGTTTTATAGTGTTGGAAGGCAAGTATAGTGGTAGGGACTAAAATTACCACTTGTTTGCTGTTATCTGCAGCTTTAAAGGCAGCTCTAATGGCTACTTCAGTTTTTCCAAAACCAACATCACCACAAACTAAACGATCCATAGGTTGTTGGGATTCCATGTCTGCCTTCACGGCTTGGGTTGCCTTTCCTTGGTCTGGCGTGTCTTCGTACATAAACGAGGCTTCTAATTCCCACTGAAGGTAACTGTCTGGATCAAAGGAAAAGCCAATTTTTTGACGTCTTTTAGCGTATAATTCAATCAGGTTAAAAGCAATTTCTTTAACCTTGGTTTTTGTTTTTTGCTTTAATATTTTCCAAGCTTTTGAGCCTAATTTATAGATTTTTGGAACTGAACCATCCTTCCCATTATACTTACTAATTTTATGTAATGAGTGAATGCTGAGGTAAAGAATGTCCCGTTCCCCATAAATTAATTTAATTGCTTCTTGCCACTTATCTTCAACTTCAATTCGCTGAAGCCCTCCAAAGGTTCCTATTCCATGGTCAATATGGGTTACATAATCTCCCACTTCCATTTGAGTTAATTCCTTAAGATTTAAAGCTTGTTTTCTTGTGAGGTCAGATTTGAGTTTATATTTATGATACCGCTCAAATATTTGATGGTCTGAAAAACAAGCCCATTTAGCTTCTAAATCTTCAAAACCTTCAAAAATTGAAACCTCTTTTGTTTTGTAGTGAACCGTTTTTTCTAATTCTTGAAAAATATCATGAAAACGTTTGGTTTGCTGTTTATTACTACAAAATAAGGTGTTTTCAAAGCCATCATTATGATTGTTGTTAAGATGGGTAATTAACAAATCGAATTGTTTATTAAATGCAGGCTGAGGACTCTGCTTAATATGAATAAGCTCCTTAATACTTAGTTGATCCGTGCGTTCAAGTACAAGCACAGATTTATCTTTACTATCACGAATCCATTCTTCTTTATTTACAAAAAGAATTTCTGGGGGGTATTGCGTGGTAGCTTGAAGAGTCGAAAAAGTTTCTATCGCTTTGTCGTATAAGGTTTGTAAACGATCTGTAGTTTTATCAAAGTTGAAAAATATGAAACTACTTTGCGTTGGGAAAAAATCTAAAATTGTTTTTCGTTTATCTGTAAAGTCATTATTAGAGGTGTCAGGTAATAATTCAATAGAGTCAAAAGATGAAATAGAGCGCTGAGTTTCCACGTCAAAACTACAAAGGCGCTCTACAGTATCATCAAAAAATTCAATTCTGTAAGGATGCTGGTAAGCAAAAGAAAAAACATCTATGATTCCTCCACGAACAGCAAATTCTCCTGGACTCGTTACAAAATCAACGCGCTCAAAATTCATTTCAAAAAGACTTTCATTAATAAAACTTAAAGAAAGAGTAGTATTTTTAATGACCTTAAAAGTTATCCGTTTCAATGTGTGTTGAGAAATTATTTTTTCAAAAACTGCTTGAGGATAGGTCACCACTATTCGTGGTTTTTTAGCGCACTTATTTTTTTTAATACTTCGGAACGAAGCAGCACATTAGCATTATCAGTTGTTTCTTGTGCGTAAGGTTGTCGGTAACTTGCAGGAAAATAGAGCACGTCTTCTGGACTAAGTAAACGTTCAAAATCATTAAGATAATAGGCTGCTTGTTCTGCATTATCTAGCACTAAAAGTAGGGTGTGTTGTTGTTTTTGAAAGGCTGCAGCAATTCTAAAAGAAAAACCAGAACCTACAAAGCCTTTTATGTGGACACACTGCGTCTCAAAAAACGCTTTTTCTATTGCTTTTTGTGAGTCTAAAGTATCAAAAACGGCTAGAGTCGAGTTGATTGTACTTTTTTTGGCGAAGGTACAAATTCGAATAATTAAATCGAATTTTATTTCGTTAATAACTCAGGGTAAAACCATTTTTTCTGTCAAGCGGAAATAAGTACATTCGTTTTTATGTATTTAATATTTGATACGGAAACGACTGGCTTACCCAAACGATGGAAAGCCCCACTTACGGACAGTGAAAACTGGCCACGCTGCATTCAAATTGCTTGGCAAATCCACGATATTAAAGGTGTCTTGATTCGCCATGAAGATTATTTGATATCACCCGACGGTTTTACGATTCCCTTTGATTCGGAAAAAATACATGGCATTTCAACAGCATTAGCAGAGAATCAAGGAACTCCTTTAGCAGAGGTATTAAATAAATTTCATACTGCTTTAAACGAAGTGGAGTTTGTGGTTGGACATAATGTAAGTTTTGACCGAAATATTATGGGGGCAGAATACCTCCGTTCAGGTCTTGAAGATGTTTTTGAGCAGAAAGCGGTAATTGATACTTGTACTGAAGAGACTGCACGGCTATGCCAAATTCAAAGGTGGGCGGGGTGGAAAATTTAAGCTTCCCACGCTCTCAGAGCTATATTATTTTTTATTTCAAGAACGCTTTGAAGATGCACACAATGCTACAGCAGATGTTGAAGCAACTACAAGAGCTTTATTTGAACTATTACGTAAAGAATTCATTCACCCGAAGGCATTTGATAATCAAGACCTACAAACACAAGATTTAAAAGCACAACCTCCATTTAAATCGGCCGGTTTAAGCCATCAAAATCTTAAAAAAGCCTCAGAGCAGCTAACAAAAAAAGAAAGTCCTGCACAAACTATTTCAATTTCACAGGCTGATAGCTCTGCACTGTCCGCCGCTCCTTTTGTTCATTTACACAACCACTCACAGTTTTCAGTTTTACAAGCAACTTCAAGAGTTAGTCAATTGGTTACTGCCACAGCAGAATATAAAATGCCTGCAGTTGCCCTAACGGATCATGCTAATTTAATGGGTGCTTTTCATTTTATAAAAGCTATAAATACTCATAATAAAGCTTTAGAGGAAGGAGAGCAAACTATTAAACCTATTGTTGGTTGTGAATTTTATGTTTGTGATGACCATACTGATAAATCACGAAGAGATGATGGATACCAGATTGTCTTTTTAGCTAAAAATAAAAAGGGATATCATAACCTGGTAAAAATGACTTCTATAGCTTATGTTGACGGGTTTTATTATGTGCCTAGAATTGACCGCAAGGTAGTACAGCAGTATAAGGAGGATCTAATAGTATTAACAGGAAATACCTACGGTGAAATAGCCTCTAAAATATTAAACTTAGGAGACCGACAAGCAGAAGAAGCTCTATTATGGTGGCACAAAGAGTTTAAAGATGATTTGTATGTAGAATTAATGCGTCACAACGAGGAAGGGGAGGATCGTGCCAACACTGTTTTGGTTCGTCTAGCCAATCAGTACAACCTTCCTTTAATTGCGACAAACAACACGTATTATACCAAAAAAGAAGAGGCAAATGCTCATGATATTTTATTGTGTGTAAAAGAAGGTGAAAAGCAGGCTACACCTATTGGAAGAGGGCGAGGATTTCGTTATGGATTCCCTAATCAAGAGTATTACTATAAGTCTCCCGATGAAATGAAGACACTCTTCAAAGATCTTCCAGAGGCCATTTTAAATATTGAAGCTTTAGTAGCTAAAATTGAATCTTTTGATTTAGCTCGTGAGGTTTTGCTTCCTAAGTTTGAAATTCCAAAAACGTATCAAGTGCCAGATGACTCAGATGGTAAAAAAGGGGAAAACACCTACTTAAATCATCTTACCTATCAAGGAGCAGAAAAAAGATATGGTACTTTAAGTGATGAAATAAAAGAACGTATTGATTTTGAGCTTGGAGTAATTGCTAAAACAGGCTATCCAGGATATTTTTTAATTGTCCAAGATTTAATTGCAGCAGCGAGAGGTTTGGGGGTTTCTGTTGGTCCAGGAAGAGGTTCTGCAGCTGGTTCTGTAGTTGCCTACTGCCTAAAAATTACCAATATTGACCCAATTAAATATAATTTACTTTTTGAGCGATTCCTTAATCCTGATCGTGTTAGTATGCCTGACATTGACATTGACTTTGACGATGAAGGAAGGAGCAAGGTAATGGACTATGTTATTGATAAATACGGGTCTAATCAAGTGGCTCAAATAATAACCTACGGAACAATGGCAGCTAAATCTTCTATTCGAGATACCGCCAGAGTACTGGACCTACCTCTGGGTGAAGCTGATCGAATCGCGAAGTTATTACCTAATATTAAACTTGGAAAAATTTTATCATCTACTGATGCTGAGTTAAAAGAAAATCTTCGTAATGATGAAATTTTACGAGTTAATGAAATCAAAAATCTTGCAGAAGAAGACAGTCTCTCCGGAGAAACTATTCAACAAGCAAGAATCCTAGAGGGCTCTTTAAGAAATATAGGAACACATGCCTGTGGAGTTATTATTACTCCCGATGATATCACTCAGTTTGTGCCGGTTGCTACCGCTAAAGATTCTGATTTGTATGTCACTCAATTTGATAATTCCGTTGTAGAAGATGCCGGGTTATTGAAAATGGATTTTTTAGGATTAAAAACCTTAACGCTCATAAAGGATACTGTAAAATTAGTTAAGTATAAACACGATGTTGATCTTGATCCAGACGCTTTTCCTTTAGATGATGAAAAAACGTATGAACTTTTTCAAAGAGGAGATACCGTTGGTATTTTTCAATATGAATCTGCAGGAATGCAGAAGTATTTAAAAGATTTAAAGCCTACAGTTTTCGCAGATTTAATTGCGATGAATGCTTTGTATCGTCCAGGGCCCCTAGAGTACATTCCAAGTTTTGTTGATCGTAAAAATGGCAAAGAAGACATAAGTTATGATTTGCCTATTATGGCAGAGTATTTGGAAGAAACTTATGGGATTACCGTATATCAAGAACAGGTAATGTTGTTGTCTCAAAAACTAGCAGGTTTTTCTAAAGGTGAAGCAGATGTACTTCGGAAGGCAATGGGGAAAAAGATATTTTCATTACTTCAAAAGCTAAAACCTCAATTTATTGATGGCGGAATAAATAATGGACATCCACAAGAAGTATTAGAGAAAATATGGAAAGATTGGGAGGCTTTTGCTGCCTATGCGTTCAATAAATCACACTCTACATGTTATGCCTTAATAGGGTATCAAACGGCTTATTTAAAAGCACATTATCCAGCAGAATATATGGCCGCTGTTTTGTCAAATAACATGAATGACATTAAGCAAGTCACATTTTTTATGGAAGAATGTAGACGCATGGGACTTAATGTCCTTGGTCCTGACGTGAATGAGTCTTTTTATAAGTTTGCTGTTAATGATGACCAAGCCATTCGTTTTGGAATGGGAGCTATTAAAGGAGTTGGAAAAGGAGCCGTAGAAACCATTATAGAGTACCGTAAAGAACAACGCTATACCTCGATATTTGATTTAGTAAAGCGAATAGATTTGAGGGCTGCGAATAAAAAAGCATTTGAAAATCTAGTCCTTGCGGGTGGTTTTGACTCTTTTTTAAATGTAAACCGTTCTCAATACCTTAACCCTGACGGAGACGGGGTTACTTTTCTTGAAAAAGTATTAAGGTTTGGCGCAAAATATCAGGAAAATTTAAACTCATCTCAAACAAGCTTATTTAGTGAAGAAACTACAAATACCTACCAAGATTTAACCATTCCAACTTGTGAGCCCTGGACAAATTTAACACGTTTAAAGAAAGAAAAAGAAGTAGTAGGAATTTATATTTCTTCACATCCTTTGGATGACTTTACTCATGAGATTGATCATTTTGTAAATATTACGCTAAATCAAATAGGAGACTTAAATGACTTTCTTAGAAAAGAACTCAATATTGGAGGTATAGTAAACGACATTCAGCACTTGGAAAGTAGAAATGGAAAAGGATGGGCTCGTTTTGTGTTAGAAGATTTTACCGACCAATATGAATTTAGAATTTTTGGAGAAGATTATTTAAAGTACAGGCACTTTTTGGTAGTGAATCAATTTATTAGAATCCGGATAATGATTCGTGAAGGATGGACTAATAGAGAGACTGGAAAAGTAGGGGCTCCAAGAATGCAATATTTGCAATTTGAAATGCTTCAAAATACGGTAGAAAATAATGCTAAAAAATTAACCCTACAATTAGAAATATCTCAGCTTGAACAAGAAAAAATCAAACAACTTGAAGATGATTTAAGACTTTTTAAAGGAGACAATCAACTCATGTTTAATGTTTATGATTCAAATAAAAAAGTAAAACTAGCTTTAAAAAGTAAAAAACAAAAGATTAAAATTACATCAGAATTACTCACCTTATTAGACAAGAACAACTGGCATTATAAGTTGAATTAGATGGATTGATAAAACCCATTCTTTGATAAGTAAATTTGATTATATGAATTCATAGGATTCTTTTAAAAGAAGTACATTTGCGGATATAAAATAAATATAAAATGGCATTAGAAATTACAGACGCAACTTTTGATGAAGTTGTACTTAAATCAGATAAGCCTGTTCTCGTTGATTTTTGGGCAGCATGGTGTGGTCCTTGCAGGATGGTAGGTCCAATTATTGAGGAGATTAGTAAGGATTATGACGGGAAAGCAGTCGTAGGTAAAGTGGACGTTGATGCAAATCAAGAATTTGCAGCAAAATACGGAGTTCGAAACATTCCAACTGTTTTGGTTTTTGATAAAGGAGAGCTCGTGGGAAGACACGTTGGCGTATCCCCGAAAACAACCTATGCAGAAGCTATTGACGCGGTTCTATAAAGCGGTAAGTCTATTTATATAAATCTTATTTGTTTTTGGCGCCGAATTGTTTGGCAAATTCAAAATCGAGCGTATATTTGCACACGCTAATTAGGTCTGGTAGTTCAGTTGGTTAGAATACATGCCTGTCACGCATGGGGTCGCGGGTTCGAGTCCCGTCCAGACCGCTTATTAAGAAGTTGTGTGTTGTTAGCTTGAGTTTAAACTCAATGTTTACAACCAGTGAGAAGCTTTCCATTCAATATGGAGGGCTTTTTTTTAATTTCTGATTTCAAAAACTTCACGAGTTAATAAATAGTTAAATTTTCGTATATTTACAGCTATTAAATTTGCCTTAAATCATTCTACAATTGTTTAAAAAGTATCTTTTTTCTTTTTCTAAAAAATTCACTTTGTTATTCTTCATAATAGCATTGGCTCCAAACAACGCACTATTTTCTCAAGAAAAAGGTAATTTTCAATATGATTATAGAGGTTCACAAAGTAACTTCATTATCAATTATGACCGGCGTCAATCTGAGACTAGATCAGAAAGAGTTAAAATTGCATTAGAGGTTAACAAAAGCAGTAGTTTACTTGTTTCTGGTGACATTGAATTATATTTTGGTGAAGACCCTAATAATTTAACAAAACACGTCGTAGGATCGATCAGTCAAAATGAAGATTAACAACTTAAAAACCTTCTTTTTGGTGGCAAGAACGACTAACTCCAAACACAAATTATTATTTTAGGTGGTCGTTTAATTCTAATTCTAACATTTCTGGTGGTCAGGGTATTGTAACGATCAGAACGGCTCAAGGCTTCTCAATTTTACCGGATCAATTATATGATATTCCTGAAACAAATATCAAGGAAGGCGATACACTCGGAAGAATTAAATATGATGATTCTGACAGTAAATGGGCTAAAATTCAAACTTATTATAAAACTACAGTTGGTTTGAAGTCAGACGGCTCACTTTTAGTTTGGGGTAACAATGCTTATTCACTAGTACCTGGTCAGCTTACCAAAATCAAACTGTTGTATATGATCCTGTTTTGGCGACCTCGGTTAGTATTACAATTAATATTGACACTGATGGTGACGGTTATTTGGATAATGATGAAGATCCTTCTTATCAACGGATCTCCCCAGTCTGATAAAAATAATGCATCATCCAAACCAGCAGATTCTGACACAAATAAATTCAGATCATCAGATCCTAATTATACTAGTACATGGTATTTTAATTGGGTAAATGGCTCTTACGATTCTTCTGGAAATTTAAGTAGAACCCTGTGCCAATTAAATATTCGAACCTTCTTGAACTTCAACTTGGGATGGATCCAAACCAAAATGACATAGGAACTGGAGATTTATATAGTAGAATAAGAACCTTTAGGGATGCTCCTAGAACATTGGCAATGATTTTTAAAGATTTTGCTTTAACCAAAACATCTGTATACGGAGTTCTAGCAAATGGAGATTTATGGCATTGGGGGAATGCATCAGGCGGGAATGACCTCTACCACCAACAACTGATTTAAATGGAGATGATGTTGCGGGTGGTGAGATTTCAGATTCAATGATTGAAAAAAACAATCAGGACAATATTTTTTCAGCCTGGTATATAGGGTGTTTTAACAAAAAAAATTAAAACAATAAGTTCATCGGATAATTTTTTAACCCCCAAGTATCCTAATCTTTACGGTAGGAACAGGAGAATATCATAGTTTTGCAATAGACAGTAATGGAGATTTATTTGTTTGGGGTAATAATAGTTATGGGCAATTAGGACTTAACGACCTAAATAATAGATTAGTCCCTACAAAAGTTTCAGACGGTATATTGGCTCTAGCTGAGGATGGTACACTTCATCAGCTTGCCATTGAATTATATGAAAAAGTACCGACTTCTTCAAATGATACTGACAATGATGGTGTCGCGGACAGTTTAGATGCATATAAATATAATCCACAATTTCAATACGACTCAGACGAAGATGGTCTTCCAGACAAGGAAGAAATTAGAATTGGGACAGATCGTTTTAATGAAGATTCTGATAAAGATGAAAATGGTAATCTTAAGCCCGATGGTGTAACGGATGCAGACGATGCTTTCCCACTTGATCCAAGATATTCTAAGGACGAAGATGAAGATGGGGTACCCTATGTATTGGACTATAAAACCGTGAATGGATCAAAAATTTTCACCGATGATAACTGGGATAGAGACGGTGATGAGATTCCAGATGGTGAAGATGCTCATCCTGACACTTATGGAGTAGATGATCGGGATTATGACGGCGATGGAATTTCAAATGTCGATGAATGGGAGAGACACTTGGATGCTTGGAATCGTGATACAGACCAAGATGGTGTCGATGATAATTTGGATGAATTCCCACAATCCTACTTTTATCAAAATGACTCTGATAAAGATGGTCTACCTGATAAATTAGAGATAGAGAATGGGACTAATTACTTAAATCCACAAACAGACTGGGATAGTGATGGAGACGGTGTTAAAGACGGAATAGTTATATCAATGTTTGATGACTTTAGAAATCAAGCTGATGTATTATACAAAAATTGTACAGGCGATAATTGGAGGCGATGTGATGGTTATCAATTTTTCTGGAGATTCTGGGACCTCAAATACGACTGTGATGGAAACGGAAGAATAACCAGAGAGGAATGGGAAAAAACAAGTCCTGATTGTTCAGCTCAAGCTCTTAGGGATGACTTCCCTCTCGATTCTAATAAAATAACAGATTCAGATAGAGACGGAATAGACGATAGTTTAGATGATGATGATGATAATGACGGATATAAGGATGTCTTTGAAGAATTCAAAATAACAATAAACAACGTAGAATATAGTGTAGGGACAAATCCTAAGTCTTGGTGGGATAGCCCCGAAAGAAACGGTAAAGATTCAGATTTTGATAGAGTTCCAGACCTTGTTGAAATTCATGGTTTAACTATTTCAAACACATTAATATATCAAAAAGGTACAGATCCTTTCAACGTTAACTCTGATGATGACTGGGCTTGGGATGGCTGGGATGATTGGCCATTAGATTCAAATATTCAACATGACCAAGATCGGGACAAGTTGGAAGACTGGGTTGAAAGTAGGTTAAATACTAATCCTCTTAGTAATGACACTGATGGTGATGGAGTTTTAGATGGGGAAGATTATTTTCCAACGAAAAACTGGAATACTGAACCAGGAAAATTTTCGGGAACAAAAGATACCGACAAGGATGGTTTATCGGATGAATACGAAAAGGAAAACAGTAATGTTTATGACTTCACAAAACCAGATACCGACGATGACGGTTACTGGGATTGTGAATGCGATGAAAATAAATTTGTGTATTTCACAAATTTTTATGGAGAATCTTATTGGACTGATAATTGGAGATGGTGTAATCAAGAAAAAGAAAATGAGTATTTAACTGCAACAGACACCAATACTCTTAGTGTGTCAAATAGGAATAAATTTATTACAGCTGGAATTAAAACAGTCAGAGAGATTTTAGATTTAAATACTGAAAAGATTATTGATATTACTGGTTTCACTGGAGATGATAGATATAATGATGCATGGAGTTTAAGAAGAAAGTTAGAGATTTATTTATGGGGATCATGGTCTTTTGATATTCAAAGTAGTGAGTGGGTCAACACCAACAGGATTAAAGAGGATAAATTTCCAAAAGATCCTAATGAACAAACCGATTTTGATAGCGATGGTATAGGAGATAATTCAGATACAGATATTGATGGAGATGGATATCTTAACGATGTTGATGATTTAGATTTTGACCCTACAGAAAATCTTAATACAGATGCCCCAACAATAGCCAATGGGGGGTTAATGGATCATAATAACAATGGTATATATGGAGAAGACGCTGATGGTGATGGATGGTTCGAAGAAATAGACACTTGGAACTTTGATTTTATTGGGAATAATAAGGATATGGACGATGATGCAGACAAATATCTTGATGTTGATGAAATTGCTTCAGGGACAGATCCTCTTGATCCTACTTCATTTCCCGGCTCAGGATTTGGAGATCAAGATAAAGATGGACTTTCAGATGCTTATGAACTAAGCAACACAAATGCTGATGGAACTTCTAAACCTATAACAGATCCAAAAAACTGGGATTCAGACTTTGATGGAGTCAGTGACGGTTGGATACACCCTCATATATGTGGTACCTGGAACAGTAGTAATGCTAAAGTATTTATTGAAATACCAAATGCGTCTGCAACAGTAAATCCAGACACTTACTATATTGACTATTTCGGATATAATCAAGACGGGAGTACATAAAACAAAAGTTTCTTACACTGTCTCGACAAGCATCAATGGAACTCAATTTTTAAACCATTTCGCAACGGAATTAAACAATAGACAAATCACCTATAATACTTCCTCAACTGTTACAATTTCAGCTATAGTAAGTGACAACCTACTTATCATTACTCAAAGTGAACCTGAAAGAAAATTTCACTTTAATGCATTTAACACTGTTATTGGTGCAAACAACACTATTTTCTTAGATAAGCATGACTATGATTCCCATGGGTGGAAATCAGATCTATATGTTCTCCCTGCAACTACTAGTAATAATATCAATCAAATGTGCGAGACCCATACTTTTAGATATGGGTTTGGCGGAGGTAAACAAGGTAATGACGCTGAGTTTGATTTACTGACGGATGCTTTCCCAAATAATTCCGATGAATTTTGGGATACTGATGGTGATGGTAAAGGAGATAAATCAGATACTGATATTGACGGCGATGGAATTTTAAACTCTGTGGATCCAAAGCCCTATAATAGTTCCCAAAGTATTGATACAGATGGCGACAGCATTTTTGATAATATAGATCAAGATGATGATAATGATTGGAGACTAGATGTTGACGAAGTATTTAATGGTACAGATCCTCTTGATAGTAATTCTCAACCAAATCCTGATACTGATCAAGATGGTTTGTCAGATAGCTATGAACTAAGCACCACATATGCTGATGGAACAACTAAACTTCCATCAGATCCAAACGATTGGGATAGTGACAATGACGGAATAAGCGACGGGCCACTTCGAAAAGCCGTTGATTATACTCAAAATTGGAACATTCGAATAGATGTTCCAAAAGCTGATTTTTCAACAATTGTTGGTGATAAGTATTTCATAACTTTAAATGGACATAATCAAAATTACGATGATAGGTTATTAGTAACATTTGATGGTCAAACCTCAAAAACAGGTACTGAGCTGCTAAATTATTTTAAAACTGCACTAAATAATGTAGGTAGATTTCTTTATAATAACGGCACTGTAGAAACTTTTACAGCTTCAGTTTCTGGAACTAGATTAACTATAGCGGGAAATGATACATCAAAAAGCGTTCATGTAGAAGCATTTTTTGCAATTCCTGGAGCTAATAGTAAATTAGTTCTAGTAAACCATGGGTATAGACATTTTTATTGGAAGTCAGATGCTCTTCAACAAAAAGATGAAAATGCTGATTGGAGAGGATCAGATAAATTTGATGGAATAGGATATGGAGATTCTTTATTTTTAATGGATGCCTTTCCTAATGATCCAACTGAATTTTGGGATACAGATGGCGATGGTATAGGGGATAATACTGATACAGATATTGATGGAGATGGTTACTTAAATGCAAACGATGAGTTACCTTTTGACGCTAGAGACCACTTAGATACTGATAAGGACGGTATTGCAGATAGTTTAGATGATAATAAAGATGGCGATAATTTCCTTGATTTTGATGACCCTGACCCATTAGTTTATACTCCTGCAGATGGTGGTGCAGATGCTGATTTGGATGGTTTTTCAGATTATTATGAAACAAAC
Source organism: Flavobacteria bacterium MS024-2A (assembly GCA_905182305.1). Classification (GTDB taxonomy): domain Bacteria; phylum Bacteroidota; class Bacteroidia; order Flavobacteriales; family Flavobacteriaceae; genus MS024-2A. Next base: position 135,811 of record CAJJBB010000003.1, read on the forward strand.
GTTCTTAAGACTGATCCAAACGACTGGGACACTGACAATGATGGTGTTTCTGATGGATGGAAAATGCCACAAATTGATTACAGCCAAAATTGGAAATTTGTTATCACTACGGTTTCAGATGTATCTAAGCTAGTTGGCATAGGTCAAAAGTTTGAATTTAGAATTTGGGATCACAACAATTGGAATGGTGGGAAAGATTTAAATGTTTTTGTTAAAACTCAAATGACTGCTCAACAGGTTTTAAATAGTTTAAGAGATAAAATCAATAATTTGGGTAAAATTTCTACCATCCAAAATGGCGATGAAACATTTTCAGCATCTGTAGATGGTAATAAATTAATAATTCAAGGTAATGACACGCAAAGAGATATAGGGATAGAGGGCTCAGAGTCTTTGATGAATTTAGATGATAAAGTAATTTTCACTCAAAGAACTTGGAAATGGGATCAAATAACTAGGATATTTCACTCGACTAGGTTTCAGACTATAACTGAACATCGCTATGAAAAATATTTTGTTAGAGATGGTGAAGTTCAATGGGAGGACGCAGGAGGGCAACTTTTAATTGATCAATTTCCACTTAATCCAAATGAATATTGGGATACAGATGGAGATGGTGTACGCTGATAACACTGACCAAGATGATGATGATGATGGTCTGTCTGACGCCTATGAACTTACACCTAAAGGAGAATGGAGGAGATCATCAAATCCTAAGATGAAAGATACAGATGGGGATGGATTGGATGACGATAAGGATCCTATACCCTTTAGTAAGGAAGAAACTAAAGATACAGACGGAGATTGGCTTGGAGACGAAACAGAAGACTGGGATGATGACAATGATGGTCTTGATGATGGTTTTGAAATAAGTACAAGTTCTGTTAACCCAGATTCGGACGGGGATGGCTATTCAGACGGTGAAAGAGGATTATTTAAAACGTTCAATTCAAAGGGTAATTGGATTTCTACAATTAGATTTATACCAACAAACACAGTAACCCCTTCGACAGGATACGGTGAAAGATATACAATAAGAATTCATGGTCACAATAACTGGGAAAATGAAATAGAAATTTCTTTAAATACTAAGACTAGAAAATACTCTCTTGTTGATTTTATGAATTATTTTAAAAATGAAATTAATGTTAATCATTCTGAAATCGATTACAAAGATTGGGGTAATGATGCTTTACAAGCAGAATTAATTTCAGCTACAGTCTCTGGGACAGACTTGATAATAACTGGAAATGATCAACAAAGAAACATACACATTAGAAAAATTCTGATTTTACTGAAAATTTTATAAGAGCACAAACTAGTGATTGGTGGTTTTTGAATAAAGATCAATTTCCTAACGATCCTAAAGAGTGGTTTGATAGCGATAGAGATGGTATAGGCGACAATTCAGATGATAACGACGACTCGGGATTCTTTAGATGATAAAGAAGAACTTCTACTTGGATTAAATCCATACAAAGGAGATACTGATGGCGATCGGTGTGAATGATTCTGATGATAAGATGCCCTTAGATCCGCTCTTCCAGAGACGATATGGATGGAGATGGTATTCCAGATTACAGGTGGTTAGACAATAATAATGATGGACGCTTTACTCTTCAATGGGGTGGTGAAGATGGAGACCCAATTGTGGTTGATCTAGATAGAGATGGTGATGGAATTTTAAATACAAATGAGGATCCATCTCAAGGTCAGACTCATCCAGATAATGATGATACTGACAATGATGGTTATAAAGACGGAGATGATTTATTTCCTTTTAATCCAAATGCGCACGCTGACTTCGATAATGATGGAATTGCTGATTATTATGATTTCGATGATGATAACGACGGATTTAGTGATAAGGATGAGGCATACAGTAAGACAGACCCTAATGATGCAAATAAATACCCTGAAGTTGATGTAGATAAAGATTTCATGTCAGATCCATATGAGTCATATGCTGGAACCAACCCAACAGTTAATGATTCAGATAATGATGGATTCAATGATGGAATAGATGTTTTTCCTATGGATAAATATGAATGGATAGATTCTGATGCAGATGGAGAAGGAAATAATAGAGATAATAATGATGATAATGATGCTGTAATTGATTATTGGGAAAAAATAGGTATTACACATGGTTATTATAGTGGTAATATTTCAACTACGACTTGGAACAGAGATATAGATTTGATTGGAGCTGATGATGAAGACCTTAGGGATAGTGATAATGATAGAGTTCCTGATCTTATAGAGAAAAAAGCAGCGGCATTATTTAAGGATATGTTTGATAATGGGTCTGATCAATATAAAAGAGCAGTCTGGCGCATGCACGAAGGTATTAATAATTGGGATGATCCGGATGGAGATAATAATAGAAATTTTGTGCTTTACAATGCTAATATAGATAATAAAACTGATACTTGAGGATGATCATGATGCTGATGGTGACGGACAGATGATAAAGATAATGCTCTTGCGTTTATAGATTGGGATGATTGGGATGATGACGGTCGTGATAACTGGGATGATGATCATTCAGATGGTCATCATGACTCTCATGATGGAGCTCCCTTTGATTCTAGAGATCATCGAGATTTAGACGGTGATTTCATTGGAGATGGTAATGACCTTGACAGGGATGGTGATACTATCCATAATGATAGAGAACGTGACAATGGAAGTGACCCGGAACTTTATGATACAGATCGAGATGGGGTTAATGATGCATTAGATTACTATGCCCACGACAAAAGGTATTGGAATAAAAATCAATACATCGGTTCTGATTTATTTACCTTAAAGCAAATAGGAAGTTCAACCAATTGGAAAAGTATTTCTACATGGAATTCAGGACAAATTTCTATCAATGTATTTTTTTCTTTTACATGGACATTTATCAAATATTTTTTCAATATTTTAAAGCATCTAATCAAAATTCATGATGGAAGTGCTTTAGAATCTTTTCACATAAATAGTATTCCGATTGGCAAACATATATATGATTTTGTTTTAAGGAAATACAGAATACCATCTAATCAAATGGAAAAAGATCTCTCTTGGAAAAGGTTTTGGTTTAGGAACTGATGATGAAGATAAGATTTACTCCTGGGGAATTAATTTGAGTAGTCAATTAGGTATTGGAAAACCTACTACATTCGTTGATTTCACTTCACCAAAACTATATTTAGGTGATATAAAAATGATCTCTGCAGGGGATCAGCAGGCAGGTATAATTAATGAAGACGGAAAACTTAGAATGATTGGTTCAAATGACCAGGGTCAACTTGGAACAGGGGCATCTCCATTTAATTATCCCAGAGAACTGGACTGGACTGAAATATCCGCTGACATTAAAAAAGTTAGGGTAACATTTACTGAAACTCAAATTTTAGATTCTCAAGGCTATATATGGGCCTATGGTGATAATGACTATGGCCAGTTAGGAAGAGGTCTTGCAAATACAGCCGCTGAGAATTTTACTGTGGGAAAAGTATTAGATGTTCAAGGGCAAGAAGTTAGTTCTAATCAGTGGACAGATATTTATTCATATTCTCAGCAGGCATATGCTTTTAAGCAAGAAGGGAATGAAGAATATCTTTATGCTTGGGGAAACAATGAGAATTATGCACTTGGAATAGATAAATCTAAAAGTGAGTATCCCAACCAAATTCCTTTTGAGTCAACCCCAGTAAAAGTAGAGAATATTGTTAAGAGTGAAATTTTAGTTACGGACGGCGAATTGCAATTTACCCCTGTAAATGGCGGGTTTATTTTCATTAAAAAGAATGTTAGTCCTAATCCTACTGATCAAGGAGAATTATGGGGTGTAGGTGAAAACTTTTATACAGGACGATTTAATAAATATAAAAAGCCTTCTAGAATTGGAAAAGATAATGACTGGGTTAAAATTCATGATTTAAGAGGTGCTATAAAAAATATTTTATTAAAAAAGAAAGATGGTTCTACATGGGGTGCAGGAGAAAACAACAATCTTGTATTAACTAACACACCCTGTCCTGACCCCTTAACAGCAATACAATCAATTTATTTAACAACAAAAAGACAGAAGCAAATATTTGAAATTGAATTAAGTAGTCAATATCAAGGAACAGCATCCATAACAATTAATATTGGCGGAATTTCACTTAATTCTAGTGTAGGTTCAATTACCACTACTCAAATTGGATCAACAACATTAATTACTAGAGTTTCTACTGTTACTACGAATGTTTCAAGCGTAGTTTCTCAATTTACTGCTGATATATTGTCAAATAATCTAGTACAATCATTTACTATTTCTCAAACGACATTAAGTAGTGGTAATCGTAAGTATAGGTTTGAGGCCAGAAACTATACAAATTATAATACCAAATTTTCAATTTCAAACAGGTCTGATGTTTTTACTGGAACAGTTACTATTACAGAGATAACAAAAAATTATTCTGGAGAAACAACATATTCAATATTTGTGAATGGGACTGAAATCTCAAAAGCAATAGGTACAAACAACAGTTTTACCGAAGACCAAATTAGAACTGAGTTTTATACCCACGTAAAAACTGAATTAAATAATAAAAGTAAATTCCCCTTCGAATTAAATGTCCGTGAATTCACAGATCAAAGTGGAACTACAACAGACACCACTGATGACAAAATTAGACTACAAATAGAACGAACAGATTATCAAGATTTAGATGTTAAAGCTTCAATAAAACTGTCAGGTGCATCAAGTTCAACAATAATTATAGGGGCAGATGAGGATCGAGAAAACACTTCTTTTGATTCTAATTGTAATAATTACGCTCAGTTTCATAATAAACTTGTTGAAATTTTTACAAAAGATGAATACCGATGGAAAAAATTGTCAGTTGGTAAAAATCATGTCGTAGGTTTAACTTCATCTGGAACAATTTATACTTGGGGTGGACAAAATAATGAAGGTCAGTTAGGCTATGGTAATAGGAATGATAATCCAACTCGAGGGGTTCCAAAAATAGTAGACGGTATAAAGGATATAGAATTCAAGGATATCTCAGCTTCCGAGGAAATGAGTTTTGCAATAGCCGATTGGATGGTACTCTATATGCTTGGGGAGATAATGATCTGGGGTCACTTGGAGATGGAACAAATATAGATGCACTACAGCCAGTAACTGTATCAAGTACATTAAAATTTAATAAAATACTTGGGGGACATAAATTTCAAGTTGCATTAACAACAAATAATACAGTTGTTGGATGGGGATATCAAAAGTACGGTGATCTAGGGGCTTTAGGGAAGGTTAAATCAGATGTTGTTTCCATTTCATCAACCCTTACTGAGTCTGAAGGAATAGTAAAAACAACCCCAGATGGTGAATACTTGCTTGTAACCAAAACGTTGGAGAACTATATTAATACAAAATTAAATTTCGAATATAATAATAATGGAAACAGGGGTCAATTGAGCAAAAAAATGACCACACAAACCTCATCTAAGAAATCATCAAAAAGTAAATCTAGAGGTAAAACTAGTAAATTAACGAATGTTGGAAAGTGGAAAGTAAAAAAGAAAAAGTCAGGTTTTAAAGGTAAATCTGCTGTTTCTAGAGATGATTTGTCCGGAGGTAGTGATACGTCTTATAATTTTGATGTTGTAGATGTTAATGAAAAACCCACTAATATCAATTTAATAGATATTAGTAGTAAAATCACTAAAAAAGGAGAACAGTTTATCTCTAACATCACTGTTACTGATCCAGATCAAGATGATATAATCGAGGTAACCATTCCATCAAACTCTCCTAACGCAAGTAAATTTGAAATAAAAAATCAAAAGCTTTACTATAACTCTTCTACAAATAAAGCGAATGTTCCTGTTTCTTTAATAATTAGGGCTACAGACTGGGAAGGCTTATCATTTGAACAACAATTTGAATTACTAGTGGATGAAGACGGAGCAGTAATGATTGAAGAGTCAGCTTCAGATGCAGGAGCTGCTTTTGGTCGCTTTATGGATTCTGATGGTGATGGATTTACTGATGCAGATGAGATGGCTATTGGAACAGATCAGTTTGATTTCAGAAGCTTTCCTACAGATATCGATAATGACGGAATTTTAGATTTCTATGATGGAGATATAGATAATGACGGTTATCTCAATGAAGATGATCAGTTCCCCAACGATCCTTATGAATGGTCAGATATAGATAATGATGGTATACCTGATAATTCTGATCAAGACGATGATAATGATGGAGTTCCTGATATAAGTGTAAATTGGTCAGAGAACTATATAATACAAGACCTATTTCCAAATGATCCAAATGAAAGTTCTGACTTCGATAGAGATGGTGGTGCAGGTGATGATTTAGATGATGATAATGACGGAGTTCCTGACACGGTTGATGTTTTCCCATATAATCCTTATGAATGGTTAGATAGTGACGCAGACGGTATTGGTGACAATTCTGATACTGATAATGATAATGACGGCTATTCAGACTTTGATGAACAATTTAGTGGTTCAGATCCTTTTGATTTTAATGATCGTCCAAGTGATATGGATGAAGATTTTGTTCCAGACTCTATAGATTCTGACATAGATGGAGATAATATTCCTAATAATTTTGATAATGCACCAAATTTTTATAATCCTGACCAAGATTTTATCGAGGGAAATGAAGAATTTATTCAAATTGAATCTCCAGAATTTTTCTCACCAAATGGTGACGGTGTAAATGACTTCTGGGTAGTTAAAAATCTAGAGCGTTACCCTAATAATATTGTTCTTATCTATGATATAAATGGTAATCAAGTATTTAGTCAGAATGGATATCAGAACGATTGGAACGGGTTAAGTCAAGATGGACAGGAATTGCCTAGAGGATCTTACTTATATTCTATTGACTTGGATGGTAAAAATTCAAATTAACCAAATTAATTTATTATGAAAAATTATATTTTAACAGTATTTTTTTTTGTTTTCTCATCTGTTTTATATTCTCAATACAATAAAAATTTAGTTTTTTTTGATTCCCAAATGAATATTATAAACCCTGCATATGCAGGATATCAGGGAGACACTTCTTTTTCTTTAATTTCAAGGAATCAATGGCTATCTGTAGATGATGCACCAAAAAATTCAATATTTTCCTTTTCATCTGCAAGGGAAAATAATGTAGGTCTTGGGGCCTCTATTTTTTCCAAAAATACTTTTGTTGATAAATTAAATGAATTTAACATAGACTTTTCATATAAGTTAAAACTGTCAGAAAAAACTAATTTATTTTTTGGATTAAAGGGTGTTCTTGAATTTTTTAAATCTGATCCCTCTTTTTTATCTAATGACACTAATTATAATGACCCAGCTCTAAGTTCAATATCAATTTTTAGTCCCAACTTTGGATTAGGTTTCCTTTTAAATTCAGAAAAATATTGGTTTTCTCTTTCTTTACCTAAGTTGTTTCAAACAGAAATAAACAACATTTATTCTTTTGATTCTTCAGTTATAACATACATTGGAACGGGTATTAAAATTCCATTAAATGATTCTTTTGTTATGAAGCCCACTATACTATATAGAGACATGAAAGATTTAAAATCTATTTTTGATTTAAGTTATATGATCAATTTTAAAGACATAATAGATTTTGGAGTAACCTATAGAACCAATGGCTCAGTAGTCTTTTTAACAAAATTGAGTGTTAAAGGGTTTGATTTCGGTTATGGGTTCGAAACCTTTCGTAATAATTCAATAGGAGGGTTAAATTTAAATACACATGAATTTTTTATTAATTTTTCTTTAAACAAAAAAAATACAGAAATAGAACCTGCTGAGTGAGAAAAACTTAATTTACTTCACCACAAGAACATAATACCTTCCCCATATTTTTAGCCTCTTGTTCTCGCATTTTATACATCTTTCCTCTGAAAAGATTACATTTAGAAACGAGTTTATCACATGTTTTATAGAGATAGCATTTAACTTCGGGATTAGTACAGGTATAAACAATTTTTTGATTTTCTGTATCAGCCTTTGATGAGGTTAACGTAACTAAAATAAATAATAGTGTAAAAAAAATAGATTTTTTCATTTTTTATTTTAACTGTAGTTTTTTTAATTTAATTAAGTTAAAATTGACTAATTTCTTTTTTGGTATTTAGCTACTGGATAAAATGCTTTACTACAGTTAATTTATTTGGATGATTTTAGTACTAATTATATTAAAATCATTAAGCAAAGAAAGTGCAATACCCCCAAGTGTGAAGTAGATTGCTTTTCTGAAAATATCTGTTTGTGGCAGGAACATCCAATAAGATGAAAACACAAAAAAGAGTAATGCGACTCCAAAAAATACATTTAAAAAGTATAAAGGCTTAGAGGAGGTTGCTTTGTGCATTTTTTCAATCATACCCAATATTTTTGGAGGCTGCATTTGAATGTACTTAAGTTCTCCTGTAATTTTATTGTATTCTACATTTTTTACACCACGCCCCGGTGGAAGGCAATTCTTTTAAATCTTTTTCAATAATTTTTTCAATGAAAACCTCTTTTTTGAAATACTCTTTATCTCTAAATGTAAGAGTTATACCACTTAATGCATACATAAACATAATACCAGTTAAAAAGAACCCTAAATAGCGGTGGTAAACTCTTACTTTATTACTTATTTCTCGGTTATTAAGTGCCATTTTTTGGTGTTAGAAAGTGAAGTCGAATTTAATTTAGGCAAAAAAACAAAAAAAAGTTTTAAAACTAAAATTTAAGCAGTAAAGTTGATGGAATCGTTAATTAGTCTTTAGGTATTCGGCTTTAATTATTTTAGCAGTTTGATGGTTTCCATTGTGGTTCCACCCAGGAGGGTAAAAAATATATTTTAATTTATTTAAAAGTCCAGGAGCTCCATAAACATCTTTGCTTAAATTAATTATTTCACCAAAATAAACATCAACAAAACTTCCTGAATTTATAGAACGTGTTACACCATATTCAATTTCCACACTAAGGTCTTCTTCTTGGTAGGTTCCAAAAATACGATCCCAAATATTTAATAAATTAGAGTAGTTGGTATCTATGTATAGGGGGTTTTTTGCATGATGTACCCGGTGATGTGAAGGGGTAAGAATGAATTTATTTAAAAATCCAAAACGCGCATCTTTTATTAAGTTTTCACCAACATGAATAAAGGCTCCATAAGTCCCATCAATAAGCATAATAGCAAAGAGCATTATGGGATTTACGCCTAATATCATACAAATAGAAGTGCGAATAAAATCAGCATAAGGAGCTTCTAAAAAAAAATGTGCGTGAGTAACACTTATGTTCATTTCTTCGGGAGAATGGTGTGTAGCATGTAAACACCAAAATAAACGAACCTTATGTGCTAAAAAATGATAAATAAAATGAGCAAATTCCCAAATTATATAGCCATAAATAAACCAATACCAGGAGCTAGAGGTTTGAACTAGAGCAAAAGGCTGGAAAAGACCTATGCAAAGAGTTACCATTCCAATAGCGATAAAACGTCCCACAACTCTATTAAACAGGTAAATTAAGAAGATTACTTTATAGACTTTAGTTTGAGGCTTTTTATAAATAAAACCTAAACCTAATTCTAGAAATAAAAGTAAGGGGATAATCGGAAGAATTAAGGCAACAATTCCATCATAAGTTAAAAACTTTTCAATTTCATTATTTTGAAGAATCGTTAAAAACTGATTAACCCCAAAAAACCCAATAATTTCGTTCCAAAAACTTTCTAAAAACTCCATTTTTATTAAATATTTTTAAAAAGATAAAGATTTAATTAAACCTTACCCAAACAAAAGAGTCTACATATTAATTTAGTATAATTAATAGAATAGCTTTTCTTTAATTTCAAGAAAAAATATCTATATTTTTGCAAAAAATAAGATGATAGGTAATTATTGACTCTTTTAAAGATCAATATCATTAATTAATAAAAAATGTCAGAAAAAAGCACATTAAAAAATAGTAGGAAATGGATTTTGATAGTCCTTGGGATTGTCATTCTTTTTGGATCTTACAAAATATCTCAAACCATTGCAAATAGTAAGCCTTCAAAAAGCAGAGAATCTAAAGTTGTTACTAAAGAAGTATATACACTAAAAGTCACCAATGGTTCTTATCAAGTTCAAATACCTTCTAACGGAGTCTTAAATGCATATAAACGTATTAGCTTAACCTCAAGAGTCCAAGGGGTAATGCAAACTATTGAACCGTTATTTAAAGTAGGCCAAAAATATAAGAAAGGTCAAACGTTAGTTCAAATTGATGCTTCAGATTTTAAGGCAAATGTTATTGCTCAGCGTGCTTCTTTATATAATCTAATCACTTCTGTACTTCCAGATTTACAATTAGATTTTCCAGTTGCACATTCAAATTGGAGGATATTTCTTCAAAAATTTGAATTGCAAAAGCCTGTTCCAGCACTTCCCTTAATGGAAGAAAATGTAAAGCTCTTTGTTTCAGGGCGTGGCATTATCTCTTCTTATTATTCACTTCAGAACTTAGAACAAAGTTTAAAATTCTACTCAATTAAGGCTCCCTTTGATGGTGTTTTGGTAGCTGCAAATACAACAGAGGGATCTTTAGTTAGACCCGGACAAGAATTAGGTGAATTTATAGCTCCTGGTAATTACGAGTTAATGGTAGCTCTTCCCAAATCATATGTAGATAATGTAGAAGTAGGAGCAAAAGTTTCTTTGAAGTCTGTTGATGCTGATCAAACCTATCAGGGAGTCATTAAACGTATAAATGCGCAAGTAAATACCCAAACACAGTCTGTTGCGGTATATATCCAAGTTAAAAATCCAAAATTAAAAGAAGGAATGTTTTTAGAGGCTCAAATAGAAGCTAAAGAATTTGATAATGTTTTTGCAATTAATAGAGGATTACTTGATGGAGACCAACAACTTTATGTAGTTGTGGCTAATAAACTTGAACTCAAAAGAGTAGTACCCCTCCATTTTACAGAAACATTAGCCATTGTCAGTGGATTAGAAAATTTAGATGAAATAGTCGCTCAGCCATTGATTGGAGCTTTTGTTGGGATGGAAGTACTTCCATCGGTTATCACTTCATCAAAATAAGCTAACATGAGGAAAATAATTGATTATTTCATAAAGTACCATGTGGCAGTTAATATTGTCATTTTAGCCTTTTTATTATTTGGAATTTTAGGGGTTACGTCATTAAAGTCATCTTATTTCCCACTTGCAGAATCACATACGGTTCAAATAGCGGTGACTTATCCTGGCGCATCTCCATTTGAAATTGAAGAAGGGGTTATTCTAAAAATAGAAGACAACCTAAAAGGATTAATAGGCGTTGAACGCGTTACCTCAATATCAAGAGAAAATTCAGGTTCTATAACAGTGGAGGTTGAAAAAGAACGGGATATTAATTTCATGTTATTGGAAGTTAAAAATGCGGTAGATAGGGTGCCTAGTTACCCAATTGGAATGGAACCCCTGGTGGTTTCAAAGCAAGAACAAATTAGATCAACAATAAACTTTTCTTTAACAGGAGATAATACTTCTCTTATTAAACTGAAAGAAATCGGACGTCAAATTGAAAATGATTTACGAGCAATAAATGGGATATCACAAATAAGCGTTTCAGGATACCCACAAGAAGAAATTGAAATTGCAGTTAATGAGAATCAACTTTTAGCTTATGGCTTAAGCTTTTCATCCATTGCACAATCTATTGCTAAATCTAATATTATTGTAACGGGTGGACAGGTTAAAACCAATGCTGAGGAATTTTTGATTCGTGCAAACAATAAATTTTATTATGCAGATGAACTTGCTAATATTGAAGTACTTTCAAAACCAGACGGAACTAGGGTTTTATTAAAAGATGTTGCTCAGGTAAGTGATCGATTTTCTGAAACACCTAATAGAATATACGTAGGTAATGATATCTCAGTAAATATTAGTGTAAACTCCACCAATTCAGAAGATGTAATTACTGCCGCTGCCTCTGTTAGAGATTATATTGAAGAGTATAATGAAATCAATGATAATTTTACACTAACGGTACTGAATGATCAATCGATTACTCTTACAGAACGTAATAAATTACTGATTGAAAACATTTTTCAAGGAATGCTTTTAGTTTTATTATTTCTTTCCCTTTTCTTAAATTCAAGGCTTGCTTTTTGGGTAGCGTTCGGACTTCCAGTTTCATTTTTAGGGATGTTTATTTTTGCTCCTATGTTTGGGGTGACTATAAATGTATTGTCAACCTTTGGAATGATTATCGTAATAGGAATCCTAGTAGATGATGGGATTGTAATTGCAGAAAATATTTACCAGCATTATGAAAGAGGGAAAAGTCCTTATCGAGCAGCTGTAGATGGAGTTTTAGAGGTTCTCCCCCCTGTAGTCTCTGCAATTATAACAACCATATTAGCTTTTTCGTTATTTTTATTTTTAGATGGAAGAATTGGAGAATTTTTTAGTGAGGTTTCTGTAGTAGTTATTCTGACTTTATTGATTTCATTAATAGAAGCACTAATAATATTACCTGCCCACTTAGCAAATTCTAAGGCCTTAATTAAGAAGAAAAGTGAACCTAAAACACTTATAGCAAAAGGTTTTTTTAAGTTAAGAAAGATTAATAAACTAGGAGATTCATTGATGCAATCTTTAAGAGATAACATCTACCAACCTACTTTAAAATTTTCATTGAATAATAGATTTTTGGTGCTTACGATCTTTGTTGCATTTTTCAGTATGACGATTGGCTCTTTTGGAGGGGGTATTATTAGGACTTCTTTTTTTCCATCCATCGCAAGTGATCGTATATCAATAAGTTTGGTAATGCCAAATGGAACCAATGAGAGGATAACAGATTCTATTATTAGCTTAATTCAAACTAAAGCAAAAATTGTAGATAAGGAATTTTCTGAAAAGTATTTAAAGGGAACTAAAAACGCACTTTTTGTAAATACTATTAAAACACTGGGCAATGGTTCTTCAAGAGCTAATCTAACCATTAACCTTTTGCCAGGTGAGCAACGTCCGGATGTGATTCGAGCAGATATGATTTCCTCACGGTTATCAGAATTAGTAGGCCCTTTAATAGGCATAGAAAGCATTATATATGGTTCTGGTTCTAATTTTGGAGGAAAACCTATTTCAGTTTCTTTATTATCGAATAATATTGACGAGTTAAAACAAGCTAAAAATGAACTTAAAAAGGTATTAGAATCTAATGCACTATTAAAAGATATTGAAGATAATGACCCCGCAGGAATTAAAGAGATTACACTTAAATTAAAAGATAATGCATATTCTTTAGGTTTAGATTTACAATATGTAATGAGTAGAGTGAGAGCTGGATTTTTTGGCGTACAAGCTCAGCGTTTTCAGAGAGGGCAGGATGAAATTAGGGTTTGGGTTCGATACAAAAAAGAAGATAGATCCTCCATTACTCAGTTAGAGGACATGAAAATTGATCTTCCAAATGGTCAGTTTATTGCCCTTAAAGAAATTGCAACCTACACTATAAGAAGAGGGGATGTTTTGATTAATCACCTTGATGGAAGAAGAGAAATACAAGTATCAGCAAACCTTAAAAACTCAAAAGAGTCTTCTGCAACAGATATAATGGCTGATATTCGATTCAATATTATGGCTAAAATACAAGAAAAATATCCTTCTGTGAGTGCTTCCTATGAAGGACAAAATAGAGAAGCTGGCAAACTTTTGAATTCATTAGCTGGCGCAGGAATACCTATCTTGATTTTAATCTATATGACCATTGCATTTACCTTCAGAAGTTTTTCTCAGCCTATTTTACTGTTCTTATTAATTCCAATTAGCCTTATTGGAGTGGCTTGGGGTCATTGGATTCACGATTTTCCTGTCAATATACTGTCCCTATTAGGTATTATTGCACTTATTGGAATTATGGTTAATGATGGCCTGGTTCTTATTGGAAAGTTTAATAACAATTTAAGAAAGGGCTTTTCTTTTCAAGAAGGTCTTCTTAATGCTGGAAACTCTCGATTTAGAGCAATCTTTTTGACTTCTGCGACAACTGTAGCAGGTCTAACACCTTTGATTTTAGAAAAAAGCAGACAGGCACAATTTTTAAAACCTATGGCTATCAGTGTTTCTTACGGGATTGCTTTTGCAACCATATTAACACTTATAGTCTTACCTATTTTTCTTTCATTAAATAATCAGTTAAAGGTTATAGTTAAATGGTTAATTTCTGGCGAATACCCTTCTAGAGAATCGGTTGAGAGTTCTATAAAAGAAATTATAGAAGAAAAGAAAATTACAGAAGGAGAAGAAGAACCTCTAAAATCAGTATAGTCATGAGATCAAAATCAGCAAGAGTATTCATTATTATAAGTGTCCTCATTTCGCCTCTCTATGGACAAAAAACTTTATCTAAAGATGACGCTTTGGCTATCGCTTTAGAGAAGAATTTTGGAATTCAGGTTTCTAAAAATAATATGGCAATTATTAAAAATAATTCAAGTCTTTTAAATTCAGGATACCTTCCTTCGGTTTCGGTTTCAGGAGGGTCAAATTTTACAGAATCTGATGCTGAAATTGCTTTTCCAGGACAGGTTTTAGAAGACGGTTCACCAAGAACTAATTTAAATTTAAATGATCAAGAAAGTAAGCGCTATAATGCTGGTGTAAATTTGAATTATACACTCTTTGATGGTTTAGGGAGAAGGTTTACTTACAAAATATTAAAAGAGCAGTTTGCATTAAGTGAATTACAATTGCGCGAAACAATTGAAACTACTATACTACAGCTTTATAGTGTTTATTTTAATGTAGCTCAATTAAAAGAATCTACTGAAATTTTTAAACAAGCTCTGGCTGTTTCAAAAGAGCGTCAACTAAGAGCAGAAAGTGCCTTCAGTTATGGCCAGTCAAATAAACTTGCTGTTTTAAATGCTCAAGTAGATGTAACCAATGACAGTATTAGTCTGCTTCAAATCAATCAACAATTAGACAATGCCAGGCGAGATTTAAACTTACTTTTGAATGAACCAATGGATCAACAATATCAAGTTGAAACGATTGTAAACTTCATACCAGAAATTCAAATTGATGAAGCTATTCAAACAGCTGCACAATTCAATGTAAACTTATTACAAGAAAGGCAAAATACACAAATCAATGCCTATGATATCAAGGTGAGCCAATCTGGATATTTACCTGTTATAGGGCTTGTAGGATCTTATGGCTGGAATTTAAACCAAAGCCCTGCTTCCGCATTCTTCCCGGGTACAAACAACAATTCTTATTCAATGAGTTTTGGCGCTAATCTGAGTTGGAATTTATTTGATGGGCGTGCTTTAACGCGGGTTAAAAATTCAAAAATTACATTAGATAATCAAAAAATACGTTCAGAAGAAACAAAACTTAGATTTGAACGTGATCTGTCAAATGCGTTGCAAACCTATAAAAATTCTTTAAAAATTTATACTATTCAAGAAAAGCAAGTGGAAACAGGAACCTATAATTTTGAACGTTCAGAAGCACAATATAAATTAGGATCTATTACATCAATAGAATTTCGTCAAGCACAAGTTAATTTACGGAATGCTCAAAATCAATGGACATTATCAAAATATGAGGCGAAATTAGCAGAGTTGAGTGTCTTAAAGTTATGCGGCCAACTTTTAAATATTTCTTTATAAATCAGTTGAATAATCTTCAATTAAATAATATACCTGAACAGGTATTTTTTATTTTAGGTCAATTAAGACCGAAAATCTAATAATTTTTTAGTAAAACCTTTCGAAACTGCTCTAACCCATCTATTTATTTTATAATTTTGTCAAAATTTAAACAGGGTATTATGGCATTTGATATTGACATGATTAAGCTAGTCTACAGTCGTCTTTCAGAGCGTGTAGCAGAAGCAAGAAAACTTACAGGACGTTCTTTAACGGCAACTGAAAAAATCTTATATTCTCATCTTTGGGAATCTGCAGAAAAAAGAGCTTTTTCACGTGGAGTAGATTATGTGGATTTTGCTCCTGATAGAATTGCTTGTCAAGATGCAACTGCACAAATGGCTCTATTGCAGTTTATGCAATCTGGAAAGTCTAAAGTTGCGGTTCCTACGACGGTTCACTGCGATCACTTAATTCAAGCAAAAGAGGGCGCTGTCTTAGATTTAAAATCTGCAAACTCAACTTCTGCAGAGGTTTTTAATTTTTTAGAATCGGTTTCTGATAAATATGGTATTGGTTTTTGGAAGCCAGGTGCTGGAATTATTCACCAAGTGGTATTAGAAAATTATGCCTTTCCCGGAGGAATGATGATTGGAACTGATTCTCATACCGTAAATGCTGGTGGACTTGGAATGGTTGCCATTGGAGTTGGTGGTGCAGACGCAGTAGATGTGATGGCTGATATGGCTTGGGAATTGAAATTCCCTAAATTAATTGGTGTCAAATTAACTGGAAAACTAAACGGTTGGACAGCACCTAAAGATGTAATCTTAAAAGTGGCGGGAATTCTTACTGTAAAAGGAGGAACGGGAGCCATAATTGAATATTTTGGAGAAGGTGCCGAGTCTATGTCTTGCACTGGAAAAGGGACAATTTGTAATATGGGCGCTGAGGTTGGTGCAACCACTTCCACTTTCGGATATGATGATTCTATGGAGCGTTACCTTAGAGCAACTGGAAGAGATGATGTTGCAGATGCTGCCAATGAAGTTAAAGAACATTTAACCGCAGATCCAGAAGTATATAAAAACCCAGAAAATTATTTTGATGAAATAATTGAAATTGATTTAGATACTCTAACACCCCATATTAATGGTCCTTTTACTCCAGATTTAGCAACACCTGTTTTAGAAATGAGAACAGTAGCAAAAGAAAACGGATGGCCTTTAAAGGTTGAGTGGGGATTAATTGGTTCATGCACTAATTCGTCTTATGAAGATTTAGCTCGAGCTGCTTCCATTGCGAAACAAGCCGTTGAGAAAAAATTAGTTACCAAAGCAGAATTTGGAATTAATCCCGGTTCTGAGCAGGTACGATATACTGCAGAACGAGACGGACTTTTATCAATTTTTGAAGATTTAGACGCTAAGATATTCACCAATGCTTGTGGTCCGTGTATCGGACAGTGGGCTCGTGAAGGTGCAGACAAACAAGAGCGCAACTCTATCATTCACTCTTTTAATCGTAACTTTTCTAAACGTGCTGATGGAAACCCAAATACACATGCCTTTGTAGCTTCTCCTGAAATGGTCGCTGCAGTAGCTATTTCTGGACGCTTGGATTTCAATCCTATGACAGATTCTTTAATTAATAAAGACGGGGAAGAGGTTCGATTAGATCCACCAACAGGAGTTGAATTACCTCCTTTAGGATTTGATGTTAAAGAAAATGGATATCTGGCACCTCAAGAAAATGGTTCTTCTGTAAGTGTAGTTATAAAAGAAAATTCAGAACGTTTACAACTACTGTCTCCATTCCAACCTTGGGATAATGAAAATTTAATGGGTGTTAAATTATTGATCAAAGCAAAAGGAAAATGTACAACTGACCACATTTCTATGGCAGGTCCTTGGCTTCGTTATAGAGGTCATTTAGACAATATTTCAAATAACTGTTTAATTGGAGCGGTTAATGCATTTAATGAAAAGACAAACTTTGTTAAAAATCAACTCTCAGGAGAATACGGTGGTGTGCCTGATGTGCAACGTCAATATAAAGCTGCTGAAATTGAAACTTTAGTGGTCGGGGATCATAATTATGGCGAAGGGTCTTCTCGTGAACATGCTGCAATGGAACCGCGTCACCTTGGTGTAAAAGTAGTATTGGTAAAATCTTTTGCTCGTATTCACGAAACAAACCTTAAGAAACAAGGAATGCTAGGGATTACCTTTGCATCAGAAGCCGATTATGATTTAATCCAAGAAGACGACACGTTTAACTTTACTAATCTTAAAGATTTTTCCCCCGGCAAACAACTTGATGTTGAAGTAATCCATGCTAATGGTTCAAAAAATATCATTCTAGCAAACCACACATATAATAAACAACAAATTCAGTGGTTTAGAGAAGGCTCTGCACTGAACTTGATTAAAAAAGAAAATGCTGCCCAATATTAGGCTGTCTATTTTTAAAGATTAATCCAGTAGGTCAGTTTAAGATTTATAGAGCGAAACACAGGACTAAACTGCTCAGTATCATAACTATCATTATAGACCAAATAAAGGTCTGATAGTGGAGCAAACCTCCATTGTAATCTAGAGTTTATTCCAAAATCATCAACTTGATTACTGTATTGTATTAAAGTAGACCAAAACAAATTTCGATTTAAAGTAACTTGTATTTTTGGACTAATTAACAATAAGTTAGCTGTTGGATAGGGGTTTGGCAGTGTGATTTTATTATAGTCCCACAACAGACTTAAAATTACTTTGGGTTGAAATCTAAACTGGGTCGTACCTTGGTACGATAAACGTGTTCCATTAAAGAATGTTCCATAAGAAAAAGTTGAAGTAAAGTTAAAAGTATTAGCTAGTGGTGATTGATAACTTATACTCCAATTACCAAAATCATATCCTGTTTGTCCGGGTAATGGCTCCCCATTACCACTTCTACTAGGATCAAAAGGACTTGATAAATACACAAACTGTTTTTTAAATTCTATTCCTAATTGTGATTGTTTTTTAAATTCCAATTCGTATTCAAATGAAAAAAAATGATCTGTTTTTTTATAGTCTAAGTTTTTCTGAAACCACATAAAGTTTAACAAGCTAAAGCTATGAGAGTTAATTTTTTTACTATTTGGATAAAAATTTCGACTAGCGCTAGTACCTGACTTAAATATACCAGTACGGGGTATAAAGCCTAAATCTGAGTTGAAATTATCATCAACATATACCCAGTCTGAACGGAATCGCCAAACTCGAGTATTGTAAATTAAGTTTGCTTGGCTTGAAAGGTTTCCTTTAGTGTCATTTGGTTGAAATGATTTATGGGTATAAAATTTACCAATCCACTTATTATTAGCAGAGTTTAAATTATAATCTATTCCAACGACTCTATTATATCGATCCTCTTCTTTTATGAAACTGTAATCTTTGAATGTTTGTCGATTAACTATAAATAGACCAATTTGTGATTGTCCAAATACTTTTCTTTGAACGGCTAACATCGAATTATTGTTTGATGCGATTCCTTTAGAAATATCCTCTTGATTTTGAATATTAAGCACCCCAATACGCCAGTTTTGATTTAATTTTCCGCTAAGTCTAATGCCTCCAAGAATATTATTTCTACTGCTAGTGCCACTTGAACCTTTCGCAATTCCAATACGTCTAGAAAAGAAAGGTATTGCGTCTCTTCTGCTTCCAAAGTTTCCAAACAGGTCTCGATTATCTATAAAAAACTGTCTTTTTTCTGGTAGGGATATTTCAAACCGAGTAAGGTTAGTAATAATGTTATCAACTTCTACATTTGAAAAATCTGGATTTAAAGTTATATCAAGATTAAGCCCATTTCCAACCGGAATTTTCATGTCTCCGCCAAATAACAATTTTCTTTGCGATGTGGTTTCACTAAAATCTTTTGAAACTAATCCGTTTGTATAAGGAATTATATAAAGCGGAGTATTACTAGAGGGTAAGGGCTCTTCAAAAAAGAGCTCTCCATAGTATCCAATATTTATTGGAAATTGATTTTGAGGTACTTTTGTCCAGATGCTTCTTTCATTAGTTTGAAGGTCAAATCGGTATGTTTGAAAGCCCCATTTTTGACTTCCCTCAGGATATTTGATAGAACTAAAAGGAATGGCCATTTCAATGGTAAACTTATCTTTTTCACGCACACTTTCTGACTGCCATTTTGTATCCCATGTAAGACTAAAACCATTGATATCTGATCCTCTTTCAGAAATCAATCCTTCACGTTGCACACCAAAGGCACTTACCCCAAATAAAAAGGCATTTTGCCCATCTCTAAAGGTGTCAAACAAAACGGTAACATTATCATTTGTAAGGGCACTAAAATCTCTTTTCAAGGAACTAACAATGAAATTTTCATCAACGGCAAGTGCTTCAATTCCAATTAATAAATGTGTATCATTAAAAAGAATTTTAACGGATGTTTTATTGATTGATTTTAGAGAATCTGTTGGGAATAATTGCCAAAAATTTTCTGCACTATTAGCTTTTAACCAAATGTCTTCGCTAAGCTTTCCGTCTAGTATTATTTTTTCCTCAACTTTTTTTACCAGTAGAGACTGCTTTGTATTTTGAGCATTAACAACCATTAATGATAAAACAAGGAAAAAGGCAAGAAAAAACTTTAAGCGATTTAATTTATAAAAACGCGCATACTTTAAGGAGTATTCTTCCAATTGTAATTATTTTAAGTCCTATATCTTTGACATTTTTTTCATCATTTAGTTTAATATTAAGTAAAATAAAGTTTCATGAATTAAAACTTTAGGTGTCTAATGGTTTCGCTATTATTGATGAGTTGCTTCAAGGCACTAATCCCAATTTCAATATGTCTTTTGTCAAATAATTTAGAATTTACCTCATCTTTTTCTTTAGACTTCACTCCTTCAGGAACCATGGGTTGATCACTAACTAAAAGCAAGGCTCCTGTAGGAATTTGATTAAAAAATCCTACTGTAAATAAGGTTGCAGTTTCCATGTCAATGGCATAAGCCCTAATGGCTTGTAGGTAATCTTTAAATTCGGCATCGTGTTCCCAAACCCTTCTGTTTGTAGTATAAACAGTGCCAGTCCAGTAATTCAATTCATTTTCTCTAAGTGTCCTCGAAATCACCTTTTGAAGCGCGAAAGAGGGCATTGCAGGAACTTCTGGAGCAAAATAATCATCTGAAGTACCATCACCTCTAATGGCGCCAATTGGTAAAATTAAATCACCAATTTCATTTCTCTTTTTTAGGCCTCCACATTTTCCAAGAAATAAGACTGCTTCAGGATTAATTGCAATCAATAAATCCATTATCAGTGCTGCATTAGGACTTCCAATACCAAAATTTATAATGGTAATGTTTTCAGCTGTTGAAGACCCCATCATACTACTTTCTCCTTCAATGGTAGAATTCATAATTTCAGAAAATTGTATAACGTATTTCTGAAAATTTGTAAGCAATATATAATCTCCAAATGAGTCTAGAGATTTCCCTGTATAGCGGCTTAGCCAATCTTTTACTATTTTCTCTTTAGTATCCATAGGGTTATTTTTTTGAGTAAACATTTTATTATTTAGGAATGACTTCCTTACTGTAAATGTACTCTTCTATTAATAGTTCATAATTAAGCACCTTTCTAAGTTAGTTATAGAAGGATTTAAAAGGTCAAAAGTTGTTCAAAAAAACCACCAATTTCTTTTTTACTGTCAACAAAATGGATTTCTAATATCCAGCTTCTAGAATCTCCGTTTTGATTAAGTGCTCTCATATCAACATGATTTTCTGGATGTATATAATTGGTTTTAAGTTCGTTTTCTAAACTTTCATGAGGAAAATGTCCTATAAGGTGTCCAGCTATTTCACCCCCAAATTCCCAATCATATTTTTTGGCTAATTCGTGAGTATGCAAGTATAGTTCAGCTCCTGTAATTCGATTTCTAGACTCAAAGTATTCTTTTCCCTCCCACCATGCTTTCTCAATATCTTGGCTAAGTTTAGTTTTCAATGGATCATTTCCGATTACATAGGTTCGACCAAAATCAGCCTCCCATTCTTCGAAAACAGGGCCAAAATCAATAAATAAAATGTCATCTTTTTGAAGAGTAAGATTCTCTGGATTTTCATTATAAGGTTTTAAAGTGTTTTTCCCAGCTCTTACAATTCTTTTATGCCAATAAAGTTTTATACCGAATAATTCAAAGGCTAGATTGTAAATTTCAGTATTTATTTTTTTTTCAGTTTTCCCAGGAATTATTAGACCTCTTTTTTCAATTTCCTGAAAAAGTAAGAGAGCTTTTTTTTCTGCTTCAATTAGCTTTTTTGTAGAAGTATTCATTCATCTAAGTTATTATAAATACATTTATAAAAAATAACTAAAATAAACATGGAACTATCACTGTATCAAATTGATGCCTTTACAGATGATCTTTTTTCAGGAAATCCTGCGTGTGTAGTCCCTTTAACCAAAATGCTACCTGATACTCTTTTGTTAAAAATTGCACAGGAAAATGCCGTTGCAGAAACTGCTTTTTTTTTGATTAAAGACCAAAAAATATTTTTGAGATGGTTTACACCAGAAGTTGAAATGGACCTGTGTGGTCATGCGACTCTGGCAACAGCTCATTGTCTTAAAACCATATTAAAGTATTCTGGAAATATTTTTCAATTTGAAACCTTGAGTGGGATTTTAGTTGTTGAATTTAAGGATGGCTTATACCATCTTAATTTTCCTTCTCGAATGCCAAAAAAGATAAAACTTCCTTCATTACTTCAACAGTCAATAAATATATCTCCAGTTTACGTTTTTAAAGCAAGAGATTATGTTTTAATTTATGATTCAGAATATGATATAAAAAACATAACCATTAACCGAGTCCTTTTTGACCAGCTAAGTTTGGGTGCAGGGGGTGTTATTGTTACATCAGAAGGAGATTCTTGTGATTTTGTTTCACGATTTTTCACACCTAAAGCTTCTATATTAGAAGATCCAGTTACAGGTTCTGCTCATTGTTCTCTTATTCCATTTTGGGCAGATCGACTAAAAAAACAAAAGATGCTAGCAAAACAGTTATCTTCAAGAGGAGGAACATTATACTGTCAAAATCTTGGTGAGCGTGTCCTTATTAGCGGGAAAGCAATAACATACTCTAAGGGAAGTTTTGTTATTAAATAAAAAGTCAAAGTTTCGTTGCTATTTTTTAGTTTTACAAATTTTACATTTGTGATCAATACCATCAATCTCCACTTTGTTTTTGTAATATTCACTCAAGGGTTTAAATACCTTACAATTACTACATATTACTTCTGTAAGCGTCCCTTGATCATCAAACTTCCTTCTGCTTAAATATAAAGGAGTTTTTTTACTGTAGGCTTCGATTTTTTTTTTGTCTTCTTCGTTCATTATGTAAGTGCTTCTAAAATTCTAATTTACAATATAACCTTGGTGTACTATAAGGTTCTTTTTGTTTTGTTTTGAGTGTCAAGGTATAATTTAATCACCTTTTCTTTTGCCCAGGGTGTTCTCCTGAGAAAAGCTAAGCTTGAATTAATGGAGGGGTCACTTTTAAAACAATTAATATTAATTTTAAGTGCTAATTTTTCCCACCCGTATTGAGCTAATAGTGTTAAGAGAATTGTTTTTAAGGTAATTCCATGTAAAGGATTGTTTGGTTGTTCTCTTTGCAAGGGGGATTGTTTACTCATAGTTAAAAGATGTAAAAGTAACCTATTTGAAATGGATTGCTATTTGAGTAAAAGTTCTGAAAAAACAACCTTAATAGTTTTTTTTATTAAACGTCATTTATGACCAAGATGAATATGATTTCTCGATTGTTTTAGACGAGCGTCTCGTATTCTAAACCACCGTGTCTCGAGAAGATCGGTTGGTACGCTAAATGCGTTCTTGATACAATATAAAGGTAAAGAAAAAATCACAAATCCCAGAACTTACTGAATAAAATATTCCTGTTAGGACCATTAAAAGAAAACGCCACTAAACTTTAGTGGCGAATTTATAAAAGCATAAAAAAAATAAAATATGCTAAGCAAATGATTCTATTGATTTAATAGTATCCAAAACAGTTTTTTCTAAACTAATTGGCTTCCAATTGAATGTTTCCATTGTTGAGGAAACATCACCATCGTATGTTTTACCAATAAAAGTCTTCATACTTCGAGCTTCTCTATCAAAATTACCAATAAAATTTAGTAAAAAATTTGGAGCTAATCTTGTACTTATCTTATCATATCCATTGGATTTTATATACTGGGCAATTTCCTGAAACTTGTGAGCTTTCTCAGTTGCTACAATAAAACGTTTTCCATTAGAATTTTCATTTTCAAGTGCTAAAACATGGATTTTAGCAATGTCTCGAACATCAGACATGTTAATTGCAGCCTGAGCAACCATTGGCATTTTCCCTGACATTATTTGCTTAAACATACCCATAGAAGCTCCTGATAAGTCACCCGAGAGAGTTGGGCCATAAACAGGACCTGGATTCACAACAGAAAGTTCCATTGGTTTAGCATCAGTTTGAGCACGAATAAAGTCCCAAGCAGCTTGCTCAGCTAAGGTTTTACTTTTTGCATAAGCATTTACATTTTTAGCATTAACATTCGTCCAAGACTCGAAGTTAATATCGATTGATTTGTCGGCATCTTCTAACATAGAGACCATCGAAGAAGTAAGGACAACACGCTTAATACCTGCTTTTTTCGCTGCCTTTAAGGCTCTAATTGTGCCATCAACAGCAGGTCTAATATATTCATTTTCGTCTTTTGGCTCTAAAATGATAAACGGAGAAGCCACATGCAATACAAACTCACATCCTTTCATTGCATCATCCCAGCCGTCATCACTTAGAAGGTCCAACTCACAAAACTCCAAATTATCTTTTGGGTCTACTTCCTTTTTAATTACGGCAATAACTTTTTCTGATTTTGAAAGACTTCTTACGGAACCACGAACAGAATATCCATTCTTCAATAGCTCCACAGCACAATGATTACCTATATATCCCGAAATACCCGTTAACAATACTTTTTTATTCATTTGATAGTTTATTTATTATTACTTTTGTTTTGATAGTAAAGATAAGATAAATAACTATTGTTTTACTAGTAAAATTTAGTTTAAAAAAATTATGTCATTTTTAGATAAGATTTTTAGGTGTGATTGTCCTGTAACTTCAGCATTAGATGTTGTTGGAGATAAATGGACCCTTGTTATCATAAAACTAATGCTACTTGAGCACAAAAAAACATTCAAAGATTTTTATGAGAGTGACGAGTCTATAGCACCAAATATTTTGTCAGCTCGTTTAAAAACTTTATTGAAAACTGGATTTATAACTAAAGTAAATCATCCAGATAACAAGAAAACTTTTATATACAATCTGACTGAAAAAGGACTTTCATTAACTCCAGTTATTACTGAATTAGCTAGGTGGAGTCATAATAATGTCAGGGAAAGTGATATTTATATGCTTAATATGAATGTTAATAATAAGAGTAAATTAAATCAACAAATTATTGATAAATACAAAGAAATACTACTTTAGAGTGTATTGTAATCCCAGAACTTACTGAAGATGATATGCCTGGAGTTTAAAAGAAAACGTTATTAAAGTAATGTGCTGAGATAAACTACAGCTGCGGTAATTAGAGTATTATAATTACATAAAAAACACCAGCTAAGTTTGATTCTTTCGTTTCCTTGTTGTAAATAAAGTCTTTGAGTTTCACAATAATTGATTAATTAAATATTGCCCTAAACAAATCATTTCCATTAGCATAAAGAACTAGAGCCATTAATAGGAAAAAGCCAAACATTTGAGCATACTCCATAAACTTATCATTTGGTTTGCGTCCTGTGACTATCTCATAAGCTAAAAACATAACATGACCTCCATCTAGTGCAGGTATGGGCAGAATATTCATAAATGCTAAAATTATAGATATTAAGGCAGTACTAGACCAGAACCCTTTCCAGTTCCAAGTGCCTGGGAACATATTTCCAATAGCACCAAAGCCACCTAATTGAGAAGCGCCTTTTTTTGTAAATATATATTGAAATTGTGACACATAATCATACAGCGTCCAGTAACCATAATCAAAACCTTCAATAATACTTTCATCTAAGCTTAATTTTTCATTAGTGTACTTAATAGAATCTGTTCTTGGATAAACCCCTAATATTCCCTCTGGAGTATTAATTTCTAAAGATTGCATCATTTGATCTCTCTCTATTACAACACTAAGAGTTAGTTGTTTTTTCTCTTCCATTAGCTCTTGAAAATCACCCCAATGAACAATAGACTTTTCATTTACTGACACCAAACGATCATTATATTGAAGACCAGAGACGTCTGCGGGAGAGTTGGGCGTGATACTGTCTATAAGTGCAGGAAATAAGGGAGTAAATGGCCTCATTTCTCCGGTTTCAAACATTTTCTGACCAATACTTTCAGGGATATTTATAACCTTAATGGCTCCAGAAGCGCTTTTTACAGTTATCTTTTTGAGGGGTCTTAAAAATAATTGACGGTTAATGTCCATAACATTATCTAATATTTTTCCATCAATGGAAACCAGTTGGTCTCCTTCTTCAAAACCTATTTCTTGAGCTACAGGTGAGGGTTGAAATCCTAGAGGAAGTTCCTCGGTTGTTAGAGTATTTTTACCCCAAACAAACAAAATCATCATGTAAATGAGGAACCCTAAAATTAAATTCACTGTTACGCCACCAAGCATAATAATGAGGCGTTGCCATGCTGGCTTTGCACGAAACTCCCATTCTTGTGCAGGTTGTTTCATTTGTTCGGTGTCCATACTTTCGTCAATCATTCCGGATATTTTTACATATCCACCCAAAGGTAACCAGCCAATTCCATAAGTGGTATCACCTATTTTCTTTTTGAACAAAGCAAATTTTACATCAAAAAACAAAAAGAATTTTTCAACTCTAGTCTTAAATATTCTTGCTGGTATAAAATGGCCTAATTCATGAAGAACAATTAATAAGGACAAACTCATTAATAACTGAATGGCTTTTATAAAAAAAGGGCTCATAGCTAAATTTTAATTCCTACAAAAGTAGCATAATAGCATTCATAATAAAATTACTGCTACGATAATTAAGATTCTTTTAAGGTTCTTTATAGATTATCGATTTTAAAACCCCTAAATTTGTTATATATCAAGGGATATGCAGTTTTTTATTAAAAAATATAAAATATTTTTAAGGGTCTTATTTGTAATCTCTACAATTATTCTTGCCCTTTTTTATGGCGCTTTAAAACCAAAAAAAGTGCTTCCTATCTATCAACCTTCAATGGTTAATTATGAACTCGTGGATAGCACTCTTCAGCATGTGAAAAAATATCATAAAATTGCACCATTCTCTTTTGAAAATCAAAATGGTAAAACCATAACTCAGGATGATTATGAAGGGAAAATATACATTGCTGATTTTTTCTTTACAACCTGCCCTAGTATTTGCCCAAAAATGACAGCTAACATGCTGGGTATTCAAGAAGAAATTTTAAACGATTCGAATGTTATGCTACTCTCTTATAGTGTAACTCCCAAAATTGATTCTGTTCCACAACTTAAAAAGTATGCCATAGAAAAAGGGGTAAACGATGAAAAATGGAATTTGCTTACTGGGAATAAAAAAGAAATATACACCATGGCAAGAAAGTCATATTTGGTAGTCAAAGAAGATGGCGATGGTGGACCTTATGATATGATTCACACAGAAAATTTCATTTTGGTAGATCCTAAAAAAAGAATACGTGGTTTTTATGACGGGACAGATACTCTTGCAATGAGTGAATTGCTTCTTGATTTAGAAATTCTTCAAGATGAATTTTTTCCAAGTAATTTTTTTGGAATATCATTTTTTCAGTGAGTTATTTCATTACTTTTGTTCTTTAAAATGATTCTAAATAATGATTTCATTAGATCAATTAGAGAAAGGTGTAGTTGCAGAAATCGAGCATATTGAAACTGATTTTCTGCCACTAAAACTAATAGAAATGGGCTGTTTACCAGGGAATGAAATTACTCTGATACAAAAAGCACCCTTAAATGATCCATTGTATCTTAAAATCGATGAATCACATCTAGCCATCCGAAAAGAGACGGCTCAGCATATTTTCGTTCGATTGAAAAAGTAAATCATGAGTAAATCGTTGAATGTAGCGTTATTGGGAAATCCAAATACTGGAAAAACTTCTGTTTTTAATCAGCTCACTGGATTAAACCAAAAAGTGGGAAACTATCCTGGAATTACTGTTGAGAAAAAAGAAGGTGTTTGTAAGCTTAATCATACCACAAAAGCACATGTCTTAGATTTACCAGGCACCTATAGCCTGAATGCTTCTTCGATGGATGAAAGTGTTGTTATTGAGCTTTTGCTCAATAAAAACAATAAAGATTTTCCAGATGTTGCAGTGGTAGTTACTGATATTGAAAATTTAAAAAGAAACCTTTTACTTTTTACTCAAGTTAAAGATTTAGAAATTCCCACCCTTCTTGTCATTAATATGGCTGATCAAATGAAGCGTAAAGGGATTTCACTAGATATTGAATCCCTTGAAAAAGAACTAGACACTAAAATATCCCTAATTAGTACCCGAGATAATGACGGGTTGTCAGAGCTCAAAGGATTAATTTTAAACTACAGACAACTTTCAACTAAATCCACTATATCATTAGCCTCTATTGATGATGACTATTTTAAAAGGCTTGAAAAGGCTTTTCCTACACAATCTATATATAAACTGTGGCTAGTAATTACACAAGATGTTAATTTTGCTAAAATTGATAGAAATAGGTTACACGACGATACTGATTTTAAAATTCAATCAGATTCTGATTTAAAGCGTCTACAGCAAAAAGAAACTGTTAAGCGTTATCAATTCATTAACAATTCACTTAAAACGACTCTTAAGGTAGATCGGAATTCGGCAACTGATCTACGAAGTAGGTTAGATCGTGTGCTTATTCATAAATTTTGGGGATACGTTATCTTTTTTGGAATATTAATGACAATTTTTCAATCTATTTTTGATTGGAGCAGTATTCCACAAGATTTTATTGACAGCTCTTTTGCTGCATTGAGTGAATATACTAAGAATGAACTTCCTCCGGGAGTTTTCACAAACCTTTTAGCCGAGGGAATTATTCCTGGCTTGGGTGGAATTGTTATTTTTATTCCACAAATCTCCTTCTTATTTTTATTCATTGCTGTCTTGGAAGAAACAGGTTATATGAGTAGAGTGGTGTTTTTGATGGACAGGGGCTTAAGAAGAATTGGCCTAAGCGGAAAAAGCATAATACCTCTAATTTCAGGAACTGCATGCGCAATCCCAGCTGTTATGGCTACCAGGAATATAGAAAACTGGAAAGAACGACTAATTACCATTTTAGTAACCCCATTTACCACTTGTGCTGCCCGCTTGCCTGTTTATGCAATTTTAATTGCTTTAGTCATTCCTGAAGGTTCTTTTTTAGGTTTTAATTATAAAGGATTAACCCTAATGGGCCTTTATTTAGTTGGATTTGGAATGGCTCTTTTGTCTGCATGGATTTTAAGTATTACCCTTAAAATTGAATCTAAAAGTTATTTTGTGGTTGAGATGCCGAATTACAAACTTCCAATGTTGAGAAATGTTGGAATTACAGTTTGGGAGAAAACAAGAACTTTTGTAACAGAAGCTGGAAAAATTATTTTAGCGATTTCCATTTTATTATGGATAATGGCTTCTTATGGTCCTGGCAAAGATTTTTCAAATGCGGAAGAAATAGTTCATCTGCAATACCCTGAGTTATCGGGGGAGATTCTAGAAACAAAAATCAATTCTTACCAATTAGAGCATTCTTTTATTGGAATTTTAGGAAAAGCCATTGAACCTGCCATTACTCCCTTGGGATATGATTGGAAAATTGGAATTGCTCTAATTAGTTCTTTTGCAGCACGGGAAGTATTTGTGGGAACTCTAGCTACAATATATAGTGTAGAAAATGGTGCAGAAGAAACAATAAAAAACAGAATGGCTTCTGAAGTTCGAGCTGATGGAAAACCTTTATTTGATTTAGCAAGTGGGATTTCATTAATGCTTTTTTATGCCTTTGCAATGCAATGTATGAGTACCTTAGCCATTGTTAAAAAAGAAACTAATTCATGGAAATGGCCCATGATACAGCTTTTTGGAATGACTTTTTTAGCTTATATAATTGCTTTTGGAACCTATCAAATTTTAAGTTAATGGACTTTATTCAATCACTTTTAGTTTTTCTCTCAGGAAGTTTTGCACTTGTATTTATATTAAGTAAATATGTGCTGAAAAAGAAATCTGCAAAAGATTCAGACTGTGGATCTGATTGTGGGTGTCATTAATAATTTTATTTTCATGCTTTCCCTAGGTTATCATAAATGATATATATTAGTGGAAATAAATTGAAAAAACTTATTATGACAAATAGTAACAGACTCTTTTACGGAAGTTGTTTTGCCCTTATCACGACAGCTTTTTCGTTTAGTATCCGCGCAGGTATTCTTCCTCAGCTAGCCGAAACCTTTAGCTTAAGCGGTCAGCAATTAGGATTTATTAATTCAATGTGGTTTTTAGGTTTCCCTATTTCTATGATTTTAGGAGGACTATTTTATCATACTATTGGGCCTAAAAAAATCATGCAAGTTGCATTTTTAACTCACACCTTAGGGATTGTTTTAACTATTTTTTCTGGAGGGTATACTGGCCTTTTAGTGTCAACTTTATTGATAGGAATCGGAAATGGTTGCACAGAAGCTGCCTGTAATCCAATGATTGCAGACGCTAATGAAGGAAAGAGAATGAATACTCTTTTAAATAGATTTCACATGTGGTTTCCAGGTGGAATTGTTCTAGGTAGCTTAATTTCCTTATTAATGACTAGTCTTGATTTAGGCTGGCAAGCACAAATATGGATAATTATGATTCCAACTCTAATTTATGTTTATTTATTTTTTGGTCAAGAATTTCCAAAGCCAAAAATGGAAAAAGTAGCTTCGATTGGAGAAAACTTTAAGGCCATGTTGTCTCCACTATATTTATTCATATTAGGATGTATGGCACTCACCGCAATTTCAGAATTTGGACCTCAACAATGGACCACACTGATTTTGAGTGATAGTGGTGCTCATCCAATGGTTATTTTAGCTCTAATTACAGGCCTTATGGCTATTGGACGTTATTTTGGAGGAGATATTGTAAGTAAATTTGATCAAACAGGTGTTTTATTAGGTTCGGCTATTTTAACTGCTATCGGGATTTTTTTATTTAGTACACAAACAGGAGGAATGGTTTATGTTGCAGCTATTTTCTTTGCCTTAGGGGTTTGTTATTTTTGGCCTAACATGATTGGTTTTGTTGCCGAAAAAATTCCATTAAGTGGAGCGCTAGGGATGTCAATTGTTGGAGGAATGGGAATGTTCTCTAGTTCTATTTTTCAAACCATCATTGGAGGATGGATTGATTCTTCAACTGCAGAACAAGCAGCACTTGGACTTACAGGAACCGCTTTAGATTTGGCTGCAGGACAGCAAACATTAACCAATATGGTCAGTTTTCCAGTAATCTTAATTATTTTGTTTACGATTTTATATTTCTGGCAACGCAATGCAAAATCAACTGAAGCAGTATGAATTGAATGTGCTTTAACCAAAAATAAAAAGCCACCTATTTAGGCGGCTTTTTTTATGCATTCATTAATGTTTCAATTTCTTCAATTTCAATGGGAATGGATTCCATCAGGTTCATAGGAGCTCCTGTTTTTTGAATTACTACATCGTCTTCCAATCGAACTCCAAAACCTTCTTCGGGAATATAAATACCAGGTTCTACTGTAAAAACCATATTAGATTCCATAGGTAAATGTAGCAAGCCATAGTCATGAGTGTCTAAACCTATATGGTGAGATGTGCCATGCATAAAATACTTTTTGTAAGCAGGTTTTTCAGCAGTTTCATTTTGAAGATCAGCTTTATCCAAAAGTCCTAATTTCAGTAATTTTTTTGTCATTAATTTACCAACTTCTATATGGTATTCTTTCCAAATAGTTCCTGATGTCAGTAATTTTGTAGCTTCTTTTTTAACATCTAAGACCGACTGATAAACTGCTTTTTGCCGGTCACTAAAAGTTCCTGATACAGGGACAGTTCTAGTTAAGTCACTTGAATAATTACCATACTCTGCTGCCACATCCATAAGGATTAAATCGCCAGCTTTGCATTGCATGTTATTTTCTGTGTAATGTAATACATTGGCGTTATTTCCAGATGCAATAATGGGCGTATAGGCAAACCCTTTTGATCGGTTTCTGATGAATTCGTGTGCTAATTCAGCTTCAATCTCATATTCCCACACATTGGGCTTAATGAAATTTAAAATTCTTCTAAAGCCTTTGTCAGTGATATTACACGCCTCTTGAATTTGAGCAATTTCTTCTTCACTTTTAACTGCACGCAATTTTTGAAGAATTGGGTTGCTTTTTCCAACACCATGTGCAGGATACTGTTTTTTACACCATGCTATAAAACGATCTTCTCTGGTTTGTGTTTCTACTGCTTGTCTATAGTGTTCGTTAGTATTAAAGTAGAAGCGATCACATTGCGCACTCAGTTCTTGAAAAACTTTTTCAAAGTCTTTGAGCCAGTAGACTGTTTCAATACCACTTAAATTGGTTGCAGCATGTTTAGTCAATTTAGCACCTTCCCAAACTGCTATATGTTGATTAGTTTCCCTTATAAATAGGACTTCTTTATGTTTTTTTTCAATAGCATCTGGAAAAATTAGTAGTATACTTTCCTCTTGATCTATACCTGATAAATAAAAAATATCACGATGTTGTGCAAAAGGCAATGTACTATCAGCACTTATCGGATAAATATCATTCGAGTTGAAAATTGCCAAACTTTTTGTGTCTACTTCAGCAGAAAATTTAGCCCTATTTAATCGGTAAAATGAAGCGGAAAGGGGACGATAGCGCATGATTATTTTTTTAGCTAAGATACTATTTCTCTGAAGATAAATTAAAATCACCTTCTCTTGAAATAACAGTATTACTTTAAAATTAAAGACATCTCCTGACTTTTTAACGGGTTGTAATACTTAATTAATTAAACACAAGGTTTGTAAACTTAACGTATGAACGATTTAAGAGGAAAAATACAGTAAAGCGGTTTGATCCTTAGAGTTTATACCTTATTTTTGTTCTGCAAATTAAATTTTATGAGTCTTACATCTTCAACAATTGGTCGAAAAGTAGCAATGGCACTTTCTGGCTTATTTTTGGTTGTTTTTTTAACACAACACTTCACGATTAATTTCATTTCGGTCTTCAGCGCCAAAACTTTTAATGAAATTTCTCACTTCATGGGGAATAATCCTTTAGTACAGTTTGTCCTCCAACCGATTCTAATTTTTGGAGTAGTTTTTCACTTTACGATGGGGTTTGTGTTGGAGATACAAAATCGTAAATCAAGAGCCGTTCAGTATGTAAAATATAAAGGAAGTGCAAATGCTTCTTGGGTATCTAGAAACATGATTTGGTCTGGAGCAGTAGTCCTTTCTTTTTTAGGTCTTCATTTTTATGATTTCTGGTTCCCTGAAATGAACTATAAATATATTGAGGTTCTTCCATTAGATCCAGCAAGATATTATGAGGAAATGACTCACAAATTCCATGACTTCCTTAGAGTTGGACTTTATATTATTTCATTTATCTTTTTGGCCCTTCACTTAAACCATGGGTTCGCTTCTTCTTTTCAAAGTGTAGGTGTCAATAATAAATATAGTTCTAGTATTAAAAAGTTTGCAATTGCATTTTCAGTGATTATTCCTGTTGGATTTATATTTATAGCTCTATTTCATCACATAAACTCATTATAGCATGGCACTAGATTCAAAAACACCAAAAGGTCCTGTAGCCGATAAATGGACCAATCATAAGAGTAAAATTAATTTAGTAAGTCCTGCAAACAAACGTCTAATTGATGTTATAGTAGTTGGAACAGGACTGGCAGGGGCTTCAGCGTCAGCTACCCTAGCAGAGCTAGGATATAATGTTAAAACCTTCTGTTTTCAGGATTCTCCAAGACGTGCGCATTCTATTGCCGCACAAGGAGGAATTAATGCTGCTAAAAACTATCAAGGAGATGGTGATTCAACCCACCGTCTTTTTTACGATACTATTAAGGGTGGAGACTATCGCTCTCGTGAGGCCAACGTGCACCGCTTAGCAGAGGTGTCAACAAATATCATTGACCAGTGTGTTGCACAAGGTGTACCTTTTGCACGTGACTATGGCGGTTTGTTGGATAACCGATCCTTTGGTGGAGTTCTTGTTTCGCGAACTTTTTATGCAAAAGGACAAACAGGGCAACAGTTATTGTTAGGTGCTTATTCAGCAATGAACCGACAAATTGGTCGCGGTAAAATTAAAATGTACAATCGTCATGAAATGATGGATTTAGTGGTTGTTGACGGTAAAGCTCGAGGAATTATAGCACGAAACTTAGTAGATGGAAAACTTGAGCGTCACAGTGCTCATGCTGTTGTAATTGCATCTGGAGGGTATGGAAATGTATTCTTTTTATCCACAAACGCAATGGGAAGTAATGTTTCCGCAGGATGGAAAATCCACAAAAAAGGAGCTCATTTTGCTAACCCATGTTTCACGCAAATTCATCCTACCTGTATTCCTGTTTCTGGTGATCATCAGTCAAAATTGACTTTAATGTCAGAATCTTTAAGAAATGACGGTAGAATTTGGGTCCCAAAAAATATTGAAGATGTTAAATCAATTCGTGAAGGCAAATTAAAGGCTACAGAAATTACAGAAGAGAATAGGGATTATTACCTGGAGAGAAGATACCCTGCTTTTGGGAATTTAGTACCTAGAGATGTTGCATCTCGCGCAGCTAAAGAACGTTGTGATGCTGGGTATGGTGTAAATAAAACAGGTGAGGCAGTATATCTTGATTTTGCAGCGGCAATTACTCGCTACGGTAAAGAACAAGCTCATGTAAAAGGACTTGATGAAAATGATTCTGCTTTAGTTAAAAAATTAGGACAAGGCGTTGTTCGTTCTAAATACGGAAATCTGTTTCAGATGTATGAAAAAATTGTAGATCAAGACCCATATGAAATGCCAATGATGATTTATCCTGCAGTTCATTATACTATGGGAGGGGTATGGGTAGATTATAATTTGATGACCTCTATTCCTGGATGCTACGCTATTGGAGAAGCAAATTTCTCTGACCATGGAGCCAATAGGTTAGGAGCCTCAGCATTAATGCAAGGTTTAGCCGATGGATACTTTGTTCTGCCATACACTATTGGGGATTATTTAGCAGATGATATTAGAACTGGAAAGATAGACACCAGCCTTCCTGAGTTTGAAAAAGCAGAAGCAGCTGTGAAAGTTCAGTTGGAAAGCTTTGTGAATAATAATGGAAAAAATTCAGTTGATTATTACCATAAGAAATTAGGTAAAATCATGTGGGACAAATGTGGTATGTCTCGAAATAAAAAAGCGTTAACAGAAGCCATTGCTGAAATTAGTGCATTACGTAAAGATTTTTATAAAAATGTAAATGTTCCCGGAACAACCAAAGAGTTTAATGAGCAACTTGCTAAAGCAGGACGCGTTGCTGATTTTTTAGAGTTGGGTGAATTGTTTGCAAAAGATGCATTGGAACGAAATGAATCTTGTGGTGGTCACTTTAGAGAAGAGTCTCAGACCCCTGAAGGAGAGGCACTCAGAAATGATAAAGATTTCACATTTGTTTCTGCCTGGGAATATAAAGGAGAACCTTCTAAAGCAAAATTACATAAAGAGGAATTGAAATACGAAGAGATTGAAGTAAAAACAAGATCTTATAAATAGGCATTAGATAATTTAGATTATGAATTTGACATTAAAAGTTTGGAGACAAGCAAATGCGAAAGCAAAAGGGAACATGGAAAACTATTCAATTGCGGATATTTCCCCTGATATGTCCTTTTTAGAAATGATGGATGTTTTAAATGAACAATTAATAGGACAAGGAATTGATCCAATTGCTTTTGATCATGATTGTCGTGAAGGAATTTGCGGAATGTGTTCTATGTTTATTAACGGAGAAGCTCATGGTCCAGATCGTTTGGTTACGACATGTCAATTACACATGCGTAAATTTAAAGATGGTGATACTATAACAATTGAACCTTTTCGTGCCTTAGCATTTCCAGTGATTAAAGATTTAACTGTTGACCGTTCAGCATTTGATCGTGTCCAACAAGCTGGGGGATTTGTAAGTGTAAATACATCTGGAAATACTCAAGACGCAAACGCGATTCCAATTGCCAAGCACGATGCAGATAAAGCGTTTGATGCAGCTGCCTGTATTGGTTGTGGTGCTTGTGTGGCTAGTTGTAAAAATGCTTCGGCAATGTTATTTGTATCTGCAAAAGTATCCCAATATGCTTTACTCCCTCAAGGTAAAGTAGAAGCAACGGACCGTGTAATGAACATGGTAAAACAAATGGATGAAGAAGGTTTTGGGAACTGTACTAACACTGGTGCATGTGAAGTAGAATGTCCAAAAGGGATTTCTTTAGAAAATATAGCACGGATGAATCGAGAATATTTATTTGCTAGCTTGAAAGGCTAAGTATTTTTCATCGAATTAAATAGAGAACTTAACTACTTCGAAAATTTAGCTTTCTGTAGCTAAAAGAAAACGCCACTAAAGTAAATTAGTGACTTTGGTATTTAAAGATGTGTTGGTGTTTAATTTCCTAAAAGAATCTTTTTTAGTGACTCTACTTTTTTATCAAATTCTTTTTGAGTTATTATTCCCATATCTAAATATCCTTTTAGTTCTATTAATTCTTTTTTGGCTTTGTCTTTTAATTGTTGATTGTCTTCGTCATTTAAAGCTATTGAACCATCTTTATTAAATAATTGATACGTCATTGTCACTTTTGGATAAACTCCAACACCACTTTTTGTATCTTCTTTATTAATTTCTTTGAAAGTTTGATTCTGTCCATTAGCGTATATAGTAATTTGCTCCGTACATCTTTTGTATAGCTTTTTCATTGTGTTTGTTTAAAAATTCGCGATGTTAGTCATTACTTCATAAAAATCAACATTTAGGGTAGTGGCAGAGTAAACCATTTTATTTTCATAATCTCTAATGATAGCGTTAATACTTGAATCTACTCCAATTATTGATCGGTGAAAAAGAATTAGATTCCTTTAAAAAAAATTATTTTCCACACATTCTATTGTTACTCCTTTTCGCTTCAGCTTCCATATTTATAGTATTACTTTTCAGAAAAAAGAAACAATCCAATTTCAAAAAAGTCATGGTAAATATTTTAAAAATCGAGTCTTCATTAAGTGAGCTTGATTGACTTTTTTTAAATAAAATCATCCAGGAATATCCTAAAGCTGTAAAATATTCAATTTTAATGGATTTGTTAGACGATAACCTTGCATATGAGACGAAAGTTAAAAAAGTATTCAACTCTAAATCTTCGATTAATTTGATTCTAAAAATGTATATTTCATCAAATAAAGATATCCTTCAAATAAAAAGAAATCCTAGCGATAGCAGAATTAAAGAATTTTATATAACTAGATAAACTTTCTTAAAGAGATGATTTTTAACTAAACTAAAGCTTAATTTCTTTATAGTTATTAATTGTTCTTTTACAACCCATCTTAATTAGAGTTTTTTCATCAAACATAGTTGTTACTCCAATTACATCCATTCCTGCTGCTTTAGCTGAAAGTATTCCAGATAATGTATCCTCAAAGGCAAGACAATCGCTTGGATTAACGCCAATTTTTTCAGCAGCTGCCAAAAAAATTTCAGGATGCGGTTTGCCTTTTTTTACTTCATGTCCACCCGTTGTGGAGTGAAAAAAATTCGTCAAATTCAATGCTTTAAAAGTAAAATCAATATTATGTTGATCGCCCATTGTTGCTAATCCCATTGAAATATTTTTTTGAAATATTTTTTCTAAAAACAATTTCAAACCAGAAATTGATTTCACGTGAGGACGGTATAATTCTCTGTAGAGTTCTTCTTTATAATTTCCGATTTTCCGAAGTGTTTCTATGTCTGAAATTTCAGGAAAAAGCCGAGCCATAATTTCTACTAAAGATCCTTTGTGATATTTTTCATCAAAAGTGTTATAGTCTAAATCTAATTTATGGTGTTTAAATAACTCGATCCAAGATTGTTTATGATATGACATGTTATCCATAAGAGTTCCATCCATATCAAAAATTAGTGCTTTATAGTGCATCAATTACTTTTTTAACGAAAAGTCCGATTTGACTAGGTTCTAACCAACGAGTAACAATAACAATATCTTCATCTGGAATAATGACAATATAATTTCCACCAAATCCTGATGCATAAAATACATTTTGAGGAACACCTTGCCAAAAACGATTGGTTCCTTTTTTGTTTAACCACCACATATAGCCATAGCTTATCTTTGCTGGAGAAGGAGTAGTGGCTTCTTTAATCCAGTTTTTACTTATCAATTGATTACCATTCCAAGCCCCGTCATTTAAGAAAAGAAGTCCAAAACGTGCATGATCCAGAGTGTTAATAAAGAGGCCTCCTCCAGAATGCCCTCCACCGGAAACCGATTGTGTACGTTGACCATCTAGTTCAATCCAAGAATTATTATAACCATACCATCTCCAAGAACTACTAGCTCCAATGGGGTCCATAATATATTCTTTTAACACCTGAGGTAAAGGTTTTCGCCACACATTTAGTAGAGAATACGCCAAAAGATTAACTCTCACATCATTGTATTCAAATTGAGTTCCAGGAATGGAAAAAGCTCTATTTTTCCAATCGTCAATACTTCCTTTACTAGGAGGCCTGTCTGCCCAATCATGGCCTCCCCAAAGTGTTCCAGACCAGTCTGATGATTGGTTAAGTAAATGTTCCCAGGTAATCTGGCTATTGTGATTTCCATCAAAAGTGGTATCCCAAATTATTTTACTTACTTTTTCTTTTGGTGAAATTAGATTCCGATCTACTGCCAATCCTGCAACTGTGGAGAGATAGCTTTTAGTAACACTAAAGGTCATGTCCACACGTTCAACAGTTCCCCAAGAAGCGATTTGATATCCATTTTTTAAAATCATCCCCGCGGGGCCTCCTCTTTTTTTTGTTGGGCCCAAAATTTTGTGGTAAGGTTCTTTAGAAAATCCGTGTAAGATTGCAATGCGCAAATCTTTGGAACCACCGTATTCATTTTCTTTGGCAAAGTCAATCGCTTGAGCTATTTTTTTCGAATCAATAGAGTATTCACCAGGTTTTTTTTGTTGCCATGTTCCATGAGCGGGAGGAAAATAGTATTGACCATATAGTGAAGGGTAGCAAAAAAAAACAAAGAGTAAATATTTTATTATTGGCCTCATAATGTAAAATCTAGTTAAATTACAGCTGCAAATTAAAGATAAGTAATTTAGGAACTTGTCAAGGTTTCATCACTTTTAAATTAATGGCATGCAAATACAACTTCACATTACCGCTCTTCAAATCCCACTATTTTGGGAAGCACCTGAGCTAAATAGAAAAAGCATTGATGAAAAATTAACTAAACTTCATGGCACAGATATAGTATTATTACCGGAAATGTTTACTTCTGGTTTTACTATGATTCCAAGTACTGTAGCTGAATCAATGGACGGACCAACCATTAAGTGGATGAAAAGCTGGGCATATAATTTAGATGCAGCTGTTGGCGGCAGTATAGTGATTGAAGAAGATGGAGCTTATTTAAATCGTTTTGTGTGGGTAACACCCTCTGGAGAATGTTCTTTTTATGATAAGCACCATACATTCACATTGGCTGGAGAAGATAAAGTTTATAAAAGAGGCAATGATGATGGCATTATAATTTTTAAAGGCTGGAAAATATGTTTGCGTATTTGTTATGATTTACGCTTTCCTGTTTGGTCCAGAAACACCCAAGACTATGATTTGTTAATTTATGCAGCAAATTGGCCCAAACCAAGAATCAGTGCATGGGATACTCTTTTAAAAGCTCGTGCTATCGAAAACATGAGTTATGTAGTTGGTGTAAACCGCTGTGGAGAAGATTCAAAAGGGAATGTCTATCCTGGACATTCAGCAATTTATGATTCGTTAGGAAATTGTATTTCAGGAGACCTTTCCTCTCTAACAAAAAATATTTCTGCTTTTATTAATTATCAGGAGTTACAAGAACATCGGAAGAAGTTGCGCTTTCTGGAAGATCGAGATAATTTTGACTTGTGTTAAAAGTTTCGTTCATATCCCAGTTAGCTCGTAAGTCAATTTCTTTCCAGTAATAAATTATTTTTTCTGGTTGTATTTTACTCCAAATAATTTCCAGTATCCCACTTTCTATTACCATTAGAATCTTCAATTAAGCGCACACTATATTTTCCAGCATTTAATAATTCAAAGGAATACTTGTTTCCAGGCATAAGGCTATCATAACGACGCACCACCTTTTTGTTATTAAGTAATTCAATTATATAGGGACTGGGGCTTTCATGCTGTACTCGCAAATAGATATTTCCGTAATCTTCTATCTTTTTAGTTGATGTTCTGAAAACAATAGTGTCGTGAGTTCTTCCCCAAAAATCTTTTAAAGCATTGGGCAATAGTTTTATTTCATATCTATCATTAGGAATCACTTCAAAATCAACGGTAATACGGTCATAATTTTTTTTAATTTTCAAAAAAGCAGGTATTTGAATGGTATCTACATTTGTTACAATTATTTTTTCAGAGTCCACTTCTGTTACTGGCAGATTACTTTCAAGCTCTAGCTTACTCTTTAAACGCAAACTTCCTTTAGTAAACTTTTTGATAATTAATGAGTCTTCAATCGGATCTTTAAAAAAGACCGTTTTGGTTCTAAGAGTGTCTTGAATTTCAATTTTAAATTTAAGAGAGTCTAAGGTGGCACCTCTAAACCAATAATCTAAGGTGTCTGTAACACGGTTTTTAGTTACTAATGATTCAAAAGAATCAGGAACATCACTAGTCATTTCAAAAGCCTGAGCATCGTGTTGTCCATAATAAGCTATTGCGATATGATGATCATTTATAAAGTTTGGTTTGTCCCAAAAGAAATTAGTGCGTTCTTTAAAAAGGTTTAAATCTATAATGGAATCCTGTGGAAGTTCAATAAGGCGGTCAAGGTATCCTATCTTGTCTACGCTTTGATCAAAAAAATAATTTCCGGCTTTATCTTCAAGTGCAATAATTGCATATTTTCCAGCGCGTAAATTTTGAAAACGAAATATGGTAGTATCAAGTGTGCTGGTAACATACAGAGGCTTTTTCGTAAAAACTGTTGAGTCTTTGTAGGTAGAGTCTATCGGATAGAGTTGTAAAGAAATAAAACGTTCTGTATCTTTTTCAAATGCATCAGATATACGTCCTCTAATGAAGAGGGAGTCTATAGTGGCTCCTGTGGATAAGGTGTATGTTAAATATGATATCGGATTATTTTCGTTAAAATCAATAATACTTTCACCAAAGTTAAAAGTGTAAGTAGTATTTTCAAAAAGGGTATCCGTTAATTTAATGTTTACTTTTTTTGAAGCTCCCGTGGTAGGGTATACTTTATATTTATCAGAACTTAAAGGTGGTGAAATAATAAGCTGTTTACCCACGTCTTTTAAAGTTACAAATTCATCAAAGGTTAATGTGATTTCTTCTTTATCAAAAAATGTAGTGTTCATTTTTGGAGAAGCGTTAACCATAATTGGAGGAAGTGAATCTTTTGGGCCACCTGTGGGTGTTGCTCTTTTGGCACATTGAATTGTGTTAAGAAGAAGTATGCCAATAAGTAAAAGCGAAAACCGGTATTTCATCATTTTTAGATTCTTCACAAAATAACATAATAGAGCTCTATAAAAATAACAAAAAGGATTATTTTTGACCCATGGCTCAACAATCAGATCAATTCAAAAAAGTAATTTCCCATGCCAAAGAGTATGGTTTTGTATTCCCTTCAAGTGAAATTTACGATGGCTTAAGTGCTGTGTATGATTATGCACAAAATGGGGTTGCGTTAAAGAAAAATATTCGTGAGTACTGGTGGAAATCAATGGTACAGTTAAATGAAAATATTGTAGGAATTGATTCTGCTATTTTTATGCATCCAACTATTTGGAAAGCTTCAGGTCATGTAGATGCTTTTAATGATCCTTTAATTGATAATAAAGTTTCTAAAAAACGCTATCGAGCAGACGTTCTTGTAGAGGATTATGTTGCTAAAATTGAGGCAAAAGTTGAAAAAGAAGTTTCCAAGGCAGCTAAAAGATTTGGAGATTCTTTTGATGAAGCTCAATTTAAATCCACCAACCCAAGGGTGGTTGGATATCAAGAAAAAGCAGTTGCTATTTTAAAACGTTTAGGACAGTCTTTAGAAAAGGAAGACTTAGTTGATGTAAAAGCATTGATTGAAGAATTAGAAATTTCCTGCCCAGAATCTGGGTCAAGAGATTGGACAGAAGTAAAGCAATTTAATCTAATGTTTGGCACAAAATTGGGGGCTTCTGCAGATTCTGCAATGGATCTCTATTTGCGACCTGAAACAGCTCAAGGTATTTTCGTTAATTTTTTAAACGTTCAAAAAACAGGACGAATGAAACTTCCTTTTGGAATTGCACAAACAGGAAAAGCTTTCAGAAATGAAATTGTAGCCCGTCAGTTTATTTTTAGAATGCGAGAATTTGAACAAATGGAAATGCAATTTTTCATTGCCCCAGGAACCCAAAAAGAATGGTATGAGCACTGGAAAGAAAAACGTCTTAAATGGCATACATCCTTAGGCTTAGGTAAAGAAAATTATCGTTTTCATGATCATGAAAAATTAGCGCATTATGCAGATGCAGCTTCTGACATAGAATTTCGATTTCCATTTGGTTTTAAAGAACTAGAGGGAATTCACTCTCGAACAGATTTTGATTTGAGCAGCCATGAAAAATTTACAGGTAAGAAATTACAATATTTTGATCCTGAACGAAATGAAAACTATGTGCCTTATGTGGTTGAAACATCTTTAGGATTAGACCGAATGTTTTTAGCAGTTTTTTCAAATGCACTAACCGAAGAGATATTAGAAGACGGTTCTTCACGAACTGTTCTTAAATTGCCTCCAGCATTAGCCCCTACAAAAGTTGCTGTTTTACCACTAGTTAAAAAAGATGGTCTACCTGAACTGTCGCGTACCATTGTTGATGACCTAAAATGGAGCTTTACCACCGCGTATGATGAAAAAGATGCGGTAGGAAGACGCTATAGAAGACAAGATGCACTGGGCACGCCATATTGTATAACAGTTGATCATCAAAGTTTAGAAGATCAGACGGTAACTCTTCGCGAGAGAGATAGTATGAAACAAGAACGAATCTCTATAACTGATTTGAAAAACGGAATTACAGATCAGGTAACACTTGAAAACTTATTGCGCAAACTATAACTTGTATTTTTAATATATAGCACTGTTCGAAAGTTAGGGTGGCATTTCTTGTTTGTATTATAAATATTAAAATGAAACTAACTGATTTTGAATGTCAAACCGCATTCTTTTCAAATTATTTTGTGGCCTTTGAAGATTTTTTATCTTAGTAAAAAAAGAATTTGAAAATCCTATCCTATAATGTAAACGGAATACGTGCAGCCTTAAAAAAAGGATTTGCAGAATGGCTGCAGGCTACTGCAGCTGATGTTATTTGTATACAAGAGACAAAAGCTCATAAAGAGCAAGTAGATACTTCTATTCTAGAA
The DNA here is from genome assembly GCA_905182305.1 of Flavobacteria bacterium MS024-2A. Taxonomy (GTDB): domain Bacteria; phylum Bacteroidota; class Bacteroidia; order Flavobacteriales; family Flavobacteriaceae; genus MS024-2A. Next base: position 179,371 of record CAJJBB010000003.1, read on the forward strand.
GAATTAGGTTATCATCATTATTGGTTTTCTGCTCAAAAAAAAGGATATAGTGGAGTTGCTATTTTCTCAAAAAAGAAGCCCAATAACGTCACCTATGGTTCAGGTATTGATCACATGGACTTTGAAGGAAGAATTATTAGAGCCGACTTTGATGAGGTTTCAATTATAAGCTTGTATTTACCTTCAGGAACTAATATTAACCGATTGGAATACAAGTTTAAGTTTATGGATGAGTTTCAAGAGTATATCAATGAGTTAAAAGAGGATTTTCCTAATTTAATAATCTGTGGAGATTACAATATTTGTCATGAAACTATTGATATTCACGATCCTGTTCGAAATAAAAAAGTTTCTGGATTTTTACCCCAAGAGCGTGAATGGATAGGAAGATTTTTGAATTCTGGGTTTATAGATTCTTTCCGTCATTTAAATTCAGAACCCAACCAATATAGTTGGTGGAGTTATCGCGCCAATGCACGAAATAATAATAAAGGCTGGCGAATAGACTACGCCCTAGTTAGTGAGCCATTAAAAAATAACATTAAAAGATCTTTTATTTTGCCAGAAGCAAAGCATTCAGATCATTGTCCAGTGGGTGTTGAATTAATATTTTAAACATGAAAAAACAAGCGATTTTATTTTTTTTAGTGGTTGCGCTGTCTTTTACTAGCTGTATATCAACGAAAGTATTTAATGATTTGGAGGCTCGCTATTCAGATATGAAAATAAACAGGAATGCTCTTATAAAATATCAAGATTCATTACAACAAGCCTTTGACGCTTTAGATGAAAATTGGCATGAGACCTCGGCCTATTTAAAAAGATCACGTGATAGTGTGAGTATGGGATTAGAACAAATAACCTCCTTAGAAGAAAAGTATACTTTACTAGCTCAAAATAGTGATCAAAAAATCAGTGAAAGCATAGCTAGAAATAATTCATTACTTAAAGAAATAGCAATTAAAGAGTCTCAGCTTTTAACACGTTCAGAACGTGTGAATCAGTTAGAAGAATTAATGTTACAACAAAAGGAATCTTTGCAACTTTTGAAGAAAAGTTTGTCCGATGCTTTACTAAACTTTGAAGGAAATGGGCTTACCGTTCTGCAGCGAGATGGAAAAGTATACGTGTCTATGGAAAATAAATTACTTTTTAAATCAGGCAGTTGGGAGGTCGGTAGTGAAGGTAAAAAAGCTTTAGAACAGTTGGGGGTTGTTTTAGCAGAAAACCCAGACATTGTAGTTTTAATTGAAGGTCATACAGATAATGTACCCTTTAGTCCAAAAGGAGCATTAGCTTCTAACTGGGACTTATCCACTAAACGAGCCACTTCAATGGTGAATATTCTTTTAGAAAATAAATTGATTTTACCTCAAAATTTAACAGCTGCTGGACGTGGGGAATTTATGCCTATAGCACCAAATAATAATTCAGCAGGACGCGCAGTGAATCGAAGGATTGAGGTGATATTAAGTCCACAATGGGACGAAATAAATGCCTTATTAAACAACTAAATTTATGGAATATAATTTTTTACCTGATACTGACGTAAAAGTCAGTAAAATTTGTTTGGGAACAATGACTTGGGGGAGGCAGAATAATGAAGCTGATGCTCATGCTCAAATGGATTTCGCATTAGATCAAGGAGTAAATTTTTTTGATACAGCAGAGTTATATCCTATACCACCTCGTAAAGATGAGCAAGGAGACACTGAATGCTTTATAGGTAAATGGTTTAAAAAAAATAGGAACCGAGATCAAGTAATATTAGCTTCTAAAATTGCTGGTCCTGCGGCTTTTACAGAACACATTAGAACTGATAAAGTATTTTCTAAGGCCTCAATAGATTCAGCAGTATTGAAAAGTTTAAGACGACTACAAACGGATTATATTGACCTTTATCAAATTCATTGGCCCGAACGAAATACTAATTATTTTGGGAAAAGGGGACATAAGTATCCAAAAGGAGAAGTTTGGGAGGAGAATTTCGAAGAAGTCTTAGATGCACTTAATGCTCATGTTAAAGCTGGAAACATTCGGCATGTAGGTCTTTCCAATGAAACGCCTTGGGGGTTAATGCGCTATTTAGAAGCCCAAAACGAAAACCGTCCAAAAATGCGAACTATTCAAAACCCATATTCGCTTTTAAATAGAACATTTGAAACTGGAAATTCAGAAGTTTGTCATCGAGAAAATGTAGGATTATTGGCTTATTCTCCTCTTGCTTTTGGTGTGTTAAGTGGTAAATACCGTCTAGGAAATAGACCTAAAGATGGAAGAATAACTTTATTTCCAAACTATAATCGCTACAGCAATACACAGTGCAATCAAGCAGTGGATATGTACTATGATTTAGCAACTTCTAACGAGATGACTCTAACACAATTGGCACTTGCCTTTGTAAATGATCGTCCTTTTGTAACGAGTAATATTATTGGCGCAACATCTTTATCTCAACTAGAAGAGAATATTAATACCGTAAATATTAGACTCTCTAAAGAGATTCTCGCTAAAATAGATTCTATTCAGGAATTAGTACCTAATCCAGCACCCTAATAATTAAAAAAAGAGAATAACTTTTTTCGAATCCAACAGGTTAGAGGAGATATTTAAAATGGGCTAAATACTTTTAGAAAATAGATTAAATGAATTAATTATATTTTAATTAAGGAATTGCATCTATCAGTTTTTGCGTATACGGATGTTTAGGAGTTGCATATAAAGCATCTGCTTCTTGAAGCTCTAAAAGACAACCATTCTCCATCACCATGACTCGATCAGACATATATTTTACAACCGCTAGATCATGAGAAATAAATAGATAGCTTAAGCCTAATTCTTTTTTAAGATCATTTAATAAATTCAATATCTGAGCTTGAACTGAAATGTCCAAAGCAGCCACACTCTCATCACAGATTAAAAGTTTAGGTTCTGTCGCCAAGGCCCGAGCAATAACAGCACGTTGACGTTGACCTCCTGAAAGCTCATGAGGGTAGCGATTATAAAAAGAAGGTGCTAAATTCACTTGGTATAAAAGCTGATGACTCCGTTCCTTTTGTGCTTTGGAGCTAACTGCAATACCATGGACATAAAGCACTTCTTCAATCGCACTACCAATTGTTTTTAACGGGTGTAATGCTGCGTAAGGATCCTGGAATATAAATTGAATTTCTTTTCGCAACTTTCGTAATGAAGCGTTAGTTTGAACTATGGGCTTCCCCTTATAAGAAACACTTCCTTGTGAAGGAGGATCTAAATAAATTAAAGCTTTTGCTAAAGTTGATTTACCACAACCAGATTCCCCAACAAGCCCAAGGGTTTCGCCTGGATATAAAGAAAAATCTAGTGAATGTAATGCTTTAAATTCTTGATTATTTCCTAGCCAATTTCTTTTAATATAAGTTTTCTCAAACCCTTTTACTTCAAGTAAAGGTGTTTTTTCATAGAGTATTTTATGTTGTTTTTGTCGTGCAATTTTTGAAATTGGAATTGCCTTAAAAGTGCCTTTCGCATAATCCTCTAATGTAGGGAGTCGATCTAGTCTAACGTTTGTTTTAGGACGTGCAAAAAGTAACCCTTGAGTATAGGGATGTTTTGGTTTTTTGAAAAGAGTTTCTGTATTTCCTTCTTCAACAATTTCTCCTTGATACATTACCCAAACTTTGTCTGCTAATTGTCTAACCAAAGTCAAATCATGTGAGATAAATAAAATACTCATTGCATACTTTTTTTGCAGATTTTTCAGGAGTTGAATAATTTCTTTTTGAACCGTTACATCAAGGGCTGTTGTGGGTTCGTCTGCAATTAAAAGTTTAGGCTTGCATAACAAGGCCATTGCAATCATAATTCGTTGTTTCTGCCCACCACTTAACTGATGTGGATAAGAAGATAAAATACGGCTAGTATCTGTTAGCTGGACTTCTCTTAAGACTTCATAAATAGTTTTTTTTTGATCAATCGCATTAAGTAAAGTATGTTGCTGGAGTACTTCTTGTAATTGTTTGCCACATTTCATTGAAGGATTTAAACTAGATTGTGGCTCTTGAAAGACCATTCCAATAGATTTTCCTCTTATGTTTGACCATTTTTTAGAAGAAAGGCCATTAATATTTTCACCATCAAATTTAAGCTGTTGTGCATTTATTAGTGCGTTTTTTGGGTGAAGACCAATTAAGGTTAGCGCAGTAATTGATTTACCACTTCCTGATTCTCCTACTATAGAAACAATTTCCTGTGTTCCAATAGTAAAGGATATTTTTTTGAGAATTGCAATATCTCCGATATTAAGCGATAAATTTTTCACTTCAACTAAAGAAGATACTTGTGGTATTTTTTTACCCATTGAGATTATAAATTCTTTTTTTTAAGCTCAGTAACCGCATGGTTTGCTGCACGTGCAGTAAGTGCCATATAAGTCAATGAAGGGTTTTGATTTGCAGAAGAGGTCATACAGGCTCCATCAGTAACAAATACATTTGAAACACTATGTACTTGGTTATGCTTATTAAGAACAGAGGTTTTAGGATCTTTGCCCATTCTAGCGGTTCCCATTTCATGAATTCCTTTTCCAATAGGTGCATTGGAATCATTAATATTAACATCTTTAAAGCCTGCATTTTCAAGCATTTCTGCAGCTTGAACTTTCCAGTCTTCTTTCATTTTGATTTCATTTTCTTTGAACTCTGCATCAAAAACGATTTTAGGTAAGCCCCATTGATCTAATTTTTCATAGTTCAAAAACATTTTGTTTTCATGGTAAGGAAGAACTTCTCCAAAACCTCCCATTCCTATTGACCAATCTCCTGGCTTAAGAACGTCTTTTTTAAAGTCTTTGCCATACGCAAGTTCGGCAACAGATTCATTCCATCCCCATCTGCTAGCACCACCCTGATATCCATAACCTCTTAAAAAATCTACTTTTTTATTGTCATTTCCAAGGTTTCTAAAACGTGGAATATAAAAACCATTGGGGCGTCTTCCAGCATAATATTGATCTTTAAATCCATCATATTTTCCAGATGCACCACTTCCTAACTGATGATCCATAATATTGTGCCCCAATTCACCACTATCATTTCCCATTCCGTTTGGAAAACGGCTAGATTTTGATTGCATTAAAATAGCAGTAGAAGCCATTGAGGAGGCACAAAGAAAAACTATTTTTGAGCTAAATTCTATAGATTCTTTGGTGAGTGAATCAATAACTCGAACCCCAGTTGCTTTTTGTGTTTTCTCGTCATACAAAACTTCTGCTACAATAGAATTAGGCCGTAAGGTCATGTTTCCAGTAGCTTCTGCTGCAGGGAGTGTAGAAGAATTGGAACTAAAATAGGCGCCAAATGGACACCCACGATCACACCTGTTCCTGTATTGACAGGCAGTTCTACTTGCGCCTTCCTTTGCCCCTTTCGTAATATGCGCAACTCTACCTATGGTAAGCAAACGATCATTATGGCTGTTGGCAATACTTTCTTTTAAATGATTTTCAACACAATTTAATTCCATTGGCGGTAGGAAATGACTATCAGGAAGCTGGGGTAAATTAAGTGCCTCACCACTAATCCCTATGTATTTTTCTACATAGCTGTACCATGGTTCAATATCTTTATACCTTATTGGCCAGTCGACACCATAACCATCTTTTGAATTAGCTTCAAAATCCAAATTGCTCCAACGATATGTTTGTCTGCCCCAAATTAGAGAACGACCTCCCACCTGAGTTCCTCGAATCCAATCAAAGGGTTTGATTTCATCATAATCATGATCTGAATCTTTATTGTAAAAATGACGAGTAGTTTCATGAATTCCCCAACGGCTCTGTTTATTATAATCTTTAAGAATTTCTTGAGAGGAGGCCCCACCATGTTTCATATCCCATGGATCCAAATGCATGGTGTGATAATCTTCAATATGTTTTACCATACGACCTCTTTCCAGCACTAAAGTTTTAAGCCCGTTTTCACATAATTCTTTTGCAGCCCAACCACCACTCACTCCTGTTCCTACTACAATAGCATCGTATTGTTCAAGGTTTGAATTTAATAAGTTCATTTTATTTAAATAGTTATTTTTTGTCAATATTCTGATTGATTTCTATAGCAGCATCCATATAGGTATAGATGTCTGGGGTAAAAGGATCCCCATTTTTACTTTTAGGACCTTTGAGGTGTCCAAGGCGAACTAAAATTAGATTTTCTTTAGGAAAAGTAATGATGTATTGTCCCAGATGTCCTCGCATCATAAAAACATCATGTCCTTTATATTCTTTAAGCCACCAGCTGTAGCCATATTGGGGACTCTCTTTAAACCTTGGACGTATGGATTTTACAACATAAGAAGAATCTAATAATACCTTGCCATTCCATTTACCATAATCTTTGTATAATTTTGCCATGCGAGCGAAATCTCTAGCATTTGAAGCAATACAGCAATAAGCTTTTTCAGAACTATTTTCTTTACTATCTACTTGCCAATAAGATTCATGCTCAGCCCCCATTGGATTCCAAAGTGTTTCATATAAGTAATTTGTTAAGCTTTTTCCAGTGGCTTTTGCAATTACCATTCCTAATAAATGGGTAGTTCCACTTTTATAGCTATAAGATTGACCAGGTAATTCTTCAATAGGTTGTTCTAAAACAACTTTATCTAAGTCTTTTAAAAAATAGGCAGAAGCCGTCACCGAAAAAGGAGAATAATATGCTTCTTCCCAACGTTGTCCAGACGCCATACTGGCTAGATCACCAACGGTAACCTGGTTGGCATAGGCACCTTTTAATTCAGGTAAAAAATCAATTACAGGTTGATCAAGACCATGAATATATCCATCCATTATAGCCCTCCCTAACAATGCGGACACAAAGCTTTTGGCAACGGAAAAGGAATTACTTTTAGAATCTATACCATATCCATCATAATACTTTTCAAAATAAAGGCTATCATTTTTAATGATTAAAAATGCAACACTTTCAGTGACTTTATGGTGTTTTTCTAATTTCTCTGAAAGAGAAATTTTATTATATTTTGAATGCAGTGGCCACGGTTGTGGTTTCTCTGAAGCGGGAAGTGTTGCATTATCAAAATAGGTATAGTCATTTAAAAAAGCTGTTTTGTGACCTGTTAAGTATATTGTTGAGACCCCTTTAAGCAGGTATTTATAATCTGAAATATAGAGTGCACCGAATAAAACAATTATTATTAGAGCTGATGTTTTTAGAGCTTTTTTCATGTTTATTTTATAGATAACAGATTAATTACTAAGTACAATAAGATGTGTCTCACAAATTTAATCTTTTTTGTATTAGAAGACCTTCGTGCTCTAAAAGCCAGATTTTATTCAACAGTCCTCCTGCATATCCGACCATCGAGCCATTACTTCCAATTACCCTATGACATGGTATGAAAATCATAATGGGATTTTTTCCAATTGCAGCTCCTATAGCCCGGACTGCTTTTGAATTTCCATACTGAATTGCTATATCAGTATATGATCGAGTTTCTCCCATTGGAATTTCAGATAAAAGACGCCATATTTTTTTTTGAAATGGGGTTCCTATTGGTGCTAGTTTGAAGGATGAAAAAATCGTTTTATTAATAAAGTATTCTTCCAACTCTTGGATAATAATGTTTGCAACTTTAGAAGGATTATTTTTGTTTTTAAAAGGTTTATTTGAAAAACGAACAGCGCTAAGAGCCTCTTTGTCTATTTCAATTTCTAAAACACCTAAAGGACTTTCTATTGTATAAAGCTCCATGAAAAAAAGACTATGGTTGGATTAATATGTTTGATGAAGTTAGATAAAAATCTTTTTTTAAAAACTTATATTAGCCTAGATAATTGATTTAAAACAATTTAGAATGAAAAATTTTAAATGGGAAGGTGTAATGCCAGCGATAACAACTCAGTTTGACTCTGAGGGAGCACTTTCCTTAAAAGCCTTCAAAAATAACTTAACCCATCAAATTAAAGCTGGTGTTCATGGTATTATTTTAGGAGGAACTTTGGGAGAGGCAAGCACCTTAACAAGCTCAGAAAAAGAGAGCTTACTAAAAATGACTCTTGAACAAGTTGAAGGAAAAATCCCTGTGATTATGAATATTGCAGAACAGTCTACTGATCAAGCAGTCGGAAGTGCCAAAGCTGCAGAAACTAATGGGGCGAGTGGTTTAATGTTATTGCCCCCGATGCGCTATAGGGCAACTGACATAGAGACTGTTGCTTATTTTTCTGCAGTTGCCTCATCAACATCACTTCCGATTATGATTTATAATAATCCCGTGGATTATAAAATTGAGGTAACCTTGGATATGTTTGAGGCAATAAGAAAGTATGAAAATATTACTGCAGTAAAAGAATCAACGCGAGATATTACAAATATTACTAGAATGATTAATCGTTTTGGAGATCGTTATAAAATTTTGTGTGGTGTAGATACCATTGCCTTGGAATCTATTTTAATGGGAGCTAAGGGTTGGGTCGCTGGTTTAGTAGATGCCTTTCCAGAAGAAACCGTCGCTATATACACTTATTGTAAAGCTGGAGAATGGGAAAAAGCGCGTGCGGTTTTCCGTTGGTTTTTACCTCTTTTAGAATTAGATATTTCACCTCAATTAGTTCAAAACATAAAACTTTGTGAGCTAGCAACTGGTCTTGGAACTGGATATGTTAGAAAACCCAGACTTCCTCTTGAAGGACCAGAATTAAAACGTGTAGAATTCATTATTAATGAGAGTTTAGTAAATCGACCTAAAAATCTTGATTATAAAAATTACCTATGATTACAGGACATAATTTAGTGGGTGGAGTTTGGGAATCAAATTCTAACGCAACTACCTATAAAACCGTTAACCCCAAGACAGAAGAAATTCTTCCCTCAATTTTTGAGGCGGCAAATGCCTCTCAAATTGATATAGCAATTGAAGCCGCAGCAGGTTCTTTTGAGACTTTTGCGGCCACAAGTTTTAAGACAAGAATTGCTTTTTTAAAAGCAATTCAAAAGGAGATAAAAGCAAATAGCGTTGAGATATTATCTGCGTTTCAGGCAGAATCTGCTTTACCAGAAGGTAGAGCTAATGGAGAATTACAGCGAACCCTAGATCAAATTGAACGATTTGTTGAACTGCTTGAAGAAGGTTCATTCATTCAAGCTACTCTAAATACTAAAGGGCTTGATTTAAGAAAAATGCTATATCCTATTGGCCCCATTGTTGTTTTTGGAGCGAGTAATTTTCCACTTGCTTTTTCCACAGCGGGGGGAGATACTATTTCTGCTTTGGCTGCTGGCTGCCCAGTAGTGGTTAAAGCCCATCCTTACCATGCAGGCACAAGTGAATTAGTTGCTCAAGCTATTCATTTAGCAATAAAGCAAAGTAAAGTACCCACCGAGGCATTTTCGCATTTAGGGGGCCAGTCCCATGAACTAGGGATGAGTTTAGTGAGCCACCCACTTGTTAAAGGTGTTGGCTTTACTGGAAGTTTTACGGGAGGAAAATTCTTATTTGACCTAGCGCAACAACGCGAGGAACCTATTCCTTTTTTTGCTGAAATGGGGAGTATTAACCCTGTTTTCATTTTAGAAAACAAAGTTAAAAAAGATACTACTTTACCGGCTGCATTAGCAAGCTCAATAACACTAGGTACCGGACAGTTTTGTACTAATCCAGGGCTGATAGTAATCTGCGATTCAGACCCTGAAACTGAATTTGCAATTCATCTTGGAGAAGCTATGGAATCTTTAGAACTAGAACCCATGGTACATTCAAAAATTAATAAAAAATATATACAAGGACTTAATAGATTAAAAAATTTAAAAGGTGAAATTCATACGCACTTATGCTCAAATAGTGTTGCGGCGCTTGGGCTTGTTTCTGCTAAGTATTTTATTGAAGCTCCTAATTTATCGGAAGAAGTTTTCGGTCCCTATAGTTTGATTGTTCATTGTCAAAACATAGATGAAATGTTAACAGTTGCAAGAGGTCTTTCGGGGCAACTTACAGCAACCCTTTTAAGTACTCCAGAAGATGAGCAAGCACTTCGAGTTTTAAAACCCATTATTCAGTCCAAGGCTGGGAGAATTCTTTTTGATGGAGTCCCCACAGGAGTAGCTGTTAACCAGGCTATGCAACACGGTGGGCCCTTTCCTGCATCTACTGACAGTCGTTTTACCTCGGTAGGTTCTGATGCTATTTATCGTTGGTTACGCCCATTGTCATTTCAAGATTGCCCTAATGCATTATTACCTGAAGCATTACAAAATGAAAATCCATTTGAGTTACAAAGACGTGTAAATGGAGTAATGACAAATGTTAGGTTATGAGATCTAACGAAAAATTTATTTTTGATTGTGTAGATGCCTATTCGGCTGGTAATCCTGTTAGATTAGTAAAAGGTCCTTCTCCAGAATTAATTGGTGCAAGTATGGGAGAGAAAAGAATACACTTTTTAAAAGAGTTTGATTGGATTCGAACGGGATTAATGTTTGAGCCACGTGGCCATGATATGATGAGTGGAAGTTTTTATTTCGATCCACTAGACGCTCAAAATGATGTGGCTATTTTATTTATAGAAACTAGCGGATGTCTTCCGATGTGTGGACATGGACTTATAGGTGCCTTAACAATCCTTATTGAAGAAAAATTGATTAATCCAAAAGTACCAGGAATGATACGTGTAGAAACACCGGCTGGTTTGGTAGTTGCTTCCTATATTAAAGACCAAGACAAGGTAATCTCGGTTTCATTCACCAACGTGCCAGCCTTTTTAGCAGCTAGAGATCTAAATGTGTCATGTGATGAATTAGGTAATCTAACCATAGATGTTTCCTATGGAGGAAATTTTTATGCAATAATTGATATTCAAGAAAATTTTAAAGGAATTGGAGCATATACTTCTGGACAACTGATAAGATGGAGTCGTCAGATTAGAACACAAATTAACAAAGACTATTCTTTTCATCACCCTTTAGATAAAAATATAAAAGGTTGCAGCCATATTCTTTGGGGGGGTAAACCTAAACAAAAAGGAGCAAATGCTAGTAATGCTGTTTTTTATGGTGATAAAGCCATAGATAGATCTCCGTGTGGCACAGGGACATCTGCTAGAATGGCTCAATGGCATGCAAAAGGAAAGCTTAAGGTGGGTGATTCATTTATTCATGAAAGTATTATTGGCTCAATCTTTACAGGTCAAATTAAATCTGCTGTGTCTGTTGGTGATTTTTCAGGAATGATTCCAAGTATTGAAGGAAGTGCTCGAATTATAGGATACAATCAATTAATTCTTGACCCCGAAGATCCATATGTGAAAGGATTTCAAGTGATTTAGGATGGCACAAAAAAAAATTATAATTATTGGAGGGGGTATTATTGGGTTATCTACAGCTTATTATTTACAGGCCGACGGGCATGAGGTTGTAATTGTAGATAAGGGAAATCTTAAAGAAGGAGCTTCTCATTTAAATGCGGGTTATTTAACTCCTAGCCATATAGTTCCGATGGCAGCTCCTGGGATGATATCAAAAGGAATGCGATGGATGTTTGATGCCTCAAGCCCTTTTTATATTAAGCCTCGAATGAATAAAGATTTGATCAGTTGGGGAATAAAATTCATGAAATCGTGTACCCCAAATCATGTACAACGTTCTTTAAAAACAATTCTAGACATTAATTTATTGAGCAAAGAACTTTACTTAGAGATGCAACAATCTCCCTCATTAGATTTTCATCTTGAAACCAAAGGACTTTTAATGGCATACCAATCTTCACAATGCCGAAAGAGAAGAAGCTGAAGTGGTAGATTGGGCAAGAGATTTAGGCATGAAGATTAAACAATTAGATAATAAAGAAGTTTTGTCTTTACAACCAAATGCTCCGATGAATATTGCAGGAGCATATTTGTATGAAAGTGATGCGCACAGCACGCCAGAAATATTTATGAAAAATTTAAAAATTGATCTTGAAAATAAAGGGGTTAAATTTATTTTGGAGAGAAAGGTGACAGGCTTTCAAAAAAAAGGCTCTCGAATTATTAATGTTAGCACTGATAAAGAAATACTCACTGCAGATGAGGTGGTCATTGCAACAGGTGCTTGGTCAGAAACACTTTTAAAATCATTAGGAGTTAATCTTTCTGTGCAAGCGGGAAAAGGGTATAGTATAGATGTAGCTTCTGATACGGGTATCAGTTTACCAGCAATTTTATTGGAGTCAAAAGTAGCAGTTACTCCCATGCAGGGATTTACCCGTTTTGCAGGGACTATGGAGATTTCAGGAATCAATCATGATATTCTTCCCAAAAGAGTAAATGCTATAGGAAAAGCTGCCCAAAACTATTATCCTGAAGTTTTAGTTTCTCAAGAGACCCTTAACACTGTTCAATGTGGACTTCGTCCTCTTTCACCCGATGGAATTCCTTTTATAGGGCGTCATTCTGCTGTTTCTAATTTAGTGTTAGCAACAGGACATTCGATGATGGGTTGGAGTTTAGGACCTGCTACAGGTAAATTAGTTTCAGAATTAATTTCTGAGAAGTCTACCTCTCTTTCATTAAAACCCTTTGCCCCAGAACGATCCTATGGAAAGAACATTTAGGTTCTTTGAAAATTTCATAAAAGTTTTACTGCATCCTCCGCAAAATAGGTTGCAATCATTTGGGCACCTGCACGCTTAAAGGCAATTAGTTGTTCCATCATGACAGCATCATGGTCTAGCCATCCTTTTTCTGCTGCTGCCTTAAGCATCGCATATTCTCCGCTTACTTGATATGCGGCAATGGGAGCATCTATAGTCTCCCTAAGATCTCTTATGATATCTAAATAAGCCATTCCTGGCTTTACCATTACAATATCAGCACCTTCTTCAATATCGCGACGAGTTTCTGTAATTGCTTCTCGTCTATTTCCGAAATCCATTTGGTAGGTTTTTTTATCACCAAAACCAGGTGAAGAATCCAAAGCATCACGAAAAGGACCATAAAAAGAAGAGGCATATTTAGCGCTGTAACTCATAATAGCTGTATCATTAAAGTTTAAAGCCTCCAAAGACTTTCTAATACTTAAAATTCGACCATCCATCATATCACTCGGGGCAACAACATCAGCACCTGCATGCGCATGAGAACAGGCTATTTTGGCGAGTAGCTCAACAGTGGTATCGTTAATTATTTTACCATCATTAACAATTCCATCATGACCAAAAGAAGAATAAGGATCTAGTGCCACATCGGTCATTACGATCATTTCAGGAACTACATTTTTAATGGTTTGAATGGCTCGTTGCATTAATCCCTTTGGATTAAGAGCTTCGGTTCCTTTATTATCTTTTAGTGAATCTTGTACTTTAACAAAAACTAATACTGATTTAAGTCCCTGGCTCCAGAGAGATTTCACTTTTTCTGCAATCAGATCTTCGGAATATCGATAATATCCGGGCATTGACAAAATTTCTTCTTTTTTCTGTTGTCCTTCAATAACAAATAAAGGAACAATAAAATCATTAGGTGTTAGTTGATGTTCTTGGACTAGTGCTCTCATGGAGGAAGACTTTCTGAGTCTTCTGTTGCGTTGTAGAGGAAACATAATTTTTTTCTTAAGGATTATTATTCTCGTTCTGGGAAAGATTTTGAGGTTCTATTGGCATATCAAAAGGAATACTTTCATTATCATCTTTTGATTCGGTGACAACAAGTTCTTCCTTTTTTTGTTTTTTCATGGTTCCCAATAACATGATGAGCATAGAACTTAAAATCACAATTAATAAGACTCGTTCATCAATAGGAACTTGGATTGTATTAATATATGAAACCTCCTTTAATTGAATAAATAAAAGAATGCTTATAAGCCCTCTTGGGGACATATAAACTATTGGGCTAGGTTTTATTTTAAGAGTAGTCACTGTGAAATAGAGGTATCTAAATAAAAGCATAGTTATAAAAATAATGAGGCCATAAATCAGAGGCGAAAAGCTATTAAAATTTATTAACTGAATTGAAAAGCCAAAAAATAAGAAAAAGAAGGTGCGAACAATAAAGGTAGATTCTGCGGTGAGGACATGAAATTCACGAAGTCCTTTTTCTGTTTTTTCTAAATCTAAGGAATTCTTTAAAAATCGAGGCAGTAAGTTTTTTACATTTCCTAAAAAGATTCCGAAGATGAAAATGGTAACCAATGCCGGAAGGTGAAATAACTTACCTAAAGCATAGACCAATATTAGCAAAGCAAGGATTAAAAAAAACTTTACTTGATGATCAATTTTTTGTAATAACCGAAAAAGCATGTAGGTGATTAATACTGAAATAATAATCACTCCTATAATTTGAAAGCCTAAATTTATTAAAGGAGCTGAACCAACAAGAGGTTCTTGAGACTCAAATTGTCTTAACGCATAGTTGAAAATCATAATTCCTAAAATATCAGAAAAGGTAGATTCATAAATCACAAATTCGCGTTCCTGATTTAGTAAGCTTGACGCAGATGGAATGGCTACAGCGCTACTGATTATAGATAGTGGAATTGCATATAAAACAGCTTCGTTAGTTTCCATTTGGAATAAAAATCCAAAAAGCCATTGTAAAAGCCAAATATTAGCAATCAAAATAAAGAATGCAGCAAGAAATCCTTTTAAAATTAAGGGTAATTTTTCCAAACTAATTTCTAGTTCAAAGGCACCTTCTAAGACAATAAGAATTAAGCCAATTGTTCCTAAAACAGGGATAAGGTCCTCTAAAAATTCAAAGTCATTATAGCCAGAAGCAGCAGTTACTGTTCTTATGAGAATACCCGTAAACATTAAAAGAATAACCGCAGGAAATTTAGTTTTTCTCGCTATAGTATCAAATAAGTATGAAAAAATCACAATCAACGGAAGTGCAAATAATATGGAAAGCGTATTCATATCACAATCTGTTTAAAGATTTTAAAGTACAAAATTTTAAAATGTTACATAATTAATTAAACCCAGCTTTTAGGATTTTTTAAAATGTTTAACAGTTCTTCCTCTTTGCTGCCTTGTTTAGGGTGGTGATCATAACACCACTGAACTGTTGGAGGCAAACTCATTAATATACTTTCAATACGGCCGTTTGTTTTTAAACCAAAAAGAGTTCCTTTATCATGTACCAAATTAAACTCTACATACCGCCCTCTTCGTATTTCTTGCCATGTCCGATTTTCTGGGGTAAAATCAAGATTTTTTCTTTTATTTAAAATTGGGATATAAGCCTCTATAAATGAATCTCCTACAGTAGTTGTGAAATCATAACGATCCTTAATGGTAAAGGTTTCATCCGCCTTTAAGTAATCAAAAAATAATCCTCCCACACCTCTCGCTTCCTCTCTATGTTTGTTATAGAAATAGGTATCACACTTTTCTTTAAACGTATTATAAAAAGCAGGATGATGAAGGTCACAAGCCTTTTTACATTGTTCATGAAAGTGGCGTGAATCTTCTTTAAAAAGATAATAAGGTGTTAAGTCTAAGCCACCTCCAAACCATTGATCAACACGATTTTTATTAGTATCATACATTTCAAAATAACGACAATTTGCATGCACTGTTGGAGCCATTGGATTTTTTGGATGAATAACTAAGCTTAAGCCACAAGCAAAAAAGTCAACTTTCCCCACGTTAAAATAAGCTTGCATGCTATCAGGTAAAGGACCATGAACTGCAGAGATATTCACGCCACCTTTTTCAATAGTGTTGCCATTTTCTATAATTCGACTTCTACCCCCACCACCTTCTTTTCGCTCCCAAATATCTTCTTTAAACGAAGCTCCACCATCTTCTTTCTCTAAAGCTTTGGTGATAGTTTCTTGAAGGTTTTGAATGTAAGTGTAGAATTGACTTTTCATAGATTCTTTAGGGAGTATATTCTTTTACGGCATCAACAAATGCTTTTGCATGATCAACAGGAATATTTGGTAAAATACCGTGACCTAAGTTTACAATGTACTTGTCTTTTCCAAATTCAGCTAATCATTTTATGAACATCTTTCTTGATTTTAGGAATTGGTGAGAGTAAACGCGAAGGGTCAAAATTTCCTTGAAGTGTAATTTTTCCTCCTGATAAATAACGGGCGTTTCTTGCAGAACAAGTCCAATCTACTCCAAGTGCTGAAGCGCCCGATCGCCCCATTTCATTTAGTGCAAACCAGCAACCTTTTCCAAAAACAATAACAGGCGCCTCATTTTTTAATACAGTTACGATTTGTTGAATATATGGCCATGAGAATATTTGGTAATCTTCTGGTGATAAGAGGCCGCCCCACGAATCAAAAATTTGAACGGCATCTACACCTGCCCTCACCTTTTCTTTTAAGTATGCTATTGTTGTATCAGTTATTTTTTGAAGTAAAGAATGAGCAGCCTGCGGTTGGCTAAAACAAAACCCTTTTGCAATATCAAAGTTTTTGGATCCTTGCCCTTGAACCGCATAACATAAAAGAGTCCATGGAGATCCTGCAAATCCAATTAATGGGACACGTTCATTTAGGGCTTGTTTTGTCATTTTTACAGCATCTAAAACATACCCTAGGTGTTCATGAATATCAGGAACGATGGATTGCGCAACATCTTCAGTTGATCGAATAGGATTTGGAATCCAAGGGCCAACCCCATCTTTCATTTCTACAGGGATTTGCATTGCCTGAAGTACAACCAAAATATCACTAAAAAGAATGGCAGCATCAGGCTCTATTTGATCAATAGGCATTATTGTGATTTCTGTTGCTAATTCTGGGGTTTGGCAACGAGTGAAAAAATCATACTTTGCTTTTAAAGTCATAAAGTCAGGGAGGTATCTACCTGCTTGGCGCATCATCCAAACTGGAGGGCGTTCTAAGGTTTCTCCTTTGAGTGCTTTTAAGAATAAATCATTTTTTAGCATGATGTTGGGTGTAATAGTGATAAATACTTTTTAATAATTGTTGATCATTTGGGAGTTCAGCTATGCTATAATTTGAGGTAATTTTTTTTAGTGTTTCTGACGTAGAAGAACCAATGCAAAAACCATGTGTTTGAGAGTTCCAAGAATTTGATTTCTGATAACTTAATACCGCAGACGGACTAAAGAATAAAACACCATCAAAAATAGTTTCAAAATATCTTGGAGCGAGAATTGTGTTGTATACTTCGTGGATTTTTAAAGGGATTTTATGTGCGCTTAAGACATCCTCTAATTCTGGTCTTCTTTTGCTTCCACAAAAAAACGAAAATTCGCTATTTTGATAGTTTTTTGATATAAAATCAGCTAAAAATGAGGATTTTTGACTCATTTTAATAACTTTTAGGCCATTTTCTTCTAAAATAAATTTTGTTTTTTCACCTACACAAAAACAATCTTTAGGGGCTATTTGTTCTATAATTTTAGGATCATTAAATACAATGCGTACTGCATTTTGACTGGTAAAAATTAAGTATTTGTTTAACGATATTATTTTTACTGGAATAGGCTTAATTTTTATAAAAGGATACTCTATAACAGTGAAGCCATTATCAACAAGATTGTCTTTGAACAAAGGCGCTAATATTTTAGTGCTTAATAATCGCATACTAAAGTTTAGGTTTTATTTGTTTCATTAGTTCTTTTCCGCCCTCTTTTAAAATTTTCAATGCAGCTTTCTCCCCATATCCTTTAGCTTCTTTTATATTTATTTCTTCTTCAATGGTGAATGCTATTTTTCCATCCAGGCTAAATAAACCACCTTTGAAATGAATGATTTCTTCCCGAATTTTAGCAATTGCTCCAATGGGTGCAGTACAGCCTCCTTCAATTGTGCTTAAAAACGAGCGTTCAATTTGTGCACACGAAGCGGTTTCTTTACAATTTATTTTTTGCAAACTTTTTTTCAGAGAAGAATTATTCTCTAGAGTTGTAATTCCAATGATCCCTTGAGCGGGTGCTGGAATCATCCAATTCAATATTTCGTAATTTTCAGTTAATAAACCAATGCGCTCTAAACCAGCTTGAGCAAATATTGCTCCTGACCAATCAGAATTTTTCAGTCTTTCCATTCGTTTAGGCAGATTCCCCCTTAAGTTTTCCACTTTATGGTGAGGGTATTTTCTCAGCCATTGAGCTTTTCGGCGTAAACTACCAGAACCGATCGTTGTTTGTGTTTCCCAACTCTTGAATTTTGGACTATATACAATTAGATCGTTTGCATTACCCCTGGGGAGTAATGCATTTATCTTAATTCCCTTAGGAAGTTTTGTAGGTACATCTTTAAGACTATGAACGGCTATGTCTACAGTGTTGTTTAGTAATGCAGTGTCTAGATTTTTAGTAAATATTCCTTGTATACCCATGGCGTAAAGAGGTTGGGTAAGATCTTGGTCACCACTACTTTCAATATGAACTAATTTACACGAATGCCCAAATGTTTCCAGTTTGTTTTTAACTTCATTGGCTTGCCATAAGGCCAGTGTACTTTTTCTGGTTCCGATCCTTATCATTCGTTAAAATTTTCAGGAGCAAGGTCAAACACGTTTTTAAGAACTGCAACAGTTTCTTCTGCTTTTTCAGGATTTGTCCTCAGGTAAGCTGCAATTTGTCCTGTGATTTTTTGGATTATTTGATCTGTATCTACTAAAGAAGTAATCTCATTATCCATATTATCACTCAGCACAATTTTTTCTTTAAAAGCTTTTAGTGTAGGCACATATTTTCTGTGTTCTAGCCAAATAAAAAACTCGTCTTCTACCTCCTTTAATATTTTTTCAGCTTTTGGTATGTGTTTTTGTCTTTTCTCGAAAGTAGCATCAGTAATTTGTGATAGTTCATCTAAGTGAATTACTTTAACAAGTGGATGATTATTCACTTCAGGGGAAACGTTTCTAGGAATGGAAAGATCGAGAATTAATAAAGGTTTATTGTTGTGAATAAGGTCAAGATTTACTGTAGGATTTTGAGCTCCTGTAGCAACAATAAGCACATCTGCATCATGAATTGCAGTTGTCAATGATCCAAAAGGCTTAACAATTACAGGAAATTTTCCTGCTATTTTTTCTGCTTTCTCTTGGGTTCTGTTAATTAAAACAATATGATCATTTTGTGTATGTTTCACTAAATTTTCACAAGTGTTAGCACCGATTTTTCCGGTACCAAAGAGCACGATGTTTTTTTTGGAAATATCTATAACGTTTTTAAGAATGTATTGAACGGATGCAAACGCTACAGATGTTGCTCCACTAGATATTTCAGTTTCTGTCTTGATACGTTTACTAGCCTGAATAACAGCATTAGTGATTCGCTCCAATAGTCCATGAGCTAGTGTCATTTTTTTGGAATGATAAAAACTTTTTTTAATCTGTCCAATAATTTCGAAATCACCTAAAATTTGACTTTCTAAACCAGTTCCAACCCTAAACAAATGATGAAATCCATCAGAGTCACTATGAGTATATCCAATGATGTCAAATAAATTTCTGGAGGTTCCAGTATGTTTGCAAAGCAACTCAATTAATGTTTCTGCGGTGCTTGTCCAAGCATAAATTTCTGTTCTATTGCAGGTATTGATAACTAAGAGGTTTCTTAATTTAGCATCTTTAGCTTCAAGAAATAGCCCGTGAAGCTGAGTTTCGTTTAAACTAAACCGACTTCTAAGTTCAATATCAGCCGTTTTATAACTTACACCAATGACATGAAAATGTTTGCTTTTTATCAAAAAGAGTAATTTATTTTAAGATTGTTACAAAAGTAGTGGAGTCATTAGCTAAAAAATAACGCTAAAAAGTTTATAAACAACTCTATAAGTTTTTTTTAGCACAATGATGAATTATTAAAATTATTCTAATTTTGTGAGTATAGATCAACATATAAAATCATAATTTATTTAGAATAATTAATTTTGAATTAAAAATGGATGTAAAAAACAACGATAAAAGTTCTAAAGAAATCACAGCTCTTGAGGATGATTTTTCGGTACTTAGAATTAGAAATGATTTAGATCTGCCTAAGACAGTTCAATATCCTGTGGATCAAGAGTTTATTCAATTCCATTTTTGTTCTAAAGGGCAAATGAATTTTTCTTTTAATCAAGGTAATTATAGCTTTCCGCTTAGTGATGGCAATTCGATGTTGCTTTTTAATCCACAAAAGACACTACCAATTGATTTAGAAATGGCACCTCAAACTTGGTTGGTGAGCATTCTAATTTCGGTTACTAGATTTCATTCATTGTTTTCTTCAGAGGCTGATCATATTTCTTTTTTAAGCCCTGAAAACAGTTCTAAAAAATATTATGACACTCTTCCTTTCACCTCTTCTATTGCTGTAGTCTTAAGTCAAATTCTACAAGCAAAAGTTCATGACACCATGAAAGAACTTTATTTTAAAGGTAAGGTTTATGAGCTTTTAAGTTTGTACTTTAATAAAAGTGAAGATCCCTCATTGGAACAATGTCCTTTTTTGGTAGATGAAGAAAATGTTCAAAAAATCAGAAGAGCTAAAGACATTATTTTGGAACGAATGACGGATCCCCCTTCGTTAGAGAATCTTTCGGTGGAGATTGGACTTTCTTTAAAAAAATTAAAAGAAGGTTTTAAGCAACTATATGGTGACACTGTTTATTCCTATTTATTAGACCATAAAATGGAAGAAGCTCGAAGAATGTTGGATTCACAAAAATTTAATGTTAATGAAGTTGGCTTAAAATTAGGGTATAGTACAGCGAGTCATTTTATTGCTGCTTTTAAAAAGAAATATGGAACAACTCCAAAGAAATATATAGGTTCAGTATCTTCGTAAAAAATTTTAAATGAAAGGAGTATTACTTGTAAATCTTGGCTCACCAGATACTACAAAGACAAATGATGTAAGAGATTATTTAGATGAATTTTTAATGGATGAGCGAGTAATTGATTTGCCTAAATGGTTACGTACATTTTTAGTTAAAGGAATTATTTTAAAAACACGGCCTAAAAAATCAGCTAAAGCCTATCGTAAGATATGGTGGAAAGAAGGATCTCCTCTTATAGTTCTATCTAAAAGACTTCAAAATAAAGTTCAAAAAAATGTTTCAGTACCTGTGGAATTATCAATGCGTTATGGAAATCCATCTATAGAGGCTGGATTAAACGCTTTAAATAAGTTAGGGGTGGATGATGTATTTATAATTCCTTTATATCCTCAACATGCTATGGCAACTACTGAAACCATTATGGTATTGGCAGAAGAATTGAAAAATAAATATTTCCCTAAAATGAGGTTTACCTCACTTCCTTCTTTTTATAACCATCCTGATTATATTAGGGTTTTAGCCAATACTATTCAAGAATTTTTAAAAGGGAAAAACTTTGAGCATTTATTGTTTTCATATCATGGTATCCCGGAAAGACATATTAAAAAATCTGACATTACTCAATCACATTGTAAAATTGACGGAAAATGTTGTTTTACGGAATCTCCTGCTCACGCTTATTGTTATAAACATCAATGTGAAATGACTTCTTTAAAAGTAGCTGAATATCTTGAATTAAAACCTAATACTTATTCCACTATTTTTCAATCTAGGGTTTCTATTATCGGTCAATGGCTTAGGCCCTATACCGATAAAACAATAGAGGCATTTGCTAAGAATGGGGTCAAGGAATTGGCTATTGCGACTCCTTCTTTTGTTTCCGATTGTTTAGAAACTTTAGAAGAAATAGGGATGGAGGCAACAGAAGATTTTGAAGATAATGGAGGAAAACATTTACACGTAATTCCATGTATAAATGACCGGGATGATTGGGTAAAAGTATTAAGTCGTTGGATTGACGAATGGGCGCTAAATAAAAGCGCTTAATGAGGAAAAATAGCACCGAAATTTTAGGTACTGCACACATTCCAAAGTTACTAATTCAACAGGCTGTTCCTGCTTCTATTGGCATATTGGTAATGTCTCTTAATATTTTGATCGATACTATTTTTGTTGGTCAATGGATTGGATCTGACGCTATTGCAGCGATCAATGTAGTATTGCCAGTTTCTTTTTTTATTGCTGCTCTAGGAATGTCTATAGGCATCGGAGGTGCTTCGATTATTTCCAGATCGTTGGGTGAAAAAAATAGACTTAAAGCAGAAAACACATTTGGTAATCAAATCACTCTAACCTTTATACTTACGATTGCGGTTGTAATTATAGGACTTGCTTTTGTTGATCAAATTATCCCACTATTTGGTGGTAAAGGTTCCTTATTTGAAATTGCTAAAACCTATTATTTGATTGTTTTGTATGGAGTCCCTGTACTGGCTTTTTGTATGATGTCAAACAATACAATACGCGCAGAAGGTAAACCTAAGAATGCAATGTATGCTATGATGATTCCGTCTGTTACGAACCTTTTATTAGATTATGTTTTTATTAAAGTTTTTGGCTGGGGAATGATGGGCGCAGCATGGGCGACAACCCTTTCCTATGGTTTTTGTGCCTCTTATATTGTATATTTCTTCTTTTCTAAGCAAACAAGTTTACATCCTAAGTTAAAACATTTTAGCCTGAAATTTTCATTGGTAAAAGAAATTGCATCTTTAGGCTCTGTTACTTTAACTCGCCAAGCAATGGTAAGTATTACTATTTTATTGGTCAATAACATATTATTCTCTTTTGGAGGAGAATCGTCTATAGCAGTTTATGCAATATTGAGTCGAATGTTAATGTTTGCAACTTTTCCTATTCTTGGAATTACTCAAGGATTTTTACCAATTGCTGGGTTTAATTATGGAGCGAAAAATTGGATACGTGTTCGAGAAATAATAAATATATCAATAGGTTATGCAACTCTTTTAGCAAGTCTCATTTTTGTAGTAATTTTCTTTTTTTCAGAAACTATTCCAAGTATTTTTTCAGATAATCAATATGTTGCTACTCATGCACCAACTGCTTTGCGTTATGTTTTTGTAGCTCTTCCTATTGTTGGAATACAACTCATAGGAGCAGCTTATTTTCAAGCAATAGGTAAGGCTCTTCCAGCTTTATTACTCACCTTGAGTAGACAAGGTATTTTTTTCATCCCCTTGTTGTTTATTTTATCCTAGTATTTATGGTGTAGACGGGGTATGGATGGCGTTTCCAATTGCAGATGTTCTTTCTACTATTGTTACAGCATTTTTTTTGAATAGGGAGGTTAGTAAATTGAAAATGACCTAACTTTTAAAAGAAATGGTTATCTAATAGCATACCTATGTTTAAAACAATTAAATTTTATACTTTTAGTTTTTATACATATTCAATATGAAGACTTTACACATACATGCACAGTATTTAATAATAGCTCTTTTCCTTTTGTTTTTTTCAATTCAACCTTTTTATGGACAGCGAAAAAAGCGAAGTAAACAAGTAGCTTTAGTTTCATATCCAAATTCAGTCTATGAATCATTATCCTATAGGTCTATAGGTCCTTTCAGAGGTGGAAGATCTTCCGCAGTTACTGGCGTTCCTGGAAAACCAAAGCTATATTATTTTGGCGCTGCTGGTGGGGGTGTTTGGAAAACAGAAGATGGAGGTAAAACTTATAAAAATATTTCGGATGGCTATTTTGGCGGAAGTATTGGTTCAGTCGCAGTAGCTAAAAGTGATTCAAATGTTATTTATGTTGGTGGAGGAGAAGTGACAGTTAGAGGTAATGTTTCGTCAGGATATGGAATATGGAAATCGGAAGATGCTGGGAAAACATGGGCTTTTTCTGGATTACCAGAATCAAGACATATCCCAAGAATAGTAATAGATCCGAATAATTCAGACATTGTTTATGCAGCGGTACTCGGAAATTTATACAAGCCAACCATAGAGCGCGGGGTGTATAAAAGCATTAATGGGGGTAAAACATGGGAAAAAGTATTATTTTCTAATATACATGCCGGAGCGGTTGAGTTAGTTATGGACCCGACAAACTCAAGAGTTTTATATGCCGCTACTTGGAGAATAAACCGAACTCCTTACAGCTTAAATAGTGGAGGAGAAGGTTCAGTTTTGTGGAAAAGTATAGATGCGGGTTCCACTTGGGAGAAAATTAGCAAGAATAAAGGTTTTGCCAAGGGAATATTAGGCATTATGGGGATAACTGTTTCTCCCTTAAATGCTCAAAAAGTATGGGTAATTGTTGAAAATAAAGATCAAGGGGGAGTTTACAGGTCTGATGACGGAGGGGACACATGGAATCATATAAATGAAAGTCGTGCCCTTAGACAGCGCGCGTGGTATTATTCTAAAATTTATGCAGATACCCAAGATGAAGATATTGTTTACGTAATGAACGTCTCATATCATAAATCTAAAGATGGAGGAAAGACCTTTAAGCCTTATAACGCTCCACATGGTGATCACCATGATTTATGGATAGCTCCAGAAGACAATCAACGAATGATTATTGCTGATGATGGGGGAGCTCAAATTTCAACCAATGCTGGAGAAACTTGGAGCACTTATTACAATCAACCTACCGCACAGTTTTACAGAGTTACTACTGATAATGCATTTCCATATCGGATTTATGCTGCACAACAGGATAATTCAACCATTCGTATAAATCACCGTTCAGATGGTAGAAACATTTCAGAAGAAGATTGGGAATCTACAGCGGGAGGTGAATCAGCACATATAGCGATTGATCCATTAGATAATGACATTGTTTATGGAGGTAGTTACGGTGGTTATTTAACGCGTGTGAATCACAAAACAAGTCTCAAAAGATCGATCAATGTTTGGCCTGACAATCCGATGGGATATGGCGCTGAAGGAATGAAATATCGTTTTCAATGGAATTTTCCGATCATCTTTAGTAAACACAATCCCAAAAAGCTATATACATTTTCTAATCAAGTTCATGTTTCTGAAAATGAGGGACAATCATGGGAAATCATTAGCCAAGATCTAACACGAAATGATCCAGATCGTTTAAAAACATCTGGCGGACCCATCACTCAAGATAATACCGGAGTAGAATATTACTGTACTATTTTTGCAGCAAATGAATCTCCGCTCAAAGAAGGATTGTTGTGGGTAGGGAGTGATGACGGATTGTTACATCTAACTCGTGATGGCGGTAAAAATTGGTCAAATGTTACCCCCGTTCAAATGCCTAAATGGCTAATGATTAATAGTATTGATCCGTCACCATTTGATCCAGCGGTTTGTTATGTCGCAGGAACACTCTATAAAACAGGTGATTTTAGACCCTATTTATATAAAACCATGGATTATGGAAAAACATGGATAAAAATAACCAATAGGATAAATAAAGAGCATTTTACTCGTGTGCTCAGAGCTGATCCTTCTATAGAAGGGTTACTCTATGCAGGAACAGAAGCAGGTATGTATATTTCTTATGACGATGGTGCTTTTTGGAGTCCTTTTCAATTGAATTTACCAATAGTTCCCATTACTGATTTGACCATTAAAGACAATAGTTTGATTGTCGCTACTCAAGGAAGAAGTTTGTGGATGATTGATGATTTAACAGTTCTTCATCAGCTGAATCAAGAAGTAGTTAAGAATGAGATGATACTCTTTAAACCCAGGGATAGTTACCGTACTCAAGGTTATGGAGGAAGAACTTCTTTAACAGCTGGAACTAATATACCTAATGGGGCGATTGTACATTTTAACGTCAAAGACTTTGATTCGACAAAAGACACCATTCAATTGCATTTTAAAGAAGAAGGAGGGGCCTTAATTAAAACCTTCAGTACAGCCTCTTTAAAAGATAAATTAGAAGTAAAGTCGGGAGGAAATCGATTTGTATGGAACACTAGATACAAGGGCGCAGAGCTTCTTGACGGAATGATTCTTTGGGGAGCTTCTTTAACTGGGGCAAAGGCAATGCCTGGACAGTTCAAAGTGAGTTTGCAAAAAGGTGAAATGGTTACTGAGCAAACATTTACTATTTTACCTGATCCTAGAGCTGAGGTAACTGCTAAAGAAAGACAAAAGCATTTTGATTTTGTGAATACAGTTAATCAAACTATAGATGAGGCGCATCAAGCTATTAAAAACATTAGAGGTATTAATGCAAAACTAGACACTTTTGAAAAAAACTATAGAGATTTAAAAGAAGCAAAAGAAATTATTGAAACTGCCACTGTCCTTAAAAAAGAATTTTCAGAAATTGAAAAGGCGCTTTATCAAACTCAAAATAAGAGTAATCAAGATCCGCTTAATTTCCCAATTCGTTTGACCAACAAACTTGGACATATAAATAATTTAGTAATGGGGAATGATTTCCCTCCAACAGATCAGGATGTTGAGGTAAGTAAGTTGCTTACAAGTCAAATTAAAATCCAAATAGATCACTACAATAAACTATTGACTGAAGATTTGGAAGCCTTTAACAAGACTTTTGCTGATTTGAAATTAGATTTTTTAACCTTAAAATAAAACGTCTTGTATTATAATTACATCAAAGCGTTACATCTTATTTTTGTTATAACTTGGTTTGCTGGACTTTTTTATATCCCAAGACTTTTTATATACCATATTGAAGCTATTAATAAACCTAAAAATGAAGCAGATATTCTCATTCCACAATTTAAATTGATGGCCAAAAGGTTATGGTATATTATTTCATGGCCATCGGCAGTATTGGCAATTATATTTGCAATTTGGTTGCTGGTTCTAATGCCCTCATGGTTATCACAGCCCTGGATGCATTTAAAACTATCGTTTGTTCTTCTCTTGATTGCGTATCATTTGAGAACACATCATTTTTTTTTAAAACTTCAAAAAGATCAAAACACTTGTAGTAGTAATTATATGCGGATATGGAATGAGGGCGCTTCTTTATTGCTTTTTGCTATTATTTTTTTGGTTATTCTAAAAGACACCCTTCATTGGATAGCAGGTGTTTTAGGGATTGTTGGTTTAGCATTAGTACTTCTTTTAGGGATTCGACTTTATAAAAAAATACGAAAAGACGAATGAAAATTCCCTTTAAACTTCCCGAAAAATTTTCTTTTAGGACTCGCCTTTTTGTCGTCATGATCCTCATGCTTTTTGTTGCTGGCTTACTTATTTTAGGAACCACTTCCATCCAGTATGAATCACAAAGAGAAAACTATCATTTAGGAAGATTAGACAGAAAAGAAGCTCAAATACAACGACATATAAATCACTTAGTCACTAAGAATGATTTATATGAAAAACATGATAGTGTATGGCAAAAATTCAATTCTGAATTTGAACAAATAAATAGAATTCATAATATTAGGTATTCATTGTTTTCATTAGATGGAACTCCACTTTTTGTTTATCACTCTCCCCTTGAAGTTATTGCTAATAATTATTTATTGGATCCTTTACTCTTAGAACGAATTTTAAAAAGTGAAACAGGTAATTATTTAGAAAGATATAATTCAGATATTGATAAATTCCATGCTTCTTATAGTGTTTTAAATGATGAGTTTGGGAAGTCATATGGAATATTATTTTTCCCTTATTTTGAAGATACTTCCTTTTCTGAAAATGAATTAAACTCCTTTTTACAGAATTTATATCAGATTTATATATTTCTTCTTTTTGCAGTAATTTTTATAGCGTATTTTTTGTCTAAATATGTTACTAGATCTCTAGAAATTATTCGTGTTAGAATGGCAGAAACAGGTTTAGACAAGAAAAATGAGAAAATACACTTAAAAAATGCAACTAGAGAAATTGATAGTTTAGTAAATTCTTACAATACAATGATTGATGAATTATCCGTAAATGCAGCAAAATTAGTAAAAACCCAACGAGAAGAAGCATGGCAAGAAATGGCTAAACAAGTCGCCCATGAAATTAAAAACCCATTGACTCCTATGCGATTAACTATTCAGAGTTTTCAGCATAAATACGATTCAAATGATTCTGACAATAAAGAAAAGGTATCAAATTTTTCAGATCTTTTAATTCAACAAATAGATACAATGAGTGATGTAGCTGAGGCTTTTTCGAATTTTGCTTCCCTCCCAAAGCTTAATTTGAAAGAATGTGATATAGTAGATGTTACTTCAAAGGCAATTAAAATCTTTCAGCAGGAATACATTATTTTCTCTTCAAATCATGCTCAAATTTTCTATAAACTTGATAAAGCTCAATGGATTAGAGTAATTACAAATTTGATTCAAAATTCACTTCAATCCATTTCTAAGAAAAAAACTCCTCAAATAGGAATTCAACTAATTAATGAGCCAGGAGAAATAATTCTTATTATATCTGATAATGGAAAAGGAATTTCTCCGAGTTTAACAGATAAGATTTTTGAGCCAAAATTTACAACAAAAAACTCTGGGATGGGCTTGGGTTTAGGAATTGTAAAAAATATTATAGAATCGCATAATGGTACTATTTCATTTGTTTCCAAACAAGAAAAAGGCACCACATTTACCATTAGATTACCGCAATAATTTTAAGTATTATTTTGCAATCGATTTACTTCATCAACAATTATTTTTTCAATTGTATTAATTAGGTCTTCGTGAGATCCTTCAATAATTTCTAAAGGTTTATGAACAGTAACTTTTAGATTTACTCCAAGTGGCATTGGAAAATAATTGTTGAATGCAAATTTCCATGAATTTCCTATGCTTAAAGGAACGATTACCGCGTTCGGCATGTTTTTCATTAAAATTAAAAGACCTGACTTGTGAAACGGCTTGACAACACCGTCGCGACTTCTTGTTCCTTCTGGAAATATTACAGCAGAATGTTTTTTTCGAGCTAAGTCTCTACCGAAAACCCCGATATCTTTAAGTGCTTTCTTTTGATTTTTTCTGTCAATGAGAACAGAGCCACCATGACGTAAATTAAATGAAATACTAGGGATCCCTTTCCCCAATTCTTTTTTACTTACAAATTTAGCGTTATGTTTTCTAAAGTGCCATATTATTGGTGGCACATCATAAGTGCTTTGGTGATTAGCAACAAAAATTATAGAACGATCTTTAGGAAGAATAAATGGGTTTTCAAAGCTTATTTTCGAGCCAACAATTAATAAACACTTAAGCAAGAAGAAATTTAAAATATCCACTGCAGCTTTCTGAGCCTTCTTCCCTATAGTATAAAAACCTATCCATTGAATTATATGAAAAAAGCTTAATAAAAAACCAAAACAAACGAAGTAAAGTATACTTGTGGAGTAATTTAAAAGTGTTTTCACGACCAAATAAATCCTTTAAAGAACAATGTGTTTAACAATGATCGTTAAATGCGGCTTTTAGGTTTTCTGATATCAATTCTGCAGGACGACCTTCAATATGATGACGCTCAACCATATGAACCAGTACCCCATCTTTAAACAACGCAATACTAGGCGAAGATGGAGGAAAGGGAACCATCAAGTCACGAGCAGTGTTGGTAGCCTCGGCATCTACTCCTGCAAATACAGTCACTAAATGATCAGGTGTTTTGTCATTTTGTAATGAGTGGTTTACTCCTGGGCGAGCATTAGCAGCCGCACAACCACAAACAGAATTGACAACAACTAATGTTGTTCCTTTTTGTTCTATTGCATTTGCAACATCTTCTGAAGTGTGTAATTCTCCAAAACCAATGTTTGTTAACTCTTCCCGCATGGGTTTTACTAATTCTGGTGGATACATATATTTTTTATTCAAAGATATAAAAGTAATGCTATCTGATAAGGTTTTGTTGAGCCGATTTTATTTATCAAATTTGCAATTAATTAGAAAAATAAAATATGATTAAGTGGATTGCAGCGTTTGTGGGTTATTATTTGTTTCGCTTTCCGGGAGGGATTTTTGGTTATTTTGTAGGGGGTTTATTTGATCAATTTTTTAATGGGAAGCGAATTAATTTTAATTCACAACCTCAAAATATTCAGCCAGAACTTTTTCAAATCAATTTAATTTCCTTGGCAGCAATTGTTATTAAGGCTGACGGACAGGTAAAAGCGACTGAATTACAATTTGTACGTACTTTTTTTATCTCAAATTATGGACCAGATAAAGCATCTTCAATTTTTGAAATTTTTAATGAGCAAATAAAAAAAGAGACCATTAGTATTTCAGAATTGGTACAAGTTTTCAAAAAAAAAGCTCCTTATGAAACCCAATTACAAATACTGCATTTTCTTTTTGGAGTTGCAAATGCTGATGGGAGCATTTCTCAATCTGAACTTCAGAAAATAAATCAAATTGCAGCAGCAATTGGAATTCGATCTAATGACTTAGAGAGTATCAAGGCTATGTTTATTAAAGCTACAGGCAACGCTTTCAGGATTTTAGAAATATCTCCTTCTGCCACTGATTCAGAAGTTAAAAAAGCTTACAGATCAATGGCAAAAAAATATCATCCAGATAAGTTACAGTCAAAAGACCCTGCGATGATTAAAGGAGCTCAAGAGAAGTTTCAAGAGGTACAAAGAGCCTACGAAGCAATTCAAAAAGAACGAAAATTATGATGGAGACACTATGGTTTTATTCCAACTTGGGTTTTTGGCATGTAATAGATTGGAATGGACTTGATCATTTCTATTTTATAGTTACGTTAGTGTTACCTTTTAGCTTTAAGGAGAGCGGTAAATTACTTTGGTGGGTTACTCTTTTTACAATTGGTCACACCCTTTCACTTATTGGAAATTTTTATACAGAATTTTCCTTTTCCAGCTACTGGATAGAGATTTTGATTCCTATTACCATTGCTTTAAGTACTGTTGCTGTTTTCTTTTTAAAAAGTGAAAACAGTGTTTATAGAAACAAGAAGATTTTTCCGCTAATGACCATTTTTTTTGGGATTATTCATGGGTTAGGTTTTGGACGATATTTTAAGATGCTAATTTTTGATGATGCTGTCACAATTTCTTTGTTTTCATTTGCTTTAGGTATTGAATTGGCTCAAGTAACCATAGTTTTTTTTGTTCTTTTCACGAGTTGGCTTGTATTAAAAATTTTAAAAAACTCTAAAAGAAGTTGGGAATTTTTTGTGGCCGGCTTAATTTTGCTAGCTTCATTTAAAATGATTTTAGAAAGAATTTAAAACATAATACTGCCTAAATTGATATCTTCGTTATAATGGTGAAAGAAAAGCAAGAGAAGTATGATAAAGCCTATCTTAAAATGGCATCTACTTGGGGACAGTTGTCTTATTGTGAACGAAAAAAAGTAGGGGCACTTATAGTAAAAGACCGAATGATTATTTCAGATGGTTTTAATGGAACTCCCTCTGGCTATAAAAACGTATGCGAAGATGAAGAACATTATACCAAATGGTATGTCCTTCATGCTGAGGCAAATGCAATTTTAAAAGTAGCAGCCTCAACTCAATCTTGTATGGGTGCAACTTTATATATTACGCTTTCTCCTTGCAGAGATTGTAGTAAATTAATTCATCAAGCTGGCATAGTTCGTGTTGTATATGCTAAAACATATAAAGATGTAACAGGCTTAGAGTTTTTAAAAAAAGCAGGTGTTGAACTAAAATACCTTTCTTTATAAAACTAAAGCCATTGAAAACAAATACTTTTTTCTTGATTTTAATTGTGTTTCTTTCATTGGCTATTGGTCATTTGATTGGGTCAAATAACTTATTAAATGATGATAAGCCAGCACCAGTCTATGAAAGTGTTCAAAAACTAAATCAATTGCTTATTTATTTGTCAAACGACTATGTTGATAAAATAAATACAGACAGTATCGTTGGAGTAGTAATTGAAGAAATAGTAAATGAATTAGATCCACATTCTGTATATATTCCTGTAGTTCAAAAACAAGCTCTTTCAGAAAGTATGCAAGGAAATTTTATGGGAATTGGTGTTAGTTTTTTTATAGTCCAAGACAGTATTGCAGTGGTAAGAGTTTTAGAAGGTGGGCCTAGTGAAAAAGCAGGATTAAAATCTGGAGATCGGATTTTAATGGTGGATCAAGATACTCTTTACCAAAAACAACTTACGAGCGAGGCTGTAGTTTCAAAATTAAAAGGGAGCTCTGAAAATCCTATTAAATTAAAAGTATATAGAAAGAGAACAGACTCTATTTATTCTTTTAAATTTAAACGAGGACCTGTTCCCTTGCCAAGTGTATCATCTTCTTATATGATAAATCAAACTATAGGATACATTAAAATAAATCGCTTTTCACAGACCACTTTCCCTGAATTTAGAAAGGCCTTGGAAAAATTGATAGCCCAAGAGATGAAAGATTTAGTTCTTGATTTAAGAGGTAACCCTGGTGGGTATTTATTGCCTGCTAAACAAATTGCAGATGATTTTTTAGCCGCTAATAAGCCGATTGTTATTGTGGAAGGAAATAATGGGTTTAGGGAACGAACTGTTGCTTCTTCTAAAGGCTTGTATGAAAATGGAGGCCTGTATTTGCTAGTTGATGAAAATTCTGCTTCATCAAGTGAGATTATTGCGGGGGCTATTCAAGATAATGACCGCGGGTTTATTGTAGGGAGACGAACATTTGGGAAAGGACTTGTTCAGCAACAGATGCCCCTTGGTGGAGGTGATCAAATTCGCTTAACAACTGCAAGATATTATACTCCAACGGGAAGATCCATTCAGCGTCCCTACGACACTACCTCCAGATCTGATTATTATGGCGAGGTACAACAACGTTTTGAAACAGGCGAAATGGACAATGAATCTAATGTTCCAAAAAATGATAGTTTAGCATTCACCACTTCAAAAGGAAGAACGGTTTACGGTGGGGGAGGTATCACCCCGGATTTTTATATTTCTAATGGAGAAACGCCTGATGAGTTATTGAATAATTATTTTATTCGGTCAAATTTATTAAACCGGTTCGTGTTTTTGGAAATGGATGCCCATCCTGAAAAATATACCTTTAATAATGCCGCTATGTTTTATAATGAGCCACTTCCTTTTAGGGAAGAACTGATAAAAGCTTTCAAAGACTATTGTATAAAAAACAGCTATCCTATCACTATAACTAAGAACAATGAAGAAATCCTAATTAATGCAACAAAAGCATACATAGCTATTCAATTATTTGGAGAAAATCTTTATAATAGGATTGTAAATGAAAAAGATCCTTTTATTCAAAAAACTCTGACTGAAATTCAAACTCCTTAACGATTTTTTAGTTTTTGAGCAACTCTTTTTGAAAGTATCAAAATGAGGAGTAATAAAAAAGCACTAGCGGAAGCCATCACCCCAATTACAGCCACACTACTTTTTCCCGTTACTGGATCTCCCCAATCTATTTGAGTAAGATTAAAAATACAAGAAACGATGGCTAGTGCCATAAAAAGAGGAAGTATAATTTTCATAAAGCAAATATAATGTTTTACAAAAGTTGACCAATATTGGAAGTGAATAATTTAACGGCGATGGCTAATAAAATAATTCCAAAAACCTTTTGAATAATGTTGATCCCAGATTTACCTAACCAACCTTCAATTATTTTAGAGGATCTTAAAATGATATAAACAAAAAATATATTTATTATAATCGCGATAATAATATTAGTCACTTCAAATTCTGCACGTAAAGAAAGCAGTGATGTCATAGTTCCAGCTCCAGCGATCATAGGAAAAGCAATAGGAACAATTGAGGCGGTTTTAGGTGCTTCATTTTTAAAAATAGTAATTCCTAAAATCATTTCTAAGGCTAAGAACAAAATAATTAAAGCGCCCGCTACAGCAAAAGAATTTATATCTACCCCAATGATTTTAAGTATCTCATCTCCTAAAAACAAAAAGCTAATCATAATTATTGCTGCTATAATTGAAGCTTTTTCAGATTCAATATGGCCCACTTTTTCACGCAGTGAGATGATGATAGGAATGCTCCCAACAATATTAATAACCGCCAAGAGAACAATGCTGGCGGTGAAGATTTCTTTAGGATCAATCATTGAAGATTTTTTTTTGCAAATGTATTTTTATTATTATAAATGTACATTTTAAAATGGTTATTTTTATTGAAAATAATACTTATGGTTGCTATAGAAAATACGCTAATTTCTGATGACTTAATTAAAGAAGATTTTGTTTGCAATATCTCGAAGTGCAAGGGAGAATGTTGTATTTCAGGAGAGGCCGGTGCCCCACTAGAAAATGAGGAGGTTACATTCTTACAGCAACATTATTCTAAAATAAAACCATTTTTAAACAAAAAAGGGATCGCATCTATTGAAGCTCAAGGAGTATTTGTAAAAGGAATTGATGGGGATTATGAAACTCCGTTAGTAAAAGGCAAAGAATGTGCTTATACTGTTTTTTCTGAAACGGGAGTCGCTTCTTGTGGTATTGAAAAAGCAAACAAAGAAGGAGTCATTGACTTTCAAAAACCAATTTCATGTCATCTATATCCTGTCAGAATTCAAAAGTATCATGATATGACGGCTGTAAATTATCATAGTTGGTCTATTTGTTCTGATGCATGTGATTTAGGAAAATCACTTAAAATTCCAGTTTATCAATTTGTTAAAACTGCCTTAATAAGAAAATTTGGTAAAGTATGGTATACTGCTTTAGAAAAATATGCAAAAAAGGCGTCTTAGTTTAGTTCTAATGTTTTCGGGGCCTTACAAAAATATATTGTTCTAACACACTAGCCATCAGTTTCTTTCAATATTATTTTTTTTCTCAAAAAAATCAAAAAAGCGTCATATTGTTAAAAACTAACCCTCATTGTGGAAAAGTTGCTCTTTCAATTTCCAATTCATTTTAGAATCTTTGTTAAACAATAACCAATCAATTTCAAATCATAAAATAAAAATCAAAATGGCAGCAGTAGAACCTATCCTCCAAGAAAACGAAAATCGTTTCGTTATTTTCCCAATCCAACACCATGATATATGGGAATGGTATAAAAAGATGGAGGCTAGTTTTTGGACAGCCGAAGAAATTGATTTACATCAAGATTTGACGGATTGGAACACAAAATTAACTAATGATGAACAATATTTCATCAAGCATATTCTAGCTTTTTTTGCTGCATCGGATGGTATTGTAAATGAAAATCTTGCTGAGAATTTTGTTAATGAAGTACAGTACTCTGAAGCTAAATTTTTCTATGGTTTTCAAATTATGATGGAAAATATCCATTCAGAAACGTATTCTTTATTAATTGATACGTATGTGAAAGACGATGCTGAAAAAGACAATCTTTTCAAGGCTATTGAAGTTTTTCCAGCCATTAAGAAAAAAGCAGATTGGGCATTACAGTGGATTGATTCAGATTCTTTTGCCGAGCGTTTAATTGCTTTTGCAGCTGTTGAAGGGATTTTCTTCTCAGGAGCATTCTGTTCTATTTATTGGTTGAAGAAAAGAGGATTAATGCCAGGCCTTACATTTTCGAATGAGTTGATATCTAGAGATGAAGGGGTGCATTGTGATTTTGCAGTTCACTTACACAATCATCACTTGGTAAATAAAGTACCTCCAGCTCGAATTAAAGAAATTCTTCTTGACGCATTAACAATTGAGCGCGAGTTTATCACGGAATCTTTACCCATCAGTTTGATTGGTATGAATGCCAAGTTGATGACCCAATATTTAGAATTTGTAACTGATCGACTTCTTACAGAATTAAACTTGGAGAAAGAGTTTAACGTAACTAATCCATTTGACTTTATGGATATGATATCCTTACAAGGAAAAACTAATTTCTTTGAGAAGCGAGTAGGTGAATACCAAAAAGCAGGTGTTCTAAATGCAGAAGATCAAGAGACAAAAATCAGCTTTGACGCAGATTTTTAGTCTAAAGACACCCTAACTAATTTTTTTCTGTTTTCAGAAAAAGCCAATAATTTTTAAATATCACCCCTATGTTTGTACTCAAGAGAGATGGCCGTAAAGAGCCCATTATGTTCGATAAAATTACCGCTCGAATTCGTAAGTTGAACTATGGATTAAATCCATTAGTAGATCCTGTTCGAATTGCAATGCGCGTAATTGAAGGACTTTATGATGGAGTTACGACTTCGGGCTTGGACAATCTTGCAGCTGAGGTTGCTGCCACGATGACCACATCTCATCCTGACTACGCAAAATTAGCGGCTCGTATATCAGTTTCTAATTTACATAAGAATACCAAAAAATCTTTTTCTGAAACTATGGCTGATTTGTATCAGTATGTAAATCCTAGAACAGGTAAAAAGGCTCCTTTACTTTCGGATGAGGTTTATGAGATTATTCAAAAAAATGCAGATAAGTTAGATTCAAACATTATTTACAATAGAGATTTTGGGTATGACTTCTTTGGTTTCAAAACATTAGAACGCTCTTATTTACTGAAGTTAAACGGAGAGATTGTAGAAAGGCCACAGCACATGTTGATGCGTGTTTCTGTGGGAATTCATTTAGACGATATTGATTCAGTTCTTGAGACTTACGAACTGATGTCTAAAAGATATTTTACGCACGCAACACCTACATTATTTAATTCAGGAACACCTAAGCCGCAGATGTCTTCATGTTTTTTATTGACTATGAAAGACGACAGTATTGATGGTATCTATGACACTTTAAAGCAGACTGCTCGAATTTCGCAGTCAGCAGGAGGTATTGGATTGTCTATTCACAATGTGCGCGCTACAGGGTCTTATATTGCAGGAACAAATGGAACCTCTAATGGAATTGTACCCATGCTACGTGTTTTTAACGACACAGCCCGATATGTTGATCAAGGTGGAGGAAAAAGGAAAGGCTCCTTTGCAATTTATGTAGAGCCGTGGCATGCTGATATTTTTGAATTCTTAGAGTTGAAAAAGAACCATGGAAAAGAAGAAATGCGTGCACGCGATTTGTTTTATGCTATGTGGACACCAGATTTATTCATGAAGCGAGTAGAACAAAATGCAGAATGGACATTAATGTGTCCTAACGAATGTCCTGATCTTTTTAATGTCCATGGAGATGAATTTGATAAACTTTACCTTAAATATGAATCAGAGGGAAAAGGGCGAAAAACAATCAAAGCACGTGAACTTTGGGAGAAGATTTTAGAATCTCAAATTGAAACAGGTACTCCATATATGCTTTATAAGGATGCTGCCAATAGAAAATCTAATCAGAAAAATTTAGGAACCATTCGTTCTTCAAATTTATGTACAGAAATTATGGAGTACACTTCTCCAGATGAGGTAGCTGTATGTAATTTAGCTTCTATAGCTCTACCTATGTTTATTAAAGATGACGCTTTTGATCACCAGGCGTTATTTGATGTAACAGTTCGTGTAACAAAAAATTTAAACCGCGTGATTGATCGCAATTACTATCCAGTAATTGAGGCCCAAAACTCAAACTTCAGACATCGTCCTGTAGGATTAGGAGTTCAAGGACTCGCAGATGCATTCATAATGTTACGCTTGCCTTTTACGTCTGAGAAAGCCAAAGAGCTAAATCAAGAAATTTTTGAAACTCTTTATTTTGCAGCTTTAACAGCTTCAGCAGAAGAAGCTAAAAATGATGGTCCTTACGAAAGCTACAAAGGCTCTCCAATTTCAAAAGGGGAATTCCAACATAACTTATGGGGAATAAAAGATGAAGAATTAAGCGGACGATGGGACTGGGCGGCTTTACGCAAAACTATAAAAAAACAAGGTGTTAGAAATTCACTTTTAGTAGCACCTATGCCAACTGCTAGCACTTCTCAAATCCTTGGAAATAACGAATGTTTTGAACCCTATA
This sequence comes from Flavobacteria bacterium MS024-2A, assembly GCA_905182305.1. Classification (GTDB taxonomy): domain Bacteria; phylum Bacteroidota; class Bacteroidia; order Flavobacteriales; family Flavobacteriaceae; genus MS024-2A. The sequence continues at coordinate 216,936 of CAJJBB010000003.1, forward strand.
CTTCTAATATTTATACAAGACGTGTCCTTTCGGGAGAGTTTATTGTTGTAAACAAGCATCTCTTGGAAGACCTTGTAGATCTTGGATTATGGGATGAAGACATGAAGCAAGAATTGATGCGCAATAATGGATCTGTTCAAAGTATCGAAGGTATTCCAGATGATTTAAAAGAACTATATCGTACGGTTTGGGAAATGAGTATGAAAGATATCATAGACATGTCTCGCCAACGAGGATATTTTATTGATCAATCACAATCCTTGAATCTCTTTATGGAAGGAGCTACTATGGCCAAACTAACATCAATGCACTTTTATGGATGGAAATCGGGGTTAAAAACAGGAATGTATTATTTGAGAACCAAATCCGCAGTTGATGCCATTAAGTTCACACTAGACAATACAAAAAAAGCAAAAAGCACACCGATAGCTGAAGTTAAAGCAACAAAAGTTACTCAGACTGCAGCTGCTAGTGCTATAGCCCCACAGCGAGCTGTTCCAGTTGAGCCTTTGACACCACAGGAGCTTAAGCAAATGCTTGCACAAGCCAAAGAAGGTGAAGATGACGATTGCTTGATGTGCGGATCTTAATTGATATAATGATTTAATAACACTATTTTAAAGATTACTTAAAAGGTAATATCTAACTTTTTTTAAAATATGATTTTTGTGTAACGTAATTATATTAAAAACTACATGAAACAGTTAATATCATCTTTTTTGTTTATCCCCCTTGGTCTTTTACTTCAAGCTCAAGAAATTAGTGATACTAAATTTGGCAATGGAATGATAAATTTTATTGCAAAAGACAGTTCTTTTAGCGTAAAGTTTGCACCAAGAATTCAATCACGTTACCAAAGTGAATGGAGTTATAATGGTGAAGATTATGATCCTGCAAACATCAATTTTTCAGTAAGAAGAGCACGATTGAAATTTGGAGGTTTTGCTTTTTCACCAAAATTAAAGTACAAAATTGAATTGGGTCTTTCCAATCGTGATATTTCAGGAGCAAATGTTTACAATAGAAATACACCTCGGTATATTTTAGATGCAGTAGTCATGTGGAATTTTCACGAAAATTTTGAACTATGGGCTGGCCAAACAAAACTACCAGGGAACATAGAACGAGTTGTTTCTTCAGCAAACTTACAGTTGATTGATCGTTCATTATTGAATAGTAAATTTAATATTGATCGAGATGTGGGTATTCAATTACGTCACAAATTAAGATTGGGTGGTAACTGGATTATAAAAGAAAAGTTCTCAATTTCACAGGGTGAAGGAAGAAATATAACTGAAGGAAATATAGGGGGACTTCAATATACCTCAAGACTTGAATTACTTCCTTTTGGTGAATTCTCTTCTAAGGGTGATTATTCCCAAGGAGACTTAAAACGTGAAAAATCAATTAAAGCCATGTTTGGTTTTACCTATGACATTAACGAAAATGCCGTAAAAAGTAGAAGTAATATGGGCTCTTATTTAATACAATCTAGTGGAGGATTATTTGAGACTGATATTACTACTATATTTCTGGATGGTGTCATTAAATATAACGGCTTCGCATTGACGGGAGAGTATGCAAATAGAGATGCTGATCAAATTGAAGCTTTGGAAGAAGATGGTAGAACAAAAACAGGAGCTGTAGTGGGTGCAGGTTCTGCATCAAATATACAAGGAAGTTATCTTTTTAAAAATAACTTTGAAATTACTGCGCGATATACTAATATTAATTTTAAAGAAATTACTCGCCTATCAGACCTTAAACAAATCACATTTGGGGTGTCAAAGTATGTTGTGGGACATAGTTTAAAAATTCAAGCAGACATTAGCCTTTTAAATGCTAGTGGAATAAAAGACAATGTACTTTTCAGAACAGGATTTGATCTTCATTTTTAATAATTTGGTAACGTAGAGATTAATATTAATACTGATCTTTACCAATAATAAATTTTTTTATGGATAATATTTATTTATATATGTTGATTGCTCTTGCCGTTTTGGCAGTTGCAGACATCGTTGTAGGAGTTAGTAATGATGCTATTAACTTTTTGAATTCAGCAATAGGCTCAAAAGCAATCTCAATAAGAACCATTATGATTGTCGCAAGTTTAGGGATTTTTATTGGTGCTGTTTTTTCAAGTGGAATGATGGAAGTGGCTCGAAAAGGTATTTTTAATCCAGGCTCTTTTTACTTTGATGAAATTATGATCATTTTCATGGCTGTAATTATAACGGATATACTCCTCCTTGATTTCTTTAATACATTAGGTCTTCCTACCTCAACAACGGTTTCAATAGTTTTTAACCTCTTAGGTGCTTCTGTTGTGATGTCTTTAATTAAAATCGGTGCTTCAGATACTGAAACGTTAGCTGATATAGGAAATTATATTAATACAGATAAAGCAATTACCATTATTAGTGGAATCCTCTTGTCTGTTGTCATTGCCTTTTCTGTTGGTGCTTTTGTCCAATGGATTTCACGAATTATTTTTACCTTTCAATTTGAAAAGAAAGTAAAAAACTTTGGAGCTTTTTTTGGTGGAATTGCCCTTACCTCAATCACCTATTTTATTTTCATAAAAGGACTAAAAGGGACGCCATACTACAAAGAGCTTTCTGGTTTTTTGAAAAGTAATGAGCTTTTAATAGTTGCAATTGCTTTTTTTGCTTTAACAGCCCTTTCCTATTTTTTTCAAAAAGTCTCTCAAAAAAGTATTTTAATAGTTGTCATATTGGTAGGTACTTTTGGACTAGCCCTTGCTTTTTCAGGAAATGACTTAGTTAACTTTATTGGTGTTTCAATGGCAGCATATCATTCTTATGAAGCATGGAGTATTTCTGGAATAGATCCAACCTTATTTTCAATGGAAGTTTTAGATAAGAAAGTACCTGCAGAACCTCTTTTGTTATTTATTGCGGGTGGAATTATGGTAATTACTTTATGGTTTTCTAAAAAAGCAAAAACTGTAGCAGAAACTGAAATAGGTTTATCTAGACAGAATGATACTCATGAAAAATTTAAACCCAATATTTTTTCTAGAACACTTGTAAATTCATTTTTTTACCTTTCATCTTCACTAAGTGCAGTATTGCCAAAATCTTTTCATGATAGAATCGAGAAAAGTTATGAGCGAAATAATGCATTTATGCTTTCTAAAGATCAAAGTGTAGACGCCCCAGCTTTTGATATGATTAGAGCATCTGTTAACCTCATGGTTGCTGGTATTTTAATTTCAATTGCAACTGCCATGAAATTGCCTTTATCAACTACATATGTAACCTTTATGGTGGCAATGGGAACCTCGCTTGCAGACAGAGCCTGGGGTAGGGAAAGTGCTGTGTATCGTGTTGCAGGTGTTGTAAGTGTTATAGGAGGCTGGTTTTTAACAGCTTTAGGAGCCTTTTTAGCTTCAGGGGTGGTTGTCTTTCTAATCCGATGGGATAAAGTAACTATGATCCCAATTCTTTTGCTTTTAACAATTCTTTTACTTCTAAGAAACTTTATTAAACACAAAAATAAGGATGTAAAAATAGATTCCAATCAACTTAAAAAATATGAAAGTAGTACTGTTCAAGGCATTATTTCAGAAAGTGCTGAAAATATTATTGCTGTAATTTCTAGAGCTAGTAAAATTTATGCCAACTTTTTAGAGGGACTTTCTACTCAAAACGCAGACCTATTAAAAAAGAGTAAAAAAGGGGTAGCGAAGTTAGATGGTGAGATAGAGGATCTTAGAGATAATATTTTCTTTTTGATTAAAAATTTAGATGAAACTAGTGTCCGAGGAAGTAATTTTTATATTATAATATTGGCTTATCTAACAGATATAGCACAATCTTTAGAGTTTATTTCTAAGAAGAGTTATAAGCATGTAAATAATCAGCATCAAAAGTTAAAATTTAATCAATTCAAAGATTTAAAAGAAATAGAAGACCGGTTGGATTTACTGTATAAAGAAATAATTGATATTTTTAATAGCAGAAAATTCGAGAGAATCTCTTTTGTGATAGCTCAAAAGAAGGAGTTACTAGGTCTTATTTCCGTGAAAATTGACACTCAAATTGAGCGAACACGATCGGAAGAATCAAGCCCTAAAAACACCACGCTTTATTTCAATATTTTACTTGAAACGAAAGACTTAGTTAATAGTATCATGAACTTGATGGAAGAATATTATAGTAGCTATAAAAAATAAGATTTAATTTTAAAGAAATTAAATCTTATGTCATAGTTGCTGAATTAAAAATATTTATAATAAGAGGATAGCTTTTAAACTATAACTTTTTTTAGCTTGATAATAAGCTAAATATTGACCTAATAACAATATGATCCTATGTCAAATAATTAAAGACTATTGGCACTACTAGAAGACATTATTTTAAGTCTAATTGAGGTTATAAAGTAATTTATTATTTTAAAAGAAAATCACCTAAAAGAAAACTCTTCAGTTCTAGTCAATTAGATCATTGAGATATTTAGTATTCTTTAAAATTTAATAGAGTATCCTAAAGTAAATTGACGACCGACATTCCTTTTGCTGAAGAATTTACTTTTAACGTTATAACCTTGAAACAAACTTTCACGACTTTCATCTAATAAGTTAGAGATTTTCAACGTTAGAGTTCTATTATTTTTAATTTTCTTTATAAAATTAAAGTTTAAATTATTAAAGGGTAAGGTAAAAACATCTGGATAAAAACCATCTCCAACAACTTCTAGCGTTTTTCCTTGAACATTAAAGTAAAGCCCTGTTTGGATTCCTTTTTCTTTATTATTATAATCTAGGCCTGCGTTTATTAGATATGGAGATTGACCTTGAAGTGGTCTAGAAGTGCCTAATGTTTCCCCTGTTCTTAAACCCAAAGTTCTTAACCTTAATTCGTCTTGACTAAACTTTTCATCTGAAATAATATAGGACCCATTAAAGTTGAAGTTAACATTTCTAATACCTGGAAATATAGTTGTAAGATTTCTTCTTATTTCTAATTCAACTCCTACAACTTTTGCATTTTCTAGATTTAAAGGAGTGTAGTTTGAAGTGGATGCTGCTACAAATCCAATTTCAATGGGATCTGTTAAATTTTTGTAAAATGCACTTACCGAAAAAAATTGAGCATCTTTTCCAAATACCTCATAACGAATGTCAAAATTATCTATGTACGTTGGTTTGATGTTAATATTTCCAATAAAAAATAAATTTGATAATGGGTCATAAATCTCTGCTATAGAAGCTTCTTTAAAACTAGGTCTTGCTGTAGTAAGGGAATAAGAAAGGCGAATATTTTGTTTTTCCTTTAGGGTATAAATGAAGTTTAAAGATGGGAAAATATTATTTTTATTTATTATTTTCTGATCATCATAAACCTGACCTAATTGACTATTTTTTCCAGTATATAAAACTTGATAGTTTTCAAATCGTAAACCAATAATAGATTTTAATTTTTCTGAAAGATTAAATTCATTTGAGACGTAACCAGCTATATTATATTGTTTTGCATTAAATAAGTTTGCTTCTTGGCGAATAGTCGTTTGTGGATTAATATAGGTTCCGTTAGTATTGGAAGAGGAAATTAAATTAGTTGAATTGAATAGCTGATTAGGATCACCCGAATAACGATCCCAATCTTGTTCAGAAGTAAACGTTGAACTAGTGGAATATTGAGCAATTGAAAAATAACGTTCTTTCTCAGAAAGATAGATCCCAAATTTTAAAACTGCATCTGCTGCTAAGAATTTAAAACGCTTTGTTGCATCAATTTTACCAACAAGATTATTTTCATCCAAACTTCTCCAAATCCTTTTTGGCTCGGTATTTTCTTGAAAACTAAAAACGCCTTCCTCATCTTGAAAGGTTGTATTTCGAATATCTTTATCATGAACTTTCGCTAAAGTTCCAGAAAGAGTCCATTCAAGCTTGAAAGTTCCATCAGAAAAATTGTGAAGTCCTGAAAAGATTCCATTGGTAATACTTCGTTCATTATATTCTAAGTTATACTTATTGAAATCAATAAAATCTGAAAACCTTGTTAATTGTCTGAAACTTCCAGCTGTACTTTCACCATTCTGAATATGAAGAGCATTGAATTTTATTTTACTAGTTGTTGTTTTGTAGGTAAGACCAAACAAACCACTTGCAATGATATTATGACCACCAATTGTTCCATATTGAATGCGATTTTCTTCTAACTCATTTATGTCTTTATTAGTACTATAATTATAAATATTATTTTGTGCATTTTCAAAAATAGTTTGTTCATTTTTGTAGTTAAGAGATCCTAATACGCCAATAGAATTGCCATTACTAAATTTAAATTGGTTTCCATACGAAATACCAACTCCAAAGTTTAAAAAACTTTTATCAATAGTCGGTGCCATTTGAGAGTTGAATTTATTGGCCACTGTATTGATTAACTCTAAGCCATTTTCTGTACGATTAAAACGAGGATCAAATGTATTTCCTAAAAAACTATTTGCAATTTTATTTTTTCTAGTTCCGTCATCAAAACCTAAAAAATCTGTTTGCCCACCGTCATAACTTAAATAATTTTCATTAAAATGCATATTAGGATTATAGGCTGTATTTATTTTAACAGAAAACTCCTCTTTTGTTGGAAATTCCTTTGTAATAATATCAATAACTCCCCCCGTGAAGTCAGCAGCTAAGTCTGCTCTAGCAGATTTTATTACAAGAATATTTGAAATCATATTAGTTGGAAATAGATCCATTTGAATCGTATTTCTATCAGGATCTAAACCCGGAATGTCAACGCCATTTAAGATGGATTTCGAATATCGGTCACCTAGACCCCTCACATACACAAATTTTCCTCCTTGAACAGAGACACCTGGGACACTTTTAATGGCTCCAGCGATATCACTTGCACCAATTTTTTTAAAAGCCTGAGCTGAAATTCCGTCTAACAGGCTTGCAGATCTACGTTGTATTTCAAGTACTGATGATTCGGTGTTTCTCCTAGCATCTACTGTTACGATTACTTCTTCTAGGCCTTGTGCAGCAGAATTTAACACTACTTCAGTTAGAGTGTAATCATTTCCACCTACAATAATATTTGTAATCTCTTTAGTTTCATATCCTACAAAAGAAAAAATTAAAGTATAGGTTCCTTCATTTAGTTCAAAGAAATATTTCCCATCAAAGTCGGAGGTTATTCCTTCTCCAGTTTCTTTAACTTGAATATTAGCAAAAGGAAGCGATTCATTAAAATCACCATCTATAACTGTACCTGTAATTCCTGACTGAGCATTTAAAAGTATGCTAGAAAGAGAAATTATTTGAAGTGTGAATAAAAGTGTTTTTTTCATTATTATTTTAAAGTATATTTAAGTGACTAATGCCCAATGGTTTTATCCATTGGGCATTAGAAAAATCGAAATGTAATGACCTAAGATTCTATTTATATCTTGCGTAAAAAGTCCATGATAATTTTGATTCATCAATTCCGTTTCCCTCTTTTTTTTCTGAAACTATTTCAGCAAATGAAGTAGCATCTGACTCGAAACTACTCTGTACAGGATCTGTTTTATCATCAAATATTTGATTTATCGATTCAATATTTGAACAAACATTTGCATCTAAATCTGAAGGATAAAGAATGTCTATATTTGAAAACGTCAATTTACTTGAAGTATAGGATGCTGAATCAGCAGCTGCATCAAGCTCTATATCTTTACCTCCTGCAAAGTTTTGGAATAATACGTTTTGTATATCTCCAGTAGCACCTTTTCTGAAATCAGCCATTTCACCATCAACACCAAGTGCAGCACAATTATAAGTTGAACCTACAATTGTTGCATTTTTAAGTGTAAACCTTCCCTCTAAAGACCCTTCTGGACCATCTATTTCTAATCCATGATCAGAAGCTGAGGTTAAAATCACTAATACACCATCTATAGTTCCAGAATATCCTTGATCAATATCAATAGCATCATCACCTTGCCCCCAAACACTTAGGTTTGATGCATTTACGGATCCACCAAAAAATTCAATTCCATCATCAACATTTGCAATTACCTCAATATGGTTTATGATTGTTTCAGATCCAACACCTCCAAGTGTTAAACCATTAATTTCATTTCCTTCTCCAATTTCAGCGCCTCCATGACGGATAGAGAAGTATTGAATTGATCCAGAGCTATCAGAAGAGTCTATTCCTCCATAAAGACCGTTTAAGTCTGAAGTAGGAATACCTTCGATTTGAAGTTCACTTACGTCTCCAGAGAAAGAAGCAGGTGCGTTTCCTAAAATAATTAAGCCACCCCAAAGACCTCTTGATTCAACGGAAAGTGAAGGACCATTTACCGGATAAGTTCCGCCAATTTCAATGTTATCCGAAATTGATGTCATAACAATTGGCGCTTCTTCAGTTCCATTAGCTTCGATTTTAGCTCCTCTTGCAATTATTAGTGTAGAAGCATCAGCTCCTGTTCCAGCAGAAGCTTTAATTATTGTTCCAGCAGGTATAGTGAGTGTAACTCCAGCAACTACCGATACACGACCTTTCAAAAGCCACATTTTGGAGGCGTCTAGTGTAAGATTAGAAGTGATATTTCCCTCTAGAGTAGAGTCTGAATATTGATTTGTTTCTACTTCTACTGTTTCAGTAATTGTTTCAACCACTGTTTCAGTGACTGTCACATACTCAATTATTGGTTCTTGATCAGAGCAACTTACCATAATCATCAGGGCTAATAAGATTTGTAAAAATTTCAGGTTTTTCATTTTTATAAATTATTTTATTATTAATTATTACAGCAAATGTATTTTTAGATATATAAGATTACTTTACCTAAAAGTTAATTGTACTCAGTTCATTATTAAGTAAATGTTATCATATTTATTTTCATTAAAGTTTACTTAACATATGATTTAAGAATCCTAAATTTGTAGGATGGAATGGGAATCATTATTATCATTAAAACGCTTTGGTGACAACAACAAGCGTCTAAGAGTAGAGCAGGATGATCTGCGTTTAGGGTTTGAAGTAGACTATGACCGCATCGTGTTTTCAAATGCTTTTCGAAGCTTGCAAGATAAAACACAAGTCATTCCTTTTTCAAAAACAGATTTTGTTCATACACGCTTAACCCATAGTTTAGAAGTCTCAGTAGTAGGAAGAAGTTTGGGACGTATTGCAGGGAAAGCTATTCTAGAAAAATATCCTCATTTACAAGCTACCCTAGGGTATCAGCCAAATGATTTTGGTGCTATAGTTGCAGCTGCTGCATTGGCTCATGATATAGGCAATCCTCCTTTTGGACATAGTGGAGAAAAAGCTATTGGGCATTTTTTTACTTCTGGCTCTGGAAAGGCATTTAAAGATTCTTTAACGCCTATAGAATATCAAGATTTATGTGATTTTGAGGGAAATGCAAATGGATTAAAAATTTTAACAGAATCTCAAGTGGGAACACCGGGAGGTTTAAGACTAAGCTATGCTACGTTGGGTGCTTTTATAAAGTATCCCAAAGGGAGCCTACCTAAAAAGCCTTCTAATCATGTGGCTGATAAAAAGTATGGTTTTTTTCAAGCTCAAGCTCCTTTTTTTGAAGATCTCATTCAAGAACTAGCATTACCTGTTGAGCAAGGACCCATTCGCCACCCGCTAACTTATTTAGTCGAAGCGGCAGATGATATATGCTACACTATTATAGATTTTGAAGATGGGATTAACTTAGGGTGGATTTCAGAAGATTTCGCCTTAGAATATTTAATCAATTTAGTTAGAGATAAAATTGATACAAAAAAGTACGCACAATTGGTATATAAGCCACAGCGGTTAAGTTATCTTAGAGCACTTGCAATAAATAGTTTAATTCAAGATGCCATCCATATTTTTATTGAAAATGAAGCATCTATTTTAAAAGGAACCTTTGAGGTTTCACTCTTAGATAAAAGTAAATACAAGGCTCAAATTGAAGATATTATAAATCTAAGTATTAAAAATATTTACCAATCACGAGAGGTTGTTCAAAAAGAAGTAGTTGGTCACCGAGCAATTTCAACCTTATTAGAGCATTATACCAATGCAGCTGTTAGAATGTTTAAGGGGATTCCAAATTCTCATGATAAATTGATTCTTTCTTTAGTTGATGAGGGAACATCTATCCAAGGAAATACCTTGTATGAAACCCTTTTAAATGCGACCTGTTATGTAGCGAGTCTTTCTGATGGAAAAGCTTTAAGGATGGCACAAGATATTGGCGGTTAAATCCTATTACTTTATAAATACGAACTCACTACCTTTGCAAAAAAAAAAGAACTATGAGATGGGTTATTACAATCTTAATTTTCTGTATTCTCCAGTGGTATGCTTTTCAGGGAATTAAAACAGTAACCTCTAACCGATGGTTTTGGTTACTCTATGGGGTAATCGTTACAATTATTGTAGGGAATTTATTACTGCATACCCTTATCTTAGAACGTGCAGCTAACATGGAGCCAAAGCTTATGTATGCCATAGGTTTATTTATTACTCTTTTTACATTTCAGGCAATCATTACACTTTTATTAATGGCGGAGGACATTATTAGAGTGCCACAGTCCATCTACGCCTATTTTTTTAAAATGCCGGGGCAATCGTCTTTTTTTCCTACTCGTAGAAAGTTTTTATCTCAATTAGCACTAGGAATTGCAGCTATTCCGTTTACTTCCTTACTATATGGAATGTACCGTGGTCGATATAACTATAAAGTACTTTCGTATGTTTTGGAATATGAAGATTTGCCAGAAGCTTTTGATGGCTTTAAAATCGCTCAAATTTCCGACATTCACAGCGGTAGTTTTGACAGTCCTGAAAAAGTAAAATATGGAGTTGATTTAGTCAATAAAGTACAAGCAGATGTTGTTCTATTTACTGGTGACCTTGTTAATAATAGATCAGATGAGGTACTTCCATGGACAAAAATTTTTGGAGAAATTAAAGCCCCAAATGGAGTCTTTTCTATTCTTGGTAATCACGATTATGGTGACTATACTCAATGGGAAAGTACAGCAGCTAAGATTAAAAACATGGAAGACCTCTATGCCGCTCAAAAAGGTATGGGATGGGATCTGCTATTAAATGAATCTCGTTTTATTGAAAAAAATGGACAACGTATTGCACTTGTAGGAGTAGAGAACTGGGGTTCAGGAAGATTTAAAAAAGCAGGAGATTTAAACAAAGCACTTAAAGGTGTTGCACCTGAAGATTTTAAAATATTAATGTCACATGATCCTTCGCATTGGGAAGCAGAGGTTCTACCTCACCCTTATAATATTCATTTAACATTAAGTGGACATACCCATGGAATGCAGTTTGGTATCGAAATACCAGGCTGGATAAAGTGGAGTCCTGTACAATGGCGTTATAAACAATGGGCAGGAATTTATGGTCAGCCAGAACAACGAATAAACGTTAATAGAGGCTTTGGATACCTTGCATATCCAGGGCGAGTAGGTATGTGGCCAGAAGTAACCTCTATCACTTTAAAGAAGGCTAAAACAGTAGTTTAACCTTTTTCTTATACATTTGTTTTATAATGCGATACGATTATGTCAAAATTTGGTAAATTAATAGATGAGAAAATACCTATTTTGTTGGTTTTTTACCGGCAAGAAGATGTTGCATTGGAACTACATCCTATTTTAAAAGATGTAGCTGCTGCTATTGGTGACAAAGGAAAAGTAATAAAAATAGATGTAGATAAAAACCACAAACTTTCAGAGGCTTTACGGGTAAAAATTTTACCTACGTTAATGATTTATAAAGATAGTGAAATGGTTTGGCGCCAGAGTGGCGATCAAGATGCTAATACTTTAATTAGCTTGATTCAAGATCACGTAGCTTAAATAAAATTTATTCCAAAACTTTACTTTCTAGTATCTCTGTGAATAATGCTACACTCTTATTATATTCTTTTTCCTGTTGTTTGTAAAAAGAATCACTCCCGTAAATCTTTGTTTGCTGTAAAAGGTATTGGTAGTTTAAAAATTCATCTTTTATTCGCTTAATTAATTGAAGTTGATTTTCAGCAGAAAACTGGCTATATAACTGAAGTCTTTTTGAAAATTCTAATGCTATTTTCATGCTTAACGACTCTGCCATTTCTGTATCATCTGCAATAAAATATCCTTCTACAAAATCGATAAGACTCGTATTGTATTCATAGTCACCATATAAATATTTAAAAGGATTTGAAGCCTGAATGAATTGATTTAATGTTGAGGCAAGATTTGCCTTTTCAGCATGTTTTAAATCTGCTTCTACCAAAGCACGATAACGTTCAATTTCAGTAATAATTTCTTCACCAAGGGAGTACTGTAAATCTGCATCTAAAGAGCTAAAATACTCTAAGCGATCACTATATTTATATGCAATAGCTTTGGAAAGCGCTTGTGCTTTATTATTTTCATTAAGACTGTAATATCCGTCTACAAAAGGAACCATTAAGCTGTAATATCCAAAATAATTAAGCGGCATTTTTTCAAGAGCTAAGTCAATAATTTCTAGTGCTTTACCTGTTTTTCCTTCATCAATCAGTTTCTCTGAAAGACGTGCCATATTACTTCTGAATGAAATGCTATTTTTTCTTGTTTCTGGATCATGATAAATAAATGGGCTTTCAGAATTTCCCCAATTCCATTGCATTACAATATCATACATTAAATCGGTGTCAATCCTTCCCATTAGGTAAGGATTGTCTTTTCCTATGTCTGTTTTTATAGGGACTAATTTATATACGAGTCCTTCTAGTTGTAAGTACTTTTTCATCCATAAATATTCAGAGTCAGAAAAACTACCTCCAGTAAAATAAATAGGACGTTTCCAATCATTGTTGGCGACAATATCTAGCATCATCATTTGATTTTTAAGAATCGCACTTTCCGGTAAATCAATATCGATATATGGCACTATTTTGTCTGAATCTTTTAGGCTAACGATTCCACTTTTTAATACATTTTCTTTATTTACAGGTATTCGAATTTTTCGATTAGGATAATAAATTCCTTCGCGTTGACTTTCAGGAAGCTGGTTTACATCTCTTCCGGTTTTTAATAATAAATCCTTGATTTTAGTTCGTGGGTCATCACTTGCGACCCAATTCATAAAATCCTTAATATCCCATCGTATAGAATCGAGACGTTCATCAGGTTGGTAGCGAATTACATCTCTAACTCCATAGGCATACAAGTCATGAGTCATTTGTGAAGGAATTGGCTCACTTTCATAAGTTTTACGCTTCATTTGATCAATATACCAGTCAGTGCCTAAAAGGCTTGAATTAATAGTTCTTACATCGGTACGATATTCTTCAATATCTTGGGCATACCAAAGGGCAAAAGTATCATTATCACCAATAGTAAATATCATGGCTCCTGTGTCTTTTTGAATAGACTGTAAGTATGATCGCGCCATAGATTGTGCAGTATATCTATCGGAGCGGTCATGATCATCCCAGTTTTGGTAACCCATAAGTACAGGTACACTCAATAAACAGAGGATCACAATGGAAGGCTGTAAAGCCTTCGACTTTAAGAATTGTTTAGCTTTATGAATCAAGGCCATACAGCCAAGACCAATCCAAATAGCAAATACGTAAAATGAGCCAACTAATGCATAATCTCGTTCCCTAGGTTCAAAAGGGCGTTCGTTTAAGTAGACCTTAAGTGCAATGCCTGTAAACAAGAAAAAAAGCATTAACACCCAAAACCGCTTTGGATCCTGCTCATATAAAAAGTATAATCCAATAAGTCCTAATATTAATGGAAGGAAAAAATATGTATTTCTTGCTTTATTAGAAAGTGCATCATCATTAAGCTCCGCTTGATTTCCTAGACGTAATTCATCAACAAAAGGAATCCCACTTAGCCAATTTCCATTTAACACATTGTATTCTCCTTGGATGTCATTTTGACGACCAGTAAAATTCCACATGAAGTAACGCCCGTACATATATACTAATTGGTACTCAAAGAAAAATCGTAGGTTAGAAAAAAATGTTGGTTTTTCAATATTTAGATAAGGACTAAGGGTTTTAAGAAATTCATGGTATTGATCTCCATTAACAGCACCCTCTTCAATATCTTCTTTAAAATCTTTTACCCGTTTTTGAAGCTGTGGATTGGAGCGGTAGGATGATTTGATTGAAAATTCCAATGGTTCAGTAAAATTCATATAATTCCCAGCATGTTCACTACTCCACAAACGAGGAAGTAAACCATTGTGAGCACTGTTTGAATTGTAGCGAGCATCTTCCCAAAAATTCACAATTTTATAACGGCCTGTTGTATAATCTCTCTCGTATTTTGGTTTGTCGTCTATAAAGGGCTCTTCAGGATCTTGACCCGCATAGATATCAGAAAACATTGGGCCATAAAATAATTTAGTTTCCGGATATTGTTCTAGGTTATAATAAGCTAAAAGCAATCTTGCATCTGAAGGAGAATTTTCGTTAATGACTGTATTTGCATTGGCACGAATTGGAATCATAATCCATGATGAAAAACCAAGCAATACAAAAAGAACGGAAAGCACTCCTGTGTTAAGGTTTACCCAATTTTTTTTATATGTAAGACGCAGGGTATAATAGAAAAAGAAAACAAAAAGAAGGGCAGCAAAAATAGTTCCGCTATTAAAAGGTAAGCCAATTGAATTCACGAAAAATACTTCTGCTTTTCCAAAAAATGCTAAGGTGAGGGGTAACAATAATTTAAAAATAAACAGCAAAATAGCAATGGCAATTAAATTGGCGTATATAAACCCTTTAACTGTAACTTTTTTGTAATTTTTAAAATAGTAAATCATTCCCAATGCAGGAATAGTAAGCAGGCCCATAAAGTGAACTCCAAAAGAAAGACCTATTACAAAAGCAATCATCAAAAGCCAGCGATCACCCCGGGAAGTATTCATTTCTTGCTCCCATCGTAAACCCATCCAAAATAATATCGATAAAATTAAGGTGGCCATGGCATAAACTTCAGTTTCAACCGCGTTAAACCAAAAACTGTCTGAAAAGCAAAATGCTAATGATCCAACGGCTGCACTTCCAAAAAAACCAATGCGCTCATAAACTGAATCTAGAGTTTTGAATGAGGGTAGCTTTTGGAGTAGTAAGGTTAAAGTCCAAAATAAAAAAAGAATGGTAAAAGCACTTGAAAAAACGGACATGAAATTGACCATTAGTGCGATTTGTTGTGGTCCAGTTGCGAAAAGAGCAAAGAAGGCACCAATCATTTGAAATAATGGAGCACCCGGAGGGTGACCCACTTGAAGCTTAGCAGAAGTAGCAATATATTCTCCAGCATCCCAAAAACTAGCTGTGGGTTCTACGGTACTTCCAAAAGTGAATAGGGCAATAGCAAAAACAGTCCAACCTAAACCAAGGTTCCAAATACGGTATGTTTTGTCAGTCATTTTCGTGATCAAAATTTAGAAAACGAAGGTAAGTATAAATGCAGCAATATAAAATCATTACAATTTGTTTAAAAGGGTATCATAAAATCATATTTTTTCAAATCGCCCTAGGAGACTATTTTTTTGAACTTCGTTCCAAAGAAACGATTGTCCTTGCATAGTTATGTAGACATCTTGGGTCAGAGTTTGAACATATGAAAGTGCACAGCCTAAGTTGAAAAAACCATCCGAGGAACCTCCAAAGGCATAGGGAATCATTGCCCCGGTTAGTAGGATGGTTTTATTTTTTAAATTTGCCTTTGCTAATGCTTTTGCTGTAGCTACCATCTTGTCAGTACCATGGGTAATGACAATTTTTTGACAAGGACTATTCTGGCAAGCCACTATAATTTGATCAGTTTCTTTGACTCCCATTTCAAGGCTGTCCATCATCATTAGCGTTTCAATCTGAATATCAAGTTGGCACCTGCTTCTTTTTAACATTTCCGGTAAATGTGTTTCTTTGAAATATAAAGCGCCCTCTATGTAATCATAACTCTTGTCAAAGGTACCTCCGGTAATAAAAATCTGAATAGTTTTTTCTTGTTTCACGAGTATTTTTTTTTGTTGATTATCAAAAATAGATCGATTAGTCATATTAAAGTTTAAATTACCTTAAAAAGTTGTTCTTAAAAAAACTTTCATGTAAATTTGCCACGCTTTTGGCCCATGGTGTAACTGGCAACACGTCGGTTTTTGGTACCGAAGAGTCTAGGTTCGAGCCCTAGTGGGCCAACAACAGCAAAAAAAAACCTCCTTATTTAAGGAGGTTTTTTCATTATAAGAATTATTTGGTGAGGTATAACCACCCCCTAGTGATTTGTTATATTGTTATTACCAATATCTATAGTGTAATAATAATTTCTTGGAATTAATGGTTTTTCCTTATAAGTTCCAAACCAATCGTTTTGGAACCCTTTTTTTTGATATAAAAGTATTCTTGATCTTGAGTAATTAGAAAATCAAATCCCTTGAATGTAACTACCTAATGAGTCTTTAAACTGAAACCCTTCCAGAGTTCTATACTTATTTAATTTTTTATTAGCCTCTAGTCCCCAAAGTAAAAATTCCATCATAAAGTACCGATCTTCAATGCTACAATCTTTTTGATACATATCGATAATTGACTCAATACCCTTAACCTGTTCAATGGTTTGTTTGTATTCTTTTTCAGCCAGAGAATCTTCAAGGATTAATTCATTATTTTCAAAAAACCATCTTAAAAGTTCATCATAGGGTCCATCTTCTTCTTGTTTGTCAAGTTTTTCAATTTTAGGAAAATAATCCGGAAAAATTGTTTTGATTGATTCTGAAATTAAATGATATGATATTTGTTCAGCCCCTTCTTGTTCCCCTTCGTAAACCAGCTCTATTTTTCCATTAATGGCTGGAATTACTCCAAGAAAATCTACAAGACGAACGCTGGTCTTTTGATCTCCGCTTATCAGTAATCTTCGTTCTGCAGTACTTATAAGGTTTTCCATTGCAGTTATACTCATACGAGCACTTACTCCACTTTTTGAGTCTACAAATTCACTTTTTCGAGCTTCAAAACCAATTTGTTCCAAAATATCACACGCTAATTCAGGAATATGAATCATGGCTTTTTTCTCTTTACTAACGATAACCTCTTGGTTAGTAATTGCCTTAGCAATATCTCTGGTATGAGGATAATGAGTTAGTATTTGAGACCCAATACGATCTTTTAAAGGTGTTACAATGCTTCCCCTATTAGTATAGTCTTCCGGATTGGCGGTAAAAATTAATTGTGGGGTTATAGGGAGCCTTACTTTGAATCCACGAATTTGAATTTCTTTTTCTTGTAGAATTGAGAAAAGGGCTACTTGGATACGTGCCTGTAAATCGGGCAGTTCATTTAAAACAAAAATACATCTATGTGCCCTTGGAATCATTCCGAAGTGAATCACGCGTTCGTCAGCATAGGAGAGCTTTAAATTTGATGCTTTAATAGGATCTACATCACCAATTAAATCTGCTACTGTTACATCGGGTGTTGCTAATTTTTCAAAAAAACGTTCATCTCGATGCAGCCAACTAACAGGTGAAGCGTCTCCCTGAGCTGCAATTATCTCTATTGCCTCATTGCTAATAGGATCCAGTGGATCATCATTAATTTCAGAGCCTTCAACAACAGGAACCCATTCGTTTAATAATTGGGTCATCTGTCTAGCTAAACGTGTTTTAGCTTGTCCACGTAATCCAAGTAAATTAATGTTGTGCCCTGACAAAATAGCGCGTTCAATATCGGGAATTACGGTATTTTCATAACCAATTAAACCTTCAAAAGTTTTTTTCCGCTTTTAAGATGTTGACGAAGGTTTTGCGCCATTTCTTCTTGAATGGTTAAGGGTGTATACCCACTTTTTTTTAGTGCACCTAGGGTAGTATTTTCTTTTCTTGTCATAAATATTATTGATGGTTATTCTAAACGCTTTTTTCTATTTTTTTCATAATCCTCAAAAATCATTTCTCCCAATCCTTTGAGACCAGTAAAAAATGCTTTTCCTTGATTTGCTTCTGTAAATTCCCTCACAAATTGCTTTAAATAAGGATCTTGAGCAATCATAAAAGTGGTGATAGGAATGTGTAATTTTTTTGCACGCTGTGCCATTGTGTAGCATTTTTCTACAATAGTTTCATCTAAGCCCACACTGTTTTTATAATAAGTTCCATCGGGCATCTTCAAACAACTTGGTTTTCCATCGGTAATCATGAAAATCTGCTTATTTGTATTCTTTTTTCTTCTAAGCATATCCATTGCTAATTCAAGTCCTGCAACTGTATTTGTATGGTAAGGTCCTACCTCTAAATAGGGAATATCTTTTACAGCAATAGGTCTAGCGTCATTTCCGAAAACTAAAATATCGAGAGTATCTTTTGGGTAACGTGTGGTAATTAATTCCGCTAGTGCCATAGCAACTTTTTTAGCTGGAGTAATCCGATCTTCTCCATAGAGAATCATGCTGTGGCTAATATCAATCATCAGCACTGTACTCATTTGTGTTTTATAAAAAGAATCTTCAATAACAAGATCATTATTTTGAAGAGTAAAATCATTTCCCATTGATCTTATTTGAGCATTCTTGATGCTTTCCGTAACTGCAATTCTATCAAGGCTATCTCCGAATTGGTATGCCTTAAACTCACCGGTATGGTCTTGTCCTTGTCCAGATTTATTTGTTTTGTGGTTCCCAGAGCTTGTTTTTTTGAGTTGCCCAAAAATTTGATTTAATGCATGTTCTCTTAACAATTTTTCAGTTTTGGCAGTAAGGGTAAACCCATCTCCTTTTCCACCACTCCCTGATGATGGTTGTATGTAGGCTTTTTCCTTTAGATCTTCAATAAAATCATCAATACTATAATCCTCATCTGTAAGATGATATTCTTTATCCAACTCTCTAAGCCAGTCAATGGCTTCATCAAAATCTCCAGAAGTATGTGTAATGAGTTCTTTAAAAATTTCAAACAACTTTTCAAAGGGTGTTTGCACTTTAGCAAGATGTTTGGTAAATCTAATGCCTGAAGCATTTTTTTTAAATTTCATAATTTTCCAAAATTAAGTAATATTTAAGGAGTAAATCATACTTCTATTTTTTTTTAAAGGTTAATTTTAAATTGATAAAATTTATTCAAAATATCTCTTTTATTAATAAAAAAATCTAGTATTAACTTAAATTAGAATCTTTGGTTTATTTAGAAAAGTAATAAGAAGGATCTTAAAACATTAAAAAAAAGAGGGGGGAGATGTTTTTTATATAATAATGTATATATTTGCACAAATTATTGAACTAATATATAATAAGAGGAGACTATTAGTCCCCTTTTTTTTTGGTATGAATTTTCGTTCACAAGTTGAAACTCTATTACAAGCTGCCTTAGAAGAGGACAAAGCACTCTTTCTTATTGATTTAAAAATAGGGAGTGATAATAGCATTCACATTACCTTAGATGGCGATCAAGGGGTAACGTTAAAAGACTGCATGAACGTAAGTAGAGCTATTGAACACAATATTGATCGTGAAGAGCATGATTTTTCACTCGAAGTGGCTTCGGCTGGAGTGGGAAGTCCACTTCAAAACAGTAGACAATACGTAAATAATAAAGGACGTAAACTTCGTATTGAACTTGAAGGTGAGCCAGCTATTGAAGGTACACTTAGCGATGCAAATGAAAAGGAGATTACTCTTACGTGGAAACAAAGAGAACCAAAGCCTATAGGCAAAGGAAAAACAACAGTAACAAAAAATAAAACACTTTCGTATGATGAGGTCATTAACGCGAAAGTTCTAGTTTAAAAGAAAATAGTTGAATATGGAAAATCTAGCCTTAATTGATTCTTTTTCAGAATTTAAAGACGATAAACTAATAGATCGTGTGACACTCATGGTTATTCTTGAAGATGTTTTTAAAAACACTTTAAAGCGCAAGTTTGGGTCAGACGAAAACTTTGACATTATTATAAATCCAGACAAAGGTGATTTAGAAATTTGGAGAAACCGAGTGGTTGTTAAAGATGGAATGGTAGAAGATTCAAATCAAGAGATTGAGCTTTCAGAAGCACGTTTAATTGAGCCTGATTTTGAGGTAGGAGAAGACGTTTCTGAAGAAGTGAAAATTGTTGATTTAGGAAGAAGAGCGATTCAGTATTTAAGACAAAATCTTGTAGCTAAAATATTTGAACATGACAGCACAACTATTTTCAAGCAATTCAAAGACCGTGAAGGAGAATTGTACACCGCAGAAGTTCACCATATTAGAAGTAGAGAAATCATCCTTTTAGATGACGATGGTAATGAAATAATTTTACCTAAAGACCGTCAAATTCCTAGTGATTTTTTCAGAAAAGGTGATTCCATAAGAGGAATTATTGAATTAGTTGAATTGCGCGGAAATAAACCAAGAATTATTCTTTCAAGAACCTCGCCTATTTTTCTTGAAAAATTATTTGAACAAGAAATCCCAGAAGTATTTGATGGTTTAATTACCATTAAAAAAGCAGTACGAATTCCTGGAGAAAAAGCAAAAGTAGCCGTTGATTCTTATGATGACAGAATTGATCCAGTTGGTGCTTGTGTTGGGATGAAAGGCTCTAGAATACATGGAATTGTTCGTGAACTAGGTAATGAAAATATTGACGTAATTAATTACACCAATAACATACAACTTTTTATTTCTCGTGCGCTTAGTCCTGCTAAAGTGAATTCATTAAAAATCAATGAAGAAACCAAACGGGTAGAGGTTTTTTTAAATTCAGAGGAAGTTTCTAAGGCCATTGGAAAAGGAGGAGCAAATATCCGACTAGCTGGTAAGCTTACAGGCTATGAAATTGATGTTTTTAGAGAAGGTATTGAAGAGGATATTGAATTAAAAGAATTTAGCGACGAAATAGAAGGATGGGTGATTGAAGAATTTAAAAAAGTAGGTTTAGACACTGCAAAAAGTGTGTTAGAGTTAGATGTTGCTGATTTAATAAAAAGAACGGACCTTGAAGAGGAGACCGTTAAAGACGTGCTAAGAATACTTAACGAAGAATTTGAAAAATAGACTGCAGAAATAATTCTTATTTTTGTAAATAGAAATTAAAATATGGCTGACCAACCGAGTATTCGACTAAATAAAGTTTTAAGGGAATTAAATATTTCCTTAGACCGAGCTGTCGAATTTTTAGCTCAAAAGGGGGTTGACGTTGAAGCACGTCCAACCACAAAAATCACGAAAGAAGTATATACGACACTCTTAGATGAATTCGAAACAGATAAATCTAAAAAGGTAGCTTCTCACGAGATAAGTGAGGAAAAACGAAAAGAGAAAGAAGATTTACGTGTAATTCAAGAGAAAAAAGAACAAGATCGTTTAGATCAAATTGCTAAACGAGAAGAGCTTAAGTCAAATCTTGTAGACATTGAAAAACCCAAAAGTCTTGGAAAAATTGATCTTGACTCCGTCAATACTGGTAAAAAAGAATCCAAGAAAGAAGAGAAGCCTACTGAAAAGGTAGAGGCTTCTGCTCCAAAAAAAATTAAAAAAGTATCGACTGTTACTCCAAAAGCTCCTGTAGAAAAGACCCTGAAAGTAGCCAAAGAAGGTCTCGTTGGTTCAGTAGTGCCTCCTGTTAAAGAGAATCAAGTTGAACCGTCATCCGATCCATCCGCAACACCTTTAGCTGAAAACACAATTGCTGCAGAAGCAATAAGTGAGGACGAAGGTGAAACCTTGAAAACAAAGTATCAGAAATTATCGGGGCCTAAGAAAACAGGAGTGGTAATTAATCTGGATGAGGTAAATAAAAAAGAAAAAACAGTAGAAGATGCACGAAAAAGAAAACGCAAGCGCATCACCAAAGATGTAAAACCTTCGATTAATACTTCTAATAACAGAAACAATAATAATAACGGTAATCGAAATAACAGAAGAGGCGCCGGGCCACGTCAAGAGCCAGTTAAAAAAGAAGAACCAACTGAAGCAGAAGTACAAAAGCAAATTCGAGAAACTCTTGAAAAGCTTCAGGGAAAATCTAATAAGTCCAAAGGAGCTAAATACCGTCGTGATAAGCGAGTGCAACACCGTCAAAAATCTGATGAAGAAATTGCACAAATGCAAGCCGAAAGCAAGCTTATAAAAGTAACAGAATTTATTACTGTAGGGGAAGTCGCAACTATGATGGAGATTACTTCTACTGAAATTATTTCTGCTTGTATGAGCCTTGGGATAATGGTTACAATGAACCAACGATTGGATGCAGAGACCTTAAGTATTGTTGCAGAAGAATTTGGGTTTGAAGTATCATTTGAAAAAGCAGATCAAGAAGAAAATATAGTGGAAGATCTTGATAAGGAAGAAGACTTATTGCCAAGAGCACCCATTGTGACTGTAATGGGCCATGTTGATCATGGGAAAACATCTTTATTAGACCATATAAGAAATGAAAATGTAATTGCAGGCGAGTCAGGAGGAATTACACAGCACATAGGAGCTTATGGGGTTTCGTTAGAAAGTGGTCAGAAAATCACCTTTTTAGACACCCCTGGTCACGAGGCGTTTACTGCCATGCGTGCCCGTGGAGCACAAGTTACAGACATTGCAATTATTGTAGTAGCTGCAGATGACAATATCATGCCACAAACTAAAGAAGCAATTAGTCATGCACAAGCAGCAGCTGTCCCTATTATTTTTGCAATTAATAAAATTGATAAACCAGATGCTAATCCTGACAAAATTAAGGAAGCCTTAGCTGGAATGAATTTGATGGTTGAAGAATGGGGTGGTAAAATTCAATCACAAGATGTTTCGGCCTTAAAAGGAACGGGAGTAAAAGAACTCCTTGAAAAAGTACTATTAGAGGCAGAGCTTTTAGAATTAAAAGCTAATCCAAATCGAAAATCAAGAGGTGCTGTAGTCGAAGCATTCTTAGATAAAGGTAGAGGTTATGTTTCAACCGTTTTAATTCAAAACGGTACTCTAAAAATGGGAGACTACATGCTGGCCGGAAAACACAGTGGTAAAGTAAAAGCTATTTTTAATGAACGCGGTGTAACCTTAAATGAGGCACCACCAGCAACACCTGTTTCTGTATTAGGTCTTGATGGAGCGCCCCAAGCTGGAGATATGTTCTACGTCTTAGAAGACGAACGTGAAGCCAAACAAATTGCAGCAAAGCGAACTCAACTAATCCGTGAGCAAAGTGTCCGTACACAACGTCACATCACCTTAGATGAAATTGGTAGGCGAATTGCTTTAGGAGAATTTAAAGAATTAAATATTATTTTGAAAGGAGATGTAGATGGTTCTGTAGAAGCTCTTACAGACTCTTTACAAAAACTTTCAACTGGTGAAATTGAGGTCAATATCATTCACAAAGGAGTGGGCGCAATTACTGAATCCGATGTATTATTAGCATCTGCATCAGATGCTATTGTAATTGGATTTAATGTCCGCCCAATGGGAAATGCTCGAATGATTGCAGATAAAGAGGAAATAGACATTCGTTCGTATTCTATTATCTACGATGCAATTAATGATATTAAAGATGCGATGGAAGGCATGCTTTCACCTGAAATGCGTGAAGAAATTACAGGTACAGCAGAAATTCGGGAAACGTTCAAAATTTCTAAAATTGGAACTATTGCAGGTTGTATGGTGACTGACGGTAAGATTTACAGAAACTCAGGAATTCGCATTATTAGAGAAGGAGTTGTAATCCATTCGGGATCACTAATTTCTTTAAAACGTTTTAAAGACGATGCAAAAGAAGTGGCTAAAGGATATGATTGTGGACTTCAGGTTAAAAGCTACAACGACATTCAAATTGCTGATGTAGTAGAATGCTTCCAAGAAGTAGCTGTTAAAAAAACGCTTTAAAGCGTTTTTTTCTTTAAAAGAAATGCAGAAGGAAAAATTCGTTTGAGTGTATCTAATGTTTTTAACCCATTGATTTTGTTTTTAAACCTTCCAGCTTGAACCTTATAGTTAGGATTATCATAGTTTATTTCAGCTGGAATATCCGAAAATTTTTCACGTACAACTTCTAATATTCTTTTTGCTTGGGAAAGATTTCCATAATACAACTGTAAAGTAAAATACTCATTTGTGAAGCGTTTGCGATCAAGTTCTATTTTCTTGTTTAACAAACTGTCAATTTTAAGATTCTGTTTAATAGTAATGGTACCTTCTTGTGCAATCATAACATTGCTAATTCCAAAAAAGCACAATAAATAAAGGTATTTATGGACTATTTTTTTCATAATACAAAAAAACAAAAAAATATTTTCATCCAAAGTTATTTAACAAAATCAATCACTTATTTAGAATCATTATAAATTGGTAAAATCTTAATTTGTAACCTGTAAAAAGCGAAGTCTATGACTTATTTTTGTGGTGGATTTAGAAAATAATTTTGAAACAAATATCACCTACTACAGTCCGTATGACAATTAACAGAAACTGGAAATCCTATTTATATTTCTCACTTATAATAATTGGTATTCTGACCTCTTTGCCAGCAAGCGCTCAATCTGATGACGCGGTTCAAGCAGGAAAAAAACTTTTTAATGCAAATTGTGCAGCATGTCATAAGTTAAACAAGCGCGCGGTTGGCCCTGCATTGAGAGGTATTTCTTCTAAGTACGATAGAGAGTGGCTCTACAGTTGGATTAAAAATAGTACGGCAATGGTAAAGTCTGGAGATGCTCAAGCGGTAGCTATCTACGAAGAATATAATGGTTCTGTAATGACTTCGTTTCTTCAGTTTTCTAATGATGATATAGATAATATTATTGCATATACAGATTATGTTCCTCCTGCCCCTGCAATGACTACAGCAGTTCCAGTAGTTTCAGGACAAGCTTCAGGTGGAATAAGTAATTCAATAATTTTAGTGGCCTTAGCCATGGTTTTCGTTGTTTTAGTAATCATGCTTTTATTAGTTCAACGTACATTAATTCGCATAGCTGCTGCAAGTGGAGTTGATATAACACCACCTCAAAAACCAAAAAGAACACCACTTTGGCAAGCCTTTATTCAAAATCAATTTTTGATTATTGTAAGTGTGATCCTTTTACTTTTAAGTAGCGCTTACTTTGCGTATGGATTCTTGATGCAAGTTGGTGTTGATCAAGGATATATGCCAGTTCAGCCCATACATTATTCCCACAAAATTCATGCAGGTGCCAATCAAATAGAGTGCAAATATTGTCACTCCTCTGCACGTGTTTCTAAACATTCTGGAATTCCCTCTCTAAATGTATGCATGAACTGCCATAGAAATATTGCAGAATATAATGGCGAAGAAGATTTAGAGAACGGGTACACAAAAGAGTTCTATACTAAGGAAATAAAAAAATTATACACTGCTGTGGGTTGGGATGAAACCAATCAGCAATATACAGGAGAAACTCAACCGGTTAAATGGGTTAGAATTCATAATCTTCCTGATTTTGTTTACTTCAACCATGCACAACATGTTGAAGTGGGAGAAATTGCATGTCAAAAATGTCATGGTCCTGTTGAAGAAATGGAAATCATGTATCAATATTCTCCTTTGACCATGGGATGGTGTATTAACTGTCATAGAGAAACAAATGTGAAGGTTGAAAACAATGAATATTATACTAAAATTCATGAAGCACTTTCCAAAAAATATGGAGTAGAAAAATTAACAGTTGCTCAAATGGGTGGCTTAGAATGTGGTAAATGTCACTATTAAAAGGCGATCAAGAAAGGCTTATGGCTTCAAACAAAACATACTGGAAAAATATTGATCAACTCAACCCTGACGATGAGGTGGTTCAGAAAATGGAACAAAATGAATTTGTTACAAAATTACCAGAAGATTTTTTAACGGATGAAAAAACACTAGAAGATAGTAGCACTTCTAGACGTGACTTCTTAAAGTACGTTGGATTTAGTACCGCAGCAGCAACTTTAGCAGCATGTGAAGGCCCTGTTATAAAGTCAGTTCCTTATGTTGTTCAACCGGAACAAATTCGTCCTGGAATTGCAAATTATTATGCGACTACCATTGGAGATGGTTTTGATTTTAGTAGTATTCTCATTAAAACTAGAGAAGGAAGACCAATTAAGGTAGAAAGTAACCCAGATGCACCAACTTTGGGTTGCGCTAATGCCCGAGTTCATGCTTCAGTTTTGTCTCTTTACGACACATTGCGTTTGCAAGGACCTGAAGCGGAAGGAAAAGATATTAGCTGGGATAATTTATACTTGCAAACAGGTGCAATGTTAAAAGCCTTATCAGCGACTAATAAAAAGGTTGTTTTAATGACACCCACATTAGCAAGCCCAAGTTCACAAAAAGTTATAAATAACTTTATTAAAGTGTTTTCAAATGTGGAGCATGTTGTATATGACGTTATCTCTTCAGATGCTGCATTGAATGCTTATGAAAATTATTATGGCATCAGAGGGCTTGCAGATTATGACTTTTCAGAAGTTAAAGTTTTAGTTTCTATTGATGCTGATATAGTAGGTGATTGGCAAGGAGGAGGCTTTGAAGGTGGTTATGCAAAATCTCGAATACCAAAAGGGGATGATGGTAAAGCAGAAATGTCGTGGCATATTCAGTTCGAATCTAACATGTCATTGTCAGGTGCCAATGCTGATCATAGAGTGCCATGTACTCCGGCAGATCAAAAAAATGTTTTAGCGTATATTTATGATAGTCTAACCGGGAGTTCTTCAGGCTCAAGTTTGCCAAATTCCATAAAAGAATCTGCAGACAAAGCTATTATTCGTTTAAAAGCAGCTGGTGTTAATGGTGTTTTAGTTTCAGGTATTGAGGATGAAACAGCTCAAGGAATTGTATTAGCAATTAATTCATGGTTAAAAAGCCAAGCTTTTCAACCTGAAAGTCCAAAGTTAATTCGTCAAGGAAATGCAACATCAGTACAAAAAGTATTTAAAGAAATTGAAAATGGAACAGTAAAAGGGCTTATCACTGTTGGTGTTAATCCTGTGTTTACTTCTGCGAATGGATCTAAGCTAGGAAAAGCTATAAAAAATCTTGAATTCTCATTAGCCTTTGCATCTAAAAAAGATGAAACTTCTGAAGCTTCTAAATTTATAGCATCGACACCTCATTATCTTGAGTCATGGGGAGATTACGAAATGAAATCAGGACATTTTGCGTTATCTCAACCAACTATCAGGCCCTTGTTTGATACACAACAATTTCAAGATGTACTTTTACGCTTAACGGGAGAAAACACAAACTATTATGATTTTATAAAAGAATATTGGAATTCATCTATATTAGGTTCAAGCTCTTGGAGTGCTGCCTTGCATGATGGTTATTTTTCCAATGGAAAATCAGCGAAATTAACGAAACCTAATTTTTCAGCAATAGATCCTAGAGGGTTAAGAAAAGCTAGTGCCCCTAAAATGAGTTTAGTATTGTATACTAAAACCGGAATGGGAGATGGTCAGCAAGCTAATAATCCATGGTTACAAGAGTTTCCCGATCCAATTACACGGGTCAGTTGGGATAATTATTTGACCCTTTCTATGACCGATGCTAATGCATTGGGCTTAAAAAATACTAATACCTCAAATGGAGCATTAAATGGAAGTTATGCTTCTGTAACTGTTGGGGATACTACTATTAAAGTTCCAGTACTCATTCAGCCAGGTCAAGCCAACGGAACTGCCGGATTATCATTTGGTTATGGAAAAAGGTTGGGATTAAAACCTGAAATG
This sequence comes from Flavobacteria bacterium MS024-2A, assembly GCA_905182305.1. Taxonomy (GTDB): domain Bacteria; phylum Bacteroidota; class Bacteroidia; order Flavobacteriales; family Flavobacteriaceae; genus MS024-2A. The sequence continues at coordinate 244,619 of CAJJBB010000003.1, forward strand.
CAGACAGGAGTAAATGCTTATACCGTTTACGAAAATTTCCAAAAAGTACAATCTGTACAAATAAAAGACGCAGAAGGGGAACATGAATTTGCATGTGTACAACTACATAACACCCTTATGGGTCGTGGCGATATTATAAAAGAAACTACCCTAGAGGTTTTCAATACAAAAGATAAAAAGTATTGGAATGCAATGCCACAAGTTTCTAAAAATCACATGGAATTTGATGTTACTTCACCTGAAGTAGATATGTGGCAAGAATTCGATAGAAGTATTGGACATCATTTCAATCTATCGATTGATTTAAATTCATGCACAGGTTGTGGAGCATGTGTTATTGCATGCCATGCAGAAAATAATGTCCCTGTAGTTGGAAAAGCTGAAGTTAGGAAGTCACGTGACATGCACTGGCTTCGGATTGACCGCTATTATTCTTCAGCAGCAAGTTTTGAAGGTGACAATGAAACAAAAGACGCAATTTCTGGAATTGGAGATTCACTAAGTACTTTTGGAGAAATGGAGCAGGCCTCTGCGAATCCACAAGTAGCATTCCAACCCGTAATGTGCCAACACTGTAACCATGCACCTTGTGAAACGGTATGTCCGGTGGCAGCTACTTCTCACGGAAGACAAGGGCAGAATCACATGGCATATAACCGTTGCGTAGGTACTCGCTATTGCGCAAATAACTGTCCTTATAAAGTTCGCCGATTTAACTGGTTTCTTTATAACAAGAACGATGAGTTTGATTACCACATGAACAATGATTTAGGGAGAATGGTCCTAAATCCAGATGTGGTAGTTCGCTCACGCGGAGTAATGGAAAAATGTTCTTTTTGTATTCAAATGACTCAAAAAACTATTTTAGATGCCAAATTAAAAGGAGAAGAAATCAAAGATGGAACCTTCCAAACAGCATGTTCTAATGCATGTAGTACTGGAGCAATGACTTTTGGAGACATCAACGACAAAGAAAGCGAAGTTTCAAAATTATTAGAAGATAAAAGAATGTATCATTTACTGGAGGCTGTTGGAACAAAGCCAAACGTGATGTATCATACTAAGGTAAGAAACACGGATGATAAAACAATTTAGAAAAGAATTATTGTAATATGGCATCGCATTACGAAGCACCGATAAGAAAGCCCCTTGTTACAGGAGATAAATCATACCACGATGTAACAGTTGATGTTGCTGCGCCCGTTGAAGGAGCTGCAAATAAGCAGTGGTGGATTGTTTTTGGAATTGCCTTAACTGCTTTTTTATGGGGAGTAGGATGTATCATATACACCATCTCGACTGGAATAGGAACCTGGGGACTTAATAAGACCGTTGGATGGGCTTGGGATATTACAAATTTTGTTTGGTGGGTTGGAATTGGACACGCAGGAACATTAATCTCTGCAGTACTTTTATTGTTTAGACAAAAATGGCGTATGGCAATTAACCGTTCTGCAGAGGCCATGACAATTTTTTCTGTAATTCAAGCAGGATTATTTCCAATTATTCATATGGGGCGTCCTTGGTTAGCGTATTGGGTACTGCCTATTCCTAACTCATTTGGATCTCTTTGGGTAAACTTTAACTCCCCTTTATTATGGGATGTATTTGCAATTTCAACCTACTTATCCGTTTCACTAGTTTTTTGGTGGACCGGCTTGTTACCAGATTTTGCGATGATTCGTGATCGTGCAGTTATGCCCTTTCAAAAAAAGATATACAGCTTGTTAAGTTTTGGGTGGTCTGGACGTGCAAAAGACTGGCAGCGTTTTGAAGAAGTGTCACTAGTTTTAGCTGGTTTGGCAACTCCCTTAGTACTTTCTGTTCACACCATTGTATCTTTTGATTTTGCTACCTCTGTAATTCCAGGATGGCACACCACTATTTTCCCTCCTTATTTTGTTGCTGGAGCAGTATTTTCAGGGTTTGCGATGGTAAATACGCTGTTGATTATCATGCGTAAAGTATCTAACCTAGAAAATTATATCACAGTTCAACATATTGAATTGATGAATATTGTAATAATGATTACAGGCTCTATAGTTGGAGTTGCCTATATTACGGAGCTATTTATTGCATGGTATTCAGGAGTTGAATACGAACAATACGCCTTTTTGAATCGAGCAACTGGACCCTACTGGTGGGCATATTGGTCAATGATGACCTGTAACGTGTTTTCACCACAGTTTATGTGGTTCAAAAAATTACGAACTAGTATCATGTTCTCTTTCATCATTTCTATTGTGGTAAATATCGGAATGTGGTTTGAACGTTTTGTGATTATTGTGACATCATTACACAGAGATTACCTTCCTTCATCATGGACAATGTTTTCACCAACATTTGTAGACATTGGAATTTTTATAGGAACTATAGGATTTTTCTTTGTGTTGTTTTTGTTGTATGCAAGAACCTTCCCTGTAATTGCTCAGGCAGAGGTTAAGACAATATTAAAATCTTCTGGAGATAATTTTAAACGATTAAGAGATGGAAAAGGATGAGTAATAAAGTAGTACATGCCCTTTATGACGATGATGACGTGCTTTTAAGCGCAGTTAAAAATATTCGTAAAGAAAAATATAATATTGAAGAGGTTTATACACCTTTTCCTGTCCATGGTTTGGACAAGGCTATGGGTCTGGCAGAAACACGTCTTGCTATTATGGCCTTTATTTATGGATGTATTGGTTTAATAGTTGCAACGGTCATGATGAAATATATTATGATTGATGATTGGCCTCAAAATATTGGTGGAAAGCCAAGTTTTTCTTATTTGGAGAATATGCCCTCATTTGTTCCAATTATGTTTGAATTAACTGTTTTTTTTGCAGCTCATTTAATGGTTCTTACTTTTTACATGCGAAGTAAATTATGGCCATTCAAAAAAGCAGAAAATCCAAATCCCTTAACAACGGATGATAAATTTTTAGTAGAAATTGAACTTCAAGACAATGAAAAAGAACTTACAAGTCTTTTAAAAAAGTCAGGTGCAATAGATATATCAATCATAGAAAAGCCAGAATAGATGAATTACAAAAGTCTTTTAGTGTGTATGATTTTTGCTTTAGTCATGCAGTCTTGTGCTGACCCCTCAAGGCCAAACTATCAATATTTTCCAAACATGTATGAACCTGTTGGGTATAAGACCTATGCAGATTCTGATGCATTTTCAAATGGGATTGAAGCTCAAATTCCTGTGGAGGGATCGATCCCTAGAGGCTGGGAGCCTTATGATTATCCTGATACTAATGAGGGCTATGAATCGGCTAAAACAACTTTGATGTCTCCTATTGAGGATGTTGTTGCGAATAAAGTTAATGGAAAAGAATTATACGGAATATATTGTGCAGTATGTCACGGAAATAAGGGTGACGGTCAAGGGATTTTAATGACACGTGAGAAATTTCTTGGAGTCCCTAGTTATGCAGACAGAGAAATTACTCCAGGAAGTATTTACCATGTTTTAATGTATGGTAAAAATGCAATGGGCTCACATGCAGGTCAGGTTAATGCAAAAGAACGTTGGCAAATTGCTCAGCATGTAATGGAATTGAGAAATAAACTTATTAAATAATATTAAGGAAATATAATGATGTATACCTTTCCAAATAAACTTAGAAATTTAGCAATTGCCTTTATGGTAATTGGATTTTTAGGTCTTGCATATGGTTTTATAAAAGCACCAAAGACAATTGAAGAAGCCAAAGCAATGGTTGCTTCAAGTCATGGTGAAGGCCACGGAGAATCTCATGATGAAACTACCACAACTAATCATGGTGAAGAAGATACTCATGCTGTTTCTGAAAGTCATGAGACTTCTGAAGTAGACGATCACGCCTCCTCTTCACATCAGGAAACACATGACGCAAGTCATGACGAGCACCTTTTTCATCAATTGAGTAACAAGCCATGGGCTGCATTTTATGTTGCTGCTTTTTTCTTTTTTATGATCTCTTTAGGCGTCCTTGCTTTTTATGCAATTCAACGTGCTGCTCAAGCAGGGTGGTCTCCCGTTCTTTATAGAGTAATGGAAGGAATTACTGCATACATGCTTCCAGGAGGGATTGTAATTATCGTAATTCTAGCGCTATCGGGAATGCATTTGAATCATTTATTCATCTGGATGGATCCTGAGGTAGTAGCACATGACGAATTAATTGCTGGTAAAACCGGATATTTAAATGTGCCCTTCTTTCTTGTTAGAGCTGTTTTATTTCTTCTAGGCTGGACAACCTATAGGTATTTTTCACGTAAATTTTCTTTAGCTCAAGATCAATCCGATAACATTTCAAACCACAAGAAAAATTTCAGAATATCAGCAGCTTTCCTAGTATTCTTTATTTATTCAGAATCTGTTATGTCATGGGATTGGATCATGTCAATTGATCCACATTGGTTCAGCACATTATTTGGTTGGTATGTTTTTGCCAGTATGATTGTTTCAGGAGTAACAACTATAGCCCTAATAACAATTTATCTTAAATCCAAAGGTTATTTGGAATTTGTAAATGATAGTCATATCCATGATTTAGGAAAATTCATGTTCGGGTTTAGTGTTTTTTGGACTTATTTATGGTTCTCTCAATTTATGCTGATATGGTATTCAAATATCCCTGAAGAAGTTACTTATTTCATGACACGTATTGAGGATTACAATCTTCCCTTTTTCGGAATGGTTGTTATGAACTTTATTTTCCCATTATTAATCTTAATGAATAGTGATTACAAACGAATTAATTATTTCATCGTAATGACAGGTATAGTTGTCATTTTAGGACATTATATGGATGTTTATAATATGATTATGCCATCAGCAGTAGGAGATCAATGGTTTATTGGTGTTGCTGAAATAGGAGGCTTTTTGTTTTTCTTAGGATTGTTCATATTTATAGTATTTAGTGAGTTAACAAAAGCTCCTTTATTTGCGAAAGGGGATCCTTTTATGGGTGAAAGTGAGCGTTTTCATTATTAGTAAATTTAATTGAAAAGATAAATGAATGTTATTTTGATATTTTCTGTTCTTGTTTTAATTGCTATAGCATTATGGCAAATAACAAAGATTTTTGAGTTATCTCAAGAGAAGAAAGTTAATACACAGGTTGCCACTGATAAGGACAATGATTGGAATGGTAAATTAATGTTTGCCTTTCTGATTTTTATTTATGCTCTTACACTTTATTCCTTTTGGGCTTACGGTGATGTTTTATTACCAGAAGCAGCATCAGAGCATGGAGGTGATTACGACCAATTGATGTGGATTTCTTTCGCATTAATCTTTTTTGTTCAAACCATTACTCAAGCATTATTATATTATTTTTCATATAAGTATCGTGGTGAGAAAGGTAAAAAAGCATTGTTTTATGCAGACAATGATAAGCTTGAAATGATATGGACAATCATTCCTGTAATCACATTAGCAGGGTTGATTTTATACGGACTCTATACATGGACGGACATCATGACGGTTGAAGAAAATGATGAAGCCCTTGTGGTTGAGTTATATGCACAGCAGTTTAATTGGAAAGCTCGCTATGCAGGAGAAGACGGGGTTTTGGGTGATGCTAACGTTCGTTTTTTGCAAGATTTTGATGGTAAAAACCTTGTAGGGATTGATGCTACAGATCCTAATGGATTTGATGATGTAGTTGTCCAAGAACTTCACTTACCTGTGGGAAGAGAAGTTATTTTTAAAATGCGTTCTCAAGATGTACTTCACTCTGCATTCATGCCGCACTTTAGAGCACAAATGAACTGTGTTCCAGGAATGATTACTGAATTTGCTTACACACCTAAAACTACTACGGAGGCGATGCGTCAAAATCCAGATATGGTGGCTAAGGTTAAGAAAATAAACAAAATTAGAGTAGAAAAAAGTAAGGATTTAGTAGCAAGTGGTGATACTGCTCTAGACCCTTATGAATTTGATTACCTCTTACTTTGCAATAAAGTATGCGGTGCTTCTCACTACAATATGCAAATGAAAATAATTGTAGAATCACAGAAAGAGTATAATCAGTGGATGGAACAACAACAAACTTTTGCCGAATTTATTCAATAGATAAATATTTAAAATAATAGATATGTCAACAGCAGCACAAGCTCATGAAGAGGATCACGAACATCATCACAAAGAAACCTTTGTAACGAAATATATTTTTAGTCAAGATCATAAAATGATCTCTAAGCAGTATTTAATTACTGGTTTATTCATGGGTATCATTGGAATTGCAATGTCCCTATTATTTCGTCTTCAATTAGCATGGCCAGAGCAGCCTTTTGGAATTTTTGAAGTTCTTCTGGGAAAATGGGCTCCTGATGGGGTAATGGATCCTAATGTTTATTTAGCACTGGTTACCATTCATGGAACTATTATGGTCTTTTTTGTATTGACCGCAGGACTAAGTGGAACTTTTAGTAACCTATTAATTCCATTACAAATTGGAGCACGTGACATGGCTTCAGGTTTATTAAACATGATTTCATTTTGGTTATTTTTTCTCTCCAGTGTTATCATGATTTTTTCTCTTTTTGTTGAGGCAGGACCTGCAGCAGCAGGTTGGACTGTCTATCCACCCCTTAGTGCATTACCACAAGCACAACCTGGTTCTGGAACTGGAATGACCCTCTGGCTAGTTTCAATGGCAATTTTCGTAGCTTCTTCTTTACTAGGGTCTCTTAATTATATAGTTACAGTAATTAATTTAAGAACCAAGGGAATGAGTATGACACGTCTTCCTTTGACCATTTGGGCATTTTTTGTAACAGCTATTATTGGTGTGGTATCTTTCCCAGTATTATTATCAGCGGCCTTATTACTGATAATGGATCGTAGTTTTGGAACATCATTCTTCCTTTCAGATATTTTTATTCAAGGAGAAGTATTACATTATCAAGGAGGTTCACCTGTTTTGTATGAACACCTATTTTGGTTTCTAGGACACCCTGAGGTATACATTGTATTGCTTCCTGCACTTGGGATTACATCAGAAATTATTGCAACAAATGCACGAAAGCCAATCTTTGGGTACCGAGCGATGGTAGCCTCTATTTTGGCAATCGCATTCCTTTCAACTATTGTGTGGGGACACCACATGTTTATTTCAGGAATGAATCCTTTCTTGGGCTCAGTATTTACATTTACTACCTTATTGATTGCAATTCCATCTGCAGTAAAGGCTTTTAATTATATCACGACTCTTTGGAAGGGTAATTTGCAATTAAACCCTGCAATGCTCTTCTCAATTGGGTTAGTTTCTACTTTTATTACAGGAGGTTTGACGGGAATTATTCTTGGAGATAGCACCTTAGATATTAATGTACACGATACTTATTTTGTAGTAGCTCACTTCCACTTGGTAATGGGTATTTCTGCTTTATATGGATTGTTTGCTGGGGTTTACCACTGGTTTCCAAAAATGTTTGGCCGTATGATGAACAAAAACTTAGGATATTTTCATTTCTGGGTAACAGCTGTTTGTGCTTATGGTGTGTTTTTTCCAATGCACTTTATTGGGATGGCAGGTCTTCCAAGACGTTATTATACAAATACAGCATTCCCATACTTTGATGACCTTGCTGATATAAATGTATTGATTACAGTATTTGCTTTAGTTGCTGGTGCTGCACAACTTGTTTTTTTATACAATTTTATATCTAGTATGTTCTATGGAAAAGAAGCTGAACAAAATCCTTGGAAATCAAATACACTAGAATGGACAGCACCTGTAGAGCACATGCATGGTAACTGGCCGGGAGAAATTCCTCACGTTCACCGATGGGCCTATGACTATTCCAAGCCCGGGGCTGAGGATGATTTTATACCACAACACATTCCTTTAAAACAAGGTGAAGAAGAATTACAGCATTAATATTCAAAGAGATATTAATATGAAAGAGGCCTTAGGGCCTCTTTTTTATTTTGTTCCTTTATATTTGTAAAGATGAATGAAAATTTAGATCCCGATAAAGAGCGTTTTACACCTGAAGAACAAGACCATGACAGGGCTTTAAGGCCCCTAAGTTTTGACGATTTCGCAGGACAAGATTCTATTCTGGAAAATTTAAAGGTTTTTGTTGAAGCTGCAAAACAAAGAGATGAAGCTCTAGACCATACTTTATTTCATGGTCCTCCAGGATTGGGAAAAACTACCCTTGCTCATATCTTAGCGAATGAATTACAAGTAGGCATTAAGCTCACTTCGGGACCTGTTTTGGATAAACCCGGTGATCTAGCAGGCTTGTTAACGAACCTTCAGCCTCGTGATATTTTATTTATTGATGAAATTCACCGTTTGTCTCCCATTGTTGAGGAATATCTTTATTCTGCTATGGAAGATTATAGAATTGATATTATGATTGAATCTGGCCCTAATGCTCGCTCGGTACAGATTAATCTTGAGCCCTTTACCCTTGTTGGGGCAACAACTCGCTCAGGTTTGCTTACAGCACCCATGAGAGCCCGTTTTGGGATAAGTAATCGACTTGAGTATTATTCAACAGAGTTACTCTCAACAATTGTACAAAGAAGTTCTGAAATCTTAACAGTTCCTATTGATCCAGAAGCTGCAATTGAAATTGCAGGTAGAAGTAGAGGAACCCCAAGAATTTCAAATGCTTTATTGCGACGTGTTCGTGATTTTGCTCAAATAAAAGGAAATGGCTCTGTAGACATGGAAATTACTCAATATGCGCTTAAAGCATTGCAAGTTGATGCTCATGGATTGGATGAAATGGATAATAAAATCTTAACCACTTTAATTGATAAGTTTAAAGGAGGTCCAGTGGGTATTACCACTTTATCTACAGCTGTTTCTGAAAACGCAGAGACCATAGAAGAGGTCTATGAACCTTTCTTAATTCAACAAGGTTTTATCGTTAGGACTCCACGAGGGAGAGAGGTTACAGAACTAGCCTATAAACACCTGGGAAGAATTAAGGCAAACCAAGGGGGACTTTTTTAGCGACTAAAGTATTACCATGCTTGATAAAAAAAGCCACTATTCAGAAAGTATTAAAAGTAAAGCTAAAGCCTTAGGCTTTTTATCTTGTGGTATTTCAAAAGCAGATTTTCTAGAAGAAGAAGCCCCTCGTTTAGAACAGTGGCTCAATCAAAATCATCATGGAGAAATGGCCTACATGGCAAATCATTTTGATAAACGACTAGATCCAAGAGTTTTAGTGCCAGGTGCAAAAAGCGTGGTGTCCTTATTGCTTAATTATCACACTGAAGAAAAACAAACCGATGTTGAGGCGCCAAAAATAGCTTCCTATGCTTTTGGTGACGATTATCACAAAGTTATAAAGGATAAATTAAAGGAATTGATGAGTTTTATTCATCAAGAAATAGGGGAGGTACAAGGACGGGTTTTTGTGGACTCTGCTCCGGTGATGGATAAGGCGTGGGCCGCTAAAAGCGGATTGGGCTGGATAGGAAAAAATACTAATTTAATTTCAAAAAAAGTAGGTTCTTTTTTCTTTATTGCAGAATTGATTCTTGATCTAGAATTAGAACACGATCTTCCAGCCACTGATCATTGCGGAAGTTGTACCGCCTGTATAGATGCTTGTCCAACAGATGCTTTACTTGCGCCCTATCAAATTGATGGAAGTAAGTGTATTTCATATGTCACCATTGAGTTAAAAAATGAAATTCCAACTGATTTTCAAGGAAAAATGGATAATTGGGCTTTTGGCTGTGATGTTTGCCAAACCGTTTGTCCCTGGAATCGTTTTGCTACCCCTCATAGTGAGCCGGCATTTAATCCTCCAGATGAATTGCTATCTCTTTCTAAAAACGAGTGGGAGGAAATGACTCAAGAAGTTTTTTCTGTAATTTTTAAGAATAGCGCAATTAAACGTACAAAATATGAAGGTTTAAAGCGTAATATTAAGTTTTTATCTACCTAAAAGTTCTATCATATTGAAGATGCTCGTTCTATCAATTCAGCTTTAATTTCTTCTCTTTTAATAGGGCTTATCTTTTTTTGTTTCAATTCAGCTTGTTCTTCTAAGAATAAGCGCATTATTTTTTCAGCCATTAAAGAAAGGTTTTGTTTTATTGAGCTTAGTTCTGGTGTAAAAAAGGTTCCAATTTCTGAATTTTCTTGTCCAATAAAACGAATGTCGTTGGGTATAGTAGACCCATTTTCTTTGTAAAACGTCATTGCACCAATGGCCAGAGGATCATTGTAAGAAATAAAACCATCTATTTGAATGCCGCTATTAAATAATTCTTTGGCAATACGATACCCTTCAGATAAAGTACCCTGCTTAGATACTACAATTCTTTGATTATCAATCGATATTTTATTTACTTCATGGGCTTCTCTAAAGCCAATAAATTGATTAATTGAATTTTGTGAAATCAAACTTTTTCTAATAAAAGCAATTTTGCTATTCCCCTTATTGATCAAATATTCGGTTACTCGCTTGATTATTGCTTTGTCATTGAACACTACTTTATTACAGGTAATTACTTTGGAGGTATTACTAAATGTAATTAAAGAGCTACTACTAGACATGACTTTTGTTAAATAAACGGTGCTGGTCGTTTCTTTAGTTAAGGAAATAAAAATCCCGTCGACTTTTTGGCGCATGAGTCTTTCTAAATTCTCACTCTCTACTTGTTCTGATTCTGCGGAATTTAACACGATGGGCAAGTATCCATTTTTAGTTATTCTAACAATTAGAGATGCCACAAGTTCGCTATAGAAATTTGTATTTAAATTAGGAACAACGATTCCAATGAGTTTTGTTTTTTTAGTTCTTAAAAAAGAGGCGTGAATATTTGGTTCATAGCCAATTTTTTCAGCATACTCTTTCACTTTTTTTTTAGTTTCACTACCAATATCAGAATAGTCATTCATTGCCTTAGACACAGTAGTAGTCGAAATTTCTAATGCTTTAGCAATATCTTTAATGGTGATTTTCATAATTATTTTATTTTAACTTTTATCCATTTTATTTTTCAGTCATTATCAATGTTTTTCACATTTCTTTAGTTTGAGTTAATGATATTAGAATATCATTAAACTAAATCGATTTCGTATACAATATTAAGCATTTTTAACAAATCGTTAAGATTTATTAGAAAACAATGATTAAAATTGCTAACTGAATAATTAACTAATAACTTAAACTAACTTAAATGAAAAAAGAGTTCTTAAAAAAATTCCTGTACATGTTTGCATTTTTGCTTTCAGCTGGAATTTATGCACAAAACGTTACCGGTGTGGTAACTAGTGACGACGGCCCATTACCGGGAGCTACTATTCTGGTAAAAGGGACAAATAATTTTGCCACAACAGATTTTGATGGTAATTTCTCAGTAGAAGCAGCTCAAGGCGATATGCTTGTTGTTTCTTTCGTGGGATATACTACTCAAGAAGTTGCTGTAGACGGTGATCAAATCACTATAACTCTTGCTCTTGGTAATCTTTTAGAAGAAGTTATTGTAACTACTGGTTACGGTACACAGTCTAAAAGAGAGATTACAGGTGCTGTAACAACTGTCGATGCGGATGAGCTTCTTGCTGTTCCAGCAACTACTTTTGCTCAACAGCTTCAAGGTCGTGCAGCAGGTGTTACTATTATTAATGATGCAACACCAGGTGGAGAATCTACTGTTCGTATTCGTGGATTTGCTACCGTTGGTAATAACAATCCATTATATGTAATTGATGGAGTTCCTACACAGTCTCAAGGAAATTTAAATCCTAACGATATCGAAACACTACAAATATTGAAAGATGCTTCTGCATCTTCTATATATGGTGCTCGTGCATCAAACGGTGTAGTTATTATTACAACTAAAAAAGGTAAGGTAGGAAGTGGAAATATCACATACAGCACTTACTACGGAACACAAAATACTGGACAAGATGTTGATGCAATGAATGCAGCAGATCTTGGAGAGTATCTTTACCTTGCAGATTATTATGCTGGTAAAACACCATCTCACGGTCAGTATGGTTTTTCAGGAACTCCTGAAAACCCTGGAGTTAGTATTCCTAAATATGTTTTCCCTAGTGGAGCAAATTCAGTGGATGAGAATTTATACTCATTAACTCCTGCAAACATATATGCGATTACTAGATCTGCCGACACTAACTGGTGGAATGAGGTAACACAATCGAATGCTCCTATTTTGAATCACCAGATTCAAGCTAGTGGTGCGAATGAAACTTCTCAGTATGCATTTACTGCAAGTTATTTTTCTCAAGATTCTCCAGTAAGATTTGTAGGTTATGAAAGAGCTTCTATTCGTTTGAACTCTTCAACTAAAACTTTAGGCGGTCGTTTAAAGGTTGGTGAAAACTTCACTCTTTCTTTAGATAATCGTAAAGGTGGTTATAACAATAATGGAGAGCAAAATGCGGTTTCTGTGTCTTATAAGCACCACCCGTTACTTCCTATATATGATATTTCAGGACCTGAAGGAAATCAATATGGTGGTTTTGCTGGATCTCGTGGTTTAAACTTAGGTAACAACTACAATCCATACGCTACCCTATCCAGAAATCAAGATGACAGAAGCAAACGTTTTAGAGCGTTTGGTAATGTTTATGCTGAAGTAAAAATTCTAGATAAAGTTTCTGCTAAATCAAGTTTTGGTTTTGATGTAGTTGGTAGAAGAGGTATGTATATTGGACGACCTCAACCAGAATATGTAGAAGGAAACTTCGTGAATAGTTCATCTGCTGTATTCCAGCAGTCATATCAGTGGACGTTCACTAATACTGTAGCCTATAAAGAAACATTTAATGACATTCACAAAGTTGAAGCTTTAGTAGGTGTTGAAGCACTTGAATCTTTTGGTGAAATATTTGGAGCTGGAAGACAACGTTTTCCTTTTCAAACAACAGAAATTATTAGTTATTTAAATGCTGGTAATCAAGGAACTTCTAGTAACTACGGTAATTCTCAAATTGATTATGCTTTATGGTCTCAGTTTGCAAAGTTAAACTACGGTTATGGAGATAAGTATTTAGCTCAGTTAGTAGTTCGTAATGATGCTTCCTCTCGATTTAAAGCGGCTACTTCTAGTGCAGTTTTCCCTTCTTTTAGTTTAGGTTGGAGGATTTCTGAAGAAGACTTCTTTAGTGGACTTACATTTATTGATGACCTTAAATTCAGATATGGATGGGGTAGAACAGGTAACCAAGAAATTGGAGATTACAATGCTTATACAGCTTTTCAATCTACTTCGTTTAACTCTTCTTATCCAATTGATGGTAGTGATGGTGCTGCAACTGCAGGATTTAACGCATCTCAATATGGTAACCCTAATGCAAAATGGGAGACAACAACCTCTAATAACTTTGGGATAGATGCTCTTATGTTAGATCGTAAATTAAGCGTTGAGTTTGATTTATGGAATAGAAGCACAACAGACCTTTTATTAAACGTTCCAATTGCATACTCAGCTGGTGACGGTGGAGCTCCTGCACTTAACGTTGGTGAGATGTTAAATAGTGGTTTTGATTTAGGATTAAGCTACAGTGACCAAAAAGGTGACTTCGGTTATTCTATTGGAGCTAATATTTCTCAATACAAAAATGAGATCATTCAGTTAGATGAGTTTGACACTCCTATTTTTGGATATAACTCTCGTGTACCTGCAATGACTATTACTCAAGTAGGTCAACCAATCTCTATGTTCTACGGATTTGAAACACAAGGTATTTTTCAATCGGATGCTGAAGCAGCTGCATGGCCTACATATGGAGCTTACAACGCCGCTGGTAAATTCAAAATTACAGATGTTAATGGTGATGGTCAAATCACAGATGATGACCGTACTATAATTGGTAACCCTCACCCAGACTTCGTATATGGTATTAATTTAAACTTGTCATACAAGAACTTAAACTTAAACCTATTCGGAAATGGATCACAAGGAAACGATATATATAACTATGTGCGTTATTTTGCTGACTTTAACACCTTCCAAGGTAACCGCTCAAATAGAGCATTAAATGATGCATGGCAGCCTAGTAATCCATCAGCACCAAGAAGCTCGTGGATCGCAGCTAATCCAAATGCAACATCACCTATAATGGATGCAAATGACCAGGTAAGTAGTAGAACTTCTTCCTACTTAATTGAGGATGGTTCATACTTTAGATTGAAAAACATTCAATTAACCTACACATTTGGTGATTCAATCAATAATGTTTTAGGTATTTCAGGAGGTAACATTTATCTTCAGGGACAAAACTTAGTGACTATAACTGACTATACAGGTTTAAATCCTGAGATCCAAACAGGAGCAGATACAACATTAGGTTTTGATGGAGGTTACATGCCAGTATCAAAAACTATAATTGTAGGATTAAACCTTAATTTATTTTAATATTAATAACTCAAAAAAATGAAAAAACTCAAATATTTATTAATCGCAACAATTGGAATCTTTGCCATTACAGTTAGCTGTAGTGATGAGTTCCTTTTGAAAGAGCCTCAAGGTTCTATTGCAGGACCTTCACTAGCTAACGCATCTGGTGTTGAAGGTAAATTAATCGCTGCATACCGTACCCTTTCAGGTCAAGGTATGAACGGTGGAGGAACATGGTACTACGATATCCACGGATGGATATTTGGAGGAATTGCTTCTGACAACGCACTTAAAGGAACTGATGCAGGTGACCAGCCTGAGCATTCTTTTATCGAACAGTATGACTTTACAAATTTTAATGACCACATTAAAGACAAGTGGAGATCAGTTTATTGGGGAATGTCAAGAGCAAATGATGTAATTGATAGCGCAAATGATGAAAGAGTTACTGATTTAAGTGCTACTAGAAAAGCTCAAATCATTGCTGAAGCACAGTTTTTAAGAGGTTTTCACGCTTTAGAAGCGCAAAAACACTTCCGTAATCCTGCCTATGTAGATGATGCTGCATACGACTTAAATGACGTTGAAAGTTCTAAAGTTCCTAACTCTGGACCAATTTGGGATCAGATTAGAGCTGACTTTACTGCTGCAGCTGCGGGTCTTCCTGCAGTTCAAGCTGAAGTTGGTAGAGCTACAAGCTGGGCAGCTAAAGCATTTTTAGCTAAAACGCACATGTATTCTGGAAGTGCGCAACTTATTTCAGCTGCTATCCCAGTAATGGAGGATATCGTAAATAATGGGCCATTTGATTTAGCTCCTGCTTTTGCTGAAAATCACCTAGTTGCTACGAATAACAACTCAGAGTCTATCTTTGAAATTCAGTATGCAGTTTCTAGTGGTGATGATCAAAATGGTAATAAAGGAGTTGGTCTTGCACATCCATATATTTCTCCTTGGGGATGTTGTGGATTCTATCAAGCGCCTCAGGATTTAATTAATTTCTTCCAGACTGATGCTGACGGATTACCTTTATTAGGTGGTGAGTGGCAGTCACAGAATATCACTAATCCAACAGGACCTATTTCAACATGGGATAATGTAGATCCAAATGGTATTGGTATGCCTATTGGAGATCCTCAAGTAGATCCTCGTTTAGACCATACTGTTGGACGTCCAAATGTTTTATACAAAGATTTCCACATCATGCAAGTAGATTACGTTCGTGATATTACTTATGCAGGCCCTTATTGGTCTAAAAAGCATGTTGCTGAAAAAGCTGGCTTTGGAGTTGGTGGCTGGGGTAATATCTCTGCAAACAACTACCGTATCATGCGTCTTGGATTCATTAAACTATGGTTAGCAGAAGCTTATGTTGCTGAGGGTAGAATTGCTGATGCAATGAAGCAAATAAATGATATTCGTGAGCGTGCAGGTAGAGCTGGTACTTTTGTAACAGGAGCTACTCAAGGTGCTACTCGTGGAGACTATACTGCGACTACTGATGATGCGGCTAACTATAAAGTTGGTCTTTATACAGCAGCAACTTTTACTTCT
Organism: Flavobacteria bacterium MS024-2A; assembly: GCA_905182305.1. Taxonomy (GTDB): domain Bacteria; phylum Bacteroidota; class Bacteroidia; order Flavobacteriales; family Flavobacteriaceae; genus MS024-2A. The sequence continues at coordinate 260,508 of CAJJBB010000003.1, forward strand.
GCGAATGCTCAAACAGCAGTACGTTATGAGTCTCGTTTAGAAACTGCAATGGAAGGACACCGTTTCTTTGATCTTCAAAGATGGGGAGTTATGAACACGGTACTTAATGATTATCTTAAATCAGAAGGTAGATATAGAATTTACCTAGCTGGGAAGTCATTTACTTCTCCTAAGAACGAGTACTACCCAATTCCTCAACAGGCAATTGATCGTTCTTATAAAGAAGGTGAACCAACTTTAACACAAGATCCTAACTACTAGTAGTTTTTAACTTGTACATTTTAAAACCATGGGGTATATTTACTCCATGGTTTTTTTTATTATATATACTTAAGTTATGCCAATAAAAACATCTCTTTTCACCCTTTTTATTTTGGCTTTATCAGTCTCCTGTAATTCTTCTACAGAGACTTTATTTAAAAAATTATCTGAAGAACACACCCAAATTTCTTTTCAAAATACTATTACAGAAACGGATTCATTTAATATTCTTACCAACGAATATATTTTCAATGGTGGCGGTGTTGCTGTTTCAGATTTTAATAATGACGGACTCCCTGATTTATTTTTTACGGGCAATATGGTTTCAAACCAATTATACCTCAATCAAGGAAATTTAAAATTCAAAGAACATACCCAACAAGCGAATCTTGATACTAAAGGTTTATGGTCTACAGGAGTAGCAGTGGCAGATGTAAATGCAGATGGTTGGATGGACTTGTATATCTGTGCCGCAATGCATGAAAATAATCGTGTCAACAAGCTCTATATTAACCAAGGTTTAGATACTAGCGGCAACCTATCTTTTAAAGAACAGGCAGAAGCCTATGGTATTAATGATTCCGGCAATAGCATGGCTGCTAGTTTTATAGATTATGACAAGGATGGAGATCTTGATCTTTATGTAGTTAATAATGAACAGAACCAAAGTATTCCTATTATTTATCGAAAAAAAGTAATGGATGGCTCAGCCCCAAGTAATGATAGATTATTCAGAAATAATGGTGATAATACGTTTTCAGATATAACCATAGCTGCTGGAATTACGATTGAAGGTTATGGATTGAGTGTTACGCCACTAGATGCTAATAATGATCAGTGGGTAGATCTTTTTGTGACCAATGACTATATAGCAAATGATTTATTATACATAAATCAAAAAGATGGAACTTTTAAAAATGAAATAGAAAATATTTTATTACACCAAAGTAAATTCTCAATGGGTTCTGACGCTGCAGACTTTAATAATGATGGATATTCAGATATTATCTCAATTGATATGCTTGGTGAAACTCACCAAAGACAGAAGACAACCATCGCAAAAAGTTTGTTTTTTCAAAATGAAATGAATACAAAATATGGGTATCAAGATCAGCACATGCGAAATATGTTATTTAAAAATAACGGGAATGATCTGCCTTTTAATGAAATAGGACAATATGCAGGGATCTATCAAACAGACTGGAGTTGGTCTCCCTTATTTGTAGATGTAGATTATGATGGTAATAAGGATCTACTAATTACCAATGGTTTTCCAAGAGATATTACGGATATGGATTTTTCAAATTACAGATTTAATGATGGCCCATACACTAGTGTTTCCACGCTTTTAGATTCAGTCCCAATCATTAAAATACCTAATTATGCTTACAGAAATAAAGGAAATTTAACCTTTGAAAATATGGAGGATAAATGGGGTCTAAGCATTCCTTCTTTTTCAAATGGTGCGGTTTTTAGTGATCTTGATTTAGATGGTGATTTAGACTACGTGGTCAACAATATTAATGATCCTGCTTTTATTTTTGAAAATAAATTAACAGAGCAATCCCCAGAGATTAAATACCTTCAATGTAGTCTTGAGGGTACAAAAGAGAATCCGGATGCACTAGGAGCGCAAGTAGTGCTTCGTTTTTCTGATGGAACGTTTCAGTATCATCAACAGCAGCTATCTAGAGGATATATGTCTTCAGTAGATCCCACTGTCTATTTTGGTATCCCAAAGAGTAAAAGCATTAGTACCCTTGAAGTTTTATGGCCTAATGGTACTTTTTCTTCTCTTGAAAACCCTTCACCCAACCAGCGTTATACTTTTTCTCAACAAAACAGTACACTAAAAAGTGAGCTGAGCTTTCCGTTTAAGGAAAAAGAGAAAGAGTATCTTTTTAGTGAAGTTTCATCGAGCTATGGAATTGACTACGTTCATGAAGAAAAAAATGTTCAGGATTTTTTTAATCAGCGTTTACTCCCCCATAAACTATCTCAAAATGGACCTTGTTTAGCAGTAGGTGATATTGATGGAGATGGAAATGAAGATTTTATAGTAGGGGGCTCCTCAGGGTTTTCTCCCGTAATATTTTTTCAAAATCAATCTACAAAATTTACTAAGAAACCACTTTTTAATAAAAAAGAATCGATGCGTTATGAAGTTGAAAGCATGACCCTTTTTGACGTTGATAATGATGGTGACTTAGATTTATATTTAGTCTCTGGAGGAAATCAATTTGATTTAAACTCAGAGTTTTATCAGGATAGATTACTCTTAAATAATGGAAAAGGCTCCTTCACATTAGATAAAACAAAACTTCCTGCTCTTACCTCTAATGGATGTGTGGTTCGTCCCATGGATTTTGATAATGATGGTTATACGGATCTGTTTATAGGAGGCCATAATAAGCCTAAGTCCTACCCATTAGGAGATGCGAGTTTTTTATTAAAAAACAACCAAGGCTCTTTTGAGGATGTAACAAAAGCTTCTTTTGCGGCCTTATCTGAATTCGGCATTGTAACCGATGCGCAGTGGACCGATATGGATAATGATGGTTTTCAAGATATAATCGTAGTGGGGGAATACAGTCCGATTGCTATTTTTTTAAATAAAGAGGGAAAATTTATACCTGCACCTAGTTCAGTTTTAGATGAAGCTTTTGGGCTATGGAAAGCTATAGAGCCTATTGATTATGATCAGGATGGAGATATGGATTTGCTTGTGGGGAATCTTGGAGAAAATAACATGTATAATATTAGTCTAGATACTCCGATGATCATATCTACAAGAGATGTAGATTCAAATGGAAGCGTAGACCCACTAATTTTCACTTCTCAAAAAAACAGCGACGGTACTTGGGACATGTATCCTACTCAATTTTGGGACAATCTTAATCAGCAAAGTCCATATTTTAGGCAAGAATTTAACTCATATAAAGCCTTTTCCAATGCCAATCTAAACTATTACCGAGAAAAAGGATTACTGAAAGACGACCAAACGTATAAGGCTAATTATGACGCCTCTCAATGGGTAGAAAATCTTGGAAATGGATCCTATAAAATGAATTCACTTCCACCTGCTCTCCAACTGGGACCGATAAATGACTTTTTAACAATAGGGGAGGCTGACAGTAAGAATGTTCTTGTTATAGGGAATGATTTTGGGGGACCACCATTTGAAGGTAATTTTGATGCATTTCAAGGAACCACCCTACAATGGAAAGAAAATAAATGGGAGACTACGAGCGCTCAAAATTCAGGATTCCATGTATTTAAAGATGCCAAAGAGTTTGGGTTAGTTCATTTAAAAGATGGAAAGCAATTGATTTTAGTGTCCCAGAATCAAGATCGTTTATTGGTTTTTATCAAAAAATAACCTTTGTAAAATCCAGCTTTTAAATCACCTTACCACTAGAATATCCCCATTTTAATTCCACGAAAAATAGTACTTTAGCTCTTGTAGTTTATGACAAACAATGGATTAAGGTTTGTAAAAACACCTTTATGAGTTTTTTTGAAAGTATATTAATTCCCAATAATTAAAATAATGTATTTAAAAAGATTTTTATTTATAACACTTTCTATCCTACTAGTTAGTTGTAATGACGGGGTTGAAGATACAGCTTACTTGCAAAGACTTGAAGATCCAGAACTTTTTCAAGCCTCTATTCAAAACTTAACAGATATAGTCGTTTATGATATATTCTCTCCCCCGGTTGCCTCTAGAGTTTATTTATATCCTACCATTGCTGCTTATGAGGTAGCCAGGAAAGCCGCTCCATTAAACTATAATTCATTAGTAGGTCAAGTAAAGGGCTTATCCCCATTACCGAAGGCAAAAACTGAGGAAGTTAACTATCTTTTAGCTTCAATTTATGCTTTTAATCATGTGGGTAAGGCACTTATTTTTTCCCAAAAGAAAATGGAAGTATTCCAAGCAGATTTTGCTGCTAAAATCAAAGAAATAAAAGTTCCTCCTAGCATAGATAAAGCCTCAAAAGCTTATGGAATCATTGCTGCCAATTCAATTTTAGAGTGGGCCTCAAAAGACCTTTATAGTCAAACCAGGACCTATCCTAAATACTTTATGAAACAAGAGGATCGTTTTTGGAAGCCTACACCTCCAGATTACATGGATGGAATTGAGCCCCATTGGGAAAAAATCAGAACAATGGTATTAGATTCCTCAAATCAATTTCAACCTAAAGCACCTTTAAAGTTCGATTTAACAAAGGGAAGTCCATTTCAAAAACAACTTTGGGACGTTTATCAGGTAATTAATAATCTAGACGAAGAACAAATAGAAGTGGCTAAGTTTTGGGATTGTAATCCATATGTTTCAAACCATAAGGGACATGCAATGTTTGCAATAAAAAAAATAACTCCAGGAGGTCACTGGATTGGAATTACGGCAGTAGCAACACGTCAAGCCAAGAAGTTCCTTTATGGAAACAATAAATGCTTATACTAATGTATCGATTGCTTTATTTGATAGTTTTATTAGCTGTTGGGATGAAAAATGGGACACGTTAATTGTTAGGCCAGAAACCTTGATCAATCAATATTATGATGAACAGTGGTTGCCCTTATTACAAACACCTCCCTTTCCAGAATATACCAGTGGTCATTCTGTAATCTCTCGAGCAGCAGCCGTCACGCTTACTGATTTATTTGGTGATAATTTCAGCTTTACCGATACTTCAGAAGTAGCTTATGGTTTGGGCCAAAGAAAATATAATTCCTTTATTCACGCTTCAGAAGAAGCCGCAATTTCTAGATTTTACGGGGGCATCCATTATATGATGGCTATTGATGAGGGGGTTACGCAAGGACAAGCAGTAGGGGACTATGTTGTTCAAAAAATTCAAACTAAAGTAAGAAGTTCTATATCCGATAACTTTAATAAAGAGTAATGGAAAAAAAGAGGCTTAATTTTTGGCAAATTTTGACCATGAATTTTGGATTCTTTGGGGTGCAGTTTAGCTTTGGACTTCAGCAAAGTAACATGAGTGCTATATATAAATACTTGGGCGCAGAAGAAGCAGAATTACCTCTGCTTTGGCTTGCAGGACCCGTGACAGGATTAGTTGTTCAGCCTATTATCGGAGCCATAAGTGACGGTACATGGTCTCCAAAATTTGGGCGACGTAAACCCTTTTTTCTTATGGGGGCTGTTATTGCCAGTTTAGCTTTAATTGCCATGCCCTATTCAAGCTCAATTTGGATGGCTGCAGGTTTATTGTGGATACTAGATGCGGCAAATAATATTGCTTTAGAACCTTACCGTGCTTTTATTTCTGATAAGCTTCCAAAAAAGCAATACTCTATTGGGTTTTTAGTTCAAAGCTTTTTTACGGGTTTAGGAACGACCCTAGCAAACTTTCACTCCTGCAATTTTAGTCTCTTTTGGAATCCTTGCCATGTCAGATAAAATGGATAATGGAATTCCTGTAGCTACCTACTGGGCATTCGGAATTGGTGCAGCAGCATCGATCGTTACGATTCTAATTTCTGTATTAACCACTTCTGAGTATCCGCCTACTGCTGAAGAGCTTAAAATAATTGAAGCCTCAAAAAAAGAAGGAAATATAGTACTTAGAACATTTAAAGATATTTGGCTTGCCCTAAAAGATATGCCCTTGTCAATGAGGCAACTCATTCCAGTGATGTTTTTCCCTTGGTATGCCATGTTTTGTTACTGGCAATATCTCACCTCTGCTCTTTCTCTTTCACTTTATGGAACACTAGACCAAACGACAACTTTTTTTAATCAAGCACAGTTACTTACAGGAAATTTAAACGGAACCTATAATATTATTTGTTTTTCAATTGCTTTTGCCTTAATACCTATAGCAAGAAAATTTGGTGCAAAACACCTCCACTTTGTTAGTTTAACTATTGGTGGAGTCTCATTATTATGCATGCCTTTTCTTAACGATACTGATTTAATATTTACACTTCCTTTGGGAAATGGAATTCCTGTTTCTGAGATTTATTTATTTTCCTTTGGACTTGGGATAACCTGGGCCTCAATGATGGCTATGCCATATGAGATGTTAGCGGCCTCTATTCCTCAAGGGAAAACAGGAATTTATATGGGTATTTTCAATATGTTTATTGTGATTCCTATGATTATACAAATTTTTTCAGTTCAATATTTTGTATATGATTTGTTAGGTCAAAACCCAATAAATATTATTAGACTAGCGGGAGTTTTCTTAATAATTGGCGGGATTTTCTCTATGTTTGTTAGTCAGCCTAAAACAATTGAGAGCTAATTATTTAAATTAAAAAGAGCGTTACGACTCTTGCTACTAAAGAAATTAATATGCAGAACGAACAACAGCGCAGAGCGGCACTTGTGTATCACGCTAAACCAAGACCAGGAAAAACGGAGGTTATCCCTACAAAAAGTTATGATACGCAACGGGACTTAGCCTTGGCATATTCTCCAGGTGTAGCAATTCCTTGTCTAGAGATAGAGAAAAACAAAGAGGATGTATATAAATATACCAACAAAGGCAATTTAGTGGCAGTAATTTCAAATGGGACTGCTGTTTTAGGGCTTGGTGATATTGGACCAGAAGCTTCCAAACCAGTCATGGAAGGTAAAGGGCTACTTTTTAAAATCTTTGCTGATATTGATGTTTTTGATATCGAAATTGACGCCAAAGATCCAGATAAATTTATTGAAGCAGTCAAAGCAATTGCCCCAACTTTTGGGGGAATTAATCTTGAGGATATTAAGTCTCCTGAAGCCTTTGAGATTGAACGAAGATTAAAAGAGGAATTGGATATTCCGGTAATGCACGATGATCAGCATGGAACCGCCATAATCTCTGCCGCTGCACTTTTGAATGCCTTGGAGCTTTCAGAAAAAAAGATAGAAGAAGTCACTATTGTGGTTTCTGGAGCAGGTGCTGCTGCAATTTCTTGCACAAAACTTTATAAAGCTTTTGGCGCTAAAGTTGATAATATTGTAATGTTGGATAGTAAAGGTGTTATTCGAAGAGATCGTGAAAATCTTAGTCCTGAAAAAGATGAATTTGCAACATCAAGAGATCTTAATACTCTAGATCAAGCGATGAAAGGGGCAGATGTATTCATAGGATTGTCTAAATCTGATATTGTTTCTCCCAAGATGCTTTTGACAATGGCTAAAAATCCAATTGTTTTTGCAATGGCTAATCCTGATCCTGAAATTGGATATGATATAGCTTGTAAAACAAGGGAGGATATTATTATGGCTACTGGGCGTTCTGATAATCCCAATCAGGTAAATAATGTTCTCGGATTTCCATTTATTTTTAGAGGCGCTTTAGACGTTAGAGCAACTACTATTAATGAGGCTATGAAAATGGCAGCCGTAAAAGCTCTAGCTGATCTAGCAAAAGAATCTGTCCCTGAGCAAGTAAATTTAGTATATGATCAAACTCGACTGAGTTTTGGGAAAGAGTATATAATTCCAAAGCCATTTGATCCACGATTAATAACAACCGTTCCACCTGCAGTTGCTAAAGCAGCAATCGATTCTGGTGTTGCTACAGCTCCAATAGAAGACTGGGACCGTTACAAGGAAACTTTAGAGGGTAGATTAGGGAATAGTCAGAAAATGGTACGTTTACTTCATGATCGAGCAAAATCTGCTCCAAAACGTCTTGTTTTTGCTGAGGCCGATCAAATGGATGTTCTTAAAGCAGCTCAAATTGTGGAGGAAGAAGGTATTGCTCATCCTATTTTATTGGGAAACAAACAGGTCATCACAGATTTAAGAAAAGCGATTGATTTTACTGCTGATGTTGAAATTATTGACCCAAAAGATTACAGTCACAATGCCCAAAAAAAAGAGTATGCTAAGTTATTTTGGAAAGAACAAAACCGAAAAGGATATACTCTATATGATGTTGAGCGTTTAATGGGTGAACGAAACTATTTCGCATCCATGATGATAAAAAATGGAGATGCAGATGCTATGATTTCTGGATATTCCAGGAATTATCGTTCGGTAGTTAAACCTATTTTAGAAACGATATCAAAGTCAAAAGGGGTAAATAAAGTTGCTGCTACTAACTTAATGTTGACAAAATCAGGACCTTTATTTTTATCTGATACCACAATGAATGTGGAGCCATCTGCTAAAGAACTTGCAAAAATTGCTCAAATGACAGCCAATACAGCTAGTTTGTTTGGTTTAGAGCCGATTATGGCGATGCTTTCTTTCTCAAATTTTGGTTCTTCACGTTACCCTCAAGCTAAAAAAGTTAGTGATGCGGTTTCCTTACTCCACAGAAGTAGTCCTGAATTAATTGTTGACGGACCTATTCAATCAGATTTTGCTCTGAATAAAGGTTTACTTCAAAATACATTTCCATTTTCTTCATTGAGTAATAAAAAAGTTAACGTATTAATTTTCCCAAATTTAGATTCGGCAAATATCACTTATAAATTAATGAAAGAGTTAAATGAAGCATTGTCTATTGGGCCGATATTAATGGGCCTTAGCGAACCTGCTCATGTTTTACAATTAGGAGCTTCAGTAGATGAAATCGTAAACATGTCGGCTGTTGCAGTTATTGACGCTCAATCAAAAAATAAATAAAAATGATTACACAAATTATAGGAAGGTTAGTAGAAAAATTACCCACACATGTAGTAATTGATTGCCAAGGTGTTGGGTACCAAGTAAACATTTCTTTACATACCTTTTCTCAATTGAGTAATGATGAAAAAATAAAACTCTATACCCATCTTCAAATTAAAGAAGATTCACATACACTATTTGGTTTTTTTACTACCCTAGAGCGCTCCGTATTTAGACTTTTACTCTCTGTTTCAGGAATAGGAGCAAGTACAGCGAGAACCATGTTATCGTCTTTAGAGCCTCAGCAAATTCAACGTGCCATAATCACCGAAGATTTAGCTACCATTAAATCGGTAAAGGGAATTGGTTTAAAGACGGCACAACGGGTATTAATAGAGCTAAAAGATAAAATGTTGAATCTCTTCGAAGGTGAAGAAATTCAACCTTTTCCAAACAATACAATCAAAGAAGAAGCGTTATCAGCATTAGAGGTTCTTGGTTATTCAAGAAAGCAATCTGAAAAAGTAATAGATAACGCCATTCAGAGTGCTCCTGATAGTTCTGTAGAAGATCTTATAAAGGCAGCCCTGAATAAATTGTAAAAAACCCTTTGATTGAGACAGCTCGATATTTAATTTTTAAGGCACCCCATACTTCATTTGTTATCCTATTAGGGATATTTTTATCCTGTGGAGTTTTGTCTGCTCAACAAGGTGCTGTTTTAGGAAAGATCTCTCCTCCTAATTCAAGCAACATCTCTAGTCAGTATCGATATAATGCAGATACTGATCGATATATATTTACAGAAGAAATTGGCGGATATCCCATAAGTATTCCTTTGATGCTTTCTGTCAAAGAATATGAGGCTCTGGTGCTTAAAGAGCAAATGAAAACATACTTTCAGGATAAATTACAAGTACTTAGTGGAAGAGGTTCTAATCTAGAGGAGATTCAAAAAAACTTATTGCCCGAATTGTATGTAAATAATAAATTTTTTCAATCCATTTTTGGTAGTGATGCCATTAATATTTCTCCTCAAGGATCCATAGGAATAGATTTAGGGTATCGCTATCAAAAAAATGATAATCCAAATGCATCACCAGTAAATAGAAGAAATAATGGATTTGATTTCGACCAACGGATAAGTTTAAGCTTATTGGGAAAAATTGGAGAACGACTTCAAATTACTGCAAATTATGATACTGAATCTACCTTTGATTTTCAAAATTTAATTAAAATCCAATTCAATAAGCCTCAACTTTCGGAGATTAAGAATTTGATTCCAGGAAAAGTGGGTTCAACATTGAGTGGACTTCAAGAAAAGGTTGAATCAGTCCAAAATAAAGTGTCCGATGTTAAACAAAAAATCAATGAAGCTAAAAGTACTTTAAATCAAGCACGCCAGAAAATTGATGATTTAAAAGAGAACCTTAACAAACTCCCAAACAGTTCTGAACAAGTCGGAAATAGAGTGGCAGACTATTTAAAAGGAAAGGTTACTGAAGATGCTATTCTTCAGAATATTGATATTGGTAATATTAGTATGCCCTTAAACAGCAACTTAATACAAGGGGCACAAAGTCTTTTTGGTGTAAGAGCAGATTTGAAATTTGGTAATACTACAATTTCAGGAATTTTTTCGGAGCAACGTTCTCAGTCTCAAAATATTACTTCACAAGGAGGGGGAAAGCTTGAGGATTTCAGCCTTTTTGCGTTAGATTACGAAGAAGATAGACATTACTTTATTAGTCATTATTTTAGAGATAATTACGATGCGTTTTTAGACACTTATCCTTACATAAATTCACCTATTCAAATAACTAGAATTGAGGTTTGGATTACTAATAGAGGCTATCAAACTCAAAATGTTAGAAATATTATTGCTCTTCAAGATTTAGGAGAGGCTAATCCTGAAAATACTCGATTGGATGATTCAGTTTCTTCTTTTTTTATTGAGGGAAATCCTTTATTCCCTCCAAGTAATAAAGTTAACAAACTAGACCCTGATGAGATTGGTTTTGGAGGAATTTTAACATCTAATATTCGTGATATTGCGAAAGTAAAAAACGGATTTGGTGTAACTAAAGTTTCCGAAGGGAAGGATTATGCGGTTTTAGAAAGTGCAAGAAAACTAAATGCCCAAGAATACACTTTTCATCCACAGTTAGGGTATATATCTTTAAATCAACGTCTCAGTAATGATGAAATTTTAGGAATCGCTTTTCAGTATACTTATTTAGGAAAAGTATATCAAGTAGGAGAGTTTGCCAATGGCGACATACCTGGCACCTCTTTATTACAAAATGATGTTTCGCCACAACCCCAGCAGGCACCTATTATTCAAACAAACAATCTGGTAGTTAAATTGCTTAAAAGTAGTTTGACCGATGTACGTCAACCTCTTGTGGGATTTGATGATGAAGAATATCTATAACACCGGTGCTTTTCAATTGTCTGAAGAAGATTTCAAACTCAGTATTTTATATACTGATCCTTCACCAATCAATTACATGACCCCTGTTGATGTTTCTATTTGGCCAAAATCTTTAGATCAAGAGGTTTTATTAAACACCATGGATTTAGACCGTTTAAATGCATATCAAGATCTAGTGGCTCGTGGCGATGGTTTTTTTGACTTATATACCTGGAATAACTATTGACCCTAGGTATGGCCGTATTATTTTTCCTAAAGCAGAACCTTTCGGAGAATTTCTTTTTAATTTATTAGACAATCCAGAATCTTCTAAAGAGGATTATGATATTGAAAGTAGTTTTAATAAGAATCAAAAGAAGTATGTATTCAATCAAATGTATTCTTCTACAAAAGCATCTGCATTAGAGTTTACGGAAAAAAACAAGTTTCAACTCAAAGGAAAGTACAAGTCTGAAGGAGGAGATGGTATTAATATCGGTGCATTTAATGTCCCTAGAGGTTCTGTTAAGGTAACAGCAGGTGGAAGGGTACTTCAAGAGGGAATGGATTATACTGTTAATTACGAAATAGGAAGAGTGAAAATTCTAGATGAAGGGTTAAAAGCCTCTAATATTCCTATTGATATTTCGGTAGAGAATAATTCTTTTTTCAATCAACAAAACAAGCGTTTTTCCGGATTTAATATTAATCATCGTATTAGCGATAAAATTTTTGTAGGAGGAACCTTAATTAATTTAAGTGAAAATCCTTTAACTCAAAAAGCTAATTATGGAACAGAACCGGTTAATAATACCATGATGGGTTTCAACACTAATTTTTCTACAGAAATCCCTTTTTTAACACGCTTAGTAAATAAATTGCCAACAGTTAAATCTACGATTCCTTCTCAAATTTCTTTTAGAGGAGAAGTTGCAAGTCTAGCGGCTAAAGATCCTAGAAATACCCAATTGAACGGTGAAACTAATGTGTATATTGATGATTTTGAGGGGGCTCAAACCAATATTGATGTAAAAGGTTTTAATGCTTGGAATCTTTCAAGTGTTCCTGTTAATGATGTTCCAGGAGCTGACTCTAGAGGGCTTGGCAAGTGGTTTTGCACGGTCTAAATTGGCTTGGTACTCTATAGATCAAGTATTCTATTTTAGGCCACCAGCAGGAATAAATAATGATGACATTTCATCTAACGAAACTCGGCGTATTTTTATCAACGAATTATTCCCTGAACAGGATATAGTTCAAGGGACACCAAGTACTTTACCTACATTTGATTTAGCTTATTACCCTGAGGAAAAAGGTCCTTATAATAATGCTACTTCAGAGAAGTTTTCAATGGATCCCAAAAATAATTGGGGAGGTATTATGCGTTCTTTAAATGCTACTAACTTTGAGCAATCTAATGTTGAATTTATTGAGTTTTGGTTATTAGACACATTTTCTGAAAACACTTCACCTTCAGATGATCTGGGAGAGTTGGTTTTTCATTTAGGAAATATATCTGAAGATATTTTGCGCGATGGAAGAAAACAATTTGAAAACGGACTCCCTTCCTCTACCGAAGCAACACCAACCTATCAAACGCCTTGGGGAAAAGTTCCAGCAAATCAATCCTTAGTTTATGCCTTTAATTCTGTCGCTGAAGACCGTTCTATTCAAGATGTGGGTCTTGATGGTTTAGCAGATTCACAAGAACAAACAATTTTCACCAATGGACCAAGTAATGACCCTGCAGGTGATAATTATCAATATTTTTTACAAGGGGAAGGAGGTATTTTAGATCGGTATAAAAACTATAATGGACTAGAAGGTAATACCCCAATAAACTTTAGTGATTCAGATAGAGGAAATACAACAGAACCTGATACAGAAGATATTAATCGTGATCAGAGTATGAATACGATTGATAGTTATTTTGAATATCGTGTTCCTATTTCCAAAAACATGCAGGTAGGGAACCATCCTTTTATTACAGATGTTCGTGAAAATATTAATGTAAATACTCCTAATGGAGATCAGTTTTCGACACGTTGGATCCAATTTAAGATACCTATCCAGAAAGATTATTATGAAAACACTTCTTACAATAGATATTTTAAGGCAGTCAATGAAATTAACGATTTGCGATCTATTCGTTTTATGCGAATGGTTTTAAATGGTTTTGAAAAAAAAGTGGTTTTTCGATTCGGAACCTTAGATCTTGTTCGTGGTGATTGGAGAAGGTATAATAAGCCTTTAAACGAAGAGATTTTAGTTAATCAAAATACCACGGTAGACATTAGTACCGTAAACATTCTTGAAAATGAAAATCGTATTCCTATTAACTACGTATTGCCTCCAGAAATAAGAAGGGAGCAAATCAACAACAACAATACCATTATTCGTCAAAATGAACAATCTTTAGCTTTTAGAGTTTGTGATCTACAACCTTCAGATTCTCGTGGAGTTTATAAAGGTTTGGATTTAGACATGAGACAATACAGTAAACTTCGTATGTTTTTACATGCAGAATCTCTTCCAGGAAATGAACCTTTGCCTGGAGAAGGTTCAGAAGAAGAATTTGACAAACGCTTGGTGGCTTTTATTAGATTAGGTTCAGATTACCAAGATAATTTTTATCAGATTGAAGTACCTTTAAAGCCTTCAGCTTATACTGATAATAATTCCAATAAACTTTCTGCAGAAGAGGTTTGGAATCCAGATTCTAATTCGCTGGAGGTTCCCATTGATATCCTTACGAAACTCAAAGCACTTGCTTTGCAACAGTTGGGACTTGGAAAAACTTTATATTTTGATGAAACATTAAATCCTATTAATGAATTCACTCCCATTAGCAGCTTACCAGGAGACCACAAGTATAAGTTTGCTATTCGAGGAAATCCTTCTCTAGGAGCCATTAGAACACTTATGATTGGAGTTAAAAATCCATCTACTACCCTAGGGGAGTCCTTATGTGGAGAAGTTTGGTTTAATGAACTAAGAATTTCAGGTATAGATAGTCAAGGGGGGTGGGCAGCTATTGGGGCCTTAGATGCTAATCTTGCTGATTTCGCATCTTTTTCTGCTACGGGGCGTTATTCTACAATTGGATTTGGCAGCATAGACCAAACTCCCAACCAAAGAACAAGAGAAGATTTATTACAATATGATATAGTTTCAAATATTAATTTAGGGCAATTAACACCTCAAAAGTGGGGTCTTCAAATTCCTTTAAGTTTTGCTAGTGGGGAAACCTTAATTACCCCAGAATATGATCCTTTTTATCAAGATATAAAATTGAGTGATCGTCTAGAAACGCTCAAAGAAAATCACAACGTGATTCTATTAGAAATCAATCTATTGATTATACAAGACGTAAAAGTATTAGTTTAATTGGTGTCAGAAAGAACAGTAATAGCGATGGTCCTACGCGCTTTTATAGTCCCCAAAATTTTAATTTTAACTATGCATACAATGAGTTAGAGCATCATGATTATGAAATTGAAAACCATGAAGAAATAAACCTCCTTTTAGGAGCAAATTATGGGCATTCTTTTTCTAGTAAACCTATAGAACCTTTTAAGAAGGTCACTTTTTTAAATCAAAAAAAATACTTGCAATGGCTACAGGAATTAAACTTCAATTTACTGCCTAATTCAATTGAGGGAGCTGCAAATATTAATCGTATTTTAAATAATCAAAAATTTAGACAAGTATACCTAGAGGGAGTAGATTCTCAAATTCAACGCGATCTACCCAATTTGCAGCAACGCAACTTTTTGTTTGATTACAATTATGCCTTTACCCATAATTTAAGTCGTTCGCTACGCGTAAATTTCAATGCAGCAACAAGTAGTATTATCAGAGAATTAGATCCTTTTGGAGGTAGCTTAGGTGCTCCTGTGTCTGAATCTGGTTCAAGAGCTTTATGGGAGGGAATTCTAAATCCAGGAGAACCAAATACTCACATACAATCCTTAGTTGTTAATTATAAACTACCCTTTCAATACATTCCATTACTTAGCTTTATAGATGCTACCTATAATTATACAGGTAATTTTAATTGGATCAGGGGTTCAGAAGCACTCTCGCAAGTGGTAAGTGAAGATGGAATTCCTTTAGGTATTGTCAACACTATTCAAAATAATAACACAAAAACCTTAACAGGGGCTCTGTCATTTTCAAAATTATATTCTATTTTAGGATTAAAGTCTAAAAAAAATTCATTTAATGCTCAAGTCAAAAAAAGTGTTCCGAATGATAGTATAGCCAAGAAAAAGTATCCACTTTTGAAAAAAGGCTTAACGCAGTTGGTCGATATTTTAACCGCTATAAAACGTGTTCAAGCCAATTATAAAGAAAACAACGGCTCCGTTCTCCCCGGATACCTTCCTGCTGTAGGTTTTGCTGGTGGACTAAGACCCAGCTTAGGGTATACCTTTGGGAGTCAGGCAGATATTCGTTATGAAGCAGCCAGACAGGGATGGTTAACGGAGTATCCAAATTTTAATCAGCCTTTTACTCAATTGCATTCAAGTAGGCTTCAAGCATCAGCACAAGTAGTTCCTTTTAAAGGTTTGATAATTGATTTAAATGCAGAGCGTGATTATTCTGAAAATACATTAGAAAATTTTAAAGTTGAATCACAAAATTATATATCTCAAAACTCAAATTTATATGGAAATTTTGGGATGTCTACTATTTTAATTCAAACTGCTTTTAGTAGCTCCAGAGGATCTGGAAGATCAAATTTTGAGAAATTCAGAGATGCACGAAAAATTATTGCAAATCGACTAGCACAAAACAGTAATTCTATAAGTCTTGTGCAAAATATTGATGGATACCCCGTTGGGTTTGGAAAGAACCAACAAGGAGTATTAATAAACTCTTTTTTATCTGCATATTCAGGTGTAAATCCAGAAAATATATCTTTAAATCCAGTACGAAACACACCACTACCTAATTGGAACATAAAGTTTACGGGACTTACAGAGTTAAAGTCCATTGCTAAAATTTTTAAACGGCTATCCTTAAATCATGCTTATAGAGCAAGCTATACTCTCACAAATTTTCAATCTAATTTTGACTATAATCCACTAGCTCCAGAACAAACAGATAAATTGGGGAATTTAATTCCTAAAAGTTTATTTTCTAATATCAATTTAGTAGAACAGTTTAACCCACTTATTAGGTTAGATGTTGAGTTGATAAACTCCTTTAAATTTTTAGCTGAATTAAGAAAAGAACGTGCTATATCTTTAAGTCTTGACAACAACCTTATTACAGAGTCAAGGGGAGATGAGTATGTTGTTGGAATGGGTTACCGCGTTAAAGATGTTCGATTTAGAACAAGTATTGGTGGAAGACGTGTAATTTTAAAAGGTGATTTAAACATTAAAGCAGATGTTTCATATCGTGATAATATAACTGTCTTGCGTAATTTAGAATATGACAACAATCAAGTTACCGCTGGGCAACGTTTAATGGCGATTAAGGTTACGGCGGATTATGCATTGACACGAAATTTAACAGCTCAATTTTTTTATGACCATAATTTTTCTGAATTTGCTATTTCTACAGCCTTTCCTCAAACAAGTATTCGTTCAGGTTTTACAATTCGTTATAATTTTGGAAATTAAAAGTCTTTTTTCATGAAATAAATCAATTAAATTTGTGAAAATTAAAGTTTCACTAATGAATGTACCGGAAGAATTAAAATACACCAAAGATCACGAATGGGTAAAAATAGAAGGTGATATTGCAACCATAGGAATTACTGATTTCGCTCAAGGTGAATTAGGAGATATCGTCTATGTTGAGGTAGAGACCTTAGATGATACTCTTGAGGCAGATGCTGTTTTTGGTTCAGTTGAAGCGGTTAAAACCGTTTCAGATTTATTTATGCCCTTAACAGGAGAGGTAATTGCTTTTAATGAGGCATTAGAAGATACTCCGGAGACAGTAAATGAAGATCCTTACGGAGAAGGATGGATGATTAAGATTAAACTTACAGACCCTTCAGCGATTAAAGATTTACTTGATGCAGCGGATTATACTAGGTTGGTTACAGGCTGATAGATTTTTTAAAGTATTAGCTCTTTTTACTACTTTCATTATCGTTTACTTAAGTTTAAAGCCACCAGGTAAAGAATCCAGCTGGACTTTCCTTTTTTTTAGGCAAGACATAGTACTTCATTTTGGTTGTTATTTTTTACTTACAGTTATTTATTTTACTGCTTTATTTAAATATAAATCAGCGATTAAAACTTCATTTTTACTTTCTTTTTTTATTGGGTGTTTAATGGAATTATTGCAACTAATCCCATTTTTTGAAAGGACCTTTGATTTTGACGATATTGTGGCTAATTTTATAGGGAGTTTATGCGGAATAATTCTGATTCAAATATTGTTTGCCGATTCTCTAAAAGAATAATGTGTTTTAAGTATATTTTTTTTTAGTTTAGCTATCTAAATAACGTTTTATTATGCAACCCAAAAAAAACGAAAAAGTTGATTTAACTAAAAACAGCAGTCTATACTTTGTTATTGGACTCGCGACAATTTTATTTATTTCATGGCAAGCTATTGAGTGGAAAACCTATGAGAAAGATCTATATGGGTATGAGGCTTTAAATGTAGATGATGAAGATGACGAAGAAATCCCTATCACCGAACAGCTCAAAACGCCACCACCACCACCACCACCACCACCACCAGCACCTGAAGTTATTGAGGTTGTAGAAGATGAGGAAGAAGTTGAAGAGACTGTTATTGAATCTACAGAAACAAACGAAGATGAAATAGTTGAGATCGTTGAAGTAGAAGAAGAATATGATGACGTTGATGTTCCATTTGCGGTTATTGAAGACGTACCTATTTTTCCTGGTTGTGAAAAGGTTTCTAAATCAGAACGCCGTAACTGTTTTCAAGAAAAAATGAATAAGCATATTCGGAAAAACTTTAGATATCCTGAAATCGCACAGGAAATGGGGATTCAAGGACGTGTATATGTGAATTTTATTATAGCAAAAGATGGTCAGATTACAAATATTAGAATGCGTGGACCAGATAAAAACCTAGAAAAAGAAGCACAGCGGATAATTGCTAAATTGCCAAATATGATACCTGGAAAGCAAAGAGGAAGACCAGTACGTGTTCCTTTTAGTATCCCAATTACCTTCAGATTACAGTAAAGATAATTTAAAAGTATTCAGCACTGTATAGGGTGTTTAATGGATTATATTTAAAAGTTAGATAAAATTATTGGTAAATCTTTATTCCCATCAATTATTGCTTATGGATAAAGCATTCTAAGGTCGTATATTACTTTAAACTTCGACTTTGTTTAAGCTTTAAAAAATTTTATATCTAAATACTATTTTTGATTGTTCATTGGTTTTTTCTCGACTATCTTTACAGCCTGAAAGATGATGCACCATGCACCAAAATGAAATCCTTTCCTCGCCTAATAGACAGATAACTTTAAGTGATTTTTCACAACTCACAAAATTCAGGTTGTCTATTACAGTTGTGATATCATCCATCGCAGGTTATTTTTTAGCCGTAGAAGTAGTTCATCTCCCAACCCTCTTATTGCTTATTATTGGTGGCTATGCAATGGTGGGAGCTTCAAATACTTTTAATCAAGTATTTGAAAAGGACTTGGATAAATTAATGCTCAGAACTCAAAACCGTCCATTACCAGCTGGGCGAATGCAATCAAGTACGGCTTTGTTTATTGGGGTTGTTTTGACCTTAGTTGGGGTTTCTACCCTATATTTTATAAACCTCAAGACTGCTTTTTTCGGTAGTTTATCCATTTTCTTGTATGCTTGCGTATATACCCCATTAAAGCAAAAAACTTCGTTGTCTGTATTTGTAGGTGCTTTTCCTGGTGCCATTCCTTTTATGTTGGGGTGGGTTGCAGCTACGAATGAATTTGGCATTGAACCAGGTGTTTTGTTTATGATTCAATTCTTTTGGCAGTTTCCACATTTTTGGGCTATCGGATGGTTAATGCATGATCAATACAAAGCTGCTGGTTTTAAGATGCTTCCTTCTGGAGCACGGGACCAGTCTACCGCTTTTCAAACTGTTTTTTATACTCTTTGGACGGTTCTTATCTCATTATTACCTGCTTTTTATTCAACGGGCTCTTTAATATTGACATTTCCTTCAGCAATTATGGTGGGGGTATTAGGCGCTTTTTTTTTATTTTATGCCCTTAGGCTAATGTTTTTAAAAGATGATAAAGCTGCTCGCTTTTTAATTAGAGCAAGTATCTTATACATAACAGGCATACAAATAGTGTATGTTTTAGATAAATTTTTATTTCAATGAATACAAACGATTCTTTAATAGAAAAAAATAATAGAGCAAAAAAAATGATGCTGTGGTTTGGCATGATAAGCATGAGTATGACTTTTGCTGGTTTGACGAGTGCTTACGTGGTAAGTAGTTCACGATCTGATTGGATTCAGCAAATCGAACTCCCCTTTGCTTTTACTATTAGCACCCTTCTTATTATTTTAAGTAGCGGTACCTTTTATTTGGCATTGAAAATGCTTAAAGTTCAGAATAAAATTGCAACACAAGGTCTGCTCGCAATTACTTTTGCGTTAGCATTAGCTTTTATATATTTTCAGTTTCAAGGATTTAGAGCAATTATAGAACAAGGGTATTATTTTACAGGGCCGGAAAGCTCAATTACAACATCTTATTTATATGTTTTGGTTTTATTGCATTTGTTGCACTTAACAGCTGGAATTGTGATTGTCTTGAATGTGTTTTTCAACACTTTAAAAGAAAAATATAACCCAGCAAATACCTTAGGATTTGAGCTCGCTCTAACTTTCTGGCACTTTTTAGATTTTCTTTGGGTATATTTATTTTTATTCGTTTCATTCTACGGTTAAAAATTAATAAATTTGCACAGAATTTAAAATGATAATATGGAAGTAACTGCTAAAGCATCTACTGAAGAAGGACCTTTGTGGGAGGGAGGCAATAAGCCATTCAACGCCAGCTATGGTAAACTAATGATGTGGTTTTTCATTGTTTCAGATGCATTAACCTTTACAGGATTTTTAGTAGCCTATGGCTTCTCAAGATTTAAAAACATAAACTCTTGGCCCATTGCAGATGAGGTGTTTACACACTTTCCTTTTTTGCACGGTATAGATGCACCGATGTATTATGTTGCCTTAATGACCTTTGTTCTGATATTTTCATCTGTAACAATGGTACTCGCAGTTGACGCTGGACATCATATGCAAAAAGCTAAAGTTACTTTTTACATGTTACTAACTGTTATTGGAGGAGCTATTTTTGTTGGCTCACAAGCATGGGAATGGAAAAACTTTATTAAAGGTGAATATGGTGCATTAGAAACAAAAGGGGGTCAGATTTTACAATTCGTAAATGCAGATACAGGAAAACGTGCTGCTATTCAAGAGTTTGCTCAAGGTATAGATTCCCCTAGGACAACTCACCAATTAAGCAATGGTATTTGGTATAAAAGCGAAACCTCTTTACCCACCGTTTCTTTAGCAGAGGTTAACAAAGGATTTGTTGCAAGTAGTAACCTAGTAATTCGTACAGAGCAGCTTGACGAAAAGGGACGTAAAGTAGTTCTTTCCAGGGCAGAATCACTCCTGAAGATTCAAGATGCCACCATTGTAGTTGAAGGGGCAAACCTTATACGGAATGAATATGGAAATCGTCTTTTTGCAGATTTCTTCTTCTTTATTACTGGCTTTCACGGCTTTCACGTTTTTTCGGGAGTCGTTATTAATATTATTATTTTCTTTAACGTAATTGTAGGCACTTACGAGCGAAGAGGACATTATGAAATGGTTGAAAAAGTAGGACTATACTGGCACTTTGTCGATTTAGTTTGGGTATTTGTTTTCACTTTTTTCTATCTAGTTTAACACAACTTAAAACAAAATAAATGGCCGCAGAAGAACATAAATTAGCCATCTTTAGAGGACTTTTAAAGTTCAAATCAAACCAACAAAAGATTTGGGGAGTATTAATTTTCCTTTCTATTGTTACTACCATTGAAGTAGCATTGGGGATTATTAAACCTGAAATTTTATCAGGATCATTTTTAAGAATGAAAATTTTAAATTGGATTTTCATTATACTAACCATTGTAAAGGCTTACTATATTGCTTGGGACTTTATGCACATTAGAGATGAGAAAAGTGGTTTAAAAAATGCGATTGTACTTCCATTAGTTATCTTAATTCCATATTTAGCTTTTATTCTTTTAATAGAAGCGGATTATATTTTTGATGTCATGGAAACTGGATTTGTAACATGGAATTTTTAATTAAATAATCAAGCGGTTTCAAAACCGCTTTTTTTTGCATTATGAAAAAGGAAGAGATTCAGAAAAAAATTGTGTTGGGGTTATTATTTGTTTTCCCTATAGTGGTGTACCTATTTTTTGCTTCAGGCAAAAATAATTTTGCAAAGCTTCCTATACTTACAAATGAAGTAAATGAACTCTCTTCTTTAGCTTCTGTAACAGATGATTCTATTAGATTAAAAGATAGGATTACGGTATTAGGATACTGGGGGGGGAGTCTAGAAACTAAAAAAGCGGAAGCATTAAACCTGAATGAAAAAATATACAAACGCTTTTACGAATTTGAAGATTTTCAATTTGTTATTTTAGTAAATCAAGAGCGTTTAGGCCAAGTAGATAGTTTAAAAAAAGCCCTCCAAGAAGGGGTTGGCACGAAGCTTGTCAAATGGAATTTTATTTCTGCCACTACTCAAGAAATTCAAACACACTTTAACTCACTTAAAACACCATTATCACTTGAGACTAATGGAAGTGTGCCCTATGTTTTCATAATTGATAAAGATCGTAATCTGAGAGGACGAAACGATGATGAGGATGAGGGAACCCTCTATGGATTTGATGCGCGCTCTGTAGCTCAGTTAAACAAAAAAATGATAGATGATGTTAAAGTCATTTTAGCAGAATATCGCTTAGCCTTAAAAATTTACAACTCAAATCGCGAAAAGTAATTCCTATGCCTAATTTAAAATATGTAGGTCTTTTTTTAATCATTATTATTTTCGGTATTTTATTTATTCCAAAAATTATTGACCGTGTATCTTCAAATACAATAGTTCAAAGTAACCGATCACAATCTGCAGAACCCCTGAGCTATATTGTCTTAAATGGTGAACCTAAAAAGGTTCCTTCCTTTGCTTTTACAAATCAAGACAACCTATTTATTTCAAATGAAGACTTTTTGGGGAAAGTTTATATTGCTGAATTCTTTTTTACGTCGTGTCCAAGTATTTGTCCCATAATGAATAAAAACATGAAACGTTTGGAAGATTCTTATGGCACAAGAAATGATTTTGGTATTGCTTCTTTTACAATTGATCCTGAGTATGATACTCCTGAAGTACTTAAAAAATACGCAGAAGATTATGGAGTATTTTCTCAAAACTGGCATTTTTTAACTGGTGAAAAAGAGGCTATTTATTCATTGGCAAATACAGGTTTTAATATCTTTGCGTCAATAAACTCTAAAGTAGAAGGTGGTTTTGAGCATCAAGGATATTTTGCGCTTATTGACAAACAAGGTTTTATTCGCTCACGAACTGATCAGTTTGGGAATCCCATTGTATACTATATGGGTTTAGACCAAGAAAATGTGAAGATTCAAGACGTAGATATGCTTAAAGAGGATATTAAAAAATTATTAAACGAATAAGTCATGACCCAAAAAAATAAATTCACCCCTTATATCTGGCTCATATCCATTGTAATTCCTGTGGTGGTTGCTATTCTTTTTACCGTTAGAATTCCAAATGTTGCATCTCTCAGTTTTTTACCTCCAATTTATGCAACAGTTAATGGAATAACAGCAGTTATTTTACTACTTGCTTTGTACGCTATAAAAGGTAAAAACATAAAGCTTCATGAAAACTTAATGAAGACTGCCATTGCTTTATCATTGGTTTTTTTATTGATGTATGTAGCTTATCATATGACTTCAGACTCTACTCCTTATGGTGGAGAAGGATTTATTCGTTATGTTTATTTTTTCATTTTGATATCTCATATTATTCTCTCCATAGGAATCATTCCAATGGTTTTATTTACGTATGTAAGAGCATTTACTAAACAGTTTGAAGATCATAAAAAAATCGCACGTTATACTTTTCCAATATGGTTATATGTTGCAGTAACAGGTGTTATTGTATACTTCATGATTTCCCCATACTATATTTAATATGCGACATCCTTTCCCTCTTCTTTTATTTATCATCTTTCTCCTTTTTATAGAGACTTCCTACGGACAATGTTCAATGTGTAGAGCGGTCTTGGAGTCTGAAGAAGGCCAGGAAACAGCCAAGGGAATCAACAAAGGTATCTTATACCTTATGGCAATTCCATATCTCTTAGTTGGGATTGTTGGCTGGAAGGTCTTTCAGATATTAAAAAAATAGATTAGATATTGTTCTAATATTGAATACCTTGTTTATAATATAAACTTGTTTATATTTGCTTTAAATATAAACATGAATTCTACTGAACAACAAATTGAAATAATAAATAGTGTAATTAAGAGTACTAAAGAAAATTTAAAACCTCTAAGTGTTAATTTTATCTTTTGGGGCTTTTTGATAATTGCTATGAGTTTGTTTAACTATGCATTTCCGTCATTATTTCAGTCAGCTCAATATTCGGGATTATTATTTTGGACTGTCTTGCCTTTAATTGGAATGATACTTACTAGTTTATTACAATATTAATATTAGAAAGAAAACAGGATATGAGACTTATCTAAGTAGGGTTATAAAAATTATTTGGGGAGTGTTTAATTTATCATGGATATACATTATCGCTCTTTCGTTTACTTTAAAAAGTTTTCATCCAGTTCCTCCTATTTTATTTCTATTAAGTATAATAATAATTATTACAGGGTTGATCATTAAATTTAAACCCATTACTATAGGAGGAGTATTTCTGACGATATTTACATTCTATCTAAATTTTAATCCTGGAATTAATCTTTTACTTGTTAATATAGTCGGAGTTTTTTTAGGATTATTAGTTCCAGGACTCTCACTTTTCTATTCTAAGTCTGATAATAAATCCGATGGATAAATTATTGTTTAACCCTATTAGATTAAAAATCATTTCATCTTTAATTAATAATAGTGAATGTGACTTTAATTACTTAAAAAAAATTACTGAATCAACTCAAGGTAATTTGAGTATTCAACTTAAAAAATTAAAGGAAGAAAAATATATTCACATTGAAAAAAGATTTAGTAATAATTACCCTAAAACAAGTTGTTCAATCACAGAAAAAGGAAAAATTAAATTTGAAGAATTTTTCAAAAATCTAATTACACTTAAAGATAATGGATAACAGAAATTATTTTTTGATACACGGTGTAACAATTAGCTATTTATTTAGTCTAATTTTTAGGAAACAAAAGAATTGATTCTATTTTTGCTCAAGTTTTAATTAAAAAACACAAATGATTCAAATAAAAAACCTTCATAAATCATATAAAATGGGAACTTCTTCCCTTCATGTTTTAAAGGGAATCAACTTTAATGTTGAGCAGGGTGAGTTGGTTGCCATTATGGGATCTTCAGGTTCTGGAAAATCTACTTTATTAAATATTTTAGGAATGTTAGATGTTGCTGAAGAGGGAGACTATATTTTAGACAATGTTCCCATTAAAAATTTGAATGAAACCAAAGCAGCGAAATATCGAAATAAATTTTTAGGTTTTGTTTTTCAATCCTTTAACTTAATTAATTATAAGACTGCTTTAGAAAATGTTTCACTTCCCTTATATTATCAAGGAATTCCCCGTAAAGAGCGACAACAATCTGCATTAAATTATTTAGAAAAAGTTGGATTAAAAGATTGGGCAACACATTTGCCTAGTGAATTATCTGGTGGTCAAAAACAACGTGTGGCAATTGCTCGTGCCCTAGCTTCAAAACCCAAAGTTCTTTTGGCAGATGAGCCAACAGGTGCTTTAGATTCAACAACCTCTCATGAGGTAATGGATTTAATTCAAAAAATTAATCAAGAAGGAAAAACAATTCTAGTTGTTACCCACGAATTAGATATTGCACAAATGTGTAAACGTATTGTCAAACTTAAAGATGGCGTTATTGTTGAAGATAAAAAAGTAAAACAAGTATTAGCTTCTTCTTATGTTTAATAGAGACCGTTGGAGAGAGATTTTTGATACAATAAGTAAAAACAAACTACGAACGTTTTTGTCTGGTTTTACTGTTGCCTTAGGAATTTTTATTTTTATTATTCTATTTGGTTTAGGAAACGGTTTAAAAAATTCATTTCAAGAATTTTTTTTAGACGATGCTAGTAATGCTATTTTCCTATACCCTGGAAAAACATCGATGCCTTATAAGGGGTTTAAGGAAAACAGAAGAATTGAATTTGATATTGAAGATGTTGAAGACATTAAAAATAATTTCACTTTATTCACTGAATACGTTACACCTAGAATTTCAAGAAGTGCTTTAACACGATATAAAAGTCAGAGTAATTCATATACTACCCGCGGGGTTGGACCTGCCCATCAATTTGTAGAAAAAACAATTTTGATGAAAGGACGTTTTATAAATAAAAAAGACATTGCTTTAAGAGCTAAATATGCAGTAATAGGTCGTTTAGTAGCTAAAGATCTTTTTAAAGCAGAAGATCCTATCGGAAAGTATATCGATATTGGATCTAGTGTTTTTAAAGTAATAGGAGTTTTTCAAGATGATGGTGGAGATCGCGAAGAACGAAATATTTATATCCCTTATTCAACACGCCAGTTGCTTGAAAAAGGAAATGATAAGGTAGATGAAATAATTGTAACCTTTAATAAGGATTTAGGGCATACTGGTGCTCTAGCTTTTGAGAGTTCTTTAAAAAAATATTTCAAGGACAAAAAATCTATTGACCCAAGAGATCCAAATGGAATTTATTTTCAAAACCTTACCGATGATTTAAAGCAAACCCAGCAATTTGCAGTAGTACTTCAATTAATTGTAAGTTTTGTTGGATTAGGAACATTAATTGCAGGAATTATTGGCATTTCAAATATTATGGTGTTTGTAGTTAAAGAACGGACAAAAGAATTAGGAATTAGAAAAGCACTAGGAGCTACACCAAAATCAGTCATTCAAATGATTCTTCAAGAATCAGTTTTTATTACCACAATTTCCGGCTATACAGGACTAATCCTAGGAGTATTTCTTTTAAAAAACATTGGCTTAAAATTAGAAGACTATTTCATTAAAAATCCATATATAGATTTGAGTACTGCAATATCAGCTACTATCATATTGATTATTTTTGGAGCAATTGCAGGATATATTCCTGCAAAAAGAGCCGCTAGAATTAAACCCATAATTGCCTTACGAGATGAATAGTTTAAAAGTAATATTTGATCGTGATACATGGCAGGAAATTTTTGGGTCCATATCTAAAAACAAGACAAGAACTATTATTACCGTAATTGGTGTTCTTTGGGGAATTTTTATTTATATAGCACTTTCAGGAGCAGCAAAAGGATTAGATAATGGTTTTGAAAGACAGTTTGAAAATATAGCTATGAACTCCATGTTTATTTGGGCTCAAAGAACGAGTATTCCATATGATGGATTCAAAATAGGCAGAAGAGTTGAGCTTAAGCTTTCAGATATAGATTACTTGAAGCAACGTGTTCCGCAAGTTGAATTTATCGCTCCTAGAAATGCTAGAGGTGTTTTTGGTGGTGGAGTTCCACTTGTCGTTAGAAATAATAAATCTAGTAATTATAACGTGTATGGTGATTATCCTGAATTAACAAAAATTGCTACTAAAAAGATTTATACAGGTGGACGTTTTATAAATGATGATGACATTCGATACCGGCGAAAAGTATGTGTAATAGGTGAAAGAACACAAACTGAACTTTTTGATGAAGATGAAGACCCCATTGGACAATACATAAGAATTGATAACATTTATTTCCAAGTTGTCGGAGTTCACAAGTTTGTGCCTGGTGGTGGTTTTGAAAGTGATGGCGACATTTTTATACCCTTTGAGACTTTTAGAAAAATTTATAATACTGGTGATAAAGTTGGGTGGTTTACTATTGCTGCTTATGATGATGCAGATGTAGTTGCGGTTGAAAAGGATATTAAAGTAGCTCTTAAAAGAATTCATCGTGTTTCTCCAGATGATGAGCGTGCTTTTGGAGGTTTTAATTTGGGAGAGATTTTTAATAAAATTGTTGGCTTTTCAAAAGGGATGACTCTTCTTTCTTTAATTGTTGGAATAGCAACAATAATTGCAGGAGTCATTGGAATTGGAAACATTCTTTTAATTTCAGTAAAAGAGCGGACTAAAGAGCTAGGAGTTCGAAGAGCTCTGGGTGCAACCCCTTCAGAAGTCCGAAATCAAATAATATTAGAATCTGTGTTTTTGACTGTTATTGCAGGTATTTTAGGAATTATATTAGGCGCTTTTGTTTTAGCAGGAATAAACGCGGCTACCCAAGACATGACAGACTTCCCCTACACAAATCCAACAGTACCTATTCCTTTTGTTTTAGGAGCATTATTTATTATGGTTTTCCTAGGAACATTAATAGGACTTATACCAGCACAACGTGCGGTAAGTATAAAACCAATTGACGCATTAAGAGAAGAATAAAACAACTATATACAATTAATTATTATGAAAATTTTAAAATATATTGGAATTGCACTTTTAATTTGCGGCGCTTTATTTGCAGCTGCCTATTTTATTAAAACTAATAACAAATCTATTATTGAGTTTGAAACAGAAACCTCTATTATAACTTCAATTGAGAGAAAAACAGTGGTTACCGGTAAGGTGATTCCGGAAGATGAAGTAGAAATTAAACCTCAAATTCAAGGAATTATACAAGACCTATTTGTTGAAGAAGGTGATTTAGTTGAAGCGGGAGATCTTTTAGCAAAAATCAAAGTAGTTCCAAATGAGCAAAGCTTAAATAGTGCTCGAGGTAGATTAGCTAATTCAAAAATTGTATTGAAAAACGCTACGGTAGATTTTAATCGCAATAAAAATTTATATGCAAAAGGCATTATCTCAAAACAAGAGTTTGAGAATTCTGAATTACGTTACAGTCAATCAAAACTTGATGTTTCCAATGCGAGCTCTGATCTTCAAATTATAAGATTAGGATCTGCTGGAGGTGCTGCTTCTGCCAATACAAATATTCGTGCAACTGTTCCAGGAACTATTCTGGAAATTCCTGTAGAAGAAGGTTTTCAAGTAATTGCGAGTAATAGTTTTAACGCAGGTACAACTATTGCAACCATTGCAGATCTTAATAAAATGATTTTTGAAGGTAAAGTAGATGAAGCTGAAGTAGGAAAGTTAATAGTAGGCATGCCTTTAGAAGTTAATTTAGGTGCTATTGAAGACCAATCTCTTGAGGCTAAACTAAAGTTTATTGCACCTAAAGGAAATGAAGAGCAAGGTGCAGTACAATTTATTATTGAAGCTGATTTGTTTTTAAACGATTCTATTTTCATTAGAGCAGGATATAGTGCTAATGCTTCGTTAGTATTAGAAAGAAAAGATAGTATCATGGCAATTTCAGAATCATTATTACAATTTGATCGTAAAACAGAAAAACCTTATGTCGAAGTTTCTATTGGAGAACAAAAGTTTGAACGTAGAGATATTAAAGTTGGGATTTCTGATGGAGTAAATGTTGAGGTTATTTCAGGAATTACTAAAGACGACTTAATAAAAGTTTGGAATAAAACAGAACCCATAAAAAAGGGTGATGATGATGAAGATGAATCAAAATAAAAGCGAAAGCGCAGAAATAATTAATAAAAAAAAGCTAATTAATATAATAAAATACAACAGATGAAAACATTTGTAACCTTCTTGCTTTCAATAATAACCTTTGTAGTTTCTGCACAGGGAACAGTATATACCTTAGAAGAATGTGTGCTTATAGCTTTAGAGAAAAACATCAGTATCAAACAATCTGAATTAGATCTGGAGGGAGCTTCTATCGATAAAGATGATGCCATAGGTAATTTTATGCCAAGGTTAAGTCTCCAATCACAACATATTTGGAACAATGGATTGAGTCAAAATATCACCAATGGTTTAATCGAAAATTTAACTACCCAATTTTCTTCTTTTGGAGGGAATATTGGAGTTACTATATTTAATGGAAGACAAAATATAAATCAACTATCAAGAGCTAACCTAAGTATTATTGCACGTCAATATCAATTAGATGATATGAAGGACGACATTAGTCTTTTTGTAGCAAATGCCTACTTACAAGTTATGTTTAATAAAGAACTGGCTCAAGTTCAGCGCTATCAAATGGAACTTACCCAAGAAGATCTCGAGCGTACAAAATCTAGAATAGAAGCAGGTGTGTTAACAAAAGCAGATATTTATGAAATTGAAGCAAACCTTGCCTCTCAAGAGCAAGCTTTAGTTCAAGCAGATAATAATTATAGACTCTCCCGTATTAGCCTAGCACAATTATTATTAATTACTGATTACGAAAATTTTGATATTGCAGCAGAAGATTTTGACATTCCTTTTTCAGATGTTTTAATGCAAAAGCCAAAAGATATTTTTGAAAAAGCACTTACTGTAAGAAATGACATTAAGTTGGGAGTTGCTAATATTGAAGTCGCCAAAAAAGATATTGATATTGCCAAAGGCGCATTAATGCCTTCGTTGTCTGCCTTTTTCAACTACAATACTCGTATTTCTTACTCTGACCGTTTTACGGAAACAGGAAATGTGATCGAATCCCCGATTGGTTTTGTTAAAAATGATGGATCTTTAGTGGTAACGCAATTTCCAGAACGCTCTGTAGCGGGAGCACTCCCATTTGCTACCCAATTTGGACAAAATGATGGCCAAAGCTATGGGCTTTCTTTGAATATCCCTGTGTTTAGCGGACTATCTATTAGAAATAATATTAAAAGAAGAAAGTTGAATTTAGAACGTATTGAAAATCAGTTTGAACAAACTAAACTTGATTTAGAAAATACCATCAATCAAGCCTATAATAATACAGAAGGTGCGCTTAAATTTTATGAAGCTGCAGAGAAAACAGTAAAAGCTCGAAAAGAAGCTTTTGAGATGGCTCAAAACCGATTTGAGGCAGGTGTGATGAACTCTTTTGATTTTATTCAGACAAAGCAGAGGTATCAAATTTCTAGTTCAGACATCATTCGCGCTAAGTTTGATTATATTTTTAAACTAAAGGTTTTAGAGTTTTATTTTGGTCTCAAATTGTAATAGATACCTCAAAAAGAGTCTAATTTAAATTACAGGAAGTATAACTGAAATCATAACTTTTTATTGAGTGATGAATTATATCTTACATATAGACACAACAACAAAAAAATGTTCTGTAGCATTGGCTCAAGACGGTGAGTTAATGATTCAAAAAGAGCTTTTGTCTGAAGAATTTAGTCATAGTGAGCAGCTTCATCCATTTATAGAAGAAGTTTTAAAAGAGAGTGGCTTAAAGTCGTCTTCACTCAGTGCAATAGCAATTAGTAAAGGTCCTGGTTCGTATACAGGACTTCGCATTGGGGTTGCAGCCGCAAAAGGATTATGTTTTGCTTTGGATCTACCGTTAATAGCATTAAACACATTGGAAATTATGGTACAGCCTTATGAAGTTTCTCCATATTCGTTTATCATTCCAATGTTAGATGCCAGAAGAATGGAAGTATATACAGCAATTTTTGATGAAACTAAAAAATGGATTCAAGAAACTACGGCTGAGGTATTGACTGAAAATACTTTCACCTCTATTGTTAATGAGCAGTCTTGCTTAATTATCGGAGATGGCGCCATAAAATTTAAAACTTTACATCCAAAAATAAATGCATCTTATACAAGTGAAATTCACTACCCGGTTGCTAAAGACATGATAACTTTAGCCTGGAAAAAATTTAATGCAAAAGAATTTGAAGACTTAGCATATTTTGAGCCTTTCTATCTTAAAGATTTTCAAACGACTCCTCCGAAGAAATAAAACTATCCGTTAACTGCTACTACCGATGTGATTTTTCCGGGCATCATTTCTTTTAACATATTTTCAATTCCATTTTTTAATGTAAAAGTGGATGAAGGACAACCACTACAGGCACCTTGCAATACTACGTGTACTGATTTTTCAGTTTCATCATAAGAATCAAAAACAATATTTCCACCATCAGAGGCAACAGCAGGTTTAATGTATTCGTCTAAAATAGATACAATTTGTTGCTCTATTGGATTTAAATTAGCCTCAGGCTGTTCTTTTTTCTCAATGTCTAAGGGGGTAGGGGATTCTGTAAGCACAATATTTCCCTCCTCTATAAAGGAACGAATAAACTCACGCACCTCCATTACTACTGTTTCCCATTCAGCAACTTCATATTTTGTAATAGACACATAATTGGTATCTAAGAAAACTTCTTTTACAAAGGGTAAATGGAATAATTGTTTAGCTAATGGAGAATTTTTAGTTTCATCAATATTTTTAAATTCAACACTTTGAGGCACCAAAGGTTTGTTGGCTACAAATTTCATTACCGCAGGATTGGGGGTGCTTTCTGCATAGACACTTACCGGGATTTTATCATTTCGTTGAGCTTCTAAAACCACACCACCTTCATTTAAATAGGTCTCTAACTGTTCTTTAACTTCCTCTATAACTTCTTCCCATTCAAGGATATCAAAACGTTCAACAGATATTATTTTTTCAGAAAGACTTACAGATTTTACAAATGGTAAGTAAAATAGTTGCTGAATAAGTGGTGCTCCTTTAGCCTCATCAATATTTTTAAATTGACGCGTCTCTTTTGGACCAATAGGTTGATCTAATTTAAACTGTGCCCAAGGATTCCCTTTTTCAGCACTTGCAGTGAGGCGATAAATCTTCATCTTTTTTTTTCAAAAATAATGAAAGCAAAGTGAATTATAGCTCGAAAACAAAGACATCTTTAAGCAAGTATCTTTTTGTACTTTGGACTTAAAGAATTTAATATGTTATTAAAATCAGTTCGGGGTTACACACCTTCTTATGGAGAAGATTGTTTTTTTGCTGAAAATGCTACTCTTATTGGAGATATAATTATGGGTAGTTATTGCTCAGTTTGGTATCAATCAGTCATTAGAGGTGATGTGAATTTTATTAGAATAGGGGATGAGGTCAATATACAAGATGGTGCTGTGATTCATGCTACTTTTGAAACCGCTCCGACCCATATTGGAAATAGGGTATCTATAGGGCATAATGCAATTGTTCATGGTTGTAGGATAGAAGATGATGTTTTGGTGGGAATGGGAAGTATAGTAATGGACCACTGTGTAATTGGGAGTAATAGTATTATAGCTGCTGGAGCTGTAGTACCAAAAAATACCATAATTCCTCCAGGATCAATTTATGCTGGAGTTCCTGCTAAAAAGATTAAAGTTATTGACGCTACTTCACAAAAAAATGAAATTAAACGAATTGCAAAAAATTACTTAAAATACGCATCATGGTTTAAATAAAGACATAAAAAAAGCTACCATATAGGTAGCTTTTTTTATTGATAATTTGATTAAAATCCTAATTCAGATTTTACATCAGCCATAAGATCTTTTCCGGATGCCATAATTACACTTCCTCCTGGGCTAGAGTCCAACACATAGTCAAACATTTGTACTGTAGCAACTTTTTCAATTGCGACGCGCGCTTTTTCGTACAAAGGACGCATCATTTCTGCAGAACGTTTTTGTAATTCTTGGGCAGCAGTTTCTCTAAATTCTTGTATACGACTTTGCATCTCTTGAATTTCGATTTGGCGTTGTTGGTTTATTAAATCAGTTTGATTTTGAGCATCACCCTGATAATTTTGTGCTTTGGTTTGAAATTCCTTTACAGATGTTTCCATTTCTTGAGCATACTGACTCTCTAATTTTTTAAGTTCGCTTTGAGCGGAAATTACTTCCGGCATTTCACTGATAAGTTGTTGCGTATCAATATGTGCTACCTTAGATTGTGCCATCACATTCAATGGAGCAAAAAATAATAACAAGCTAACGATTAAAGTTGATAAGTGTTTCATAGTGTGTTTAAGTATTAATTGTTTGAGGTTGTAGTTTTTGATTTCAAGGCCTCAATTTGATCCTTTTTCTTTTGTATTTTTTGTTGTCTATTTATTCTTTTGATAACCAGGTCGCTAATATCGTAATTTTTTGCGGAATATAACATCGTTATATTGGAAGATCGATCAAAAATAAAATCATATTTTTTCTCCTCTGCAATTAATTTTACGACACTCATGACTTGATCCTGAACTGGTTGTATAAGTTTTGATCGCTGAACGATCATATCACCTTTTGGGCCAAATCGTTTTTCCTGAAGACTTATTATTTCAGAAGCAAAATCTTTAATTTCTAATTCACGGTCATCTATTAGTTCAGGTGTTAATAAAATTCGTTCCGTATTTAATTGGTTTTGGTATTGTTTAAGTTGAATTTTTTTAAGTTCAATTTCTTTTTTCCATGCACTAATATTTTTGTCTAACAATAGCCCTGCTTCTTGATACTCGTCAATACTCTCTAGAATAACGTTCATGTCTATATAACCCAGGCGGGTTCCTCTTTGAGCATTAATGGGAAAGCTTATTAAAAGGGCAATACTAAAAGTTACTATGATGTATAGATTTGATCTCATAGTCTTTAAAACGTAAAAGTGTCAAACTTATTTTTAGGCAAAGGATAAATAAAATTTAAAACACATTAAAAACGTTGTCCAATAACAAAATGTGTTTCCCATCCATTTGGAGTAAATGTATTGGGGTTGGTGTTATCAAAGCCATATCCAAAATCGATTCCAAGTAATCCAAAGGCAGGCATAAATATTCTAACTCCTGCTCCTGCAGAGCGTTTTGAGTTAAATGGATCAAACGTTCTAAAGCTGTCATATCCATTACCTGCTTCTAAAAAGGTTAATGCATAAATAGAAGCACTTGGTTTTAAGGTAATTGGATATCTTAATTCAAGAGAAAACTTATTGTAAATAACAGAACCATCTCTACTAGACAAGGATTGGTTAGGATATCCCCTCAATGCTATATTTTCTCTTCCATCTAAAGCATAATTTACCATCCCATCTCCTCCAAGAAAAAACCTTTCAAAGGGTATGTTTCCTCTGCTTTGATTATAAGCTCCAATAAAACCAAAATCTGCTTGTGTTTTTAGAACCAAATCAGCAAATATTTTGGTATACCAAGTCCCATTGAATTTTACTTTATAAAATTCTAGCCATTTAAACTTTTCTTGATCAATAAGAGCAATAAGTGGATTTCCGTTATTATCCTGAAATTCAGGAAGACTTTCAAGATTAGAAAAGTCTTGTCCGGTAAACAGGGAGTATGGTGGTGTAAACTTTCCACTAATATTAAAAGAAGATCCTCCTGTCGGAAATATTGGATTAATTCGAGTATTATCCCTAGATAAGCTTATGGTATAAGCTAAATTATTTGCTTCTCCATCTCCAAAAGTAAACAGTCCCGTGAAGTAGTTATTCAAATTATAGTATTGATATGATATTGATTGTGATAATTGAAAAAAGTCATCCGGCACTTTAAGACGTTTTGCTAATCCAAAGGTTACTCCACTTATCACAAAAGACTGGCTTTTATCTGCGAGTCCCGTAAAGTAATCATATCGATACTGAGTCGTGTGCTGCAGTGATGAAGAAAACTGAACAGGTTGTTGATTACCCAGCCATGGCTCTGTAAAACTAAAACTATAAGTACTATAGAATTGACTTGCTTGAAGTCGTAAGGCTAATTTTTGACCGTCTCCCATAGGTAAAGGTTTATATGTTTTCTTGTCAAAAATATTTCGCATTGAGAAGTTATTGAAAGAAAGTCCTAGGGTACCGATAAAGCCACCTTGACCATATCCTCCTTGAAGCTCTATTTGACTTGCTCCAGATTCAACTAGATCAAAACGGACATCAATTGTTCCAGAATTTGGATCAACATTTTCTAATTCAGGACTAATTTGTTCTGCATCAAAAAAGCCTAATTGTCCTATTTCTCTTACAGTACGAACAAGTTTGTCTTTACTGTATAGTTCACCTGGCTTGGTTCGTAATTCTCTATAAATTACATGATCATTAGTCTTGGTGTTTCCTTCAACAACAATTTTATTAAAATTGGCTAATTTACCTTCAGTAATTCGTATTTCGAAATTAATAGTATCACTAATTGCACTTACTTCTACAGCATTAATATTAGAAAATAAATATCCTGTATTTTGATACAAGTTTGTAATATCATTAGCATCTGGCTTAGTGTTGTCAGCAATACGTTCTTTTAGTAAAACGCCGTTGTAAACATCTCCTTTTTTTAAGCCAAGTATTTGCTGGAGTACCGCATTTGAATATATTGTATTTCCAATAAAATTAATATTACCAAAATAATATTTATTTCCTTCTTCTAAGTTTAGATTTAGGTCAATAGTATTTGAAGAATCATCACTTTTGATTAAAGTATCAGAAAGTATCCTAGCATCTCTGTACCCTTCTTCTTTATAAAAATCAATTAAAGTGGCAAGATCTTCTTTAAAGTTTTTTTCAATAAACTTAGACCTTTTCCAGAATCGAATCGAAGTTTTATGCTTGGTATTCTTCAATTTTGATTGTAATTTTCTTGTTGAGAAAACCTGATTTCCCTCAAATTTAATTTCTTTAATTTT
The DNA here is from genome assembly GCA_905182305.1 of Flavobacteria bacterium MS024-2A. GTDB lineage: Bacteria > Bacteroidota > Bacteroidia > Flavobacteriales > Flavobacteriaceae > MS024-2A. The sequence goes on from CAJJBB010000003.1 coordinate 296,551, forward strand.
TACACGAGGCCCCTTATCAATATTAACCACCATTTTATAAGTGTTATTGTCTATTGAATCCTTGATGGTGTTAAGAGTAACTTTAGTATTTAAAAAACCATCTTTTCGATACTTATTTTCAAGATAGTTTTGTGTATTTGTCATAAAGCTTTCGGAAAGTTTCTTCCCAGCCTTTAGCTCTGTATCTGAAATTATTGTCTCAGTCTGTCCCTTTTTAATACCATTTATTTTGACATCTGAAAGGGTGGGAAGTTCTTCAATTTCAATTTCTACAGTTATTTTACGGCCCTCCACTTTAGTGACATAAAAACTAATATCACTAAACAATTCTAAACCCCAAAGCTTATTGAGGACACCGCTAATTTCATCTCCAGGAAGGCTTATTTCTTGTCCTTTACGTAATCCGCTGAAGGAAACCACTGTCTGGGCATTGTAGGTTTTAAGGCCTGAGACTCCAATAGAGTCCAACACATATTTTTTTCCTTTGACAAAATCTTTAGTTTGCGCTTGAGTATATCCTCCTACAAATAATAATAGGACAATAAATATAGATTTGTACTTCATATTAATTAGTGAGTTGTTCGCTCGTTTTTCCAAATCTTCGTTCTCTTTTATTGAAGTTTATTAATGCTTCTAGTAGATTTTCTTTAGAAAAATCTGGCCACAATGTTTTTGTAAAATATAATTCAGCATAAGCTATATGCCATAATAAAAAATTACTTATTCGTTCTTCACCGCTAGTCCTTATTAGCAAATCAACAGGAGGTAAAAAACGTGAGTAAAGATGCTCATTAATAGTGGACTGGTCAACTTTTTCGGGAGAAATTATATTATTTTTAACTTTATCAGCAATTGCTTTTACAGCATTAGTGATCTCCTCTTGAGCACCATAATTGAGTGCTAGTGTAAGTACCATGCCAGTATTTTTTTTTGTTTTTTCAATAACATGATAAAGCTCCTCTCTTACTGTCAAAGAAAGCTTGTTTAAATCCCCAATTGTTTTTAGCTGAATATTATTTTCAATGAGGTGATTAAATTCTTTCTTTAGTGAGCTAACTAAAAGTTTCATTAACAGGCTCACTTCTTCCTCAGGACGATTCCAGTTATCACAAGAAAACGCAAAAAGTGTCAAGAATTTAATTTGTTGTTCAGCAGCTACTTCAATAACTTCTCTAACTGCTTTTGCGCCCTTTTTGTGTCCTATGAACCGTTGCTTGCCCTTTTGTTTGGCCCAACGTCCATTACCATCCATTATGATAGCGACATGTTCTGGTAGTTTGTTCATTTAATCCTTACAATAACATGGAAGATCGCCAAAGGTAAATGAAATTGTTAAACCTGTAAAAATATACCAATCATTATTGGAAATATTTCCAAATTTATATGTGGGTACATCAGCAAATTCATTTTCAGGATTACTTCCGTCTAAATTATCAGTGAGTGTATAGCGTGCTCCCATTTCAACTCCGATAACAAATAAAGGATTTGGGTTTAGTTTAAATCCTAAAATAAAAGGAATAGCAATTTTCTGATCTTTTCCATAATCATTAAATGTTGGAGGGTCAAAGGATCCATTTGGCGTTAAGTAAAACTGAGAGTATCTAAAGTAGCTAATACCATAAAAAATATAGGGCGTAAAGGTAATAGTTTCATTATGGAGATTAAATTCAAAAAAATTAATTTCAATTCCAACCATTGCTTCTTGAATACTGTTTTTTTCAAGTTTTAAAGACCTACTGAAGCGATTTAAATCATCATTTCTAAATTCATTTTCTTTGATGTTAGAAATAGACACTCCTGCTCTTAGTGAGTAGCGATCTGTTGCGTTCCATTTATAAATTATCCCAAACGCAGGAGAGTTAGGGTGAATATATTTATTTGTTCCAATATCTCCAATATAATTACTGCCTCCAATAAATGCTCCTAATTCGTGAAACTGTGCAGTTACATAACATGAAAAAAAGAAAAAAAATAAGATCGAAAATTTTTTTCGCATGGAGTTTACACAAGAATTGATTGTGTTATATAAACCCAAAAACCCTATTTTTATTGTGTATTACGAGTGTCTTGTCCCCAAAAAAGTTTTTCTCGCAATGTCTTGTAAAAAAAAGCTCCTTCTAGTTGGATCGTTTGAATGGTGAAATCAGCTTTTTTGATGAAAAAATCATTACCATTTTCAAGAGTTAGAATTCTTGAATCCAAGGAAAGTAAATGTGTTTTATCCCTACCAGAAACCGATATTTTTATTTTAGTAGTATCTGGCACAATTAAAGGGCGAATATTGATGTTATGTGGCGCTATAGGATTTAAAATCCAACAAGCAGTTTCTGGAGATACAATTGGTCCTCCGCTGCTTAAAGAATATCCAGTAGAACCGGTGGGGGTGGCTATAATAAGTCCGTCTGCCCAATAGGTCGTTAGATGTTTACCGTCTAATTCTGCATCAATGCTGAGCATTGAAGTAGTATTTTTCCTATTAACACTTACTTCATTTAGAGCAAAACCAATTTCTTCCAACGCTATTACAGAATCATTGGTTGTAACCTGAAGTAATGAGCGTTCTATGAAGGTGTATTTTTTTTCAAAAAATAAAGTTAATCCCTCTTCTAGAGCATCTCTATGTAAGGAAGTTAAAAACCCTAATCGACCAGTATTAATTCCTAAAATTGGAATTTTAGAATCACGAACTACTGTTACTGATCTTAAGAGAGTTCCATCACCACCAATAGAAAACAAAAAATCAATATCCTCTTTTAAAACTTCATTATCACTAAAATAGTGGTAACGGTCTTGATATTTTCCAAAATGTTTTTTTAATCGATCTACTATAATAAATTGATGGCCGTGTTCTTCTAAATAAGAAACTACCGTTTTAACATAGGCCAGAGTCTCAGGCGAAAAAAATGCGTTATAAATCGCTATGTTCATAAATATCAAACTTGAGGTAAAGGTACAAAACCAGAAATAATGAGAGTTTAGTAATTTTTTTTTTTCAAGTCCCTGTGGAAGCCTTATTTTTATCAAAAAAAGGAATGACCTCACTTAGTGTTAATATCAATAAAGTAGCAACTCTTCGAAACGCCCGAGGAGCAAATACCCCAAGCCTTTTAGAGGTTACCAGAGACCTTGAACGTTTTGGAGCACAGGGTATCACAATTCATCCTCGTCCGGACCAACGTCATATTCGCTATGAAGATGTCTTTGCACTTCCTAGTGTTGTGACAACAGAATTTAATATTGAAGGAAATCCAATTCCTGAGTTTATTGAAATGGTACTGAAAATTAAGCCCACTCAAGTCACCTTAGTGCCTGATGCTCATGATGCTATTACTTCAAATGCTGGATGGGATACCCTAAAACACAAAGCTTTTTTAAAATCATCTATTAACCAACTTAAGGCTGAAGGAATTCGGACTTCTATTTTTGTTGATCCCTTAATAGCTATGGTTGAAGGTGCTTTAGAAACAGGCACAGATCGCATTGAGCTTTATACAGAGGCATTTGCTTCTGGATATTCTATCGACCCTCAAAAAGCTATAGCTCCTTATGTTTCTGCAGCAGAAAAAGCTAACGAACTTGGAATTGGCATAAACGCAGGACACGATTTAAGCCTAGAGAACATTGCTTTTTTTTCAAAAAATATTCCTCAACTTTTAGAAGTTTCTATAGGCCATTCATTAATTTGTGAAAGTTTATATTTAGGTTTTGAAAATGTTATTCCTATGTACCTTCAACGCCTTTCTTTATGAAGATACTATACAGTAATATTATTGGTCAAGCAGATAAGGAATTAATCATACTACATGGATTTTTAGGTATGGGTGACAACTGGAAGACCCTTGCTAAAAAATGGGCTTCTGTAGGCTTTAGAGTACATCTAATAGATCAAAGAAATCATGGAAGAAGTTTTTGGAGTGAAGAATTTTCATATAAAATTTTAGCTGAAGATGTTTTAGCCTATTGTGACCACCATAAATTATCAGAGGTATATGTTTTAGGGCATTCTATGGGAGGTAAAACAACCATGAATTTAGCAATTTTAGCGCCACAGTTGTTAAAGGCTTTTATAGTAGCAGATATTGTTCCAAAAAAATATATTCCCCATCATCAACAATTATTAAATGGTTTAGCACAGCTAGATTTTACTTTAATTTCAAACCGTTCTGAGGCAAGTCTCCGTTTATCCCCTTTTGTTAAAGACGAAGGAACCCGTATGTTTTTACTTAGAAACTTGTATTGGATTTCTCCCGGAAAATTAGGCCTTCGGTTAAATATAGAGGTGCTTAAAAATGTAAGTGAAGTTATAGGTGATGGGTTAGATGCTTCTGCAATCTCTTCAATACCATGTCTTTTTGTAAAGGGGGAAAAGTCAGATTATATTCTTGAAACAGATTATCCTATTATTCAATATCATTTTCCTAAAGCTCAAAATATTACAGTTCCTAATGCAGGTCATTGGCTACACGCCGAAAACCCAATTTTCTTTTTTGATCAAGTTAATAATTGGCTTCAGCTACAATAATGATTTTTAACATTCACAAGAAAATGTGTGATATTTATTGGAAGATTCGGTAGTGCCGGTAACATGGCTTATTTTTACAAAGAAAATTACAAATATGGATTTAACGATAAGACCAGCTATCTCTTCAGATAGTAACGCCATAATAGGATTGATTAAAGAGCTAGCTCTTTTTGAAAAAGAACCCGAAAGTGTCATCTTGACTGAAGATGATGTTAAAGAATATGGTTTTGGTAAAAAACCTTTATTTGAATGTTTGATCGCTGAATTAGAAAATCAAGTGATTGGAATGGCATTATTTTACTCTCGATTTTCTACTTGGAAAGGACCCACAATTCATTTAGAAGACTTGATTATTACTGAGGATTATAAAGGAAGAGGATATGGCACCCAACTATACTCGGCTTTTATAAACTATTCCTATGTCAAAGGAGTTCAACGCATTGAATGGAATGTTTTGGATTGGAATACTCCAGCGGTAAAATTTTATGAAAAAAGTGGTGCAAATGTCCTTCAAGAATGGTGTACTGTTCAAATGGACTTTGAGGCTATGAAAAGTTATTTAGCAAAACATTAATTGGGTGATGAAAGTATTTAAATTTGGAGGAGCATCGGTTAAAGATACTGCTGGAGTTAAAAACATTGTAAAAGTCCTTAAATCTGTAGGCTTTGAAAAAACGCTAGTAGTGATTTCTGCCATGGGAAAAAGCACCAATGCTTTAGAAGAAATTATAAAGCAATATTTTAACGATAAGACAAAAACTCCACAAGGACTAATTGAATTAAAGGCTTATCATCTAAAAATTATTGAAGATCTTTTTAAAGAAAATCGAGTTGAGGTGTGCTCAGTGGTCAATGAATTATTTGAGGAACTACATGGGTTTATAAGGCTTAATAAATCTCCAGATTATAGCTATGTTTATGATCAAGTTGTCAGTTTTGGAGAGCTTTTATCAACCACTATTATCCATCATTATATAGTGAACCAAGGTATAGATTGCTGTTGGTTAGATGCTAGAAATTGCATTAAAACAGATGATTATTATCGTGCAGCTAATCTTGATTGGGATGCTACGCTCACAAATGTGAAGAAACAGGTTGGGAATGCTTCGTTGGTTATCACTCAAGGATTTATAGGGAGTAATTCAAATAATTTCACAACCACCTTAGGAAGGGAAGGATCGGATTATTCGGCAGCTATTTTTGGATACGCATTAAATGCAGAATCTGTAACTATTTGGAAAGATGTTCCAGGAATTCTTAACGCAGATCCACGTGTTTTTGAAGAGACTCAACTCCTTCATCAAATTTCTTACAGAGAGGCTATAGAATTAGCTTTCTATGGAGCTTCTGTGATTCATCCTAAAACACTTCAGCCTTTACAAAGAAAAGAAATACCATTATTTGTAAAGTCTTTTGAAAACCCATTAGATGATGGCACATCTGTCTCTAAAGGCAAAACATTAGAGCCCCATGTACCTTGTTATATTGTTAAAAAAGATCAGGTTTTAATTCAACTTTCTTCTATTGATTTTTCATTTATTGTGGAAGAAAATATCAGCTATATTTTTAGTTTACTTCATGAATATCAAATGCCTGTTGAATTAATACAAAACTCTGCAATTACTTTTTCTGTTTGTGTCACAAACAAATATAGGAGACTACAAGAATTAGTTCTCGTTTTAAGGTCTAGATTTAATGTAGAAGTAATCGAAGGTGTCGATTTGTTTACGATTCGTCATTTTGACATAAAGGCAACTCAATACATTGAAAAAACTGGAAAAGAAGTTCTTTTAGAGCAACGAACAAGTGAAACAGCCCAGTTTGTATTAAGAGCCTAAGAGCTACTTAGATTGGTTTTCACAAAAGTATTGCAGTACTTTTTTATTTCTTCGCGTGTTTTTCTAAATGCAACTTTATTTTCTTGCACGTCATTACTTTTTAGTTTTGAAGGGTCAGAAAAATTATGATGTAATTTTTTTGCATTTTTTGAAGGAATAATTGGACAATTTTCATAGGCATGATCACAAACTGTTAAAATAAAATCAAAAGTAATCTTATCATATTCTTCTACTAAATTTGAGGTATAACTACTAATATCGATTCCTTCTTCTGCCATTGTGGCAATAGCCATAGGGTTCACTCCATGAGTTTCTATTCCGGCAGAATAAATGAAGGCAGTACCCCCAGTAAAATAGTTTAACCAGCCATGTGCTATTTGACTTCGGCATGAATTTCCAGTACAGACAACTAAAACATTTTTTGGGGAATTCATAATATTTTGATTTTATTTAAAATAGTTTGTGCTAGTTTACGATGACTTTCAAAAGTCCAGCCACCTACATGGGGACTTAACAATACATTTTCTGCTGAGAGAAGATGCTCTAGTGCTATAGGGCGATTAGCTTTTTTAAAAATAGAACGAAAAGAAGCAGATTCATATTCTAAAACATCAAGTCCTGCACCTAAAATTTTTCCAGAATTAAGACCCTCTACTAAATCTTCAGTAACAACAGCTTTCCCTCGGGCAGTATTTAAAAACCAAAACGGTTTTTTCATTGCTTTAATAAATGAAGTGTTAATCATTTGATTGGTGCTTTCGGTTTGGGGTATATGTAAGCTTAAAACATCTGATTTTTCTTGTAAAGTTTTAATGGTTGCTTCTGTGGCATTTTTATCGCCAATACCGGGCAGGATATCATTATAGAGAATGGTTACATTAAAACCCTTTAATTTTTCAGCAAATTTCTTTCCTGTATTCCCATACCCAATAATACCTATTGTTTTTCCTTCTAATTCCCAGCCACGGTGTTCCTCTCTTAGCCAATTCCCTTGTCTAATACTCTGGTGGCCATTTCTAAGTTTATTCATAAGACTTAGTAAAAGTCCTAAGGTATGTTCCCCGACGGCATTTTTATTTCCTTCTGGAGCTGCAATAAGTAGTATGTTTTTACTTTGGGCATATTCTACATCAATATTTTCCATGCCTGCTCCCACGCGGGCAATAAATTTTAGATTTTTACCAGCATCTATAAATTTTTTATTGACTGGGAATCTACTCCTAATTACCATTCCTGAGTAATTATGTAAATTTTTTAAAACTTCTTTTATTGGGGTTTCATAGGCTAAGATATTTTTATATCCCAATGTTTCTAATCCTTCAACTAATAAAGGGTGATTTTCGTCTACATGAAGGATCAAAGGTGCTTTCATTTAAAAGGCTAGAACAAGTTTGGCGATATAGAAAAATAAAAAAATACCAAAAATATCATTAGCAGTAGTAATAAAGGGACCTGTAGCAATTGCAGGGTCAATATTTTTTTTGTCTAGTATGATAGGAACAAAAGTCCCCAAAAGTGCAGCGACTACTATCACCAGTATCATAGATCCTGCAATTGTAAGACTTACCAATAACTCTTGGTTAATTAGTGCACCAAAAAAAATAATGATTAATGCCAAAGCAAATCCATTAATTAGGCTCAAACCAACTTCTTTAATTAATCGTTTGAAAAGTGAGCCTTTAACCGCATCATTCGCTAAACCTTGGACAATAATTGCAGAAGATTGAACACCCACATTACCTGCCATTGCAGCAATGAGAGGGGTATAAAAAAACAAATTCCGTAAACGAGGTAGTTCCATTATCGCCTCAAAATCTTGTAAAATAAAAACACTTCCAAGCCCCCCTAAAAGTCCTAAAAATAACCATGGGAGACGAGCTTTCACTAATTCAAAAATAGTATCATCTGCTTCAACATCTTTTGATATACCTGCTGCTAGTTGGTAATCTTTATCGGCTTCTTCTTTAATTACATCAACGATATCATCAATTGTAATACGGCCCAAAAGTTCCTTTTTGTTATTTACAACTGGAATAGCCTCTAGATCATATTTAGACATGATTTTAGCAACCTCTTCGCTTTCTTGATCAACAGTTACAAAATCAACTTTAGGAATGTAAATGTCCTTAACTTTATCTCTTGAATTTGCTGTTATTAAGTCTTTTAATGAAAGACGGCCTTTTAAGATATTATTTTGATCAACTACATAAATGGAATGAACACGTGTTACGTTTTCTGCTTGTGCACGCATTTCATTTAGGCATTTTAAAACACTTAAATTTTCCTCAACCTTAACGAGTTCTTTTGCCATTAAACTACCTGCAGTATTTTCATCATAACGAAGAAGATCTCGAATGTCTTTTACATGTTCGTCATCTTTCATTTGAGACATTACTTTTTCTTGTCTTGCCTCGGGTAATTCAAGAATTAAATCTGCAGCATCATCGGTTTTAAGTTCAGAAACTTCTCTAGCAATTTCTTTTATTGATAGATTATCTAAAATTTGCTCACGAGTATCAGGGTCAACTTCTGATAAGGCATCTGCCGTAGTTTCACTTTTTAAAAGCTTAATAATATACGTAGCCTCTTCTATAGAAAGTGTTTCTAATATTTCAGCAATATCTGCGTAGTGAATGGGCTTTAATTTCTTTCTTAACAAGGTATTGTTTCCCTGCTTGATAAGAGATTTGATACTATTTAAAAAAGGCGTGTCAATTTGAAATGTTGCCATGGCCAATCCTTTTTGTCAGTTGGATAAAGTCTACTCCAGAGAGCTTCTCTGGGCGTAAGTCAAAGATAACATCTTCTCTTAATAAATCAGGAAGATTCAATGTTTTTAAACTATTGCGTAATGTTTTGCGTCTTTGTTGAAAGCTTAATTTGATGATTTTAAAGAGTAATGATTCATCACAATCTAAGCTAAAATCTTCTTTACGAACCATTTGCATTACTGCGGAATTTACTTTTGGTGGTGGATTAAAGACCTCCGGAGGAACGGTAAATAAATAGGTTGTAGTATAAAATAGTTGTGCTAAAACAGAAAGAATTCCATATTTTTTAGAACCTGCAGGCTCACAAATCCTTTCGGCAACTTCTTTTTGAAACATACCAGCAAAAAAAGGTATTTGCTCCCTGTTTTCTAATGTTTTGAAAACAATTTGAGTGGAAATATTATAAGGAAAATTACCTATTATTGCGTAAGGATTTTTCCCCATGATTTTTTGTAAGTCTAACTTCAAAAAATCTCCTTCAGTTAGTGAAGCTTCTATTTCTGAATAAGTATTTTTAAGATAAGTGACAGATTCTCTGTCTATTTCTATAAGGTGTAATTTTTTCTTTTTTGGAACTAAAAATTGGGTTAGAACACCCATTCCAGGACCTATTTCTAAAACTGTTTCATAGTCTTCAAAGGTTAGTAGGTCAGCTATTTTTTTAGCAATTGTATTATCTTTTAGAAAATGTTGACCTAATTTCTTTTTTGCTCGTACGGGTTTCATGCTTGCTTGCTTACTAATTCAAGGTAAGTTTCAAAAAACAAAACTTGTTCTCCGAATTTTTGGCGAATTTCATTCTTATGAAAAGGCGCATCTTTATCAAGATATTCCTTAAGTGCTTGATTCGAATTTGCTTTATATTGAACTGCAAATGTTGGATCTGAAGGTTGATCCATGCTAACTTTCAAAATGGAAATATCTTCAAAATAGTTAGTGGCAAATACTTTTGGAAGATGATACTTCTCCATCCATTCCATCCAAATCTCTAGTATTTCAGGAGCAACTTGCGAAGTAACATTATAGATAATCATTAGCTTATTTTGTCAAAACCAGTATAAGGAACCAGTGCTTTTGGTAGGACAATGCCTTCAGGTGTTTGACAATTTTCTAATAACCCCGCAACCACTCTTGGAAGTGCCAGAGAGCTTCCGTTTAAGGTATGAACACCTTGTTTTTTTCCACTTTTATCTTTGTATCTCAATTGCAAACGCTCTGCTTGAAAGTCATTAAAAGTTGAGACCGAGCTAATTTCTAACCACCGCTTTTGAGCTGTTGAGTAAATTTCAAAATCATAAGTAAGCGCAGAGGTAAAACCTAGATCGCCACCACATAATCGTAAAATACGGTATGGTAATTCGAGATCTTTTAATATGGATTTAATATGATCAACCATTTCGTCAAGTGCTTGCATTGCATTTTGTGGTTCTTCAATACGAACAATCTCAACCTTGTCAAACTGATGTAAACGGTTAAGGCCTCTAACATGAGCGCCATAACTCCCTGCTTCTCTTCTGAAACATGGCGTATATCCTGTTAGGCAGATGGGCAACTCTGAAGCATCTAATAGAGTGTCTCTGTAAAGGTTTGTCAAAGGGACTTCAGCTGTTGGAATTAGGTAAAGATCATCATTTTGAACATGGTACATTTGACCTTCTTTATCAGGCAGTTGTCCCGTTCCAAAACCAGAGGCTTCATTGACTAAGTGCGGCACTTGCATTTCTTTGTATCCAGCTTCAGTATTTTTATCTAAAAAGAAATTAATGAGTCCTCGTTGTAATCGTGCACCTTTTCCTTTATAAACGGGAAATCCAGCACCAGTAATTTTACTACCCAATTCAAAATCGATAATATCATATTTGTTAGCAAGCTCCCAATGGGGGAGTGCACTAGAATCTAGAGTTGGGATAGTGCCTTCTTTAAAAATCTCTTGATTATCATCTTCACTATTGCCCTTGGGAACACTTTGGTGGGGAATGTTTGGTATTTGAGTTCTTAAGTCTAAAAGAGTCTCTATTGTTTCTTGTAATTGTTCTTGAAGGGTTTTAGTTTTTGTCTTTAGGCTTAACGTTTCTTCTTTAAGAATATTGGCTTTTGCTATTTCACCACTTTTGAAAAGATCTCCTATCTCTTTTGCTAATTTATTTGCACTTGCTAGCTGCTGATCCAGAGTAGACTGTTGAATTCTCCTCTCTTGATCTAATTCGATGATTTCATTAATCAGTTCGGGCTGTTTAAAGTTTCTTTTTTCCAAGCCTTTTAAGATGAGCCTCTTTGTTTTCTCTTATGAAGTGCAATCCTAGCATGGAGATAATTTTCTGTAAAAATAAAGTAATTTTAATTCCATCCTTTTAATGTGAGGTTTCTTTTACAAATTTCTTTGTCTTTTATTAATTGTTTTTTCAGGGCATCTAAGGATTCAAACTTTTGTTCATCTCGAATTTTCTCAATAAAATGTATGGTTAGAGTACTGTCGTATATGTTTTTATCAAATTCAAAAATATGAACTTCTATGGTTTGCTTGTCTCCATTAAGGGTGGGTCTTGTTCCAATATTCATCATTCCATAGTATTGATTTTCATCATGGAAAGTGGATACTAAATACACGCCTTTTGGTGGAATGATTTTATGTTGAGAATCAATGAGTAGGTTTGCTGTTGGAAAGTTGATGGTTCTACCCAAGCTTTGGCCTTTAGTTACAGTTCCTGATAGCTTAAAAAATCGACCTAAAAAATCGACTACTTTTATAAAATCTCCATCTGAAATAGCAGTTCTAATTTTGGTAGAACTAACAGTAATGGCTGAAACATCTTGTGCTGGAATGATATTAACTTTAAAATCATATGTTTTTCCGAATGAAGTTAAATCAGCAACAGTTGCTTCTCTGTTTTTTCCAAAGCGATGGTCGTAACCAATGAATAATTCGGAAATTTTAAGTTGATTCACTAAAATATCTCTAGTAAATTCAAGAGCACTTAATCTTGAAAATTCTTTTGAAAATGGATGTATAATTAGGGTGTCTACTCCAAGTTTTCTGAGAAAATCCTCTTTTTCGGCAAGTGTGTCAATGAGTTTAATTTGCGAATTTTTTTGTAAAACCATTCGAGGGTGTGGAAAAAAAGTCAAGACATTTGCTAGTAACTTTTTATTATGTGCTTTTTTAACTAAGGCTTTAATGATTTTTTGGTGGCCAATATGAACTCCATCAAAGGTTCCAATTGTAAGAATGGATTTTGTATCAGAGCTATAATTTTGAATGTCTTGAACGACTTTCATTCTATGAAGAACAAATTAAATTTTACACCACAAAAATAAGCCATTATAATACATAGACTAATTTGTTTACCTATTTTTAAACTCAAATATGCTTCCTTTTGATAAGCGGAATACTAATTAGTGAGAAATAATATTACGTATTGTCTTCATAGACTTTTGTGTGCATCGGTTTTTATGGCCTTTTTTGCATCTGACTTAAATGCTCAAGAACTTTGGTCTAAAATGACATCTAGTCCTAGTGGTATTTTGGGTAGTTTGACTTCTCAAGGACAGGCCTATTATAAATTAAATGATCTTCAGGCAATACATAAAAACAATACTCTTAAAGGAGGTGCTTTTGAAACCTTTATTTTACCTAACGAAAAGGGAATACAAGAAACATTTAAGGTTGTCTCTATTCCTATGCTTTCTTTAAAACTTTCTAAGAAGTATCCTGGAGTTAAAACTTATCAAGGGATAAGTAATAGTAGACCTGAAGTTCGTATTCGGTTAAGTTCACATCCTAATGGAATAAATGCCTGGATAAAGCTTCCTGGTACTCAAGATTTTTTTATTCAAACAGTAAAAGGAGAAAAACAGCTTCACTATACGTACTCGAAAACAGACGAAAATCTTTCACAGGCTTTACTATGTAAGACTAATATTTCGTCATACAACTCAAAGAACAGAGGACATACTGCCAAGATTATTTCCAAAAATAATCAGCTTAAAACTTTCAGAATTGCCATTGCCGCTACGGCTGAATTTACAGATTTTTGGGGTGATAATGATGATGATAATGGTACGAACACTGCAGATGCCTTAGGAGCTGTAATAAGCACTCTTAATAGAATTAGTAGTGTTTTTGAAGATGAGCTAGGCGTAAGGCTTCAGTTGGTATCTGATGAGAATATACTTTATGAAGATCCAGTAACTGATCCCTTTTACCGGAAGTTTTGCGGATGAACTTCAAATAACATTAGATGAAATTATAGGAAACGATAACTATGACGTAGGCCATCTTTTTGATTATGGACAGCCAGACGGTGATGCAGGTTGTATTGGATGTGTGTGTGAATCAGGACTAAAGGGAAGTGGTTATTCTACTCACCCTTTTAGAGATATTTTTGGAGGCGAATATAGAAATGATTATTTTGATTTGGATTATGCAGCACATGAAATTGGTCATCAATTTGGTGCATTTCATTCTTTTTCTTTTGACTCTGAAGGAACTGGTTTTAATGCCGAACCGGGAAGTGGCTCTACCATAATGGCCTATGCTGGAATTACAGGAGAAGATAATGTACAATTACATGGCGATCCATATTTTCATTATTATAGTATTCAAAATATATTAGAGCAATTACCTACTTTTCAATGTGCTACTACTGAAAACAACAGCTTTCCTGCCTTTACTGTAGATGCAGGGATAGATTATTCCATTCCTATAGGTACTGCCTATGAATTAAGTCCAGCAAATATTGAAAGCGAATCAGGATCCACCTATTGTTGGGAACAGTTAGATAGTGGCCAGGTAACTTCTGCTAGCTTCGGACCTTATAATGCAATTGGAGCATTAGCTCGTTCTCTTCCTCCTTCTGAGAGTCCGACCAGAACACTCCCCAATATGAATCAAATCTTATTGGGCAATTTAACGCAAGAAAATCCAGGACTAGATGATGCCTGGGAAACAGTTCCATTAGTAGCGCGATCAATGAAATGGGGCCTGAGTGTTAGAAAGCCAGTCGGGAGTAGTATTCAGTTGGCACAAGATCAGCTAGTAATTAATGTTTTAGCATCTGCAGGACCTTTTGAGGTGACTTCACAGAATAACCCATCAGAGGTTTGGAGGGGGGGCACAAGACAAACCATTGAATGGAATGTTGCTAATACTGACCAAAGTCCAATTAATGCTTCAACCGTTACAATCTATCTTTCTACAGATGGAGGATTGACTTTTTCAAACCTACTAGCAGATGATATTCCCAATACAGGCTTAGCAGAAATTTTAATTCCTAATACCATTGATACTTCTCAGGCACGCCTTAAGATCAAAGCTAAAGAAGGCATATTCTTTGCTGTAAATGACACTAACTTTATCATTCAGTCAAGTGATTTAGTTCTACAATTTGAAGAATACCTTCAAGAAAATTGTGGCTTAAATTCAATTCAATATGACTTCACGTTCGAACGTAAAGAGGCATTTACAGATTCATTTTCACTCCAACTAAATGATTTGCCTAATGGTGTCCAAGTACAATTTTCTAGAGACACCTATTCAACAGCTAATACCTTTGGTTCACTAACTTTAACTGGCATCACATCGTTGGAACCAGCTGATTATAATTTTGTTTTAGAAACTATTACAAGTAATGAGGTTCAAGGTTTTGATTTCATATTGAAGCAACGTTCAAATATTTTAAAGCCTGCCGAATTAATTTCACCAACTGACAATGCGATTGCTCAAGATTTAAATACGTTACTCCTATGGGAAAGTGATATAAATTCAGATTTAGCACAAGTTCAACTTTCTTTAAATGAAAATTTCAATGAATTACTTACAGACACGATTGTTTCTAAGAGTCAGCTAATGATAAGAAATCTAACTGAAGACACTCAATACTTTTGGAAAGTCAAGCATAAAAACATCTGTGATGAAGCATTGTTTTCTGAAATTTTTTCTTTCCGCACAAGCGAAATTTCTTGCTTAGAAGTTGAGGCTACAAGCTTGCCAAAACCATTACAAGATTCGACTGATTCCCAAGAAGGACAAACAACAGCTGATATTATTATAAATTATGATTTACCTATTTTGGATGTGAACGTATTAGTGGATATTGAACATACATGGGTAAGTGATTTAACTCTTTATTTAGAGTCCCCAGGAGGGACTAGATACTTATTGAGTAATGAGCTGGGAGATTCTAACGATAACTATTCACAAACACTTTTTGATCAAGAAGCAGCCGTTGATATTTCCGAATCCTCTGCCCCTTTTACGGGCTCTTTTATTCCTTCTCAAAACATAAGTTCTCTATATGGGACTTCAGTTAAAGGAAGGTGGGTTTTAATTATACTTGACAAGTACACTGAAGATACGGGTAGGTTAATAAACTTCTCTCTTGAATTTTGTTTACAAGGCATTCCAATGACTAATAGTGATTTTGACACTATTGTTGATGCACAGGACAATTGTCCTTTATTAAACAATGAAGATCAAGCAGATATTGATGAAAATGGTATTGGAGATGTTTGTGATGTTTTTTCTGCTCAAAATATAGGATTGACCAAGACCAATACTAGTTGTCCTGATAAGGATAATGGTTCTTTAACTTTTGGTGCAAGAGCAGAGTATTTTTATAAAGCAGATATTATAGGTCCTTTTGGCTTTCAAAAAGAAGTTACTTTTTCGACTCAGGGGAAAATAGTAGCAAATTTAGCAGCTGGAAGCTATGATATATGTGTTCGTACAGATTCTTTTCCCAATTTTGAATATTGTTTTCAAACTGTAATCACAGCACCTCCTTCATTAGATGTTCAATCGGTTTTAAATACTCAAGACTCTTTATTGAATCTTTCTTTAACGGGAGGAAGTGACTATATTATTTCAGTGAATGATAAGACTATTTCAGCAATAGATACTGATAAAATTCAAATACCCTTAACGCAAAAAGTTAATTTTGTTCGTGTTACTACAGATAATTTATGTCAAGGAACTCTTTGAGCAATGGATCAATTTAGAACAACAGGCAACCGTTTTTCCTAATCCAGTAGTTAATAAGGCAACTCTTATTTTACCTACGGATCAAGCTGCCAAGATTTCGCTGTTTTCTGGGACAGGAAACTTACTATGGAAACAAGAGCAACAATCTTTTGAAAATAATGTTATTACGATTCCAATGAGTGAGTATAAAAAAGGGTTGTATTTACTTAAAATAGAGTACAGTAGCTATACTGAAACTTTTAAATTATTAAAACGATGAGGTATCTAGCTTTCTTTTTATTGTTTGTTTTTTTTAGTTGTGGGCCTGATCCTATTCCAGTGCCTGAGCCTTCACTATTACTTGCGCCTAGTAATTTGAATACATGTAATACCGCAACCCGAATTAATGACTTAGAAAGGCAAGTACGTTTTCAATGGACAGCCACCTTAAATACGGAATCCTATAATTTGATAGTTCAAAATACTTTAACAGGAGAACAGCAAACCATTGCTACTTCCTTACTCACAGAATCTATTATTTTAACCAGTGGCGCTCCATATCAATGGTACGTTATTTCCAAATCTTCTCTTACACTGGAAGAAGGTAAAAGTTCTATTTGGCATTTTTATTTGGAAGGCAATCCTCAGGCAAGTCATTTCCCCTTTCCTGCGATATTAGTAGCGCCTTCAGATGAATTAATAGTTTCATTGAATGCTAGTAACGGTTTTACTTTTGAATGGGAGGGAAATGATTTAGATAATGATATTCAGGGCTATGATTTTTATTTAGGCACCTCTAGCAGTTCTTTAAATGCAGAGCGTGAGGCAATCACCTCACAACAAGTAACACTGGTATTAATCCCAAATACAGTTTATTTTTGGCAGATTATCAGCAAAGATCTTCAGGGAAATCAATCTGCATCAGAAATATATCAATTTCAAACCCAGTAGTGCATTATTTTCCGTTATAACGATTCATAGCAGTTGCTAAGCCTTCCAATCCAAAAGAAAGAATCGCCTCGCCACATTTTTCGATACGCTGTGTTAAGACTTTTTCTTCAGTTGCATTCCAAGGGTCTAGTACAAATTTAACTTGGTCAAAAGGTTTTGGTTCTTGTCCAATACCAAAACGCAAACGAGCATAGTGAGGAGTGTTTAGTTCACTTTCGATATCCTTTAATCCATTATGACCTGCGGGGCTTCCTTTTGCTTTAATTCGAAGGGTTCCAAAGGGAAGGTGAATTTCATCAGTTAAGATGAGAATGTTTTCTAGTGGAATATTTTCTTTTAGTGCCCAATACCTTACTGCTTTTCCGCTTCTATTCATAAATGTTGTAGGCTTAATAAGAATAAACTGTCGTCCTTTCTTTTTTAAGACGGTATAGTTTGCTAATTTTTTTGATTCCCAAAGGCATTCATTTTTAGAGGCTATATGATCTAGAATAGAAAAGCCAATATTATGACGAGTGTTTTGGTATTGATCACCAATATTACCCAGTCCTACAATTAAGAATTTCTTCATAGCCAAAGAAGGTGTTTTTTTTGAAAATATACGTTTTAGAGAAAACATCCCTGCTAAAATAAAAAAAAGCATGTGGTTTTGAGGCCACATGCTTTATCTTTTCTGTTGAAAATAATGGTTTAGCTTTCTGAGGGTGTCTCAGCAGCTGGTTCAGCACCTTCTTCAGTAGAAGCTTCTGCATCTGTTGCAGTCTCCTCATCCTCAACTAAAATGGCAGCCCTAGATGTTCTTACTTGACAAACAACTGTGTTGTCTGGGTGAAGAATTTTATAGCTTTCCTTTTGAAGTTCTGCGGTATATAATTTATTCCCAAGCTCTAATTCTGAAATATTTATTACAATAGCTATCAGGAAGGTTTTTTGGTAATGCTTTTACTCTAAGCTTACGCTTGTTAAGAGATAAAACTCCACCACTAATTAAAACACCAGGAGCAGCTCCTTCAACTTTAACAGGAATATTCATCGCCACTTCTTTATCATCAAACATTCTATAAAAGTCTACATGAAGAATTTTATCGTTCAATGGATGGAACTGGATGTCTTGTAAAATTGCATTTACTTTTGATCCGTCATCTAAAGTAATGACAACAGTGTGAGCGTTTGGAGTATAAACTAGTTTGCTGAAATCAAGTTCCGGTGCTGAAAAGTGGAGGGATTCGCCTCCTCCGTACAATACACATGGAACACTGCCAGCATTGCGTAAGGCTTTGGTAGCTACCTTGCCTACGCTTTCTCTTTTAGATCCTTTAATGGTAATAGATTTCATTATTTTTTTTAAATTAAGATTACATTATAAATTTTGAACTTATCGACTTATTTGAATGCACATTATGCATAACATCAGCGAATAATGGGGCGCAAGATAATACTTTTACTTTAGGGTGGCTAATTCTTGCAGGGATAGAATCGGTTACGATTAACTCTTCAAGTTTAGAGGCTTCAATTTTTTCATATGCATTTCCAGAAAGTAAGGCATGGGTACAAATAGCTCGAACTGAGATGGCTCCTCTTTCAATCATTAAGTCAGCTGCTTTAGTAAGGGTTCCAGCAGTATCTACCATGTCATCTACAAGAATAACATTCTTCCCATTAACATCTCCGATGAGCTCCATATGAGAAATTATAT
This sequence comes from Flavobacteria bacterium MS024-2A, assembly GCA_905182305.1. GTDB lineage: Bacteria > Bacteroidota > Bacteroidia > Flavobacteriales > Flavobacteriaceae > MS024-2A. The sequence goes on from CAJJBB010000003.1 coordinate 315,287, forward strand.
TTGCTTTTTCTCTTTGTTTATAGCAAATAACAACATCACTGCTTAAAAACTTAGAGTAAGCGTAGGCACGTTTAGAACCTCCCATGTCAGGTGAGGCAATGGTCAGGTTGGTTAATTTCAGGTCTTTTATGTAGGGTAGAAAAATAGTGGAGGCATATAGGTGGTCTACAGGTCTTTCAAAAAAACCTTGAATTTGATCTGCATGTAAATCCATAGTTATGATTCTGGTTGCCCCTGCGGTTTCTAATAATTTAGCAATAAGTTTAGCCCCAATGGGAACTCTAGGTTTGTCTTTTCGGTCTTGTCGCGCCCATCCGAAATAAGGCATTACTGCGGTTATGTGTCTAGCAGAGGCACGCTTTGCTGCATCTAACATCAAAAGTAATTCCATTAAATTTTCAGATGAGGGGTTTGTGGATCCGATTAAAAAAACACGAGCACCACGAACAGATTCTTCAAAAGAAGGTTGGAACTCTCCATCGCTGTAACGTGAAAAATTTACTTTTCCAATTTCAGCACCATATTTGGCTGCAATAGCGTTAGCAAGTTCTGTACTTTGAGTACAAGAAAAAATTTTAGCGGGAGTTTCCATAGAGATCATTAAGATTGTAAATTTAAAAATAAATTAACGGATAGCATTATTGTTGATTTTAATTAAATCAAATAAATAATTTATTACTTTTGAGCCCTCAAGCCTTGGTGGCGGAATTGGTAGACGCGCTGGATTCAAAATCCAGTTCTTTCGGGAGTGTGGGTTCGATTCCCACCCAAGGTA
>CAJJBB010000004.1:2500-103965 GCA_905182305.1 Flavobacteria bacterium MS024-2A
CTCGTAGGCTCATTATGCAAAAGGCACGCCGTCACCCCCTAAAGGGCTCCGACCGCTTGTAAGCGTATGGTTTCAGGATCTATTTCACTCCCTTATTCAGGGTTCTTTTCACCTTTCCCTCACGGTACTGGTTCACTATCGGTCTCTCAGGAGTATTTAGCCTTACCGGATGGTCCCGGCGAATTCATGCAAGGTTTCACGTGCCCCGCACTACTCAGGATACCACTATCAATAACTTAACTTACCTATACGGGACTATCACCCTCTTTGGTTCTACTTTCCAGTAGATTCTAATTCATTAAGCATCAAATATCGTGGTCCTATTACCCCTATCTTGCCGTAACAAAATAGGTTTGGGCTACTCCGCGTTCGCTCGCCGCTACTTACGGAATCACTGTTGTTTTCTTCTCCTCCGGGTACTTAGATGTTTCAGTTCCCCGGGTTTGCCTCCTTGCGGATACTATATCTTCAATATAGTGGGTTGCCCCATTCGGATATCTGCGGATCACATCGTATGTGCCAATCCCCGCAGCTTTTCGCAGCTTATCACGTCCTTCATCGCCTCTGAGAGCCTAGGCATTCCCCATACGCCCTTAATTAGCCTATCGTAACTTAATTACTCTTTCTCTAAAAAATTGTAACTAAAAAAATTTACTATTACTTATTATTATATTTAATATTTGCTCGTATAAACCAACCTCCTTATTAAATAAGAAAATTGATCAATACTTCTTGTATCTTTTCAATATGTCAATGAACGTTTTCCTAATGATCAAACATAGCAAAAACCGAAAGCAATAAATGTTTGGATAACAATTACTCTCAGTTTGTAGCTCTATTCTATAGAACAGTGGAGAATATCGGAGTCGAACCGATGACCTCCTGCGTGCAAGGCAGGCGCTCTAGCCAGCTGAGCTAATCCCCCAAAAAAAAACTGTAAAACCTAAGTCATACAATCCCATTTAACGGAATCCCATCTCCTAGAATTTCCAGTCATTATAAACCCTTTGCATTAAAAAAAAAGTAGTCTCGGGCAGACTCGAACTGCCGACCTCTACATTATCAGTGTAGCGCTCTAACCAGCTGAGCTACGAGACTCTACTTTAATAGGTTTACAATTATATAAAAAAAATGACAGCTGTGAATAGCTGTTTTGCCCTTGTCAAACTTTAAAAGTCATAACCTTCTCTAGAAAGGAGGTGTTCCAGCCGCACCTTCCGGTACGGCTACCTTGTTACGACTTAGCCCCAGTTACCAGTTTTACCCTAGGCAGCTCCTTGCGGTAACCGACTTCAGGTACTCCCAGCTTCCATGGCTTGACGGGCGGTGTGTACAAGGCCCGGGAACGTATTCACCGGATCATGGCTGATATCCGATTACTAGCGATTCCAGCTTCACGCAGTCGAGTTGCAGACTGCGATCCGAACTGAGATCGGTTTTATAGATTCGCTCCTACTCGCGTAGTGGCTGCTCTCTGTACCGACCATTGTAGCACGTGTGTAGCCCAGGACGTAAGGGCCGTGATGATTTGACGTCATCCCCACCTTCCTCACAGTTTGCACTGGCAGTCTCGCTAGAGTGCCCAACTTAACTTGCTGGCAACTAACGACAGGGGTTGCGCTCGTTATAGGACTTAACCTGACACCTCACGGCACGAGCTGACGACAACCATGCAGCACCTTGTAAGTAGTCCGAAGAAAGATCTATCTCTAAATCATGCAACTTACATTTAAGCCCTGGTAAGGTTCCTCGCGTATCATCGAATTAAACCACATGCTCCACCGCTTGTGCGGGCCCCCGTCAATTCCTTTGAGTTTCAGTCTTGCGACCGTACTCCCCAGGTGGGATACTTATCACTTTCGCTTAGCCACTCAACCAACCAATGTTGGTCGAACAGCTAGTATCCATCGTTTACGGCGTGGACTACCAGGGTATCTAATCCTGTTCGCTACCCACGCTTTCGTCCCTCAGCGTCAGTATATTGTTAGTAATCTGCCTTCGCAATCGGTATTCTGTGTGATCTCTATGCATTTCACCGCTACACCACACATTCTAACTACTTCACAATAACTCAAGTCTTTCAGTATCAAAGGCAATTCTACAGTTGAGCTGTAGGATTTCACCTCTGACTTAAAAGACCGCCTACGGACCCTTTAAACCCAATGATTCCGGATAACGCTTGGATCCTCCGTATTACCGCGGCTGCTGGCACGGAGTTAGCCGATCCTTATTCGTACAGTACCGTCAAATACCTACACGTAGGTATATTTCTTCCTGTATAAAAGCAGTTTACAACCCATAGGGCAGTCTTCCTGCACGCGGCATGGCTGGATCAGAGTTGCCTCCATTGTCCAATATTCCTCACTGCTGCCTCCCGTAGGAGTCTGGTCCGTGTCTCAGTACCAGTGTGGGGGGTCTCCCTCTCAGGACCCCTACCTATCGAAGTCTTGGTAAGCCGTTACCTTACCAACTAACTAATAGGACGCATGCCCATCTTCTACCGCCGGAGCTTTCTTCTTTAAATAATGCTATTCAAAGATCGTATGGGGTATTATTCAACATTTCTATTGACTATCCCCCTGTAGAAGGTAGGTTGCATACGCGTTACGCACCCGTGCGCCGGTCGTCAGCGGATTGCAAGCAATCCCTGTTACCCCTCGACTTGCATGTGTTAAGCCTGCCGCTAGCGTTCATCCTGAGCCAGGATCAAACTCTTCGTTGTTGTTTCTTAATAAAATTAATGCTACAACTTCTAAAAAAATTAACTCGGTCAAAATGGTTCTATTCACTTGTATCTTTCGATACGCGCTGTCATTCTTATATTATTTTTCTTTCAATGAACGTTCGCTTCTTCTAAAGTTCTAATACCCTTCAGCGTTTTAGCGAGTGCAAATATAGAACCCTTTTGATTACCCACAAGGAGTTTTTAAATTTTATTTGTGCTTTTTTTAGTTTCTTTTGAGAGTGGTGTCTTGGGAGCTTTCCAGAGGGTGTATAAAGAATCTAAATTATAGGTGAGTGCTGTTGGGTCTAGCTCGATTAGACCATCTCCGTAGGCGCGCTGTAAAATATCTTCTATCAAAAAATCTTCATAATTAGCTTCCGGGGCGTAGGTATCCTTTAGGGAAAGCTTAAAAAAAGAGGCAGTTGTTTGATAAATGATAGCACGCCAACCATTTCTTAACTCTTTAACCAAGTCGTGAGTGGTAGCACCTGTCTGCCTGTGAACTAACTTAATGAGAATACGTCCCTGGGAACGCGATAATTTTCTTAGCTCAACTTCAAATTCATCGTAAATAAATTTTTCTATTCTTTTAAGGTAAGTGCGTTTCCGTTTCTTTCCTTTAATATTAGTCAAGCGTTTGCTCAAAGTGTCCAGACGATCAGAAGCTAGCTTAGCATAGGGATAAACTCTTAAGGTGCGATTTCTAAGAATTACATAGTCCCTAAGCTGATTCATGCTTTTAAAACGAAGGGGTTGAAAAAGGATTACTTCTTTTAATCTAATTCCGGAGTCCGTTATAGAATCCGTTTCAAACTTATACAAAAATTCTCCTTCAAAGTCAGAAGGTACTTCAATTTGCGCATTCGAAAGAAAAGCAATCAAAAACAATAAGTAGAAAAAAAAATTATTCATTGAGCAACTGCTAATGATACCTTGATTAATTATTTCTGTGAAAAAACTGTTGTTTATTAAAATCATAAAATGCAACAGCTTAATTTTATGAAATTCAAAAATACAAATATTTTAAAGGGAGGTCTTTTTATTTGGGAATATTCTTACTTTTGGTTTTCTTAAATTTCAAATTTATAATTATGAGTATTCTAGATAAAAAATCCCTTATATTTTTAGAAAATTATTTAAATAATGCAGCCCCAACAGGTTATGAAAGTGGAGGGCAAAAAATCTGGATGGAATATCTAAAGCCATATGTAGATGAATTTATAACCGATGTGTATGGTACTGCCGTTGGCGTTATCAATCCAGAGGCAAAATATAAAGTAGTCATAGAAGGACATTCTGATGAAATTTCTTGGTACGTAAACTACATTACCGACAAAGGTTTAATATATGTTATTCGTAACGGAGGAAGTGATCATCAAATAGCTCCCTCTAAATGGGTTAACATCCATACAAAAAAAGGAATTATTGAAGGTGTTTTTGGATGGCCAGCAATTCATACCCGAAAAAACGGAAAAGAAGAAGTGCCCAAGTTAGATAATATCTTTATTGATATCGGCGCAAAAAATAAAAAAGAAGTAGAGAAAATGGGTGTTCATGTTGGCTGTGTGATAACCTACCCTGATACTTTCAAAACTTTAAACAAAGATAAATTTGTTTGTCGCGCCATTGACAATCGTGCAGGTGGTTTTATGATTGCACAAGTTGCCCGTTTATTGTCTGAAAATAACATAAAATTACCTTTTGGGCTTTATATTACTAATTCTGTTCAAGAAGAAGTTGGACTTAGAGGTGCAGAGATGATTACTCAAACCATCAATCCTAACGTTGCTATAGTTACAGATGTTTGCCATGACACCTCTACCCCAATGATTAATCAAAAGGTAGAAGGTCAAACCGAAATAGGTAAAGGCCCAGTTATCTCATATGCACCGGCAGTTCAAAACAATCTAAGAGAACGTATTATAAAAACTGCTGAAACTAAAAAAATACCCTTTCAACGTCATGCGTCTTCTCGATTCACAGGTACTGACACCGATGCCTTTGCATATAGTAATGGAGGGGTTGCTTCGGCTCTTATTTCATTACCTCTTCGTTACATGCACACAACCGTTGAGATGGTGCACAGAGATGATGTGGAAAACGTAATCAAATTAATATACGAAACTGTACAAGCAATAAAAGAAGGAGAAACGTTTAGTTATTTCGATTAATTAAACTCACCGAGGAAGTTCAGTTCCCGCTTCTAAATCCCAGAAAGAACCGGTTTTATAATCGCTTTCTAAGAAAGAGAAAATATTTTCAGCAGATTGCTCGGGTGTTAATCTTCCATTTATCATTGCTATCTCTGATATTTGAGTTTTTACATAGCCAGGATGTACTGCAACTACTTTTATAGATTCTGAAAGTCGATTTGCCAGGATCTTGGTATACATATTTAGTGCACTTTTTGACGTTCTATATCCAACGGAGTCGGAATCAATACATTTATCTATGGAGCCCATTTTTGAGGAAATCATAATGACGCTACCCTTCTCTGCTATTTTAGCTAAAAAAGTTTCGGTAAACAAAACAACTCCTTTTACATTAACTTCAAAAGTTTCGTCAAAAGAAGTGATTTGTAACGTTTTTTGATTTAAATCAGGACCAATCCCTGCATTATTTATAATAATATCAAGTTGATCAAAACGATCGGATATTTCCTGATATGCTTTTTTTACACTTTCAATATTAGTGACGTCCAATGCAATAGGGTAAAAATTCTCATGCTGAACATGCTCGATATACCCACTCCTACTTGAGCCTATGACAAGGTAACCCCCGGAAAGCAATCTTTTAGCAACAGCTAAACCAATTCCTTTGCTAGGACCTGTAATTAAAACCTTTTTTTTAATCATTAGACTTTAATTTTTTAAATAAACTGAAAAATTTATTTTTACAAGTAGATTTACTAAATCACTTGCTCAAGAATGGCTTTATTAATCTTTTTAATCACTCCTGGTCCTTCGTAAACAAAACCAGTATATAGTTGAATTAAAGAAGCTCCTGCATTAAGTTTATTTATTGCATCTTCTGAGGAATGAATCCCTCCTACACCGATAATAGGAAATGCATTATTACTTTTTTCGTAAAGAAAACGAATAACTTCTGTACTTCGCTCTGCAACTGGCTTTCCACTGAGCCCACCCATTTCAGATCTGTTTGAAGAAATGAGTCCCTCTCTTGAAAGTGTAGTATTGCTTGCTATTACACCGTCTATTTTTACTGTAGTAACAATATCAATAATATCTAGCAATTGATCGTCTATCAAATCAGGAGCAATTTTCAGTAAAATTGGCTTTGGACTAGTTCTTTTCAGATTCAAATTTTTCAAAGTTTGCAATAAATGTTGAAGTGGCTCTTTGTCCTGTAAGGCTCTTAAATTCGGTGTATTGGGTGAACTCACATTTACTACAAAATAGTCAACATGGGGAAACAAAGCTTCAAAACATTGAACATAATCAGAAACCGCCTCGTCGTTGGGTGTGATTTTATTTTTACCAATATTTCCGCCGATGAGAACACCATTATTTTTTTTTAAACGTTCAATGGCCTCCACAACACCTTGATTATTAAATCCCATACGATTAATTAAGCCATTATCTTCAGGCAGACGAAACAAACGCTTCTTAGGATTTCCTGGCTGGGGCTTAGGAGTTAATGTACCTATTTCAATAAATCCAAATCCAAAATTGGAAAGTTCTTGATAGAGTTTAGCATCTTTATCAAAACCTGCTGCCAACCCAACTGGATTGGGAAATGTCAATCCAAATAGTTTTCGCTCTAAACGTTGATCTTTTAAATGATAAAGACCCCTAATCATACTACCCACTCCAGGAATCCGATGTATCACTTTAAGTAAATAAAAGACGGTATGATGAACCCATTCTGGGTCAAAAAGAAAGAGTATTGGTTTTATTAAGAATTTATACATCCTTTATCTAAAAAAAATTCCCGCCAATAGCGGGATTAAAAGTTGTTATTTTTTTACAAGAGGAGCATTTAACTTTGAGCTCATTTCCAATGAAATAGCTGAACGTTCAATTTTAAGCTTTCCTGCCAATGTTTCAATGACACAAGTGTTATCCTTATCATTAAGTTCCACGATTTTAGCATGTAATCCACTTTTTGTGATTATACGATCACCTTTTTTCATGGCACTCATGAAATTCTTTTCCTTTTTTTGTTTACGCTGTCCTGGAAGTATTATAAAAAAGAAAAATACCACTAGCATTAACAATAAAAAAGGAAGTTGACTTGATAAGCCTTCTGACATAGTAATTGAATTAAAATTTATTGACGTGCTTTAGCTTGTGCATCACGCTGTTGTTGCTTTACTGGATCTGGAGTAACGTTAGATTTTATCCTCAACATCTCCCTTCCAGAAGCTGTATTTGCGGAAAGTGTTACTGATTTTTGTTGTAATCCAGGCTTGTTACTTGAGTCAAAGCTAACCAATATTTTTCCTGAAGCTCCAGGAGCAATAGGAGTGTTTTTAGGATATTGTGGAACTGTACAGCCACAACTTCCACGAGCATCAACGATAATTAAATCCTCTTTACCAGTATTTGTAAAATTGAATTCTGTTGTTACTTTCTCTCCTTCATTGATAGTTCCAAAATCATGTTCTGTTTTGTCAAAAGTGATAATTGGCCCTGAAGCGTTCGAGCCAGGAGTAGGAGTAGTAGTTGTTGCGTTAGTTACTTTTTTTGCTGTACTGTCTTGGCATGCTGTAAAAGTAGTAGCAATTATTGTTAAACAAATGATTAAAATTTTTTTCATCAATATATAAATTAAGTGAATTCAAAAGTAATAAAAAAAGTTATTATAACAAGCCTCTCCCTGTTTTGTTCAAACGATTTTCTTGACTAAATTCTTTTACTAATTTATCTAATACACCATTTACAAAATTATTGCTATTGGGAGTGGAATAATCTTTAGCAATCTCTAAATATTCATTAAGGGTTACTTTAGAAGGAATTAATGGGAAGTAAAGTAATTCAGCAATGGCTATTTTTAAAATAACATTATCAAGCTGCGCAATTCTATCTGTATCCCAGTTTGGTGTTTTCCCCAAAAGCTCTTTTTGTAATTTTTCATCATTTACAATTACTTTTTCTAAAAGGTGTATTCCGAAATCTGTATCCTCTTGGTTTTCACTTGGCTTGGGAAATATTAAACTTTGAGGTTTATTTACTTCTATGTTTTTTAACATTTTAAGTATGAAGGTGTTTACCATTGGTAAGTCATCAACCCATGTCAATCGCAGGTCTTCAATATGATCATATAGATAATTTGAAGTAGCGATATGATCTTTAAATATTTTTGAAACAAGTTTCAAATCATCTACTATCGTTATGTTTTCAAGAGCCATATAGGCTTCAAAAACAGTTGAAGAAGTAATGATTTCAAATAATTCTTTTAAGTATTTAAACTCTAAGTCCCAATTTATAAGTTTTTTATTATTTAAATGCTTTGACAAACTTTCATGCTCCTTAATGAAAACAAGAACTTTATTTTGAGCGAATTTTTGAAGAATAATGAAGTGAGTTTCGTTTTGAATATTATGCTTTTGAATGGTTTCCAACTGTTGCTCAGCATAAGCATGAAGGGATTTGATAAGACTAAGAAGAAGAAGATAAAGATTAAAGGTGTGTTCTATGCTTTCTTTAAAAAACTTAACCTCATCATCAATTTTATGTTGTTTCCCAATATTAAAGGAATAAACAGACTGCATTACTTTAATGCGAATGTGGCGTCTTGTAAGCATGTTTTAGAACTTTAATGGGGACGAAAATAATCCAATAAAGTGGGAAAAGATATAATTATTCAATAAAAGTTTCAGGATTATATTTGAATTTAACCCTTTCCATTTACTTATCTTTGATGAAGCAGTTATGAAAGAACTTCAATATCTAAATAAATACTTTTTAAAATACCAAATAAAACTTCTTTTAGGGTTTTTAATTACCATTATAGCAAGGATTTTCTCTCTATTTGCACCTCGACTTATCGGAAACTCTTTGACGGCAGTTGAAAAATATTTGCAATCTCCTGCTGGAGATTTAGAAGCTATAAAAAAGGTTTTACTAATTAATATTCTCATCATTATTGGAGCTACTTTAATTTCTGGATTCCTTACATTCTTAATGCGACAAACTATTATAAATGTTTCTAGGTTTATAGAGTTTGATCTAAAAAATGAAATTTTTTGGCATTATCAAAAACTAACTCAACGATTTTATAAAAATAACAGAACGGGTGACCTCATGAATCGAATAAGCGAAGACGTTGGGAAAGTAAGAATGTATGTTGGTCCTGCTTTTATGTATAGTGTAAATACAATTTCACTATTTATTATAGTAATTTCTTATATGATAAGTATTGCGCCTGAACTGACTTTATATACTATGTTACCGCTTCCAATTTTATCTGTAACGATCTATAAACTGAGTCGAATTATTAATGAGAAGAGTACATTAGTTCAAGAAATACTTTCAAAAATGTCTTCTTTCGCTCAAGAAACATTTAGCGGAATTTCTGTAATTAAGTCTTACAACCTGCAGCATAAGATGAATACAAATTTTTCTGACTTAGCTTATGATAGTTTTGAAAAAAACATGGGTCTTGTAAAAGTTCAGGCTTGGTTTTTCCCACTTATGATTTTACTTATTGGGTGTTCAAACCTTATTGTCATATATGTTGGAGGAAATCAATACATAAATGGAAAAATTGAAATTGGGGTACTTGCAGAATTTATTATTTATGTAAATATGCTAACTTGGCCCGTTGCAGTAGTAGGATGGATTACTTCAATAGTTCAACAAGCAGAAGCATCTCAAAAAAGAATTAATGTTTTCTTAAAAGAAGAACCGGAAATTGATGATGGTCCAGGAATAAATAAATCCATAAATGGGAATATTAAATTTAAAAATGTTTCATTAGTCTATCCTGAAACGAAGATTACTGCCTTAAGAAATATCTCTCTTGAAATCCCTTCTGGAACTACTTTAGGGGTTATTGGAAATATTGGTTCAGGTAAAACTACTTTTTTAGATTTAATATCACGCCTTTATGACCCCTCAGAAGGATCCATTGAAATTGATGGATTTAATATAAAAGACTATCGAATTGAAGAAATCAGAGGTTCATTGGCCTATGTTCCACAAAATGCATTTTTATTTTCTGAAAGTATTGAAGATAATATTCGTTTTGGATCAATAAATGCTAACAACCAAGAAATTCAAAAGGCGACAAAAAATGCAAAAGTTCACGATAACATTATTGGTTTTAAAGAAGGATATAAAACTCTTTTAGGTGAGCGAGGAGTTACACTTTCTGGGGGTCAAATTCAGCGTGTTTCTATTGCACGGGGATTAATAAAAAAACCAAATATTTTACTTTTAGATGATTGTCTTTCTGCAGTTGATACTGATACAGAAGAAGAAATTTTAAAACATCTAAAAACAGCAACTAAAAATAAAACCACAATTATCGTAAGCCATCGTATTTCATCTGTAAAACACGCAGATCTAATAATTGTTTTCGAAAATGGACAAATCGTTCAAAAAGGTGGGCACATTGATTTAATTAATGTTAAAGGTTACTATAAAGAATTATCTAAAAAACAACATTCAGATATACAGGAATAATAAGGTTTCTCAAAACTTTATTAAGCTATTTCACGAATCAATTAGATTTTTTCCTGCAAATAAGGTCCTAGATCCATCAGAAACTGCGTTCATAAAATTTTCTGTTCTAAAAAGGTATAATTCAAAATACTTTAAATACAACACTTTTTTCTATAAAAAATAACTTTTTACTATAAAATACTTCTCTTTTATTTTTTCCTCTAAATAATTATTTCAACCTTTAATAATTAAGAAACTTAATTATGAAAAATCTCCTATCCCTTTTATTTCTATTATCAAGCGGAATTATATTTAGTCAGGTTACACTCGATTATTATTTAGATCAAACACATCCCTACGATAATAAAATCCCAACACCTGTTGAATTATTAGGATATGAAGTAGGGACATGGCATGTTTCACATGATAAGTTAATAAACTATATGTACAAACTTGCTGAAGCTTCTGATCGTATTAGCATTGAAACAAGAGGTAACACTTATGAGGGAAGACCAATTTTATTACTTACGATTACCAGTCCTGAAAATCATAAAAATATAGAATCTATTCAAAAAGAACATCTTCAACTATCGGACCCTAATGGAAGTTCAGTTTCCATTGCAGCGAAACCCTTAATAGTATATCAAGGATTTTCAATTCATGGAAATGAACCAAGTGGTGCAAATGCTGGCCTTTTAGCAGCTTATCATCTGGCAGCAAGCCAAGCTCCAGAAACACTTCAAATGTTAAAAGATTTAGTAATACTCTTTGACCCTAGTTTTAACCCTGATGGACTTCAAAGATTTGCCTATTGGGCAAATACCAATAGAAATCAAAACTTAACAGCAGACTCAAATGACAGAGAATATAACGAAGTTTGGCCTGGAGGTCGAACTAATCACTATTGGTTTGACCTAAATCGAGATTGGCTTCCTGGACAATTACCAGAATCGCAAGCTCGCCTAAAAACATTTACCAAGTGGCTTCCAAATATCTTGACAGATCATCATGAAATGGGGACTAACTCAAGTTTCTTTTTTCAACCAGGACATCCTTCTCGTGTTAATCCATTGACTCCATTAATGAATCAGAAATTGACTGAAAAAATTAGTACATTCCACATTGAGGCTTTTGATAAAATAGGATCATTATATTACTCTCAAGAAAATTTTGATGATTTTTATTACGGAAAAGGATCTACTTATCCAGATGTTAATGGAGGTATTGGGATTTTATTTGAACAAGCAAGTTCAAGAGGACATATTCAAGAAAGCGACAACGGGTTACTTACTTTTCCTTTTACTATTCGCAATCAACTAACTGCAGCATTTTCCACTTTAAAAGCAGCTAGTTCTATGCGCGTAGAGCTATTGAATTATTTTCAAGACTTCTATAAAACGTCCTTAATTGAAGCTAAAAAAAATAAGCAAAAAGCTATTATTTTTGGAAATCCTAAAGATCCAGCCACCACACATGAACTAGCTCGTGTTTTTAAACGTCATAACATCGTAATTCATCATCTAAAAAATAATGTGGTCAAAAAAGGAAAAAAATTCACTCCAGAAACAAGCTATATTATTCCTTTAGAACAAAAGAAAAATAAATTGATACGTGCTATGTTTAGTACTCAAACTAAATTTCAAGACAGTTTGTTTTATGACGTTTCTGCTTGGACACTCCCATATGCTTTTAATCTAGATTATGAGTATCAAAACAACACAGAAAATATTGGCAATGTTGTAAATGATTTAAAAGCTCCCCTAGGAAAAGTAACTAATAAAGGTTCGTATGCATATGTGTTTGAAGCACATAATTACTATGTGCCTAAATTAATAAATAAATTACAACAAAAAGATATTAGAATTAAAGTAGGTCTTACTCCTTTTACTTTAGAGGGGAATAACTATGATTATGGTACCTATATGATTCCTGTTAAAAATCAAGTTATTGATGAAAATGAACTTTATACGATTTTACAAAAAGCTGCAGCAGAAACTCATGTGACTATTGTAGGAGCAAATACTGGTCACACTGAAGGAATTGATCTAGGGTCTGGTGATTTTTCAAAAGTTAAAATACCAGAAATTGCTCTTTTAGTAGGCGATGGAGTTCGCAGTTATGATGCAGGTGAGATATGGCATTTACTTGACACAAGACATGAGATTACAATCACTAAAATTGATGTCCGTAATTTAATGAGAGTTGATTTAAGTCAATACAGTCACTTTATTATTCCGGATTTTTCAGGTTCAGGATTAGATCCACATATTGATAAAATAAAAGAATTTGTAAATGAAGGAGGTACTATTATTGGTTATCGATACACCACAAAGTGGTTAAATAAAAATGAGTTCATAACATTAGACTTTTTAGAAGAAAACATAATAGCAAAAAATATTAGTTTTGATAATAAAGATGCTTTTAGAGGTGCCCAAGTAACAGGTGGTGCAATTTTTAACACAAAGATTGATAGAAGTCATCCTATAAATTTTGGTTATCAAAACACAACATTACCCATCTTTAGAAATACCAATATTTTTATTAGAGCAGATGAAAATAGTTATAATAACCCAATCCAATACACGAATAATCCGTTGCTTAGTGGTTATATATCTGAAGAAAATTTAACATTATTAAAAAACACAGTCCCTTTTAAAGTAAACCGAATGGGCAAAGGAAGAGTAATCATATTAACTGATAACACTAACTTCAGAGCTTTTTGGTACGGCACCAATCGCATAATAACAAATGCACTTTACCTATCTGACAAAATGTAACTTATAAAATTTGTTGTCCATTGGCCAATTTAGATTCAGGGGCCAATAGAATAACATCTTTTTCTTCTGTGGCTCCAAGAACCAAGCACTGACTTTCAAAATTTGCGATTTTTCTTGTTCCAACATTAACCACAGCTATTACTTGACGATCTAGAAGCTCTTCTAACGAATAGCGTTTTGTAACTTGCGCTGATGATTGTAAAACACCCAAGGGCCCAAAATCTATTTTTAACCGAAAGGCTGGCTCTTTAGCCTCAGGGAAATCAATAGCAGAAATAATAGTCCCTACTCGTAAATCTATTTTTTCAAAAGTATTATAATCAATCATGAATCTATTTTGAATGGTATAAAAATACTACTTTTAATTTCAGATATATAAAAAATGGCTCTTACAGAATCTTATATGCTTCCATTAGGAAGACTTGCTCCCGATTTTTCTCTTCTAAATGTGGTGACAGGAAAACAGTGTACATTAGAGTCATTAAAAGGTTCAAAAGGTACCTTGATTATTTTTATGTGTAATCATTGTCCGTATGTTCTCCATTTAATAGATTCACTAGTTTCAAGTGCAGAATTATTAGAATCAAAAGGTATTAATACAATCGCTATATCAAGTAATAGTATACATTCTCATCCTCAAGATGGCCCCCAAGAAATGGTAGAATTATCATTTAATAAAAAATTTTCATTCCCATATTTATATGATAAAACCCAAAAGATCGCTCATGCCTATAGGGCAGCATGTACTCCAGATTTTTATTTATTTGACGCAAGCTTGAAGCTAGTTTACAGAGGCCGGTATGACGCTTCAAGGCCCGGAAATAAAATCCCAATAACAGGTGAAAATTTACATAAAGCGGTTAAAATCATGCATTTAAAAAAGCCTATGCTTGAAATGCAATATCCAAGTATAGGCTGTAACATAAAATGGCATCAAGGCAATAGCCCTGAAGATCATTTTTAGAATTTTATAAGTTCTACTTCAAATATTAATGTAGCGTCTGCGGGAATAACACCACCAGCACCCTGTGCTCCATATCCTAAATGACTGGGAATTACAAAACGAGCAGCAGCACCTTTATTTAGTAATAAAATTCCTTCATCCCATCCTGGAATAACTTGTCCCTCACCTACTGAAAATTCTATCGGTTGGTCACGTTGATAAGATGAATCAAAAACGGTTCCGTCGACTAATGTTCCCTTGTAATGAACAGAAACATTGGCTCCTTTTGGTGGATGTTCCCCTTCACCTTCTTTAGTAATGGTATAGTATAATCCACTTGCAGTTTTTTTCATCCCCTTTACTAAAGTAGACATTGCTTTATCTGCAGCATCAATAGTCGATTGCTTTCGTGTTTCACCACTAGAATTAAATTTCTCAAATGCTTTTAGTGCATCCCATTCTTTTGCGGCTGCACCGTGGCGTTCAATAGTTACCGAATCAATGGTGTCTCCTTGAGCAATGTTATTAACAATATCCTGACCTTCAACTACATAGCCGAAAACCGTATGTTTTCCGTCTAACCAGTCTGTTTTATCGTGGGTAATAAAAAATTGACTTCCATTAGTCGCTGGACCAGAATTTGCCATAGAAAGCGTGCCTGGCTTGTTGTGTTTTAGATCTGGATGAAATTCATCATCAAATTGATATCCTGGACCACCCACACCAGAACCCTTCGGACATCCACCTTGAACCATAAAATCAGCTATAACACGATGAAATTTCATCCCATTATAATAGGGTTCACCAGCATCTTTATGATCATTTTTTAATGTTCCTTCTGCTAGGCTAACGAAGTTTCCAACCGTACCAGGAGTTTTATCGTAGGTTAGTTCAAGTAAAACTATACCTTTTGATGTTTCAAATTTTGCGTAAATACCTTCCATAATAATTTTATTTGGTGGCAAAGATAAGAATCCCCTTTAATCCGAATGGGTTAATCTAAAAAAGCTTAATTGGCAATCTCGCTCATAAATTTAAGTCGATACAATCGAAGGTCCTCTTCTTCATAATCTCCATCAAATTCATCATAGGCATCTTTAATAGAGTCTGATTCGGCCTCTATAAAGTAGTCATATAGTTCTTCTTGCTGATCTTCGTCAAGAAGTTCTTCAAAACAATAATCTATATAAAGACGAGTTCCAGCAAAAACTATGGTTTCCATCTCTGTTAAAAGTTTTCCCATGTCCATTCGTTTAGCTGAAGCAATATCTTGTAATGGTAATTTCCTGTCAATACTTTGAATCAAAAATAATTTAAGTGCAGAATTAATTCCAGTACTCTTAACTACTAAATCGTCTGGTCGAAGAATTTGATTTTCTTCAACATATAATTTTATGAGTGATAAAAACTTATAGCCATAACGCTTTGCTTTACCCTCTCCTACTCCATTAATATTAATTAACTCTTCTTGGGTGATAGGATATTTTAAACACATATCCTCTAAAGAATATTCTTGAAAAACAGCATATGGGGGAACTTCGCTTTCACCTGCCACCTGTTTTCTAAGCCCTACAAGTATATTCATTAATGTTTTATCAAGTATTCCGCGTGATTTATTCTGAATAATGTTTGCAGCTGAAATATCATCGAATTTATGATCTTCACTCATTAAAAATGAAGTTGGATTAGAAAGATATTCTCTTCCCCGTAAAGTGATTTTTAACAAACCATAGGTTTCTATTTCTTTTGTCAAAAAACCAGAAACTAATGCTTGGCGAATTAAGGCCATCCAAAAATAAGAATCTTTTGAAACTCCGCTTCCAAAAAAGGAAGCTTCATGTGTTTTATGCGACTGAATAAGTGCATTTTTTTCACCTAAAAGAGATTTAACCACTTCTTTAGACTTGTATTTTTCTTTTGTGGCCCTTACAACTGATAATAAAAGTTCAAGTTCTTTTTGTGCCTCGATTTTCTTTTTAGGATAACGCATGTTGTCGTCCATATCTCCTCCATCACCTGTCGCATTATCAAAAGCTTCTCCGAAGTAATGCAGGATAAATCGACGACGAGAAATAGAAGTCTCAGCATAGGCAACCATATCACTCAAAAGAGCCATCCCAATTTCCTGTTCAGCTAATGGCTTTCCGGACATGAACTTTTCTAATTTTTCAATGTCTTTATAAGCATAAAAGGCTAGGCAATGTCCCTCTCCTCCGTCACGCCCTGCGCGTCCAGTTTCCTGGTAATAACTTTCAATACTCTTCGGAATATCATGATGAATCACAAAACGAACATCAGGCTTATCAATTCCCATACCAAAAGCAATAGTCGCTACAATTACATCACAATCATCATTTAAAAAATTATCTTGATTATTAATTCTTGTTTTAGGATCTAAGCCAGCATGATAAGGAAGTGCTTTAATACCATTTACCTGAAGGGTTTGTGAAAGTTCAGTAACACGTTTTCTTGACAAACAATATACAATACCAGATTTATTTGCATTTTGTTTGATGAACTTAATGATATCAGAATCTACTTGATTTGTTTTAGTTCGTATTTCATAATAAAGGTTTGGACGGTTAAAAGAAGCTTTAAAAACAGTAGCGCCTGAAATTTTCAGGTTTTTCATAATATCCTCTTGAACCTTAGGAGTTGCTGTAGCCGTTAGGGCAATTACAGGGATTTCTTGCTCAAATTGTTCCAATATAACTCTTAAATTCCTGTATTCGGGTCTAAAATCATGACCCCATTCTGAGATACAGTGAGCTTCATCTACTGCCAAAAAAGAAATTTTTACAGATTTAAAAAAAGCAATATTTTCTTTTTTAGCTAATGATTCTGGGGCAACATATAATAATTTAGTTACACCATTTATAATATCTGACTTGACTTGTTCAACTGCTGTTTTAGTTAAAGATGAATTGAGGACATGAGCAATTCCATTTTCTGAAGAAATACCACGAATAGCATCTACTTGATTTTTCATTAATGCAATGAGTGGTGAAACAACAATTGACGTTCCTTCTTGCATGAGTGCGGGCAATTGATAACATAAAGACTTACCCCCACCTGTGGGCATAATAACAAAACTATTCTCTTTATTAAGTACTTTAGTAATAACCTTTTCTTGTAGCCCTTTGAATGAAGAAAAGCCAAAATATTTTTTCAAAGCCTTCTTTAGATCATCTGAATTCATTAATGTATTAATGGTTTAAATTTAAATTCTAATAAGTATTCTAAGTTAACTCTTTTTATTATCGTCTACAAATTCTTTAACAACATCTGCTTCTTTAAATTTAAAAAAAACCAAAATCAAGTTTTCTCATTTCAAATCGATTGTTTTTTGATATTTTTGTATTTATAAATTTCACACTAGGTATTAAATATAAGTATGAGCGCAACCACGCCACGAGATGAAATGTCTTTTTTGGATCACTTAGAAGAATTACGTTGGCATTTAATTCGTTCTGTCTTGGCTATTGTTATTATTGCATCAATAGCTTTTGTTTTCAAAGATTTTATATTTGATGTACTTCTATTTGGCCCTAAAAAGAAAAGCTTTATTACTTATCGCTGGTTTTGCTCGCTTTCGCAAACACTTGGACAAGGTAGCAGCTTTTGCCTTGAAGA
This sequence comes from Flavobacteria bacterium MS024-2A, assembly GCA_905182305.1. Classification (GTDB taxonomy): domain Bacteria; phylum Bacteroidota; class Bacteroidia; order Flavobacteriales; family Flavobacteriaceae; genus MS024-2A. Next base: position 20,207 of record CAJJBB010000004.1, read on the forward strand.
ACTACCATTTAGAATTCAAAGTAGAACCGTTGCAGGACAGTTTTCTGCCCACCTCTGGACCTCAGTTCTTGCAGGATTCATTATTTCATTTCCTTATATAATATATGAATTCTGGAAATTTGTTAGTCCTGGACTATATGAAAAAGAACGGAAAAATGCACGTGGTTTTATATTCATAGCTTCTCTTCTATTTTTTATAGGAGTTCTTTTTGGATATTATATAGTTACGCCACTTTCTATTAATTTTTTAGGAAACTATTCTGTGAGCAGTGAAATTTTTAATGATTTTGATTTGAGTAGTTATATTGGTTTACTTCGAGCATCTGTTCTAGCTTCTGGAATCATTTTTGAATTACCCATCATAATTTACTTTTTAACCCGCGTTGGAATTGTATCCCCAGATTTTCTTAAGAAGAATAGAAAGATTTCATTAGTAGTTGTTTTAAGTCTTTCTGCAATAATTACACCTCCAGACGTGGTAAGCCAGATAATTGTTAGTATTCCAATACTTATTTTATATGAAGTAAGTATTGTTATTGCAAAAATAGTCACTCGAAATCAAGATAAAGCTCTAACTAATGTCTAATCCTATTTCTGAATTTAACGACTATAGAAGTCGGATGAATAAACAATTACTGGAAGGTGGTTCAAACACATTAAAACGGATTTTTAGCCTTGATAAACAAGCTTTTCAAGAAGGTGCATTGGATGTAGCTACAAAAGAATTACTCGGCTTAGTTGCCTCAACGGTTTTAAGGTGTGATGATTGTGTTAAATATCATCTTGAAAAATGTTATCAGGAGAAACTTAGCAAAAAGGTGATTATGGAAGCACTTGAAATTGCTACCTTAGTGGGAGGAACAATTGTTATACCGCATCTAAGGAGAGCATACGAATACTGGGAAACTCTTGAATCAACTAAGAAATAGAAGAAAATGAAACTTACAGCTACCAATATTGAAAAATCCTACAAAGGACGTAAGGTTGTAAAAGGGATTTCTGTAGAAGTTTCTCAGGGAGAAATTGTAGGGTTACTTGGCCCAAATGGTGCTGGTAAAACCACCTCATTTTATATGATTGTTGGATTAATTAAACCTAACAATGGAGCTATTTTTCTTGATGATAAAGAAATAACAAAATCTCCAATGTATCAGCGTGCTCAACAAGGCATCGGATATCTTGCTCAAGAAGCATCTGTATTCAGAAAGCTAAGTGTTGAGGATAATATTTTGAGTGTTTTACAAATGACAGATTTATCTAAAAACGCTCAAAAAGAAAAAATGGAATCGTTATTAGATGAATTCAGCTTAAACCATATTCGAAAAAATAGAGGAGATTTACTCTCTGGAGGAGAACGACGACGTACGGAAATTGCTCGTGCGCTTGCAACCGACCCTAAATTCGTTTTACTTGATGAGCCTTTTGCTGGTGTTGATCCAGTTGCAGTAGAAGATATTCAACGTATCGTAGCACATCTTAAAAAGAAAAATATTGGTATATTAATTACTGATCACAACGTGCAAGAAACTTTAGCCATTACCGATAAAACATACTTAATGTTTGAAGGAAGTATTCTTAAGGCGGGAACCCCAGATGAATTGGCTTCAGATGAAATGGTTCGCAAAGTATATCTTGGACAAAATTTTGAACTTCGTAAAAAGAAATTATCTTTTTAAAATTAGTTTTTAATTAGAATATCTAACTCTGCTTATAATTTAACAAACTCTCAAATATTTATAATTATTTTAAAAAAACTTACTCTCCACGAGATTTTATTTCTTTTTGGGATATTAACATATAATATCAGTCAGTATTTAATTTTCATATATTTTAACAAAATTAAAAACTTCATAATCAAGAACCAATCGATTTTTCTCATTGGTTTGTAATTATAGGTGTTTTATTTCTCATTCCCCAAATATGAAATTTTCCCAAAAGCAAATTCAATTATATAAGTTCTCCATCCTTAATACTTGGAATAGGCTTAATAATTTGAATGTGTGTACTTGATTTTGATTTTGGAGTTTAAAAGATCCAGAATTTAAAAGTCAAGTCGCTAAACATTTAATCAATACAACAGAAATATGGACTCCATTTATGAAGATTAGTGGTAAAATTTTCACTTTTGGATTACTGACTTCTAGTTTTAATTATTTGAAAAATTCAAAATTAGGAGTATCATTAATTATCCTAGGGGTATTAGTTGTTTATCTTCCGTGGAGGTAGGGTAATATATCTGGTTATTTATTAATTACTGTAGGATTTTACTTCAATTTCATTAATTCGCAAAAACCGTAAAAAGGTTGTTTAAAAATAAAATATTCTTCAGCAAAACCGAGGGTAGAAAGAATAACTATATGGTCGTATGAATCACGTGATAATCTTAATCAAAACTATTTTTTAAAACATTTAAAAATAAATATATCACTATCATTACAGGAACTGCCACCCATTGTAAAAAATAAAAAGTGGGTACAGACAATAAGATAAGTAACAATTGAAACCCATAATCTCGAAGTTCAAAAGATTGAATTTTAAAAGAAAATAAAGGCAATCTGATATTCATTAGGATTGCTGATAAAATTGAAATAAAAACTAAGGCAGGATATGTAGAGAGAAAAGGTTTGAAGAATGCAAATAAAGGATGTGCCATTAATAACGGTAATGCGACTATAAAAAGTGCATTTGCAGGAGCTGGAAGGCCTTTAAACTCATAGAGTTGTTCTATGTCAATATTAAATTTTGACAATCGTATTGCAGCGCCCAGAGAAATCAAAAAACCAACTAGAGCAAAGGGAGCAAATGAGAAAGTAAACTCATTTTGAAAAATGAAAAAATTATAACTTTCTTCTCTGATTCCAATTTCTAGAAACAACTGATACATTACAACACCTGGCACAACACCACTAGTAATTAAGTCTGCCATAGAGTCAAACTGAAGTCCAAATTTACTCTCAGCATTTAATAATCGAGCAAAAAAACCATCAAATAAATCAAAAAAAGTGCCCAGAAGCACTAAAAGAAAAGCCGCCTCAAATAAATTCTTGAAAGCAAGGCTCGCTGCAAAACATCCACAAAGAAAATTTAAAGCCGTAAAAAGGTTAGGAATGTTTCGTTTAATTAGCTGCACTAATAAATATTTATAATTTTTGACAAGATAGTAATTGCTATAGCTTCAAAAAAATTTAAATTCGTGGAAATGTCTAAAACAATTATACACTTTTTATTAGCAATTCTGTCAGCTTTGCTACTTTCAGCAGCTTGGCCAATAAATGGTTTTACCTTTATCATTTTTGGAGCCCTAATTCCTTTATTATTTTTAGAGAACTCAATTCGACTAAGCGACTTTAAAAGAAGAGGATTACTAGTATTTGGTTATAGCTACCTTACATTCCTACTATGGAATCTGCTAATTACTTGGTGGTTAATTAATTCCTCGCTTATCGGGATGCTTTTTGCAAATATCTGTAACAGCTTTTTTTATGCTATTATATTTACTTGCTTTTCATGGGCAAAAACAAGACTACCTAATCGAAGTGCTTATTTGTTTTTAATTGCCTTGTGGCTTGCCTTTGAAAAACTTCACTTAAGCTGGGATTTTTCATGGACATGGCTAAACCTTGGAAATGTGTTTTCAGAAAATATTTATTGGATTCAATGGTATGAGTATACAGGCGTTTTTGGTGGTTCATTATGGGTTTTGGTTATTAATGTTTGGCTCTTTCATGTTTTTAAAAATCATAATACTATTCTTGGATACAAACCGCTAGCAAGAAAAATGATCGCCCCATTAATATTTATTGCGCTTCCTATTACGTTTTCACTTTATTTATACGAAAAGGTAGAAGAGGGATCTGAAGACATAAAAGTTTTATTACTTCAACCTAATATAGACCCTTATAATACAAAGTATTCATTAACAAATTCAAGTTTTATTGACCTATGGAAAAAACAAGTACAGCCATTTTATTCTGACAGCCTTGACTACATTCTTTCACCAGAAACTTATTTTGCAGAGGGATATGGTGAAGAGTTTCGTGAGTTTAATGGATCAAAATTACATGAGGAACTTCAACAAGAATTGGCTAAAATTCCATTGACACAATATATTACAGGGATTCAGTTCTACGATTTATATTCGCAAGAAAAAGCACCTTCACTCACTGCTAACCTAATAAGAAAAGGTCTTTGGGCTGATTATTATAATAGTGCTTTAGCTGAACAAAGTAATGAAATATTTCAAATATATCATAAGTCAAAATTAGTAGTAGGCGTTGAAAACATGCCATTTAAATCAGTTCTAAAGCCCTTGTTAGGTGATGTATTACTTGATTTTGGCGGTACCGTTGCCAGTAGAGTCACTCAAAAAAAACGAGATGTTTTCTCACATACCAATTCTAAATTAAAGGCTGCACCTATCATTTGTTGGGAATCAATATTTGGAGAATTTGTGACGGGTTATGTTAATGAGGGAGCTACCTTTTTAGCAGTAATCTCAAATGATGCTTGGTGGGGAGAAACTCCGGGACATAAACAATTATTAAGTTATACAAGATTAAGAGCCATTGAAACCAGACGTGATATTGCTCGAAGTGCAAATACTGGAATTTCAAGTATTATTAATGCAAAAGGTGAAATTATAAACCAAACTTCTTATAATACCAAAACCGCTTTAATTGGAAAGCTCAGTAGTAGAAGCAACCTCACTTTTTATGTACGTTTTGGAGACATAATTGCACGATGGTCTGTCTTTGTTGCAGGATTATTTTTTCTACTTGCCCTAAGTCGTAGGATTGATCCTAATAAAATTCACTAAATATAATTCACAAGGACAGGAATATTGATTATGAATTATAATATTTATCTTTATACAAATGAGTACTATAGGACTAAATTCAGACATGAAAAGCTATTATGAAAACCAATAAAGTCTACACCAAAACAGGTGATAGTGGTGTTACCAGTTTAATTTCAGGAAAAAGAGTTCCGAAACATGATATTCGGATAAAAGCTTATGGAACTATTGATGAATTAATAGCCTGGTTAGGTCTAATAAGAGATATAACTACAACAACAGATATAAAAGCTACTCTTTTGGAAATTCAGAAGCAATTAATGACTATCGCAGCTGAATTATCAATTGAATCTAAAAAAAAAATACCAAAAAATTTAATTCCAATTCAACCTAATGCTGTGAAGTATATTGAAAATAAAATTGACATTCTAACTGCTAAATTACCACCCTTAAAAAATTTTGTGATTCCAGGAGGTCATGTTTTAATTTCTTACGCTCACCTTACACGATGTGTTTGTAGAAGAGCTGAAAGATATGTTACAGAGCTTGATGAAGAAGTTTCAGTTTCATCAACAATTATAGCCTATATGAATCGTCTTTCAGATTATTTTTTTACACTTTCAAGAACCTTTGCTCTTGAATTAGACGTAGAAGAAATTAAATGGAGTGGAAACTAAATTCTTAATTTACTTGTATAGTTTTTATAAAAATCTATTTTTGCAAAAAACAAGAGAACTATGTATTGGACTTTGGAACTTGCTTCATACCTTAGTGACGCCCCGTGGCCCGCTTCAAAAGATGAATTAATTGATTTTTGTATTCGAACAGGAGCACCTTTGGAAGTAGTCGAAAACCTTCAATCTATGGAGGATGAGGAGGATGTTTATGAATCAATAGAAGAGATTTGGCCAGATTTCCCTACTGAAGAGGACTATTTATGGAATGAGGACGAATATTAATTCATTCTTTAACGAATTTAAAAAGTCTCTTAATGAGGCTTTTTTTTTAGTTACTTTTGAAAATATAATTAATGACAATACCGCTAGAAGTATATGAATATTTTAAATAGCATCTTAAAAACATTTGTAGGAGACAAGACTAAAAAAGATTTAAGTCAAATCACTCCATTGATTTCAGAAATAAATAGCCATCAAAAAAATCTTGAAACTCTCTCTCATGACGAGCTTCGTCAAAAAACAATAATCTTCAAAGAAGAAATTGCTAAAGAAAGAAAAGATTTTGATTTGACCATATTGAAATTATTAGAAGAGGTTAAACTAACTGGTGATATCGAGTTAAAAGAAAGTCTTTACCAGCAAATTGATTCACAAGAAGAAGAAGCCCAAAACGCTGTAGAAGAAGTACTCAATAAAATACTCCCTGAAGCTTTTGCTGTAGTAAAAGAAACTGCGCGTCGGTTTGTTGAAAACACAAGCATTGAAGTAACGGCCTCTGAATATGACCGAGAGTTGTCACAACAAAAAGAATACATTGATCTTAAAGGTGATAAAGCCTTTTGGGCAAATTCTTGGGATGCAGCTGGAAAACCCATTACTTGGGACATGATTCATTATGATGTCCAACTTATTGGAGGAATTGTTTTACATAAAGGTAAAATAGCTGAAATGCAAACAGGTGAAGGAAAAACATTGGTGGCTACCTTACCCGTGTATTTGAATGCACTTACTGGAAAAGGAGTGCATCTGGTAACAGTAAATGATTATCTCGCAAAAAGAGATAGTGCTTGGATGGCACCACTTTTCCAGTTCCATGGAATGAGTCTAGACTGTATTGATTATCATGCACCAAATAGCCCAGAACGTCGTAAAGCATATCAAGCTGATATTACCTATGGAACAAATAATGAATTTGGCTTTGATTACCTTAGAGATAATATGGCAAATACTGCTGAAGATTTAGTTCAGCGGAAACATAATTATGCCATTGTAGATGAAGTGGATTCTGTTTTGGTTGATGATGCACGAACCCCTTTAATTATCTCTGGACCAACACCTGAAGGAGATCGGCATGAATTTGATATCTTAAAATCAAACGTAGGTAATCTTGTTTCAAAACAACGAAGTTTATTAACAAGTGTTTTAGCAGAAGCTAAAGTGAAAATAAAAGAAGGTAACACGGAAGAGGGTGCAATACTCTTATACCGAGTTTTCAGAGGGTTACCAAAAAATAAAGCCTTAATAAAGTTTTTAAGTGAGGAAGGAATTAAGCAACTACTTCAAAAAACAGAAAATCACTACATGCAAGACAACAATAGGGAAATGCCCAAAGTTGATGTAGCGTTATATTTTGTTATTGATGAAAAAAACAATCAGATTGATTTAACTGAAAAGGGAATAGAAGTACTTTCTGAAGAAAATGAAGATAAAAACTTTTTTGTGCTACCAGATATTGGAGGAGAAATAGTTAAAATTGAAAAACAAGATCTCGAAGCTAAAAAAGAAGCTTCTTTAAAAGAAACACTATTTAAAGATTTTGATATTAAAGGTGAACGAATTCATAGCATGAACCAGTTGCTCAAAGCATATACTCTTTTTGAGAAAGATGTAGAATATGTAGTTATGGAAAATAAGGTTAAAATTGTTGATGAGCAAACGGGTCGAATAATGGAAGGCAGACGTTATTCTGATGGCCTTCATCAAGCAATTGAAGCCAAAGAAAATGTAAAAATTGAAGCGGCAACACAAACCTACGCTACCATTACACTTCAAAACTACTTTAGAATGTACCAGAAGCTTTCTGGAATGACAGGAACTGCTGTTACTGAAGCTGGAGAATTTTGGGAAATCTATGAATTGGATGTTATTGAAATTCCAACAAACAGACTTATAGTTCGAGAGGATGATGATGATCTGATTTATAAAACTAAACGTGAAAAGTATAATGCTGTTATTGAAAAAGTAACGGAACTATCTCTAGAAGGTAGACCTATATTAATTGGAACAACTTCTGTTGAAATTTCAGAATTACTCAGTAAAATGTTAAGTATTCGAAAGGTGAAACATAATGTTTTGAATGCAAAAATGCACAAAAAAGAAGCTGATATTGTTGCGGAAGCTGGAAATCCAGGAATTGTAACTATTGCCACCAATATGGCTGGAAGAGGAACAGATATTAAGCTTTCTCAGATTGTAAAAGATGCAGGTGGTTTAGCAATTATAGGAACAGAGCGTCATGATTCACGTCGAGTTGACAGACAACTTCGCGGAAGATCTGGCCGTCAAGGAGATCCAGGAAGTTCACAATTTTACGTATCACTCGAAGACAACTTAATGAGACTATTTGGATCTGAACGAGTAGCTAAAGTTATGGATAGAATGGGGCTGGAAGAAGGTGAAGTAATCCAACATTCTATGATGACAAAATCAATTGAACGTGCTCAGAAAAAAGTTGAGGAAAATAACTTTGGTATTCGAAAACGTCTTTTAGAATATGATGATGTTATGAGTGCTCAAAGAGAAGTTATTTATAAAAGAAGAAAACACGCATTACAAGGATCTCGCTTGAAATTAGATGTTCTCAATATGTTATTTGATACTTGTGAAGAAATTGTCTTAAACTACAAGGCTACAAGTGATTATAAAAACTTTGAGTTTGAAATAATTAGTAATTTTTCAATGACAGCTCCTATTTCAGAAGAACAATTTTCTGAGACTTCTGAAGACTCATTAATTACAAAACTTTACGAAGCACTTCTACTGCACTATCAAGAAAAAACAGAGTTAAACGCACAAATGGCATTTCCTGTTATTAAAGAAGTCTATGAGCGACCAGCTAATAAATTTGAACGAATAGTTGTTCCCTTCACTGACGGAGTTAAGTCACTGAATGTTGTTACTAACCTTAAAGAAGCTTATGAAAGTAAAGGTAAACATCTTATTGAGGACTTTGAACGAAATATTACTCTCGCATTAATTGATGATGCTTGGAAAGTACATTTACGAAAAATGGATGAATTAAAACAGTCTGTACAACTAGCAGTTCATGAACAAAAAGATCCTCTATTGATTTATAAATTTGAGGCTTTCGAATTATTTAAATCAATGCTAGCTAACTTAAATAAAGAGATTTTATCATTCTTAATCAAAGGAGGACTTCCAAACCAAAGTCCTGCTAGTATTCAAGAAGCAAAACGTGCGAAACTGAATAAAAATTTTAACACGTCTAAAGATGAAGTTTTAAATACAGAAGAATTAGCTCAACGCAACAGATCGGTTGGGGCTGGAGTAAGTCAAACAGGAAAAAAAATAATTGAAACCATAATTAGAGAGCAACCTAAAATTGGAAGAAATGAAAAGGTAACCATTAAAAATATTACTACGGGAGAAACTAAATCTGTTAAATTTAAACAAGCAGAGCCTCTATTAAAACTAGGTAAGTGGGTAATTAGTTCTTAATTTCTTATTTTTAAAGAAATTAAGAACTATGGAGGCGTATGCTGCTGTTTTATTATGGGTAATACCAATGTTTTTTATGCTTTTAGTCATAGAAGTGTTATATGGTCATTTTACAAAAAAACAAACCTACACTTTTATGGACACCATCGCCAGTTTAAGCTCTGGAATATCAATGGTTATTAAAGATGCTTTAGGTCTAGCTTTAGTATTAGTTTCATATCCCTTCATGCTAAAGAATATTGGTCTTTGGGAGCAAGAAAGTACATTGATCTTATTTATTACTGCATTTATATGTATTGATTTTGCTCAATATTGGATCCACCGACTAGCTCATAAAATAAATATTTTTTGGAACAAACATATGATTCATCATAGTAGCGAGGAATTCAATCTTGCTTGTGCGCTAAGACAAAGTATTTCAAATATTGTAGCCTTTAATGCCCTCTTTTTGATTCCAGCAGCATTAATAGGGATCCCTTCAGATATAATTATGGTATTGACACCACTTCACTTATTTGCTCAATTTTGGTATCACACTCGTCATATTGGAAAATTAGGTTTACTTGAATATATTTTGGTAACCCCTTCACAACACAGAGTTCACCATGCAATTAACCCAATATATATTGATAAAAATTTGTCTGCTATTTTTTGCGTTTGGGATCGAATATTTGGTACTTTTCAAGAGGAGTTAGAAGAAGTCCCTCCAATATACGGGACTCTAAAACCATCCAATAGTTGGAATCCAATTATAATAAATTATCAACATTTATGGGGTATTACAAAAGATGCTTGGTATTCACAAAAATGGAAAGATAAGTTTAAAATATGGTTCATGCCGACAGGATGGAGGCCAGAAGATGTGGAAAATAAATTCCCAATTACTCCTCGCCCAGTTGACAATTCGTTAAAATATAGCCCTTTTTATACTTCACAATGGAAGTTTATAGCTGTCTTTCATTTTATCTCTCATGTAATAATGTTGTTATTTTTCTTGACAAATTTTGAGATCTTAGAATTTTCTTTTCGCCTAAGCTTCGGAGGTGTTTTACTATTTTCTATTTTTGGTTTTACATCCTTAATGGATTTTTACAAATGGGCACCTAACTTTGAAATAATCAGAGGATCTCTTGGAGTTGTGTTTTTTCTAATTCCTTATCATCAATTTCTAAAACAGGAATATCCATTAATTACTGTCTATTTTGTTTTCTATTTTTTTATTACAATTGGGATAGGGTTTTGGTCAAAAACAAAAAAACTGAATCGAAAATTAGCAATATAAAATGTCTAATAAGACTTTAGACTACCTCATCATAGGCCCTGCATACCCTTATAGAGGTGGGATTTCCGACACACAACATGAACTTGCAAAAGCACTACAAGAACAAGGTAAAACAGTTAAATTAATAACCTTTACAACCTTATACCCTGAGTTTTTGTTTCCAGGAAGCAGTCCGTTATCTCTCGCAAAAGCCCCAAAGGCAATTATTATAAAACAATACATCCATGCCTACTTGCCTTTTGGATGGAAAAAAGTTGCAAAAAAAATCAATGAACTAAATCCTACAACTGTTGTTTTTAGATACTACACGCCCTTTCTAGCTCCTGTTTATGGAGTGATTGCCAAAAATATTAATTCACTTATAAAAAAAATTGCGCTTGTTGACAACTGGATTCCCCATGAAACAAAAATTTGGGACTCTTTTTTAAATATATATTTTGGAAAACAAATGGATGGCTTTACTACTCTTTCAGATAATGTAGCTAGACAAGTAAAGAAGGATAGTTTAAAACCAGTTTGGACGGGATTTCATCCAATTTCTAGCTCACTTTCTGATCCAATTAACAAATCGTTAGCAAGAAAAAGAATTTCTGTGTCAGAGAAAACTAAAGTTGTATTATTTTTTGGGTTAATCAGAAAATATAAAGGACTAGAGCTTATAATCAAAGCATTTAATGAAACTCCTCTAAATAATAATAACATCGTTTTATATATAGCAGGGGAATGTTATGAAAACCCAAAAAAGTATATTGATCTCGTTACTCATTTAGGGATAAGTGATCGTATTATTTTTGACTTAACCTTTAAAAATTCTAAGGAAATTGCATTAATTTTCTCAGCTTCAGATATCGTTGCACAAACTTATCATACCGCGACTCAAAGTGGTGTAACTCCTCTTGCTTATTTTTATCAAAAACCAATATTGGTTTCTAATATCAAAGGACTTAGGACTCCTATTGAAAATGATAAAACAGGCGAATGGACCTCTAAAGAGCCCAAGGAAATAGCAGCAAACATAAAAAATATGTTGGAAGATAATAATTATATGAGGTATCAAAAAAATTTGATAAAAGTGAAAAATGACTATTTATGGAGCTCTTTTGCGAAAAAATGGGATACTTTTATTAAAACAATATAGAGCTCAAATGACAATCGTGTTTTAAAATAATTCCTTTTTAAAGCAACTTGTATTTTCTTTAAAACTATGTTAAAAAATCTCATCAAGCTCTTGTTTTTTTGTTGCCTACCGTTACATCTTTTAGGACAAATAAACTTGGAAAATTACCGCCTGTCAATTAAAAAGACACAGGAGTCTATCAAAATAGACGGAATTCTGGATGAAACTACCTGGAAAGATGCTGAAATAGCTAAAGATTTTTTTATGATAACACCTGTAGATTCAGGGAAGGCAACACAATTATCAGAAGCTCGTGTTAGTTTTGATGAGGAAAACTTATATATCGCAATCATTTTTTTCAATACTAGTATCCAAGGAGATTATGTTATTGAGTCGCTAAAAAGAGATTTTTCTTTTGGTAAAAATGACAACTTCTTAGTAGCTATAGATCCTTTCAATAATCAAAATACTGGCTTTGCTTTTGGACTGAATACTTATGGTGCTCAATGGGATGGGACAATGTATAATGGACGAAATGTAGATTTAAATTGGGATACTAAATGGTATTCTGAAGTGAAGTTTGATAAAAAAAAGTGGGTATGTGAAATTGCTATACCATTTAAGTCCATTCGTTATGACAAAGCAATTACAGAGTGGGGAATCAACTTTAGTCGGCTTGATTTAAAAGCCAGTGAAAAATCAAGCTGGGCACCTGTGCCAAGACAATTTCCCTCTGTAACCCTAGCATATGCAGGCGCTCTCATATGGGATACACCACCGCCAAAACAAGGAAATAACATTTCTTTAATCCCATTTTTTTCAAATAATCTAGAAAGCGTAAACAGGGGAACATCAAATAATAAAATTAAAATTGGAGGCGATTTAAAATATAGCCTTAATTCATCATTAAATTTAGACGCCACTATAAATCCAGATTTTTCTCAAGCTGAAGTAGACCAACAGGTAACAAACCTAGATAGATTTGAATTATTTTTTCCTGAAAGAAGGCAGTTTTTTTTAGAAAATGGAGATTTATTTTCAAACTTTGGATACAAAACTATCCGTCCATTTTTTTCTAGAAGAATTGGTTTGGGTGTTCCAATTCAAGCTGGAATTAGGCTGAGTGGAAACATTGACAAAAATTGGCGTATTGGACTTATGGACATTCAAACACGTAGCGATGAAATTTTAAACACAGCCGCAGAAAATTTTGGGGTTGTTTCCTTGCAGCGAAAAGTATTTGATCGTTCTAATGTGAGTCTAATCTTTATTAACAAACAAGACGTTAAGCTCAATGAAAATCAAATAAATCAGTCTCAGTATAATCGAAATATTGGTTTAGAGTATAATTACTTTTCTGCTGACAACCTCTGGAACAGCAAACTAATGTTCTTAAAATCATTAAGTCCAATAAAAACAAAACAAGGTGAAGTATTTGCTTCTCACATTGAATATCAATCTACTCGTTGGAAATGGAAATTACAACAAGAATATATAACAGGAAATTATAGTGCTGAAGTAGGTTTTATACCTCGCAATAACTACATCAAAATTCAAGCAACTGCTGGACATTTAACCTATACTAAAAAAAATACATCACTTTTATCTCACGGGCCAAGCATTGGAAGAACTTATTATTTTGATACGGATTTTAATAAAAAAGATCAAACCGAACAATTTGACTATTTATTTAACTTTAAAAATAGAAGTAGATTTTCAGTTGGAATGAGAAGACAGTGTATAGAACTCCTATCTGACTTTGATCCACTACGAACAAATATTTCATCCTTATTTGCAGGATCAACACATCAATGGAACAGTTATAAGGTTAAGTATATTTCAAAACCTCAAAACCGCTTTACCTATTCAACAGAAGTTCTAACAGGGGGGTATTATGAAAAAGGAAAGCGAACTGCTTTTCTTGGTGAATTTGGGTATCGCTTTCAGCCAATACTTGAACTTAATTCAGTTATAAATTACAATCAAATTGAATTACCCGCTCCATGGAATGAAAATTCATTTTGGTTATTAGGACTAAAAGCAAACTTGACATTTACAAATAAAATCTTCTTTTCAAATCTATTTCAATATAATGAACAACTTGGATTATGGAATTTTAATTCACGCTTTCAATGGCGCTATAAGCCAGCTTCTGACATATTTTTAGTTTTTAATAGCAATGAAATAATTGTACCAAAAGTTTCTAGGGGCTGGAGCCTAACCTTAAAAGTTAATTATTGGCTAAATCTTTAAATAATGAATAAAAAAAAACATTGGGAAACTGTTTACAATACTAAAACACCCCAAGAAGTTAGTTGGACACAAAAATATCCCAAAACTTCAATAGAATTTATTAAATCATTAAAAATTGATTCTTCTAAACCTATAATCGATGTTGGTGGGGGAGATAGTCATTTAGTAGATGTTCTAATAAAAGAAGGATTTACAGATATTACTGTTTTGGATATTTCAGAAAAAGCACTTCTTTGTGCCCAAGAGCGCTTAGGAGAAAACGCCAAAAAAGTTAGCTGGATTGTTTGTGACATATTAGACTTTAAACCCAATAGAAATTATTCTATTTGGCATGATAGAGCGGCGTTTCATTTTCTAACAGAAGCCTCACAAATAGAGAATTATACTGAAAAAATAAATCGCTATGTTTCGGAAGGATTAGTGATTGGAACATTTTCAGAAAATGGTCCATTAAAATGTAGTGGATTAAATATCTCCCAATATGATTTCGATAAACTTAAAGCTAATTTTAAAAAAAAATTTAAAATAATTGAAGAGAAAGAAGAAGTTCATATTACTCCTTTTGATACTACGCAAAATTTTATATTTATGTCCTTTAGAAAAAAAACTGACTAATTATTTTAACCTTTTCGATTTCACTTATAATAATACAAGACTAAAATTTATGTCCTTTTTTTTAAATGAAATTAATCCGCTATAAATACTCTGATCCAGGATGTTAATTCTTATTTTAATACTAGAGTAAATATTCCGTAGAAACAAAATTTGAGCTATCTGAATTCAGTAAACTCTCTAAAATTTCCTTGTTATAAGGAGTGTCTTTAGAAGCTAAAAAAGTACGAATAGAAAAAGAGCGTAAGGCATCATAAACACTTAATGTACTTACGGCAGAATTCTTCCGACCAGTAAATGGATACACATCAGGTCCGCGTTGACAGGCAGAGTTCAAATTTACTCGACATACCAAATTTGCTAATGTATCTATTAATGGTCCAATTTTCCTTACATCTCTTCCAAATAAACTTACTTGTTGACCATAATCAGAAGCGGCCATAGCATCTAAAGGTTCATCAATTTCTTTGTAAGAAATAATTGGCACTACTGGACCAAATTGTTCTTCGTGGTATAAGTTCATAGATTCGTCCACGGGATATAAAACTGCTGGAAAACAATAATTATCAGATAAATCACCTCCACGTTTATTTAATATTTTCGCACCTTTTGAAACTGCATCATCTATTAACTCTTGAATATACTTTGGTTTAGTTGGTTCAGGAAGGGGAGTTAAAAAAGTATCTTCCCAAGGCATTCCGAATTTTAGCGCATCAACAGCCACTGCAAAACGACGATTAAATTCATCTACAATGGATTCGTGGACATATAGAACTTTTAAAGCGGTACAACGTTGTCCATTATAGGACAATGTTCCCGAAATACATTCTTTTATAGTATGGTCTAAATCAGCATCTGGAAGAATAATTCCTGGATTTTTAGCTTCAAGACCTAAAACCAAACGAAGTCGATTTTTGTTTGGATGTAGATCTTGTAAAGAAACAGCTGACGAACTATGACCAATAAGAGCTAAGACATCAATTTTACCAGTTTCCATGATAGGAGATGCGATTTTACGACCTCTCCCGAATAAAATATTCACTACCCCTGGAGGAAAACTTTCTTGAAAAGCCCTAAGTAAGGGAGCAATAAGAAGTACCCCATGCTTTGCTGGTTTAAAAATAGCAGTATTCCCCATTATAATAGCAGGAATAAGCAAACAAAAAGTTTCATTTAAAGGATAATTATAGGGACCTAAACACAAAACAACGCCCAGGGGACCTCTCCTTATATGCGCATACACATCTCCTTGTTTATCAAATTTAGCACCTTTACGATCTAGATTTTTATAAGCTTCAATAGTATCAATTATGTAGTCTACTGTTCTGTCAAACTCTTTGTAAGAGTCTGATTTATTTTTACATATTTCCCACATTAAAAGTTTTACAACTTCCTCACGGTGTTCTTTCATTTTTTCAACAAAAGTTTCCATATGCTTTAAACGATCTCCTACCTTCATTGTAGGCCATAAGCCTTGACCCCTTTGAAATGCCATTTCCGCAGCCTCTAAGGCCTCTAATGCTGGTGGTGTTTCCATATCAGGAATAGACCCTAATAATGTCGGAACTAGCTCACCTGAAGAATCTTTAGTCTTAATGGTTGAATAAACATTTGAAGTTGCGCCTTTCCATGTTTTTAAATGACCATTTACAAGATATTGATCACACGCATAAGGCTTAATTTGAAATTCTTTAGGAATTTCATTTATCATTACTTTCATTTTTTTTATTTTTTTTAGATTAAAAACTCAAATAAGCTTTGTTTGTTATTCAAATAATCAAATTTGAAGTTATTACTTTTCATACTATCAACCAAACGCTGATAATCTGTAACCATTAAAACCTCAATTCCCACTAGTGCTGTTGTATTGGGACGAAAACTCTTTTTTGAAAATTCAAAATATGTAATATCATCATTTGGCCCTAAAATTTTAGAAACAAATTGTTTTAATGAACCAGCACGTTGAGGAAATTGAACTAAAAAATAGTGTTTCAAATTTGCATATAAAAGTGCTCGTTCTTTAATTTCTGGCATTCTTAAAATATCATTATTTCCACCACACAATAGAACTCCAATTGATGCACCTCTAACCTCTTCTCCTAAAAAATCAAGAGCTGATATTGCTAATGCACCGGCTGGTTCAGCTACAATTCCTTCTATGTTATATAAATCCAAAATACTCTGACAAATTTTGCCTTCGGGAACAGTTATGATTTTATCCAGGCTATCCTTACAAATAGCATAAGGTAGATCACCTACCTTTTTTACGGCTGCTCCATCAACAAAAGGATCTATTTCATTAAGTGCAACACACTCACCTCTATCCAAAGCAAATTTCATTGAAGAAGCTCCTTCAGGCTCAACTCCTATAATTTTAGTGGAGGGCGACAATTCTTTAAAAACAGTGATAATTCCCGAAATTAATCCCCCACCACCAATAGGTACAATTATATAATCGAAAATTCCTTTATGTTGCGCTAACATTTCTAAAGCAATTGTAGCTTGTCCTTCTATTACCTTTAAATCATTAAAAGAATGAATTAAAATTTTATTATTCTCATGCGCTATTTTAATTGCTACTTTTTGACAGGCATCATACGTATCACCTGTTAATTCAATTCTTACAAAAGAACCACCAAACATAGCTACCTGTGCTATTTTTTGATGAGGAGTTGTTGCGGGCATGTATACTACACCATATATCTTTAGCTGTTTACAGGCTAGAGCAAATCCTTGCGCGTGGTTTCCAGCACTAGCACATACAATACCTTTTTCACATTCATCATTTGTAAGTGAAGCAATTTTATTAAAGGCACCTCTAATTTTAAAAGAACGGATTTGTTGTAAATCTTCACGCTTTAAAAGCACTGAAGCACGCACCAATTCGGATAGACGCTCGTTCAACTCTAAAGGAGTTTTTTTACAAACCTTATTTAATGTTTGTGCAGCATTATACACTCCCTCTAAAGAAGGCATTACTCTTTCCATTAAACAATTTTCTTCATCGCAACCATAGATGCTCGGAGTTCATATCCAATCATCTCCACTGGATGGTAACGAATAATTTCATTGATGTCTATTAATTTTTTATTATCAACACCAAGGTCTGTTGTTGATATGCCAGCTCCAATAACTGATTTCTTAATACCTTTCATAAATTTAGTAAGCATTGGTTTTGCTGCATGGTCAAAAAGATAACAACCATATTCTGCTGTATCAGAAATAATCCGGTTCATTTCAAATAATTTTTTACGTGCAATTGTATTGGCTATTAATGGAGTTTCATGCAGAGATTCGTAATAAGCAGACTCTTCTTTGATACCAGCAGCAACCATAGTGTCAAAGGCCAATTCTACTCCAGCACGAACAAACGCAACCATTAAAATTCCGTGGTCAAAAAATTCTTGGTCGGTAATTTCTTGGTCAGTGATCACTGTTTTTTCGAAAGCTGTTTCTCCTGTTACAGCTCTCCATGACAAAAGATTTTTATCGTCATTCGCCCAGTCTTCCATCATTGTTTTTGAAAAGTGTCCAGACATAATATCATCCATATGCTTTTGAAATAATGGAGTCAAAATTTCCTTAAGTTGTTCTGATAATTCAAATGCTTTAATTTTGGCAGGATTTGACAAACGATCCATCATATTTGTTATACCACCGTGCTTTAAAGCTTCTGTAATGGTTTCCCATCCGTATTGAATAAGTTTGGCAGCATAACTTGCCTCTATCCCCTCTTCAACCATCTTATCAAAACTTAAAATTGATCCAGTTTGAAGAACACCACAGAGGATTGTTTGTTCACCCATTAGATCAGATTTAACTTCGGCTACAAAAGATGATTCTAAAACACCTGCACGATGACCTCCGGTTGCAAAAGCATAAGCTTTTGCTTGTGCAAGTCCATTTTCTTGAGGATCATTTTCAGGATGAACTGCTATAAGTGTTGGTACTCCAAAACCACGTTTATATTCTTCTCTAACTTCTGAACCGGGACATTTGGGAGCTACCATAATTACAGTAAGATCTTCTCTAATTTTCGTTCCTTCTTCAACTATATTAAATCCATGAGAATAAGAAAGTGTTGCTCCTTTTTTCATTAAAGGCATTACAGCTTTCACAACAGGAGTATGGTTTTTGTCAGGTGTTAAATTAATTACAACGTCTGCAGCAGGAATTAAAACATCATAGGTTCCTACATCAAAATTATTAGAAACAGCATTTTGATACGAAGCCCTTTTTTGTTTTATAGCTTCCTCACGAAGTGCATAAGAAATATTCAAACCTGAATCACGCATGTTTAATCCTTGATTTAAACCTTGAGCTCCACAGCCAACGATTACAATTTTTTTTCCTGCTAAAACCTTGATTCCATCTTCAAATTCTGAGGCATCCATGAAACGGCATTGTCCTAATTGATGAAGTTGATTACGTAATGATAATTGATTGAAGTAATTTGACATAATTTTTATTAATTATTATTTTTAAAGGTATTTAATATCTCTGAAATGCCCATTTTTTCTTTAGTTACTGAAATTCGTCCTGAACGAACAAACTGTAACAAACCAAAAGGTGATAAATCTTTTCGTAACTGTTCTGTTTCTTCTCTAAATCCTGTTTTTTCAATAACAAAAAATTCAGGTGATACAGTGACTATTTTTGCATGACTTGCTTTAATAATGTTTTGAATTTGACGTTCTTCAAAAAGAAAACTAGATTTAACTTTGTAAAGCGCATTTTCTTGAAAAATAGTTTCCTCATCGGTATGATAATATGCTTTAATAACATCTATTTGTTTTTCAATTTGCTGAACTATTTTATGAACTTTATCGGGTGTGATATTGATAACAATTACAAACCGAAAAACATTGGGTATTTCAGATTCTGACGTTGAAAAACTTTCTAAGTTTATGTGACGCTTTAAAAAAATGGCAGAAATACGATTAAGCAAGCCAATATTGTTTTCAGAATACACTGATATGGTATAGGTCTTTTTCTCCATGGTTATTCTAATCTAATATCTGATACACTTGCTCCAGTTGGAATCATTGGAAAAACATTATTTTCTTTTTCAACACATATTTCTAAAAAAAAAGGCTTGTCAGAGGCAATCATCCTTCCAACTGCTTGGTCTAAATCTTCACGTTTTTCAACACGTTCTGCTTCTATATGATATCCTTTTGCTATAGTCACAAAATCTGGATTTGTCATTTCTGTAGAAGCATATCGTTTGTCAAAAAACAATTGCTGCCATTGACGAACCATCCCAAGGAAATCATTATTCAAAATCACGATTTTTACCGCAACTTGTTGTTGAAAAATAGTTCCTAATTCTTGAATGGTCATTTGATAGCCTCCATCACCGATCACTGCAACTACCTCTCTAATAGGAGCTCCCATTTTAGCACCAATGGCCGCTGGAAGCGCGAAACCCATAGTTCCTAATCCTCCTGAAGTAACATTACTTTTTGATTGATTAAATTTTGCATAGCGACAAGCTACCATTTGATGTTGCCCTACGTCGGTTACAATAACAGCATCGCCTTTAGTGTATTTATTAATCATCGCAATACTCTCACCCATCGTAATCCCTGGTTTTATAGGAAATAAATCTCCTTTAATCACCTTTTCATTTTCAATAACATCTAATGCATCAAAACGTTTTAACCATTTCGTGAAGGTGTTTTTAGAAATTCTTTTTGTCAGTGCGTTTAAACTGGTTTTACAATTAGTTATTAGTGCTACATCAGCCTTTACATTTTTATTTACTTCAGCAGGATCTAATTCTAAGTGAAGGACTTTAGCTTGTTTAGCATAGGTGTTTAGATCACCCGTAACTCGGTCATCAAAACGCATACCTATGGCAATTAACAAATCACATTCGTTAGTTAATAAATTAGGCGCATAGTTTCCGTGCATTCCAACCATACCTCGATTTAAAGGGTGATCGGTAGGAAGGGCTGAGAGACCTAAAATAGTCCAGGCTGCTGGAATACCAGATTTTTCAACAAATGCTTTAAATTCTTCTTCTGCTTGACCTAAAATCACACCCTGTCCCCAAACAATAAATGGCTTTTTAGCCTCATTGATGAGCTGAAGAGCCTCCTCTAAATGATTAGAATTTAATGGTGGATTGGGCCAATAACTACGAATCCCTGTACATTTGACATAATTGAAATCAAACATTTCAAACTGAGCATCTTTTGTTATGTCAATTAAAACAGGTCCTGGTCTTCCAGAACGTGCTATATAGAATGCTTTGGCCATGATTTCGGGAATCTCACTTGCCTTAGTGATTTGATAATTCCATTTTGTAACTGGTGTAGAAATTCCAATAATGTCTGTTTCTTGAAAAGCATCTGATCCTAGTAAATGAGAAGCTACCTGACCAGTTATACAAACCATAGGAGTTGAATCAATTTGTGCATCTGCTATTCCTGTTACCAAATTAGTTGCACCAGGACCAGAAGTAGCAAGAGCCACCCCTACTTTACCTGAAGTACGGGCAAAACCTTGTGCAGCATGAGTTGCTCCTTGTTCGTGACGCGTTAGCACATGGTGTAATTGATCTTTATACTTATATAATTCATCATAAATAGGCATGATTGCCCCTCCAGGATATCCGTAAACTAAATTAGCATCTTCTGCTAATAAACAACGAATAACTGCTTCTGCTCCAGAAATAGTAATAGAATCATTTGGAGACTTTTGGTTCTTTTGATTTTTGTGGTTTTTCATAACTATTCAGAGTCAGTAACACATCCTTGAGAGGCTGTTTTTACACTTTTAATATATTTAAATAATACCCCTTGTTTAAATTTATAAGGTGGTTTTACCCAAGCTTCTTTTCGCTTAAAAAGTTCAGTATCGCTTAAACCAACACTTAAAATATTTTTCTCTGCATCAATGGTAATTATATCACCATTCTGCAGTAGACCAATCGCACCTCCTTCTTGAGCCTCAGGGACAATGTGACCGACAACAAAACCATGAGTTCCTCCAGAGAAACGACCATCAGTAATTAAGGCAACATTCTTGCCTAAACCTGCACCCATAATAGCAGCGGTAGGCTTTAACATCTCGGGCATTCCAGGACCTCCTTTTGGACCTTCGTAACGAATAACTACTACGTCACCGGATTTTACTTTGCCATCTCTAATACCATCATTTGCAGCATATTCTCCATCAAAAACACGCGCAGGTCCTTTAAAAAGAAGTCCTTCTTTACCTGTTATTTTAGCTACAGAACCACCCGTAGCAAGATTTCCTTTTAAAATTCGAATATGACCTGTTTCCTTTATTGGTTGTTCTACAGGTCTGATTACTTTTTGATTTTCTAACAAACCAGGGACAGAAGCTAAATTTTCGGCTAAAGTTTTACCGGTTACCGTCATACAGTCACCATGTAACATTCCTTGTTCCAACATATACTTCATAACTGCAGGAACTCCTCCTACAGCATGTAAATCTTTCATTAAGTATTTTCCACTTGGCTTTAAATCCGCTAAGAAAGGTGTAGTATCACTAATTCGTTGGAAATCGTCAATGGTTAAATCAATTTCAGCTGCTTTAGCAATTGCTAAAAAATGAAGTACTGCATTTGTTGATCCTCCTAAAACAGCAATTAAACGCAATGCATTTTCTAATGCTTTTTTTGTAACAATATCCAGTGGCTTAAGATCAAGTTCTAATAAGTTTTTAATGTGAGTACCAAGCACTAAACATTCTTCTTTTTTGTCTTTACTTACTGCAGGATTAGAAGCGTTATATGGAAGTGCCATTCCGCAAGCCTCTATAGCAGAAGCCATAGTGTTTGCTGTATACATCCCTCCACAGGCCCCTGCGCCTGGACATGCATTTTTAATAACGTTTTTATATTCTTTCTCGTCAATTTTTCCTGCAACTTTTTCTCCCCAAGCTTCAAAAGCTGAAACAACATCTAACTCTTTGTTATTATGACAACCAGCTGCAATAGTGCCTCCATAAACAAGGATAGAAGGTCGGTTTAATCGAAGCATTGCCATAAGTGCACCTGGCATGTTCTTGTCACATCCAACAACGGTAACTAAACCGTCATAAGACATTGCTTGGACTACTGTCTCTATAGAATCGGCAATTATATCTCTCGAAGGAAGTGAAAATCGCATTCCAGGAGTTCCCATAGAAATACCATCACTTACCCCGATGGTGTTGAATACTAAACCGACAATTGATTGCGAATTAATCCCAACTTTAATATCTTGTGAAAGATCATTTAAATGCATGTTACAAGGATTTCCTTCATAACCAGTAGAAGCGATACCCACAAGAGGTTTTTTAAAATCATCATCTGTCAATCCAATAGCATGAAGCATAGCTTGTGCTGCAGGTTGAGTCGAATCTTGAGTAACTAATTTACTGTATTTATTTAAAGTCATTAATTGAAAAATATTCACGAATATAATACATGTTTAGAATTCAATTTAGTTTGTTTAAAATTACACTCCTATACCCAACCTTTATAAATACCTATTAAAGTACTGATAATCAACTACTTTGTTATTATATTTTAAGACATTCAATCACTTAAAAAATGGAGCTTTGTTTTTTAGTAACTTTACATAAAAAAATTGAAAAATAGTGGGCGTTCATTTATTTTAAAAGTTCAAAAGGACCATCGTATTTTTTTTAAACAACATAAAACAGATGGTGTAAAAAAAAGAATTCAATACCTCAAGAAGTTAAAGAAATTACTTGACAAAAAAGAAGCAAGCATCATGGATGCATTGTTTTTAGATTTAAGAAAACCTGCTTTTGAATCTTATACTAGTGAGGTTTTGATGGTTCAAAAAGAATTATCACTGTTAATAAAAAACATTAAAGATTGGGCGGCTCCAAAACGAGTTTCTGGAAGTCTTTTAAGTTTTCCTTCACAAGATTTTATTATTTCAGAACCCTACGGAACTGTCTTACTAATTTCCCCTTGGAATTATCCTTTCCAACTAGCTATGATTCCATTTATTGGAGCAATTGCTGCGGGTAATACAGCAGTTTTAAAACCTTCAGAATCCGCACCCCATACGGCTCAAATTATAGAAAAAATATTAATGGAGGTTTTTCCTGAAAATTGGGTAAAAGTAATTCAAGGGGATGTTACCGTAGGTGAAGCTTTATTAAAATATCAATGGGATTATATATTTTATACTGGAAGCACTCATGTAGGTAGAATTGTAGCAAAAGCTGCTGCAGAATTTTTAACTCCAACAACTCTAGAATTAGGTGGCAAGAGTCCGTGTGTAGTTGATGGAACTACGCCTATTCAAAAAACAGCACGGAGAATTATTTGGGGTAAATTTCTTAATTGTGGACAAACATGTATTGCTCCAGATTATATATTAGTTAAAAAAGATCACAAAGATGATTTAATTAAGGCGTTGATTCAAGAAATAGAAAAAGCCTTTGGTCCTGATGCAAAAAAATCTGATGATTACGGACGTCTAATTCACAATAAACATTTTGACAAATTAAAAAAAGATTTACACAACGAAAATATTTTATTTGGCGGGAACATGGATAGAGAAAGTCTTTATTTTGAACCCACACTTGTAAACGAACCTGCGATGGATAGCCGTCTAATTGAAGATGAGATTTTTGGCCCAATCCTTCCTGTATTATCCTATCAAACAGAAGAAGACCTTGATCTTGTTTTAAGCAAACTTAAAAATCCTTTAGCCTTTTATATTTTTAGTTCATCTAAAAAATTTATAAATAATTTAATTAAAAAGTATTCTTTTGGAGGTGGAGTTGTTAATGATACTGTAATTCATTTCTCCAATACAAACTTACCTTTTGGAGGTATTGGAACAAGTGGAAATGGATCATATCATGGGAAATATAGCTTTGATATTTTTACACATGCAAAACCACTTGTTAAACGTCCCTTTTGGTTTGATTTACCTCAACGCTATGCCCCTTACCCTAAATCATTAAAATTTCTAAAATTTCTATTGAAAAAATTATAAGTATGAAAGAAAAAACATTTTCTGAGGCAATCGCTCATAGAAGGTCTGTGAGGGTTTATGATGCAAAGCAACCTATTGACTCAGAAGTAGTAAGACAATGTATTAAACACGCTACATTAGCACCCACCAGTAGCAACTTACAACTTTGGGAATTCTACCATATTACGTCTGAAGATCAGAAAAAAGCAATTGCAGCTACCTGTTTTAACCAACCAGCTGCAAAAACAGCACTTCAACTTGTAATCCCTGTTGTTCGCAGAGATTTATGGCCTGAACGTGTTGAGGCTAACATTGAATTCATTAAAAAAGGGTTTAGTAAAAACAATATCGTTGACTCAAAAACCCAAGAAAGAGCCTTAAGTTATTATCAAAAAATAATTCCCAAGCTTTATCGTGGTGGAAGTCAGATTCAAGGATTTTTAAATAAATTTGGAACAGCATTCTTTAGAAACAACAAAACTTCTTACAGGGAAGTTAGCGCCTCAGACCTCAGGGTTGTTGGACATAAAAGCGTTGCTTTGGCCTCACAAAATTTCATGATGAGTATGGCGGCCCAAGGATATGATACCTGCCCAATGGAAGGTTTTGATTCGAAGAAATTAAAAAAAATACTAAACCTACCTAAGACTGCCGAAATTAGTATGGTCATTGGTTGTGGAATTAGAATGCCTGAGGGAATTTACGGAGATCGTTTCCGTATCCCTTTTAAAGAAGTTTACTTTGAAAGATAGCTTTTAAATGCTAAAAAGTAAGGTATTTAGCTTTGGGAGGTTCCTTTTTACTATTCTTTAATCCCTTTTTTAACCAAGCTTTAAAAGTTGGGATATCAGTATACTGAATAGCACTATTAAGTATTTTACCATCTGACATCATCTGAACATAATAAGGCTGAGAAGCCGTTTTAAAATTTATTGCCTGAAATGTAGCCCACTTCTTTCCTACTGTGTTAATTACCTTAATACGGCCATCTGGATATTGATAATTGAATTGCGCATCTTTAGAAAGTTCTTTACCATCATCTACATAAAGAGAAATGATTATGTAATTTTCATTTAACAAAGAAAATATCTCAGAATCTGACCATACATTTTCTTCCATTTTCCGACAATTAACACACGCCCAGCCAGTAAAATCTAATAGAATAGGTTTATTTGTTGCTTTGGCCATTGCAATACCAGTTGAATAATCTTTATAACAGTCTAAACCTAAAGGGCAGTCTGACTCTTTTGAAGATATACTATAAAATTCAGGAGGTGGAAATCCACTTAAAATTTTGAATTCATTTTCATCTGAAAATAATCCATACACTAGAAAAGATGTAAAAAGAAAACTGAGAGTTGCAACTATTATCCTAAGAATACTCAGTTTTTGTTTAACGTCATGCTTAAAACTAATCACACCAAAAAGATAAAGGGTTAATAGCAAAGAAATGAAGGCCCAAATTGCAATAAAAACTTCACGTTTCAACAAATCCCAATGAGCAACTAGATCAGCATTTGAAAGGAATTTTAATGCAAGTGCTAATTCTAAAAAACCTAAAAAAACCTTAAAAGTAGTCATCCATCCTCCAGATTTTGGTAATGCATTTAATGCATTGGGGAATA
Organism: Flavobacteria bacterium MS024-2A; assembly: GCA_905182305.1. GTDB lineage: Bacteria > Bacteroidota > Bacteroidia > Flavobacteriales > Flavobacteriaceae > MS024-2A. The sequence goes on from CAJJBB010000004.1 coordinate 46,283, forward strand.
ATGCAAAAAGCCCAAAAGGAAAGCCTAAAGCAACACCAAAACCTAACATTCCCGCACTAAGCTGTATAGCTCCTCCGTCAGCAGTTAATGAACCTGCTAACAAGGTTCCTAAAATTGGTCCTGTACAGGAAAAAGAAACAATCGCTAAGGTAAGTGCCATGAAAAAAATACCAATACCACCCTTAAAAGAAGTGCCTTGATCTGTTTTGTTTCCCCATTTTGAGGGAAGTGTCAATTCATAAAATCCAAAAAAGGAAAATGCGAAAAATACAAACACTCCAAAAAAGATCAAATTTAGGGTTACATTTGTAGCTAGTGTGTTTAAAATTTCAGGATTTAAAGAGTCAATAAAATGAAAAGGAAGACTTAACAAACCATAAATTAACACAATAAAAAAAGCATACAACAAAGCATTATAAACTCCATTAGAGCGGCTATTAGCTTGTTTTAAGAAAAAAGATACTGTGAGTGGTATCATCGGAAAAACACAAGGTGTTAATAGTGCAAGCAAACCAGCGATAAACCCTAATAAGAAAATATTTGACAAAGAATTGGTGATTTCTTCTGAAAGTGTACTTTCTAATAAGTCCGTATTCAATAATTCAAGCTTTAACTCAGAGGAGAGACGTTGACTTGTCTGATCAGTTACTAGTGTGTTAGCAACATCATTTCCGTCTAATGAAAATCTAAAGATTTCAGATCTAAAAATACAGAGTTTATCATCGCAGGCTTGGTAATTAACCTCTACAGATATTGTCGATAAAGAAGAATCTGATATAAATAATTCTTGCTGAAAAGTGGCCCGATCATTAAAATAGGTCAGATCCATTTCAAATACATTATCATATTCTGTAACTGAAGTACTTTCTTCAACTTTACCAATTCTCTCATATCCGCTAGGATTAAAAACAAATTCAGTAGGTAAGGCACCATCTTTACTTGAAAATTGAGAATATAAATGCCACTTTGGAGCAATACTGGCTTCGAAAAAAAGTATGATGCGGTTATCTTCAGTTTTTTCTATGTAAGTTTCCCAAACTACGGGCTCTGAATCAAGCTGAGCTTGAACAAAAATAGTTCCCAATAAAAACATTACCCACTTCATTTTCATAAACATGATATTAATATGGTTTTTTTAGTTTTTTTATCTGCTGCAAAACGTTGGTCGCATCTTTTACCAACTACCCAAACAATTTGATCACCTGAACATAAAAGCCACTGTTCTTCCTTTTCCAAAAGAGAATATTTTTCATCTTTAAAGAACTTACTAAGAAGCTTTTTACCAGACATTCCTGTCGGATAAAAGTAATCTCCTTTGATTGATTTACGAATTAAAAGAGGCTTTTTTAACAATTTGTAATCTAGTGCTGCTTCATTTGACTTCCAAGAAAAAGAAACCGTATTAATAAACTTCCATGATAAATTAATGGGCACCGTGATCTTAGAACTTTTTAAATCAATTTTAAAAGAGTCTTTTATTTTGATGGGGATTTCTGTCAATATTAAAACTGATCGATCACGCAACAGTCGATTGGTCTTGGATATTAATATTTTTCCGCTATCAGCATTTAATAGCTTTATAACCTCCAAAGCTTCAAAACCTAGAGGAGAAAACCAGTGATGAATACAAAATGAAGATTGAGGAATTTTTTTTAATCCAGCTATCGATATACTTACATAATCGGTTTGCTGAATGAAAGTCGATTGCTTTAGAGTATCCAACGAATTATGAATAAAAGAATTGGCTTCAGTTAAATGTCTCAGAGTAGTTTTGAAATTGTCTAGTGCCTTTGGCTGGATTTTTATTAAAGGGTCTAAAACAAGATGTCGAATGCTATTACGTAAATAATCGTTTGTCTCATTTGATCGATCTTCACGCCATTTAATATCATGCTTTTCCGCATAAATAACTAAGGAATTTTTAGACACTTGAAGCAAAGGTCGATACAATTTGTTATTTTCTTGAATCCCTAAAAGACCTGAAATACCAGTACCTCTAGTAGTATTTATAAAAAAAGTTTCGAGTTGATCATTTAGATGATGTGCTGTTATTAAAGCTTCAAAATTATATATTGCCAATAAACAATTAAACCACTCATACCTTAATTCTCTAGCTGCCAATTGGGTGCTCTTTTTATGGAACTCCATGTAGGCTTTAGTAGAAAAAATATTTGAAAAAAAAGGGATACTGTGTTTTTGACACCATTTTTCAACAAAAAAGAAATCGTCGTCACTTTCAGATCCTCTCAATTGAAAATTACAATGTGCTACACTAAAATCAACTGAAGCTTCAAGTAATAAATTTGCTAACACACTACTATCCAAGCCACCACTGTGAGCAAGTAAAAATCGCTTTCCAGTAAGAGCAGTGAGGTTAATATTCAATTGTTATAGTTTTATAAACCACAAAGATAAACATTCGTCATCCAATAATATAGATCTTAATAATATGTACTAATAAATATATTTTTTGATATCTAATAAAAATTAGTGATATTTGCAATGTTATGTTCAAAACAACACTTTTATATAATTTTCCAGGCACTTCATCACTTCCGTTGCGCCCGATGTTTCGTCGCCCCTAGGGGTGTAGCTTATTTATGGAGTACGGTGTGCCCTTCTCTCTTCTCGTACTAAACAAATTTCTTATCTATTAATACACAAAATGAAAATATTACGCGCTACTGCGGAACACATTTCTTATGCTAAAAATATCAGTGCATGCATTGATGATTCTGCAAAAAACAGAGGCACTGGAATCGCCAGACGTACTCCTGAATATATTGCTACAAAAATTAAAAATGGCAATGCAGTTATAGCGATTGAAAATAATTCATTTGCTGGTTTTTGTTACATAGAGGTTTGGGGGCATGGAAAATATGTAGCTCATTCCGGATTAATTGTTACTCCTAAGCAACGCGGAAAAGGTCTTGCTAAAAAAATTAAAAGAGAAGTATTTAAACTTTCTTTAAAAAAATATCCGAAGGCTAAAATTTTTGGAATCACCACAGGTATGCCTGTTATGAAAATAAATTATGAACTAGGTTATAAACCAGTTCACTTTTCAGAACTTACAGATGATCCTGAATTTTGGAAAGGCTGTCAAACTTGTAAAAATTATGATATTTTAACCAGGACAGAACGCCAAATGTGTTTATGTACTGGGATGTTATTTGACCCAAAAAAAGAAATAAAAAATATACTTATTAATAAAAAAATAGTGCAAAGAATTAAAACAGCAATTTCACTAAAAAATAAAAATGATAAATAAATCTAAATTGGTTTTGGCCTATAGTGGAGGATTAGATACTTCATATTCACTTCAAAAACTTTCTCAAGATGATTTTGAAGTTCATGCTGTCAGTATTAATACCGGTGGTTTTTCTCAAAATGAAATTGAAATCATTCAAGAAAAGGCATATCAAATGGGTGCACATTTGTACAAAAATATTGATGCTTTAGATTCTTTTTATAACAAAATTGTAAAATTCCTTATTTACGGTAATGTTTTACGAAACAATAATTACCCCCTTTCCGTTAGTGCAGAACGAATTATTCAGGCTATAGAAGTTATTAATTATGCCAAAAAAATTGGAGCAAAGTATATTGCTCATGGCAGCACGGGCGCAGGAAATGATCAGGTACGTTTTGATATGATTTTTCAAGTATTAGCCCCTGAAATAAAAATCATCACCTTAATTAGAGATCTCCAACTATCTAGAGAAGATGAAATAAAATATTTAAAAACTCAAGGTATTAATCTCCCTTGGGAAAAAGCAAAATATTCTATAAATCAAGGTTTATGGGGAACAAGTGTCGGTGGAGCAGAAACTCTTACCTCCAATTCTCCATTACCAGAGGCAGCTTACCCAAGTCAGCTTAAAACAGAAACTCCCGAATTTTTAACTCTTAGTTTTAAAAAAGGAGAACTCATCAAGTTGAACAAAAAATTAGGGTCTCCAGTGGAATTAATTCAAAAACTTCAAGAGCATGCAAAAAAATTTGCTATTGGAAGAGATATTCATGTTGGCGATACCATAATAGGAATAAAAGGAAGAGTAGGTTTTGAAGCCGCTGCTTCTATAATTATTATTAAGGCACACCACCTTTTAGAAAAACACACTTTAACAAAATGGCAACTATATCAAAAAGAACAATTAGCCAATTTCTATGGAATGCAACTACATGAAGGACATTATTTAGATCCTGTAATGCGAGACATGGAGGCATTTATGGAAAGTAGTCAAAAACAAGTAAGTGGAACCGTTTCTATTAAGCTTCACCCTTATCGCTTTGAGCTTCTTGGTATTTCGTCTCCAAATGATCTGATGCAAGCAGAGTTTGGAAGCTATGGAGAAATGAACAAAGGATGGACTTCAGATGAAGTAAAAGGATTTATTAAGCTCACTGCTAATGCCACAAAAATATATCAAAATATCAATAAAAAATTATGAAAAATGTAGGAATTATTGGAGGTTCAGGCTACACGGGAGGTGAACTCATTCGTTTAGTCCTTCAACATCCAGCATTAAAATTGTCTTTTGTTTACAGCACTACAAGGTCTGGGAAATCACTAAATTCAGTTCACCAAGATCTTTTAGGAACTGTATCACTAGACTTTACAGATTCTATTGAATCAGATATTGATATTTTATATTTATGCTTAGGGCATGGTAATTCAAAAACTTTTTTAAAAGAACATTCTTTTTCTGATAAAACCATTATTATCGATTTAGGAAATGATTTTAGACTAGAAGCTGACCAAGCTTTTGAAGGGAGGAATTTTGTGTATGGTCTTCCTGAACTTCAAAAAGAAAAGATTGAAAATTCAAAGTCTATTGCTAATCCAGGATGTTTTGCTACTGCAATTCAACTAGCACTCTTACCCTTGGCAAACCAAAATTTAATAAATGGTCCTGTTCACATTAATGCTACCACTGGTAGTACAGGAGCTGGAGTTGGACTAAGTACTACCAATCACTTTAGCTGGAGAAATAATAATTTATCCTGGTACAAGCCCTTTACACATCAACATTTAGGAGAAATTCATCAGAGTTTAGAGCAGTTAGATTCTCCAAGTGAAATTTATTTAATTCCACAGCGCGGAGATTTTACTCGCGGTATTTTTACAACTCTTTATACTTCTTTTGAGGGTAGTTTAGAAGAGGCTAAAAAATACTATCACACATTTTATGCGTTTCACCCTTTTACGCAAATTTCAGATCAAGAGGTTAGTTTAAAATCAGTTATTAATACAAATTATTGTTTTATTCATTTGCATAAATACCAAAACAAACTTTTAATAACCAGTGTAATTGATAACCTGGTAAAAGGTGCTTCCGGACAAGCCATTCAAAATACAAACCTCATTATGGGCTGGGAGGAAAATCTAGGCCTTAATCTAAAAGCCTCCATTTTTTAAAAAATTTAATATGAAAATAGCAATTATAGGTACTGGAAATTTGGGTTTAAGTATAGCCAAAGGGTTGGTTATTAATAACACCTACACTACTTTATATCTAACCAAAAGAAATCTAGATACACTTTCCAATTGGAAAGAATATAAAAATGTAACTCTGACTAAAGATAATTCAAAAGCTTTATCAAACGCAGACATCATAATCTTTGCCGTTCAACCCAGTCAGTTTGATGCTATTTTAAATGAAATAAAACCAATCCTTAACGATAAACACGTATTAATTTCCACTATTACAGGTTATACAATTGGTCGAATGGAGACCCAGATAGGCAATCAATATCCAATCATAAGAGCAATGCCTAATACTGCAATTTCTGTAGGTAAATCAATGACCTGTCTCTGTAATAATGTTGTAGGTAAAAAAAGCTTACCCATCGCCGAGGCTATTTTTAACGGCTTAGGCACCACGTTGACTATAGACGAAAATCATATGCAGGCAGCAACAGTTTTGTGCGCCAGTGGTATTGCGTTTTGGATGCGATTGATTAGAGCAACAACCCAAGGTGGAGTTCAGTTAGGGTTTGATGCAGATGTTGCTTTACAGATGTCAATGCAAACTGCCATGGGAGCTGCTAGTCTATTAATTGAAACGGGGACACACCCTGAGGAAGAAATTGACCGTGTAACCACTCCCAGAGGTTGTACCATTACCGGCCTAAATGAAATGGAGCATCAAGGATTAAGCTCATCGCTTATTAAAGGTTTAAATGCCTCATTTGATAAAATTAATGAAATAGCCAAGCAATAACATGAAACTATTCGAGGTTTATCCGTTATATGATGTTACCCCTGTTCGTGCAAAAGATGTATTTGTATATGATGAACATAATAAAGAATACCTTGATCTCTATGGAGGCCATGCAGTTATTTCAATTGGACATTCCCATCCTCATTATGTAGAGAGAATAAAACAGCAATTAATGCAAATTGGATTTTATTCAAATGCCATTCAAAACCCCTTGCAACAAAAGTTGGCAGATGCTATCGGAGAACAATCGTGTCTACATGACTACAAACTGTTTTTATGCAGTACTGGAGCTGAGGCTATTGAAAATGCTTTAAAACTTGCTTCATTTCACACCAATCGAAAAAAAGTAATTGCTTTCCATAATGCCTTTCATGGAAGAACCTCAGCAGCAGTAGCCGTTTCAGATAACCCTGGAATAAATGCACCTCTTAATAAACAACAAGAAGTTACCTTTTTACCATTTAATGACGAAAAAGCACTTCATCAAGCATTAGCTTCAAAAGAGTATTGTGCTGTTATTTTTGAGGGAATTCAAGGAGTTGGGGGACTGGACCAACCTTCTGAAGAATTCGTTTTTACCATGGAACGTTTATGTAAAAAATTTGGTAGTTGTCTAATTGCAGACGAAGTCCAAGCTGGTTTTGGAAGAACGGGTACTTTTTTCTCCTACCAGAAGTACAATATTAGTCCGCACATTATTACAATGGCTAAAGGAATGGGAAATGGTTTTCCAATTGGAGGTATCCTGGTAGGTCCAAATATTAAGGCCAAATATGGAATGTTAGGAACTACCTTTGGAGGAAACCATCTTGCATGTAGTGCATCTTTAGCAGTTTTAGAAGTTTTAGAAGAAGAAAGATTGCAAGAAAAAGCAGTTGTTTTAGAAAATTATTTCAGAACAAAAGCTAAAGGGCTACCGCATCTTTTAAAAATAAAAGGAAGAGGTTTAATGCTTGGTTTAGAATTTGATTTTGAAGTAGCAGCGCTCAGAAAAGAACTTATTTATAACCACAAAATTTTCACAGGGGGAAGTAGTAATAAAAAACTTATTAGAATTTTACCACCTTTGACCATAAAAGAGAAACATTTTGATACCTTTTTTGATGCTTTAATAATTGCTTTAAAAAATAAAGACATCAACTATTAATCACTATCTATGAGACAATTTTTAACATTAAAGGACCTCCCAAATTTAGATGATGCTGTTACAGAATCAATAGAATTAAAAAAAAATCCTTTTCAATTTGAGACTCTTGGAAAAAAGAAAACACTCGGTATGTTGTTTTTTAATCCGAGTTTACGTACCCGCTTAAGTACTCAAAAAGCAGCACAACATCTTGGAATACATAATATGATTATGAATTTTTCAAACGAAGCCTGGGCACTAGAATTTGAAGATGGAACCCAAATGAATGGATTACGTTCTGAGCACATAAGAGAAGCTGCTGCTGTAGTTTCTCAATATTGTGATATCGTTGCTATAAGAGCTTTTGCATCTCTAAATGATAAAGAAAGTGATGAAGCAGAAAAAGTATTACAAAATTTTGCTAAGTACGCAAGTATTCCTGTAGTAAATATGGAAAGTGCAACTGCCCATCCTTTACAAGCTTTAGCAGATGCCATTACAATTAAAGAACATCAAAGTAAAAAAAGACCCAAGATTGTTTTGACTTGGGCACCTCATCCAAAAGCACTGCCCCATGCAGTCGGAAATTCATTTATTAGAATGACACAACAATTGGATGCTGATTTTGTTATTGCTCAACCCGAAGGTTATGAATTAAATCCAGCAATTACCAAAAAAACTCCCTTGATTTTCAACCAAGAAGAAGCTTTAAATGATGCAGACTTTGTTTATGCAAAAAACTGGTCTTCTTATTCAGATTATGGGAAAATATTACGAACCGATCCTCAATGGATGGTAACTAGTGAAAAGATGAAAAAAACAAATAATGCAAAATTCATGCATTGTTTACCAATTCGAAGAAATATTGTTGTTTCTGATGATGTACTTGACAGCCCAAATTCATTGGTGATTGAACAAGCAAATAATAGAACCTTTGCTACTCAAGTAGTTTTGAAGAAAATTTTAGAAAATGGATAAGCTACAGGTAGTTAAAGTAGGAGGTAATGTTATTGAAAATCGTGAATCACTCAATGAATTTTTATTTGATTTTACTAAAATTAGAGGAGCTAAAATTTTAGTTCATGGCGGCGGAAAAGAAGCTACACAAATGGCACAAAAGCTCAATATTCCAGTTCAAATTATAGAAGGAAGACGTGTAACAGATAAGGCAAATTTAGAAATCATTAGCATGTTGTATGCAGGGAAATTAAACAAAACCATTGTTGCTCTATTACAAGCATATAATTGTGATTCCTTGGGACTTACGGGTGCAGATGGTAATAGTGTAGTGGCAGAAAAACGATCCTCAAAACCTATTGACTTTGGCTTTGTAGGAGATGTTATTTCTGTGAATTCAGCTCTATTTAATTTATTATTAAATCAAAAGATAACTCCTGTGTGTTGTGCTATTACTCATGACAAGAATGGTCAATTACTAAACACCAATGCGGACACCATAGCTTCCGAAATTGCCTCATCAATGTCAGCATATTATGAAGTAACCTTAAGTTATTGTTTTGAAAAAAAAGGAGTACTCAAAAAACTAATGGATGAAGATTCGGTCATTCCATCAATCAATTCAAGTCAATACGAACATTTAAAAAAAGAAGGGATTATAAATGAAGGAATGCTACCCAAAATAAAAAATTGCTTTGAAGCTTTGAAAAAAGGAGTTACTAAGGTGCGAATTGGTAATTCAAAAATGATTACAGAATCTATTGCATATACTCAAATTAAATTATAATGATTACTCAAAAGGCCATATCCCTACTGCAAGATTTAATTCAAATTGAGTCCTTTTCTCAATCAGAGAATAAAACTGCTGATCGAATTGAAACATGGTTTAACGAATATAATATTCCCTTCTCAAGACAACATAACAACATTTGGTCTACTAATAAAAATTTTAATTCCGAATTACCGACCCTTTTGTTGAATTCACATCATGACACCGTGAGGCCGAACAATGGCTATACTCGAGATCCGTTTTCAGCCGATATTATTGAAGGTAAATTATATGGACTGGGGAGTAATGATGCTGGAGGAGCTTTGGTTTCTCTAATTGCATTATTCACTCATTATTATGCCCATCCTAATCCCAAATATAATTTGCTGATGGCGGCTACTGCAGAAGAAGAGATTGCAGGTGAAAAAAGTTTGAGAGGATTATTACAAGACCTACCTAAAATAGATTTAGCTATTATCGGGGAACCAACTTTAATGGATTTAGCAATAGCAGAAAAAGGATTGGTTGTCTTTGAAGTAATCATCAAGGGCACCCCTAGTCATGCTGCCCATCCCAACTCAGATAATCCTTTATTAAAAATTCCAGAAGTGATTCAAGCAATCAATTCAATTAAATTTGATAAAGTTTCGCCTATTTTAGGACCCGTTAAAGTGACACTGACTCAAATTGATGGGGGAAGTCAACACAATGTAGTTCCATCCCAAGTAAAATTAGTCATTGATGTTAGAGTAAATGAATGCTACAGCAATAGTGAAATTGAACAATATATAAAAGCTGTACTTCCATGTGAAGTTAATGCACGTTCATTAAGATTAAAAAGTTCTTCAATCGATATAAATCATTCTCTAATTCAAGCAGGAATTTCTTTGGGAAAAAAAACATATGGATCACCAACTCTATCAGATCAAGCAGCCTTAGAATGTCCCTCATTAAAATTAGGCCCCGGTGATTCAACACGTTCCCACTCTGCAGATGAATATATTTATATTAAAGAAATTGAAGATGGCATTACCTTTTATATTGAATTATTAAAAAACTTTTTATAATATGAAACTCTGGCAAAAAGGGGCTGTAGCCCATGAAAAAGTTGATAAATTTACTGTAGGAAAAGATCGTGAATACGATATAGTTTTGGCACAATACGATTGTCAAGCTTCTATAGCTCACGCTAAAATGTTAGCTAAAATTGGATTAATAAGTATCCCAGAATCTGAACAATTATGCAAGGTATTAGAGGAGTTAAAAATAGCTGCAGAAACAGGGAATTTCACAATTGAAGATGAATTTGAGGATATGCATTCTAAAATAGAGCATGTACTAACTAAAAAACTTGGAGATTTAGGGAAGAAAATTCATACCGCACGTTCTCGAAATGATCAAGTGCTAGTTGCTATGCACCTATACTTAAAAAAAGAATTGGGAGAAATTAAAACCCAAGTCATTGCATTGTTTGATCTTTTACTTGAATTAGCTGAAAAATATCAAAATAACTTACTCCCAGGTTATACCCATTTACAAGTTGCCATGCCATCATCTGTGGGAATGTGGTTATCTGCCTATGCCGAAAATCTGATTGATGATTTATATTTTTGGGAAGCTGCCTATAAAATTGCAGATCAAAATCCTTTAGGAAGTGCTGCAGGTTATGGAAGCGCTTTCCCAATTGACCGTGAATTAACGACAGAATTGTTAGGGTTTGATCAATTAAAAATTAATTCACTAGCCGCACAAATGAGTCGTGGAAAATTGGAAAAAAGTACCTCTATCGCATTCTCAAGTATTGGCAATAGCTTAGCAAAATTAAGTATGGATATTTGCCTGTACATGGGACAAGATTTTAACTTCATCTCCTTTCCTAAAAATTTAACTACAGGCTCTAGTATTATGCCACACAAAAAAAACCCTGATTTGTTTGAACTAGTAAGAGGAAAATGCAATAATCTTCAAGCTCTTCCCAACCAATTAGCTTTACTAACCTCTAACTTACCTAGTGGTTATCATAGAGATTTACAATTAGCTAAAGGACCTGTTATCGGTGCGGTACAAGAATTGAAAGCCTGCATGGACATACTATTGTTTAGTTTGCCCCAACTTGAGGTAACCCAAAATATTACCGACCAGAAAAAATATGATTACCTCTTTAGTGTGGATACTCTTAACACAGAAGTTATTGCTGGAAAACCATTCCGAGATGCTTATCGTGAATTGGGTCACACTATTGAAAAAGGAGATTTCCTTCCTAATAGAACCATTAATCACTCCCACTTGGGAAGTATTGGTAACCTAGGACTGGAAAAAATTCGTCAAAAAATGGAACGAATAAAATAAAAGTTGAATTAATAGATTTTCCTTTTAATCCTATATTTAGTCAAAAAAATAACCTTAAATCAATTACTACTAAGGAAATAGTTACTTAGATGTGCAATGCGCGATCTTCAGTAGCAGCTAGAGCTGCCTCTTTTATAGCTTCTGCATAAGTTGGATGCGAATGACTCATCCTAGCAATGTCTTCAGCAGATGCTCTAAATTCCATAGCAGTTACCGCCTCAGCGATTAAATCTGCTGCACGTGCACCTATAATATGAACACCCAAGACTTCATCGGTTTGAGTATCTGCAAGGATTTTCACAAAACCGTCGGTATCCATACTGGCTCGGGCTCGCCCTAAAGCTCTCATAGGAAATTGTCCAGTTTTGTATGAAATACCTGCCTCTTTAAGCTGCTCTTCTGTTTTTCCTACAGAAGCTACTTCAGGCCATGTATAAATTACATTAGGCACGAGATTATAGTCTATATGTGGCTTTTGTCCTGACAAAAGTTCCGCAACCATTACACCTTCTTCTTCCGCTTTGTGTGCAAGCATTGGACCTCTTACCACATCACCTATTGCATAAATATTAGTTGCAGTTGTTTGTAAATGATCATCAACAGTCACTTGGCCTTTTTCGTTTAATTGAATCCCTGCTGCTTCAGTATTTAAACCGGCAGTATAGGGTTTACGACCTACAGAAACCAGACAATAATCACCTTCAAAGTGAACCTCTAACCCTTTTTTGTCTTTTGCAGTTACCTTAACTACATCGCCTTTTCGACTAACTTTATTTACACCATGAGAAAGGAAAAACTTTACTCCTTGTTTTTTCATGACTTTCATTAGTTCTTTAGACAAACCTGCATCCATTATGGGTGTAATTCTATCTGCATATTCAATGACAGAAACCCTGGCGCCTAAACGACAATATACTTGTCCTAATTCAAGTCCAATAACACCACCACCAATAATCACTAAATGTTTTGGTATTTCTTTAAGCTTTAATGCTTCTGTAGAGGTAATTACCCTTTCTTTATCTAAAGAAATAAAGGGAAGGGTTCCCGGCTTAGAGCCAGTGGCTATAATACTATTTTTAGCCTCAATGATTTGGGTATCTTTACCTTCAATTTTTATATGGGTTGCATCAATATAACTTCCCAAGCCTTCGATAATATGAATATTATTTTTATTCATCAAATAATCGATTCCTTTAGTTGTTTGTTCTACAACTGAAGCTTTACGATCAATCATTTGTTTAAAATTGATTTTAATTTCACCTTCTATTTCAATCCCGTGTTCTGCAAAATGTTTTTGGGCATCTTCATAATGATGAGAGGAATCTAAAAGAGATTTTGAAGGAATACATCCAACATTTAAACATGTTCCCCCAAGTGTGCTATATTTTTCCACAAGCGCTGTTTTCATTCCTAATTGTGCACAGCGTATTGCTGCTACATAACCTCCAGGTCCAGAACCAATAATTGCTACATCATAAACACTCATAATCTAATTCTTTAATTAATTTCAAAAGTACAAATGTTTCTTTGTACACCATAATAGCAGAAGAATGGATTTTTATTTTTTTTATTACTTAAAAAGTCCTTGATGATTTAATTCTCGAACTCTTTTCACCAAAACCTAATAGAAACTTATAATCCAAAGAAATTATACACCCCCTAAAAATGAATCCTAAAACTCTCAAACTAGACCATCGTCCATTATTTAACTCATGATTTTTGGTAATCAGTTTATAAAATCTAAAGTTAATGTCGCATAATACTCCACCATCTGTAGAGTTTTGGGCCAATTAAAAACATTAATATTGCTAAGATATAACCCGCTATCATATCTACAAAATAATGGTATCTTAAATAGAGTGTTGAAATAAATAAAGAAATAGCAAAAGGCAGAAACAACAACCCAAAAGATCTTTTATACTTAAATGCAAACAATAGAATCAAAAGGATGATTCCATTGTGTAAACTTGGAAAACAATCCCTACGTGTAAAAGCAGAGATTTGATAATCCATTATAAAAGAAATTTGATCGGAAACGGAACTTCCTGTTAAGGATGTTTCAAATAAATGTGACAAGGTGAATTTTGGTCCAACTGCAGGGAAAATCACATAACCAATATAACCAATATAAAATGTGAGAATTATAGAAACTGTTGTTTCGCGAAAAGCAGTCATGTCGCCTTTAGCATACAACATAAAAGGAAAAAAGAGAACATATATTAAAAACATTCCATATGAAAAATACATAAAGTCTGTCAAATTGGGTGTAATGAATTGCTCAAGATATAAAGCGGGTTGTATACCTAAGATATATTCATCCCATGCGATTAAATAAGCATCAACATCATTAGGATTAACCAAATGAACCATATCATGCATGTTTGTATAAATAGATATGCAAAAAGCAAAAGGAAGGGTTTCTCGAAGAAAATTAAGCAGTACACTAATCCAACGTCCAATTCTAGAATCTTGAAGCGAATTTAAATCTTTCAACTTGATGATCACTAAAAACAAAAAAAACACAACTAATGTAATAAGAAATCGATCAATATTTGAGGCTCTAAAGCCTTCTTTATCATTAAAGATAATTAGAAAAAATAGCATTGGAATCAGTAAAACCAAAGCCATGAACTCTTCTAAACGAAGTCTAAAAATAGATTTTATAATTTTATTTTTCACTTCTAATAATCGAATTTACAAATTAAGCTATAAATTAAATGATATCTCATAATGATAAAATTTGATTGATCTAATAAACCAAATCTATTTTCATAATAATTTACTGTGGTATTTGTCTTTTTAAATAATTTTCATCAGATCTTTTAAATAAATTATGAGTAAACCAAAATATTCGTTCATCAAAAATACTAAATACGCACTATCAGGGTTAAAAGATATGATTCTAACAGAGAAATCCTTTAGGATAGAACTTGTCCTGTTTTTAATTTTAAATTTTATTGTTTTTGTTTTGCCTTTTAAATTTAACTATAAAATCATACTATCACTATCTCTTTTCATACCTCTATTTTCAGAAATTATCAATAGTGCAATTGAAAGAGTAGTAGATTTATATACTGCTGAATACTACTGCCACCTCCAAAAAGCTAAAGATATTGGGGCGTTTTTGGTTTTCTTAAGTTTTGTGGTTACAATATTTATATGGACTGTTATTATATCTATTAATTTAAATAGCTAATACTAAAAACTTCATGAAAGTTTGCTTAATAAAATTATTATGGCTATTTTTTCAGGAGAAGTAAAATTAAAAGACATTCAATTTGAATTTGGTTTTGCAGTTAGTGAATTAATTATTTTAATGTATTTAGTTTTTATTCATACGGGGTTTGTTAGTTTTCGGATATTATGAAAAAAGATATGTTAGAGAATCAGGGTAATTAATTTAAAGTAACCTCAAATATTGATTTTCGATTTAAAGCATGTTCTTGTTCCTCTATTTTACAGCAATCACAATCTTTTAATATCCATGATTTAATATTTTGCTTATTTAATCTTAGAACGTATTGATTCGCCTCATTTAATGTTTCAAAGTCGGAAATCACTAATCTAAATAACTTTTTAGACGTTTCCTTTATTTTAGTTTTTATTCCGCTTTTTAAAAACTCATCTTTTAAACGTTGTATATTTCTGATATTTTTAAAACTTCCCACTATAACTTTATATGATAGATTTTTATTTTCATCTTTTTGAATCTCTCCTATTCCAATACCAGTAATTCTATAAGGGTCAGTAATTCTATCCTTTATATATTTTAATATACTTTCCGTTCTACTTATTGATAGTTTTGTATTGTAAGATTTACTTCCTCTGCAATCTGTTGAAGAAATTACATTTACTTTAATTTTAGAATCTTTATTCATCGCATTTACAATTTCGTCAAGTCGATCATTATATTTATCAATAATATTGAACTTATTCAAATTATAAAATATTGGCCTAAAAATATATTCAGTTCTTTTATCTAAGATGGGAGATATGATTGCCCATTCTTTTTGTGAATCCCCAAA
Organism: Flavobacteria bacterium MS024-2A; assembly: GCA_905182305.1. GTDB lineage: Bacteria > Bacteroidota > Bacteroidia > Flavobacteriales > Flavobacteriaceae > MS024-2A. The sequence goes on from CAJJBB010000004.1 coordinate 61,736, forward strand.
TGAATCCGATAAACGATATGAAAATGAATCTTTAACCGATTCTTTTAAAAAACTTTTGTAAAGAAAGCTACCGTTTTTGTTTAATAATAAATATCCTCTCTTTGTGCTATCACTAAGAGTTACTTTTTTATTAAATAATTGAGAGATAGGATCCGAAGAAAGCATTTTTTTTTCATCGTTATTTAGAACTCCATTAGTACTAACTATTAGTGTATCTGATGGGGAGAAATCATAGTTATCTTTTACCGTTAACAATTCTGATTTATACTCAAAAGTATATAGGTCATCACTGCCAACACCTCCTGACCTATTAGAACTCAAAATTCCAATATTATTTTTAAGAATTCCGAAAGAAAAATCGTCTCCATCAGAATTAAAAGGTGATTGAAGCTTGGATACACTCCAACGATTTGCGAATTTATTAACAGCCATAAAAATATCTAAGCCATTTTCATCATCATTAGAATCATTAGAATCATTAGAATAAAACAAAACCCCTTTTTGTGACGTATAAGGAAAAACTTCATTAAATTCTGTATTAATATCTGGACCAAGATTTACTATTTCAAGACTATCATTAACTTTAGAAAGTGGGATATAATAAAGGTCCATGCCGCCATATCCACCTGGTCGATCACTTGAAAAATATAGTCTTTGTTCCTCAATATTTAATGATGGATGCATCGTACTATAGCCCTTCATATTAATGTCTAAGGGTATTGGAAATCCTTTAAGTTCTTCATCATAATCAGCTCGATAAAGATCAACCTGAACTTTATTATTTTCATCAATGACTCCACTACTTCTAGACAAATACAATTCAATTAGCCCGGGATGAACAGAGATTGGTCCTTCTTGAAAAATTGAATTTATCTTTGTTTCAATAACTTTCCCTTCCAAAATATCAAGGCTTGACATATCTAATTTTCCGCGAAATATATTATATATCTCGTTCTCTGAAATTACTTTGTTTTTTATTTTTTTTGTCCAATTATCTATTTGTTTTGCCAAATAAAAAACCATTGTCTGGTCAGTTATGTGGCCTTGCTCGTCAAACAAGGGAACCAAATAACCTCCAAACTCAGTTCCCGGAGTATTAATGCTCACATTATGAAATTTATAGTTTAAAAGAGGATCTGACGAACTCTTGGTTTGATCTAATTCTGAATGACTAATGGGTAAGCGACTTGCTTTTTCAATATATTCATCGGCAAGCTTTGGGTTTAGATCCAATAATTGTGAAATGAAATAATAATCTTCCACATCTACTTTAATTTTTTCATTATTTTTTTGATGTTTTTTAGAGCTAGATGTTTATTTCCCGATTTAAAGTATGCTTTCGATAAATTTTTAGTTGCTATTGATGGGAGTTTTTGGTTAACTGACTCATAGGCATTTATTGCCTTTTTGAATTCATTGTTTATATAGTAATATGATCCCCATTCAATATTTTTACTATTGGATTTGCTCAAACTTTCTTTTTGGGCAAAACATTTTAGACTGAAAACTATAAAAGTAAATAAGATTAATTTTTTCATTTAAAAAATTCTAGGTGAGCGTAATATTCCCAATACTCTTGGCGAAAAATCAAAGCGTAAAAGTAATTCATGAGAACTCGAATTATTTATTCCTAAGTTAATGGCATTTCCATATGCATACCCAATACTTATATTTTTATTTAAATTAATTCCAGCTAAAAAACTGATGCTTCCGTCAAGAATTTGGTCCTGTGGCACAAAGGAAGCTTTGCTTTTAAACTGAGGTCCAAACCAATATGAATTATTAAGAAATAAAAGTAGGCTGATGTCGTATGCTAAAACTGTTCCACTTGTCTTTTTTAATAAAAGACTTGGTTTCAATTGGACATTGTCTCTCAAAGAGATTAATCCCCCCCCCATAAAATAAAAATGCCTTTTCACAAAATTCAATTCATCTTCAATCATTTTAGGAATAGAAAAACCAAAATAAAATTTTGGGCTGTAATAATAAAGTCCAAAACCTATATTTGGAATGAACTCATTATTTGAATTAGAATTAAAAGAAGGGTCATTTCGATCAAAATATCTTAATGACGGAGTATCTAATAAAAAATTTTGTGCGCCTAATTTTAATCCTAAACTTAGCCAATTTTGATTACCAGAAAATTTTAAGTGATATGAAAAATCTAAACTTGTCTCAGTATTAGTTAAAGGACCGATCACATCAGCTTGAGCACTAACACCAATCCCTAAATTTCTCTTTCCGATTGGTGAGTTAAAAGAAATACTTTGTGATATAGGAGCACCTTCAAAACCTGTCCATTGTGATCGACTGAGTGAAGTGATATTAGAAACATTTTTAGAACCTGAATAAGCCGGATTTAATATTTGATGACCAAACATATATTGATTAAAATTATTCTCTTGTTGACAATAAATAGTTCCGCCTACTACATTTAGAATTAAAAATGTAACATAAAATTTGATATTTTTATAATCTCTATATATCATCTTTTTAAATATATAAATCCTTTTTTGTAAGTTTCTCCTCCATCTATCTCTAAAATATAGAAATATACTCCCGAAGGTAATCCATTATTTTCACTTGAATTGCTACCAATATTCGACTCGCCTGTCCAGCTATTATCATAATTTTCATTTTGATAAACCATTTGCTCCCATCGATTGAAGATTCTTAAAGTTACTTGAGTAAAGCTTTCAATTCCATAAATGATAAATTCATCATTTTTATTGTCACCATTAGGAGAAAAAGCATTGGGAATGATTAACTCGTTAGTATCAATAATTGTTTGGTTGCTGTAAAAATTTTGCTCAGAACAATTGAAATTAGTGTCAAATATTTTTAGCCTAAAGCGATCTCCTTTATTAAAAATATCAATAGAAAGAATTGACAATGCAGAAGTCTTTGTTCCAAAATAGTCAACCCCATCATCAAGATCAAACCAAGCATTGTCTATTTGAATTTGCCATTGAAGTTCCCAGTTAGGTTCTATATCCGTTGCCTCAATAACAAGATCTTCTCCTAAAACAAAATTAATTTGACTCGGTAATAATACAGTCGCATTTGTTAATTCAAAAATCTCTAAAAAATCAAAAATATTGTTTTCGTTATTATCCATAGGATCGGTGTATCCGCCATGATTTATAACTTGCCCCTGTTCATCTACCACTGAAGAATCAATCCCTAAAATACCATCATCATTGGTGTCTGAAAAACCAGCCTCTATAAGATCCCAACAACCATCATTATCTGAATCCAGATCCAATGAATTTATAATTCCGTCTCCATCAAAGTCAGATTCACTCTCAATAATATCAAGTATCCCATCATTATCATCATCAACATCACATATATTCCCAATACCATCAAAATCTGAATCTAATTGATTTGGATTTATTAACGAAATACAATTATCGCAGAGATCTCCAATTCCATCAGTGTCTCTATCTAATTGATTTACATTTGAAATAGTAGGACAGTTGTCTATATCCTTTGGAACTCCGTCTGAATCAGAATCTGGGGAGATAACCAAATTATTTGAAAAATACTCTATTTGATAATTTAAACCCGATAAGCCATTTGGAATTATAGTATAATTACCCAGATTAATTGCTCCTTGACTAGTTCCTGAATAATCTAAAACTCCACTTAAGACAGCACTTGTTTCTCCGTTTTTGAAACCTTCGTAAGTCACTCCATTACCTCCAGCAAAAGGTATTCCATCAAATATTTTTACTAATGAATTTGCAGTAACACTTAATGGGGCTCTAGTGATTTCTCCGTTTGTGCCAATGTATCCTGATCCTTCATCTATATAGTAATTATTATTATCTAAACCTGTTAATTCAAAATCAGTAACAGTAAATAAAATCAGTTTGCCAACATTTTTTTGATTGAAGGTTCCCCAACCTTGAATTAATAGGATATCGTCTGCCTCTTTATTAAGACTATTTAATATGACTTCACCAAAATTTGGCGTGCCATCATACTCTTTTATTATTCCATCAGATCCCAACAAAAGACGTTTCTTCAAGACCGTTAAGTTACCTACAACAGTAATGTTATTACTGAAATTATCAGAAGTTTCAGTTATATCTTTAGCTTCTATTTCATAATTCCCTACCGCCAAGATATTAGAACTCGAAAACTGAGGTGAAATGGCCCCAAGAGAAAAAATTGCCGCTCCAGATAAAGCATCAGTATAAGTATAAACTTTTCCGGATTTTAAAGGTGGATTTAAAGTAACGTATTGATTCGTAATACTACTATAATATTGACCACTAATAATATTAAAATTAGACGAGTCGTTGCCATATATAATCGTTTGATTATCAATTTTAATTAAAAGCTCATCAGCAGGCACAATTTCATAATCTCCATTCTGATATGAAATACTGTAATTATTCGCACTTAATCCTGATGGAACAAGAACGTCTGAATATTTACCAACCAATTCCACACTGCTATTGCTTCTACTTATATTTAAAGTACCATTAATTGCACTCCCATTATCACCTCCTTCAAAGCCAGAAAAACTTACACCGTTAAATCCTGCAGGGTCAGATTGAAAAATAAGTTTTGCATCATCATTTGCTGTAACAACAATCGCTTTTTTACTTATACTACCACTCCCATTTGTCCAAATAAGATTATAATTTGGAGCATTTGCTCCTGATATCACAACAGTACCGACTAGAATATTTCTGGGTCCTACAATTGAGTTATCATAAACTGGAGAACCCACAACAGAAACAATATCGGCGCCAACAACACCTGTTAATAATCCATAGCCTGTTACCCCAACTGGAAGTTGACTATTAGCATTGTATACCTTTGACACACCTGTACTTCCAGAAAGATAAACAGGTATTTGGGTTATACTTGCCGTTGTTGTAGTTTGATTAATTATCGTGTAATTTAAAATGTCTACACCACTATAGGTAGTTGTGATATTAACTGTTTTTCCTATGCCACCGATTGGATCAATAAAAACTCCAGTTGGTGCCGCAATAATATCATCTCCCACTTCTAAACCTCCATAAACTATAGTTGATGTTTGTGTACTAGCTAAAACAGTTCCATCGTATGGTTTATCTAAAGCAGTTATTCCACTAATTGTCAATGTTTTTGGAGTAACTGTGAGGGTTAAACTTCCTGTTGTAGTATTGTATCCCGATTTAGGAGCTAATGCTATCCAGATGGTTGCTGTTCCTACTCCTGTAGTTGTAATGGAACCAGTAGAACTATTTATAGTAGCAACACTAGTGTTACTCGATGAATAACTTGGTGTCCCCGTTGAAGATGATGTATATGAAGGTACCGTGTTAATGGTCCCATAAACTATTGAAATATCTGGAGCATTAACAGGAATAATAAAATTTAAAGTTGTTGTTGCTGATATAGAGTAACATACATATTCATCTTTCGAAAGAACTACCCTGTACATACTCCCATCCATAGTAGAAGGAGGAGCTGGAGCTGTTAAGGTGAGACTTGGAGATGTTACACCCGAATAAAGCGAATTGTTACTTAAATTATCCCAAATCAGAGTTGTTTCATTATATTTCTGCCATAAGAAATTTGATTGTGGTTGGGTGCTTGAGGAAGTGAAAGTCGCATTATCCCCTCCGCGAACTTTAACATCAATTGGGTTAATGCTTAATGTTGCAGAAACAGTACTTTCCAAGTAATCATTAACTCCATTACCTAAACCATTTGAATCTAAGTCATTAGGTGTTGTATAACCCTCGCCCTGATTGAATATTTTTCCGGGCTCTAAATGCAACATATCTCTAACAAGTATGGGATTAGTTCCCAGAAATCCGTTTGAGTCGCCATCGGAAAAACCTGCCTCAAGAGTATCAAAACATAGATCTTCATCACTGTCATTATCATGAGCATTAAAAATAGTATCAGAATCAGTATCTATTCGTAAATTTATAGAACAGATTAAAAGTTGAATTTCCAGATGTTCCTTGGGCGATATGTATAAAACTAATATCAGTGATCCCATCAGCTTGAAAAGAGAATTTTTTTGTGTTGTCAAATGAACTCTTAAAAGTAAAAAGAATTTCATTTGAGGTAATAGTTACCGTTTGTGAACTATAAACACCATTTTGATTTGTGTCTACTTTTAGTTCATCTCCTGGATCCAAAAGTGTTATTGTAAGAGAAGCGGGTAGAATACTAATTGAATATTTCTCACCATTTACAAAAGAGTGATTGGTATTAATATCCTCCTCCAACCTAATATTAACGGGTTGAGTAAACGACAATTCATATTCTCCATTTTTAGTACCTGAAGTTAGAGTTGATTCAAAAGTGCCAGAACTTTGACCACTAAAACTAACACCTCCACCACTGGTTGAGTAAAAAGATGAAAGAATGGAGTTGTTTGATGAAGAATCAGGGAAAAAAATTGTGGGATCATTAATGTTTGAAATATCAAGATTATTTACAGGTCTAGATTCTTCAATATTGTATATCCCATCATTATCTATGTCTACATCTATATTGTTATAAATTCCATCTCCATCTGTGTCTTTTCGACAATTACTTATGTTTTTTGGATTTGACTCTAATCTATATTGTTTTGAAACTCCACAGTTTATTATACCTATGGCTTTATAATAGCCTACAGATGTAGGAGTGATAGTAGCTGTTGTTTCAGAAATAGAATTATAGTTTACAGATCCATTACCATTCCAATATTGCCAGTCCACCGAATCAAAATCTGAAAAATTTGACAAAGTTAAACTCACATTAGGTATACAATTAATATTAGAAGAGACGAAATTGCTATCTGGAGGAGAAGGGAATCCAGAATAGAATGCTCCTGCTGTTGCACTAGAACTTGTGTTAAAATAGGCACCATACAATTCAGCTTGACTTCCATCTGGATAATTAGAAAATATTGAAATATTTTCTAAAAAACCTGTTATTTTATATGTTGTATAGGACGTATTTCCAGTTACAGGTCTCCCAAAACTCTTTATTACATTACTTGAAGCCCCATTGATTCCATTGATGGTAACTGAGGTTGCTACACCTGTCCATATTGGTGACGAGTTATGTGTGTCTGTAAAAGTTATAGAAGCAGTTGCTGGTGCAACAATTGTTACCCCAGTGTTAGCCCAAGTGGATCCGCTAACATCTTTTATTTGAGGAATAGTCTCAATATTCTCGATACTGGTCTGGATTAATAACTGGAACAAAAAATAATTCTGTGTTTGCAGAACTTCCATTTGATATAGCCTGATATGCATATACGTTTTTTGAGGTTTTTACATAGATATTTCCATTTACGTTATCATAAGCATTGCCTTCAATTGAAAAATATTGACCAGCACTAAGAGTTGATGAAGCAAACGCATTACCATATAAAAAAACATCCGTATTATCTTCATGCGCAACAATTATAGCATTATCGTAATCATCACCTTCATTAGGGTTCCCTTTAATAAAAATAAACTCATTACCTATTTTATCAAGACCTACAATTTGATCTATTCCGTGATCACGACCATTTTTTGTTTCGGACATACTTCCGTTTGCCCCTCCTGAAATAACAGCGATGTTTTTATTAGACTCTATTAACATTCCTATTAAAGCATCTTTATTTGTTACAGGATACGGTATCCCACCTGTACCGGAGAGAGGAGATTCAAGATTATTGAATTTAGGAGCTCTAATAGCTATTACAAAAGTTTCAAATTGATTCAGCGAAATAACAATGTCATTTATCGCTCCAGAGGAATCATATACCTCTGTAATCCCTTCAATATCAGCGTATCCGTCTAATGAATTATTATTTATGTCACTGAAGGTTACTGTTGTAACTCCCGCCTCAGTTGACATAACAGATGCAAAAGATAGGTAGTGGTCATCTGTGGGTTTTCCATTAGTAAAACTTCCAGCCCTGAAAGATTTACCTAAGGCTGCTGAACCTTTACTAACTAATCCTCCTGCTTGAGCGCCTGCTTTGTAACGAATATTAGCGAAAATTGGGCCATCAGCTTCAATATAAAAACCCTTATTTGATGTTTTTACACCGGTAGATGTATGTCCAACAAAAAGCTGTCCTAAACCACTATTATCCACTACATAATAATCTAAGCCAGCAACAAGTGACTCACTAACCGAAAGTTTATCGACTGTTCCGGTTGAAGTTGTAGAAACATCTAATGGAAGAGGCCATATGGTGTAATTTACTGCGATATTGCTAGGAGTTGAAATATAAATTCTTTGCTCTGACATATCATCTGCATTACCACCCTCAGATACAGGTATAGGTGGCAAATAGTGAAATTTACTGGCTTGTGAAAAAACTAAAATAGGAGAAAAAAATAAAATAATTAATCTTAGAATAGAATTATTAATTATTGATATTTTATAGTCTCTATATATCATCTTTTTAAATATATAAATCCTTTTTTGTAAGTTCCTCCTCCATCTATCTCTAAAATATAGAAATATACTCCCGAAGGTAATCCATTATTTTCACTTGAATTGCTACCAATATTCGACTCGCCTGTCCAGCTATTATCATAATTTTCATTTTGATAAACCATTTGCTCCCATCGATTGAAGATTCTTAAAGTTACTTGAGTAAAGCTTTCAATTCCATAAATGATAAATTCATCATTTTTATTGTCACCATTAGGAGAAAAAGCATTGGGAATGATTAACTCGTTAGTATCAATAATTGTTTGGTTGCTGTAAAAATTTTGCTCAGAACAATTGAAATTAGTGTCAAATATTTTTAGCCTAAAGCGATCTCCTTTATTAAAAATATCAATAGAAAGAATTGACAATGCAGAAGTCTTTGTTCCAAAATAGTCAACCCCATCATCAAGATCAAACCAAGCATTGTCTATTTGAATTTGCCATTGAAGTTCCCAGTTAGGTTCTATATCCGTTGCCTCAATAACAAGCTTTTCTCCTAAAACAAAATTAATTTGACTCGGTAATAATACAGTCGCATTTGTTAATTCAAAAATCTCTAAAAAATCAAAAATATTGTTTTCGTTATTATCCATAGGATCGGTGTATCCGCCATGATTTATAACTTGCCCCTGTTCATCTACCACTGAAGAATCAATCCCTAAAATACCATCATCATTGGTGTCTGAAAAACCAGCCTCTATAAGATCCCAACAACCATCATTATCTGAATCCAGATCCAATGAATTTATAATTCCGTCTCCATCAAAGTCAGATTCACTCTCAATAATATCAAGTATCCCATCATTATCATCATCAACATCACATATATTCCCAATACCATCAAAATCTGAATCTAATTGATTTGGATTTATTAACGAAATACAATTATCGCAGAGATCTCCAATTCCATCAGTGTCTCTATCTAATTGATTTACATTTGAAATAGTAGGACAGTTGTCTATATCCTTTGGAACTCCGTCTGAATCAGAATCTGGGGAGATAACCAAATCATTTGAAAAATACTCTATTTGATAATTTAAACCCGATAAGCCATTTGGAATTATAGTATAATTACCCAGATTAATTGCTCCTTGACTAGTTCCTGAATAATCTAAAACTCCACTTAAGACAGCACTTGTTTCTCCGTTTTTGAAACCTTCGTAAGTCACTCCATTACCTCCAGCAAAAGGTATTCCATCAAATATTTTTACTAATGAATTTGCAGTAACACTTAATGGGGCTCTAGTGATTTCTCCGTTTGTGCCAATGTATCCTGATCCTTCATCTATATAGTAATTATTATTATCTAAACCTGTTAATTCAAAATCAGTAACAGTAAATAAAATCAGTTTGCCAACATTTTTTTGATTGAAGGTTCCCCAACCTTGAATTAATAGGATATCGTCTGCCTCTTTATTAAGACTATTTAATATGACTTCACCAAAATTTGGCGTGCCATCATACTCTTTTATTATTCCATCAGATCCCAACAAAAGACGTTTCTTCAAGACCGTTAAGTTACCTACAACAGTAATGTTATTACTGAAATTATCAGAAGTTTCAGTTATATCTTTAGCTTCTATTTCATAATTCCCTACCGCCAAGATATTAGAACTCGAAAACTGAGGTGAAATGGCCCCAAGAGAAAAAATTGCCGCTCCAGATAAAGCATCAGTATAAGTATAAACTTTTCCGGATTTTAAAGGTGGATTTAAAGTAACGTATTGATTCGTAATACTACTATAATATTGACCACTAATAATATTAAAATTAGACGAGTCGTTGCCATATATAATCGTTTGATTATCAATTTTAATTAAAAGCTCATCAGCAGGCACAATTTCATAATCTCCATTCTGATATGAAATACTGTAATTATTCGCACTTAATCCTGATGGAACAAGAACGTCTGAATATTTACCAACCAATTCCACACTGCTATTGCTTCTACTTATATTTAAAGTACCATTAATTGCACTCCCATTATCACCTCCTTCAAAGCCAGAAAAACTTACACCGTTAAATCCTGCAGGGTCAGATTGAAAAATAAGTTTTGCATCATCATTTGCTGTAACAACAATCGCTTTTTTACTTATACTACCACTCCCATTTGTCCAAATAAGATTATAATTTGGAGCATTTGCTCCTGATATCACAACAGTACCGACTAGAATATTTCTGGGTCCTACAATTGAGTTATCATAAACTGGAGAACCCACAACAGAAACAATATCGGCGCCAACAACACCTGTTAATAATCCATAGCCTGTTACCCCAACTGGAAGTTGACTATTAGCATTGTATACCTTTGACACACCTGTACTTCCAGAAAGATAAACAGGTATTTGGGTTATACTTGCCGTTGTTGTAGTTTGATTAATTATCGTGTAATTTAAAATGTCTACACCACTATAGGTAGTTGTGATATTAACTGTTTTTCCTATGCCACCGATTGGATCAATAAAAACTCCAGTTGGTGCCGCAATAATATCATCTCCCACTTCTAAACCTCCATAAACTATAGTTGATGTTTGTGTACTAGCTAAAACAGTTCCATCGTATGGTTTATCTAAAGCAGTTATTCCACTAATTGTCAATGTTTTTGGAGTAACTGTGAGGGTTAAACTTCCTGTTGTAGTATTGTATCCCGATTTAGGAGCTAATGCTATCCAGATGGTTGCTGTTCCTACTCCTGTAGTTGTAATGGAACCAGTAGAACTATTTATAGTAGCAACACTAGTGTTACTCGATGAATAACTTGGTGTCCCCGTTGAAGATGATGTATATGAAGGTACCGTGTTAATGGTCCCATAAACTATTGAAATATCTGGAGCATTAACAGAATTAATGAAGGGCTTTCTGTAGAGTGCATAAATACCATTAGATAAAGCGGGTGAAAAAGTAGTAGTTGTTTCGTCTACGTTAGAGCGATTATTATCTGAAATTACTAACCCATTCATACCAGGACTATAAGTTATATCCCCAGAAAAAAGAGAAATTCTACCACCTGAACCACTAGTAACTGAAACTGAACCATTAATTATAATATTTCCCCCGGAACCATCGCCAGCATTTTTAGATTTATCTGCATTAAGTTTAATTGCATTAACTGTTGTATTTGTTGTAGAAATATCCTCTGACAATGTTAGGCTTCCTGTCAAAGTTGAAATGGAAATTGTTCCATTTCCAGAAACTCCTTTAAGAGTCAATTCATTTTTATCAATATAATAATTTGTTGCTCCTAAATTAGATCCAATAAAAATTTCTACGTCATTATCTGGATGATCTAGATAGGTAGAACCAGCTTTTTCAATATTTAAGGTTGTCGAAGAAACAATACCGGTAGAGGAATCCGTAATTGCACCAGAACCATATAATGTTATGGAGTTTGTACCTGACGCTTTAAGAATTCTATTTATAGTTATATCACCTCCATAAAGTGAAATTGGTCCATTGATTTCATGTGTCTCTCCAATAATAATATTAGTGGTATTATTTAGAGTGCCAATATTAAAGCTAGTAAGTGTAGAGCTAGTCACAAAACTTGAAGTGTTAAAAGTACTTGTAAAATTATTTGATACAGAAACAATAGATAGCCCTCCATTGCCTGTGAAAATTTGAGAGCTTGTGATGGGAGAGTTATTTTTAATAATGATTTTTGCTGAAGTAATTGAAGTAGCCCCTGTATAAGTATTCGCTCCCTTAATAAATAAATTACCCACGCCAGTTTTTGAAATACCTCCACTACCAGAAACTATTCCATCAATTGAACTGGTGGAATCAACATTATTAATGAAAATACCTGTAGGATCTAGACCAATTTTTCCAGAAAAATAAACACGATTTCCAGTGACTGATAAATTCTTTATTGACTTTACTTGACCAACATCTGACAAAAAACTAACATCACCAGTTGATGCTACTAAAGTAAACTTTGTGTTGGGTTCGTTTTTTTCTTTTACATATCCCCATACAGCATATTGACTGCCGCTATTACTAAATTTTCTTGTTAAATCTAAATCATTCCACTTACCAAGACTCCCAAAAAATTGACCTACATTTTCAGAATTCCCAGCTTCTATTGGGTTCATTAGTGCCAAAATTATGATAGCCTACGGGTATTCCATAAGGACCAGAACCCGGCTGCCTTTCTGTAAAAAAAGATATGCCACCACTGGAGCCAGTTACCTGTGAAAATAAAGATTCTCCATTTACAGCATAAGGACCTCCTGCCTCAGGGCCACCTATCCAGTACCATTTATCATCTGCAGTGTTCTGAGTGCTATTATTTGCTATCTTATTATTTCGATAAGACCCAATCCATGCACCTTGATAATTAGATATATATGTTGCTATTGCATTTTCTAATTTTGAAGTAATTGAAATTAAATAAGTGTCATTGACAGCTGATCCGCCATTTGTTGTGCCTTTTGCGTTTTCGGCAGATAAAAGCCAAGATCCTGATCCGCTGGTTCCTGATACGTAAGAATAAGTATTTCCTGAATTAAACAAACCACTTAACGAAAAATCTCCCCCAGAAGTATTTACAGCAATACCCTGAGCACTTGAATTAGAAATAATTAATTCACCTTTAAATGCTATGTCTCCTCCACCTGAATTAATTGAAACTGCAGTTGAGCCTCCAGAAATATAAGTATCTCCTCCAGTAAGAGAACCGTTATAAGTTGTTCCTGTTCCAAAAGAAATATTAGCATTATTTACGCTTATATTATTATTGAGAATAATAATTCCTCCCCCATCCCTTGAATTATTTCTATTATCAGCGTCAAATATTAAATTTAATTGACCTGAACCAGCGCCTTGGGAAATTCCATCATTAATGATTATGGAATTTGAGGCATTAAACCTAAGTGTAATTGAGGAAGTGTTAGAGCTCTTATTTATAGCATCATTAATGATTATATCACCAAGACCAGAACCACTTATTGTTTTTATAGTTAGATTGTTACCTGAATTTAAATATCCTGGTTCATCTTGAATTAATTATTGCATTTCCACTTTGAACAGTTATTACAACTGGATCAGATGACGAATTAACTGACCAATTAGTTCCACTAGTTCCAGTCTGTCCTGTAGATGTAATAGTTAAATTTTGGGCTTCAACTAAAAAAGAGATCAAACTAATTACATAAAAAATAGATCTAATACTTAACTTCATATTATTAATAAATTTAGTTAAAAAAAAGGAATTTTTAATTATTTAAAATCATATTAAATTAAAATGATTAAACTTGTAATTCAAGAAAAAATAGTTTGAAAAAGAAAGAACTTTCTCTAGGCGTAGCCCTTTTACCCATCATTATCTTAGTACTCCTATTATCATATAACGTCCTTATTTATGGTGATGATGCTTTAGGAGGATCCAACCAATTTATTTTACTAATAGGAGGAGCTATAGCAGGAATTATTGGTTTTTTCTATAAAGTTAAGTATGATACCATGCTTGAGAAAATAGCAGAAAATCTTCAGTCTGTAACAGGTGCCTTGCTGATTTTATTGTTTGTAGGAGCCCTGGCTGGTACTTGGTTAATTAGTGGTATTATCCCAGCAATGATTTATTATGGATTACAAATCTTACATCCCACTATATTTCTTCCTGCCTGCATTGTTATTTGTGCAATAATTTCTTTGGCTACAGGAAGTAGCTGGACAACATCTGCAACTGTTGGTATTGCATTAATTGGTATCGGGAAGGTATTAGGTATACCTATTGGAATGGTTGCCGGAGCAGTTATTTCAGGTGCATATTTTGGGGATAAACTCTCTCCTTTATCAGATACCACCAACTTAGCCCCAGCCATGGCAGGTGGAGAATTATTTTCTCATATTCGCTACATGACCTTAACCACCATTCCAAGTATTGTGATTACACTTATTGTTTTTTTAATTTTAAGCTTAACTCAGGAAACTACTGGACAAGCAGATACCTTAACGTTAATGGCAGCAATCAAAGAAAAATTTACTATTAATGGATGGCTTTTTTTAGTCCCCGCCACAGTTATCTTATTAATCGTTAAAAAAAGTCCACCTTTAATTGCCCTACTTGTCGGTACATTAATGGGCGGTATTTTTGCCCTACTCTTTCAAAGTGATATTCTCTTAGAAATTACGCAATCAAGTACACTGACTTCTGAGGTAGCTTACAGAGCTATTATGGATGCAATTTCAGTTTCCACAGAAATAACTACTTCTAATGCATTGCTTAACGACTTATTTACCTCTGGTGGAATGGAAGGTATGCTGGGAACTATTTGGCTTATTATCTGTGCTATGGTTTTTGGTGGTATAATGGAAGCCATTGGAGCTTTAGAACGTATTAGTAATGCCCTACTTAATTGGGCACAAACTACTTTCCAATTATTCGCAAGTACTGTGGCTTCTTGCCTAGCTATAAATCTGACAGCTTCAGATCAATACCTCTCTATAGTTATTCCAGGAAAAATGTTTGCAAAAGCATATAAAGACCGTAAACTAGCTCCTGAAAACCTGAGCAGAACTCTTGAAGACTCAGGAACAGTCACCTCTGTTTTAATTCCGTGGAATACTTGTGGTGCTTATCAATCTAGTGTTTTAGGTGTTGGAGTGGGTGAGTATTTTATATATGCTATCTTTAACTGGATCAGTCCTTTTGTGACATTACTCTATGCTGCTTTTGATATAAAAATCAAAGCTCTTAAAGAAAAATAGATCACATATTCATAATTAAAGAAAGCATCTCAAATTTGAGATGCTTTTTTTTAAAATTCAAAATACTTATTTGAGATCAAAACGATCTAAATTCATCACTTTAGACCATGCAAATATAAAATCAGTAACAAACTTCTCATTATTGTCATCTTGAGCATATATTTCTGCTATGGCTCTCAATTCAGAGTTAGATCCAATTACGAGATCTGTTCTTGAGGCAGTTCTAATCTCTTCATTAGTCATTCTATTCTTGGCAACGTAACTATTGTAACCTGAAGTGCTCCACTTTACGTCCATAGAAAGAAGGGTTTTAAACCAACTATTGTTTAAGTTGCCATCTGTCCAAATACCGTCTCCACTATGTGAGATAGCCATTGATCGCATTCCGCCAATGAGTAAAGTCATTTCCACTGGGCTTAAACCTAATAATTGAGCTTTATCTAACATTATCTCTTCCGGACTTACAGCAAATTCTTTTTCAGAATAATTTCTAAATCCACAAGCTCTTGGTCTTAGTAAATTGAATGAATCTACATCAGTATTTTCCTGGGAGGCATCTCCCCGTCCAGTTGTAACATCTACTTTTTGTCCCCCAGCTTTTTCTATACCAACTGCACCACCAATTACTATTACATCAGCAATACTTACTCCTTTAGAGAAAGCAATTTGTTCATAAATACCTAAAACTTTAGAAAGTTCTTCAGGTTTATTTACTTCCCAATCCTTTTGAGGCTGAAGGCGGATACGAGCACCGTTAGCTCCACCGCGATTGTCAGAACTTCGGAAGGTACTTGCACTTGCCCATGCCGTATTGACCATTTCTTGAACACTGAGTCCAGAGTGAACAATAGAATCACGTAGTATTTGTTCTTCTGAGGCAGTAAGTATTTTACCAATAGGGGAAGGATCTTGCCATATATAACTAACATCCTTATGGTCACCAGCGATATAATTGGTTTTTGGCCCCATATCTCGGTGGAGTAATTTGAACCAAGCTTTTGCAAACGCCTCTCCAAATTCCTCTGGATTTGCTAAAAAGTGCTGACAGATTTTATTGTAGATTGGATCAACTTTCATTGCCATATCAGCAGTAGTCATCATTGGAAGCACTTTAACATCACTACCATCAACTTGAGGAACCATATCTTCCTCAGCACAATTAATTGGATGCCATTGCCAAGCTCCGGCAGGGCTCTTTTTTAATTCCCACTCGTATTTAAATAAAAGTTCTAAATAACCCATATCCCATTGTGTAGGATTGGTGGTCCAAGGCCCTTCAATTCCACTAGTTATAGCATCTATTCCAACGCCAGAAGCATGTTTATTATTCCAGCCTAATCCCATCATTTCAATTGGAGCTCCTTCAGGTTCTGCTTCAACGAGACCAGCATCTCCAGCTCCGTGAGCTTTTCCAAAGGTGTGACCTCCAGCAGTTAGAGCAGCTGTTTCAGTGTCATTCATAGCCATTCGCTTAAAAGTTTCACGAATATCTTGAGCTGAAAGAGCTGGGTCAGGGTTACTGTTAGGTCCTTCAGGGTTTACATAAATCAATCCCATCTGAACTGCAGCAAGAGGGTTTTCGAGTGATTGGCGAGTATCGCCATAGCGCTTATCTCCTAACCATTCATCTTCTGCTCCCCAATAAATATCTTTTTCTGGATGCCAAATATCTTCACGCCCTAAAACGGTACCATGGTTTGGACCACCCATATCTTCGATGGCAACATTACCAACAAGGACAAGTAGATCGGCCCAAGACAATTTGTTCCCGTATTTTTCTTTGATTGGCCAAAGTAGACGACGAGCCTTATCTAAGTTACCGTTGTCTGGCCATGAGTTTAATGGTGCAAAACGTTGTGCTCCTGTAGCAGCTCCACCTCGACCATCGCCTGTTCTATAGGTGCCAGCTGCATGCCAAGTCATTCTAATAAAAAATGGGCCATAATGCCCCCAGTCTGCAGGCCACCAATCTTTTGAGTCTTTAAGCATTGTTTTGAGATCTGATTTAACAGCATCAAGATCTAAATTCTTAACATTCTCTCTGTAATTAACCTCAGAAATAGGGTTGCTTTTGGAGTCATGCTGACGAAGAATATCAATATTTAATTGATTAGGCCACCAGTTGTTGTTTTCAGTTCCAACATTGGGTTTGGTTATGGAGCCATGGAATGGACATTTGCTTTCACTCATGATTTATATTTTTTATAAATGTACTACTCCTTTTAGATTTTTTAGACATTAGACTATTAGTTTTACATATAGTAATATTGGATTAGATTATTACACCAAATCATTAAAATCTATTTATGAAAGCTAGTATTCGTTTCTTATTATTGAGTGATATTCTATTAATTCATTATGCTAATAGCGCTAAATAATGTGTTTAAAAATATCTTACATGCCAGAACTTAATGGTCTATTTTTTAGTTTTGAATTTGTATTTTTGCAAGAGAGCATTAATTCATGTCCAAAAAAAAAGAAATCACTGAAACAGATTTAATAAAGAGACGACAACGAAAAGTCTTGTTAGGAGGTGGACTTCTATTGATTTCTATTCTACTTACCATTTCCTTTATATCTTATTTTTTTACATGGCAAGCAGATTTTAGTACACTTGGTTCGTTGTCTGATAAAGCTGTTACTTCAAAAAATCTTTTGAATAAGCTAGGTGCCTATGTAGGGCATCTCTTCATCTATAATGGTGTTGGTTTTGCAGCAATTCTTTTCGCCTATCTCATTGGGCTTTCTGGCTTAAAACTATTCTTACAATGGTCTACCAAAAAACTTTTAGCTACTTGGGCATGGGGACTAGCCCATATGTTGTGGCTTTCTATAGCAATTGGATATTTCTTTAGAGACACTCCTATATTTTCTGGTATTGTGGGGTTTGAAATCAATGCATTTTTAATTATATATATTGGAAATATTGGTGTTTTTGGAATTCTGTTTTTTTTCATTTTATGCTTTTTGGTTATCGAATTAGGGTGGACACCAGAGCAAATTATTACTTGGTGGCTGAAGCTAAAAAATAAAGAGAATAAACCCACAGAAGAAACTACTCAAGCAGATCTTGAATCTAATATAGAATTTGATGTTACTTCTAATGACAAACCAACGGATTCATCTACCTCTATTAAACAAGAACTAGAAATCCCAAAAGAAGAACCTTCTATCAAAGCTGAAATTATTTCAGAAAAAACGACTCTTACGATGGAAATTGAGGCTAAGGAAGAAGAAATAGTTGATGAAAAACTAGCAAAAAAATTAGTTGAAAAACAAGGTTTTTTTGACCCTACCCTAGAACTTAGTAATTTTAAAATGCCAGGGTTTGACTTACTAAAAGATTACGGAGATAGCAGTATTACGATTAACCAAGAAGAGCTTGAACTCAATAAAAATAAAATTGTAGAAACCCTTAACAACTATAAAATTGGCATTGCCAACATAAAAGCCACCATTGGTCCTACAGTTACATTATATGAAATTGTGCCTGACGCAGGTGTCAGAATTTCAAAAATTAAAAATTTAGAAGATGATATTGCATTATCACTCTCTGCTCTTGGAATTCGAATTATTGCTCCTATTCCTGGAAAGGGAACTATTGGAATTGAAGTGCCCAATCAAAACCCATCCATTGTTTCTATGCGCTCTGTCATTAGTGCTACCAAATTTCAAACTGCAGAAATGGAACTTCCCATTGCATTGGGTAAAACTATTAGCAATGAAACCTTTGTAGTAGACCTAGCAAAAATGCCTCACCTACTTATGGCTGGAGCAACTGGACAAGGAAAGTCTGTGGGACTAAATGCTGTATTGACATCACTACTTTATAAAAAACATCCTGCTGAAGTTAAATTTGTTCTAGTAGACCCTAAAAAAGTAGAGCTCAATATCTATAACAAAATTGAACGCCATTATTTAGCTAAACTCCCCGATACTGAAGAAGCTATTATTACTGATAACACTAAGGTGATAAATACCCTAAATTCATTATGTATTGAAATGGATAACCGTTATGAATTGCTTAAAAATGCAATGTGTAGAAATTTAAAGGAATACAATACAAAATTTAGAGAACGTAAGTTAAATCCAGAAGATGGCCACAGCTTTTTACCTTATATTGTTTTAGTAGTTGATGAGTTTGCAGACTTAATTATGACTGCAGGAAAAGAAGTTGAAACGCCTATTGCCCGTTTGGCACAACTGGCACGAGCTATTGGTATTCATTTAATTATTGCAACTCAACGTCCTTCTGTTAATGTAATTACTGGTATTATAAAGGCCAACTTCCCAGCAAGAATTGCATTTAGGGTAACTTCAAAAATTGATTCTCGTACGATTCTAGACAGCGGTGGTGCTGATCAATTAATAGGTCGTGGTGACATGCTTTATACTCAAGGAAATGAACTTACCAGGATTCAGTGTGCCTTTGTAGATACCCCTGAAGTAGAACGAATTGCTGCTTATGTTGGAGGACAAAGAGGCTATGCAGATGCGTATCTTCTCCCAGAATATATAAGTGAAGAAAATACTAGCAATATAGACATTGATGCCAGCGATCGTGACGCATTATTTAGAGATGCAGCAGAAGTAATCATAACAGCACAACAAGGTTCTGCATCTTTGTTACAACGTAAATTAAAACTAGGCTACAACAGAGCTGGAAGAATAATTGATCAAATGGAAGCGGCCGGCATTGTAGGCCCTTTTGAGGGAAGCAAAGCCAGGCAGGTGTTAATTACTGATTTAGCAACTCTAGATCGACTTTTAAATGATGGAGTATTATGAGAAAGATCTATACTTTAAACGCAATAATTTTTTTTCTTAGCTTTCAGCAACTTGGTGCACAAACCTCTACCGCTGCAAAAAAATTATTGGATGAAGTGTCCCTTACTATTGCTGCTTATGAAACGATGATTTTTGATTTTTCATATGTATTAGAAAACAGACAAGAAAACATTAAGCAAGAAACTAGTGGCTCTATTACCGTAAAAGACGAAAAATACAAACTCATGTATTTAGGAGTAGAACAAATCTATGATGGTGAAAAAATATATACGGTTGTTCCTGAAAATGAAGAAATTACTATTACCACAGCTGAAGAAGGTGAGGATTTTGGCATCAACCCAACCAAACTTTTAAACTTCTACAAAGAAGGATATGACTACCAATGGGATATTAAACAAACAATTTTTGGACGACCAATTCAATTTGTAAGACTACTTCCTAGTAATGAAAACGATGAAGTAAAATACTTATTACTAGGTATTGATATGATTAAAAAAAACATTTATCGTCTTATAGAAATTGACATGAACGGTACTCGAACAACGCTTACCATTTCAAACCAAGAAATAAATACTCTTTTGGAAAAAGATCATTTTACTTTTGATGTCTCAAACTATCCAGATTACTATATAAACAACTAATCAATTGAAGATCCTGGATCAATATATCATGAAAAGTTATTTGAGCCGTCTAATTAGCGTCTTCACAATTTGCATGTTTATATTTATTATTCAGACTTTTTGGCTTTTCATAGATGAGCTGGCAGGAAAAGGTCTTGACATGATTATCATTTCTAAATTTTTGCTGTATTATTCACCCAAGTTAATACCACTAGTTCTTCCCCTTTCAGTATTACTTGCTTCTCTAATGACTTATGGGACGCTTTCTGAAAACTATGAGTTTGCCGCTATGAAATCTACTGGAATTTCATTACAACGTGCCATGTTAGGCCTTGTTATTTTTCATATTTTCTTAGGCATTGGTACCTTTTATTTTTCAAATCACGTGATTCCATATGGAGAATTGAAGTCATATAACTTACGCCGTAACCTAGCAAAGTTAGAGCCTACACTAGCAATACGCGAGGGTATTTTTAATGAAATTGGGGAGATTAATATTAAAGTAGATAAAAAGTATGGAGACAATGAACGTTTTCTAGAAGGAGTTATTATTCATGAATACACACCCAATAGCGAAAATAATATTGTCATTATAGCGGAACGTGGAGAAATGAAAAGTGAAACCAGTGATCCCAACTTAAAACTAGTTCTTTACAACGGAAATCGTTATGAAGAAGTCATTCCGAGAAAATCTAAAGATCGTGAACGAATTCCGCATACTAAAGTAGCTTTTGAAGAATACGAGATGAACATTGACTTATCTAAGTTTAATAATGTAAACTTAGAAGAAGAAAGCTACAAGTCAACTTTTAGAATGCAGAAAATAGAACAACTAAAAAAAAGTATAGACACCTTACAACAATCATTTACAGAAGAACAAAATGCGTTTAGCGAAAACTTTGGAAGGCAAAGTGTATTGTCAAGAACAGCTCGGAAAAATGAAGCTGTGATAAGTATAGATTCCCTTCCAGAAAACTTATTTCAATTTATTGTTACTAATGAATTTTGGAAGCAAAGTAAAGTAATTGATGAAAGTAGAATAAAAATAAGAGGCTCTATTCGTAATTTAAACACAAAGCGAGGCTCCTTTTTTGCCTATCAAAAACTAATTAATCTTCACAAGATTACCCTCCACGAAAAGTACACTCTCTTATTTGCTTCACTCCTATTGTTTTTAATTGGAGCAGCTTTAGGAGCTATAATAAGGAAAGGAGGTCTAGGACTTCCGCTAGTACTAGCTGTACTAATATTCCTTACCTATCACTACATCGGCTTATTTAGTAAAAATGCAGCAGAAGACAACAGTATCTCCCCTTTTTTTGCTTCTTGGCTTTCTACTCTTATTTTGGCACCATTTGCAATTATTTTAACTCGCAGAGCTTCATCTGACAAAGGTTTTGTGAGTCTTTCAAACTTCTACTACTCCATAGAGGAAAAAATTAAACGCCTTCCTTTTTTAAAAAAAAATAAACAAAAAAATGAATAAAGACTTGATCCAACTTGATACTATTGTAGATGCAATTGATGCTATAAAAAAAGGGGAAGTAATTATTGTGGTAGATGATGCCAATCGTGAAAATGAAGGAGACTTTATTGCAGCAGCAAAAAAAATAAGTCCTGAATTAATCAATTTTATGGCTACACACGGAAGGGGTCTGATTTGTGTACCCTTAACAGAAAGTAGATGCCAAGAATTAAACTTAAGAAAAATGGTGTCTAATAATACTGACCCTTTAGAAACCGCCTTTACCGTTTCAGTAGATTTAAAGGGTAAAGGTGTTACTACCGGTATTTCTGCTGCAGACCGCTCCAAAACCGTGCAAGCACTTATTGACCCAACTACTAAACCCTTTGATTTGTCACGTCCTGGGCATATTTTTCCTTTGATTGCAAAATCTGGAGGTGTATTAAGACGTACCGGGCATACTGAAGCCGCTATTGATTTTGCTCGTTTAGCAGGAATGCAACCAGCAGGTGTGATTGTAGAGATAATGAATGAAGATGGTAGTATGGCTCGTCTTCCTCAACTAATAGAAGTGGCTAAAAAGTTTCAATTGAAAATTGTCTCTATAGAAGATTTAGTTTCCTACCGCATGCAACACGATAGCTTAATTGAAAAGAAATCAGATACTATAATAAAAACTCGTTATGGAGATTTTCGCTTGCGTGCTTATGAACAGACCACTAATGGTAACGTACATTTAGCTCTAACTAAAGGGAATTGGGAAATTGAAGATGTTGTACTTACTAGAATTCACTCATCTAGAATAACGAATGACATTTTAGGAACCCTAACGGGTTCCGTAGACAAAGGATTAGATGATATTTTTAAACTTATTAATGATGAAGGTAAAGGGGCCTTACTTTTTATTAACCAAGAACAAACCTCTGAAAACTTACTTAGTAGAATTTCTGAGCTAGAATCAATGCAATTAAAGGGAACTTTAGACAAAGCACCCCCTATGAAAATGGATGCTAAAGACTATGGGATTGGTGCACAAATATTACATGACTTAAATATTAAGAATCTTTGCGTAATTAGTAACACAGCTCAACAACCCCGAATTGGAATTACTGGTTATGGTATAACCATTCAAGGTTTCAAGAACTACTAAGACTGCTCAAAAAACCATAGTTTTACCGCCATAATAATAATAGTTAGCAACATAGCTACTCTAATAACTTTATCTCCTTTTTTTACTGACCAACGACTGGTCCACCATGCTCCAAAACTGGTGCCAAAAGCCATTATCAGTCCCATTTTCCAATTCACTGATCCGTTAAGTGCAAACAAGCCTAAAGCTAAACTTGAGTATATGAAAACAATAGTTGTTTTGGTGGCATTTGTCTTAACTAACGACATGTGATGTACTCGATTTAAAAAAATCATGATCACAATACCAATCCCTGCATTGATAAATCCACCATATATACCCACAAAAAAGAATCCAATACAGCCATACACTAAATACTTTCCCGTTAATCTTTCGGGCAAGTTAAGGACTCCTTTTTTATTCTTAATTAACATCATGAGTCCAACAACAATCATAATAATCGCTAAAATTTTATTAAAAAGTTTACCGTCTAAATCTATTGCAATCTGAGCACCAATAAGTGCTCCAATACTAGCGCTAATACCCAAGTAAATGTTAAATGGAAACGAAGATACTCCCTTGCTTTTATAGCCCAAAGTGCCAGTAAGAGATTGTATTACAATAGCAATTCTATTGGTACCGTTTGCAATATTAGGGGGCAACCCTAAAAAAATAAATACCGGTAGAGTAAATAAAGAACCTCCTCCCGCCAAGGTATTTATTACGCCTGCCAAAAATCCAATTACTATCAATATAATAGCTTGATAAATATCTTCCATTGAGATTTCAAAATTACGAAAACTCAAAAGCTATTTTATTACAAAGAGTCAATTAAATATTTTCTATTCAATAAAAAGGAATGTATATTTGCCACCGCATTGGAGAAGTGGCAGAGTGGTCGAATGCGGCAGTCTTGAAAACTGTTGAGGGTCACACCTCCGGGGGTTCGAATCCCTCCTTCTCCGCACTTAAATTCCCTAATATATTAATTATCAATATGTTAGGGTTTTTTATTTTCATATTTGTACGATTATTGTACGATAGAGCCCTGAAAGCCCAGTGTTTTCAGGGCTTTTTTATTTCAGTTGCCTGTAGAGTTGCCTTTTCTCTGTTTTTGCAATCATCAATCTAATATCCCAAATTTAGCGGTTTAATTTTTGAGTATCTTTAAGTATTCGAATAAAAATCTAATTCAATTTACATGATGTATATACTAACCAGGCATAGATAGCCTTAATCCCTGCTATGCTCTAAACTCAACCAAAATGAACTTAGCTAAAGAATACGCAAGCTTACTCCAACAATTTCAATGGAACTACTTCATCACCTGTAGAACTCCATATAAGATCCACACAATGACAGTGAGGAACTGGATCACTAAACTCCTCAAGGCATCTAATAAGGTGGAACAGACATTCTATGTATCAGAGAGAGACAAGGGAGATTATAATAACCTGCATGTACATATGCTTATTGGCACTAATACAGACATGACCTATAAAGAAGTTAAGTATGGACTTGGGAATGTTTCTGTAGGAGACTATCAACCAGTCTATGATAACGAAGAGGTTTGTAAGTATGTCTCTAAGCATATAGGTAAAGATGTGGACTATGACATTGTATTTAAAAGCTAAAAGTTTCCAAACATTCTATGATTTCTAAACATGGGGTGGGGTTTTTAGAATCGTTTTCAGATTAGACACTAGTTCTTGTAGTCTAGTATATAACCCCAAACCTCAGCATTTAAGACACTAAAGGCATATCATCTTCAGTAAGTTTAGAAAGAAAAACACGGAGTAGAATTAGAGATTCTTATATTAGTGGCTTATTAACTACAAATCAATTAAAATGAAAAAATATATATTAATTATCCTTGTAACTTTTGTTTTAGGATCTTGCCAAGCTCCAACGGAAAAGCCCTCAAATGAGGCCACTGTTATAGGATATGAATTTAATGATGAAGGAGTAAAACAAAATATAGTCGCAGGAGATGTAGCAATTACAGATGTTTATATGGATTATATTCAAGCACACAATGATAAAAATTTAGATAAAATCCATGAAATGGATATGGAAGATGTTATTATTAGAGCTGCAAATGGAGCTTTGTATAATGGACGCGATTCTCATAAGCAAGAACTAGAAGCGTGGTTTAATGCAGCCAGTCCAGCATGGAAAATAAAATGGATGGTTGCTAATACAGTTGAAGGAGCGGATGGAAAAGCACAGAATTGGTTAACAACAGGTGTTGATGTAGTTCAGGCTTTAGATGGGAATAATATCACTACACATCATGTAATCGATGTTAATTTTGTCAATGGAAAAGTTAAAGAATTAAATGTTTACGATAGAGCAAGTGAAAAGAAATAAAGTAATACATAAGCTGCTGGTGCAAAAACAAATTTTTAACATACTTATTTAACACAGAAAAAACACTATCTAAAAATCCTTTATCCTTTTACTTTACGGAGCATCAGTGAAGGCTTTAAAATAAGTCCATTACCTATTCCAATATAAGCGCCACCCCCAACATAAGAATGAACCCGATCTTTTGCCGTTACCACTAGATCTACATCACGTTTACTATTAAAGAGTCTTGGAATTGAGAATGATACCCAAAAGCTAGAGGCGCTGTAATAGGCCCCTGCTCCAATATTGGGATTGAAACTACTTAAAGCCACTTGAGTGGGATCACCACCAGTATAAGAACTTAGTAAAGAAGGATCTGCCTTATAAAAATTACCCCCTGCTTTAAGCCCTAAATAAAGCTGTGATTCTCCCATATCAAGTTTATAGGAAAAATCAACATAAGCGAAGGTTTGCTGCTCGATAAAAACATTATCAGAGACCACAGAAATTCCTAAGCCCACATTGTTTTCTCTAGCTGAAGAAAATGACATGGCCACAGTACTGGGCGCATCATCCATAGAGGCCCACTGCCTTCTTGAGGTTAGAGACAACATGTTAGCCGCCTCTGCTCCCGCATAAGCTGGGTTGATGACATTCATGTTATAGCGGTACAATGAATAATACGATTCCTGCTGTCCAAGGATTAACAAGGGAAGCAACAGCGCAATAAGTAAACTATATTTTTTCATCGTCTTTATCGTGTTAAGTAGAGCCATCCCTCAAAATCAATTGTACTATTGCCATTCAAATCAATACGGTAATAATAACTACCCTCGGGTAGGTCTGTTCCCTCAAAGATTCCATTCCAGTTATTTCCGTAAGGTTTTGCGGAAAAGATCTCTTGTCCAGTTCTTGTGTATATCCACACCTGGTTGTTTAAATAGCGGTCAATCTCACGAACTTGCCAAGTGTCATTCTTCCCATCTCCATTGGGAGAGAAGAAGGTTACAATATCGATCGTAGCCTTCAAGTTGTAGGATTTGAGAAATCTTGAGGATAACTAGTCGGATCTAGTGGGTTCGTTCCTGCTATTTTCTCATCCAGATTAGGGAAGTAATCTCCATCTTGATCATTATACGGATCTAGATTATCACTATCAAGCTCATCCACTACCCCATCATCATCTGAGTCTAAAAGACTTGATTCTAAATAATTTGGAATACCATCTCTATCGGTATCATCATCTGTTGGATCTCCATTACCATTTAGATCCTCTAGGATCGTTAATAAGCCGTCTCCATCATCATCGGTATCCACATGATCATACACCCCATCCCCATCGGTATCTAACGAAAATCCAGTGGCTGTAATGTTGGTTTCTAAAAGTGAAGGAACCCCATCATTATCATCATCTAGGTCATGGTAATCAGGAGTACCATCTCTATCGGTATCAATTAAAATTGTCGGTCCTGGTTTAACTTCACTGATCGTCGGGATACCATCCCCATCATCATCAGGATCTAAATAATCTGGGAGACCATCCCCATCAAAATCTAATGCATCCTCAGGATTCCCATTTCCATTTGGATCTGAATCTTCATCAATGGTAGGGATAAGATCACCGTCATCATCTGCGTCTAAATAATTTTTTAGACCGTCTGAGTTACTATCAAGGGCATCCTTAGGATCAAAATCTCCATCGGGATCTGACCCTTCAAACTCCGTGAAAATTCCATCATTATCATCATCTGGATCAAGGTAATTAGCAAAGCCATCTCCATCCCAGTCAAAGCCATTTTCAATCAAGCCATTGTTGTCTGGATTTTCGTTTTCATATCTTGAATAAATATGATCCCCATCATCATCGGGATCTAATGAATTTATAATTCCATCGCCATCCGTGTCAGAGACAATTAATGACGCATTCTCATCGGTAAGAGGCGTTTCAATGGTATTTAATTCTAATACGTCCTCAGTATTTTCCTCTACTTCTATTTCTTGTGGATTATCTGGAATAGGAAGACTCGTATCTCCATAGGTCGTATTGATATAGGCAATCTCAACTTCATAAATTCCATCGCCATTAGCATCATCTGGATTATCAAGATCTGGAGGAGTTATAAAGGCTAAATACCCTTCAGAATTTTCATTTTTATATCGCCACGCTTTCATAGACTTAGAGGTACCATTAGAGGCAGGTTCCCCTCCTTTAACCGTAAACTTAGATCTGTCGGCTCCACCAGAAATCTTCTTTCGAACCTTCCACTTTCCTACATTTTTGTCTTGTGTAGGTTTTGAGCTGGTTGCTAACTTGACCTCTTGCCCCTGCTGATCTTGTAAGAACAAATCTATAGGGCTGATAAATCGTAACAAATTCATCCTCATTAAAGTCATAAACGCCATCATTGTCATCATCAATATCTGGAATGTCACTTACCCCATCACTGTCATGATCTCCATACACATCCACTGAGTCAGGAATACCATCATCGTCATTATCACTACTAAATTCTGCATTGAGTGGGAATTCATCTTCTCCATCTATAATCCCATCTCCATCCGTGTCGGGATTATTGGGATCCGTTCCTTGAAGTACTTCAAGAGAGTCTGAAACGCCATCATTATCTGAGTCTAGTGGAGTACTGTTGGGATCTTTAGGATCCGTTCCTTGAAGGCTCTCATCACGATCACTGTACCCATCATTATCATCATCCGTGTCAGCATTATCTCCTATGCCATCACCGTCTGTATCAAGCTGTTCTTGCTTCATCCTCTGGGAAGGCATCTTCACCGTCTGGCACTCCATCATTATCATCATCTGGGATCTATTGCATCTGGAATACCATCATTGTCAGTGTCTTTTGAATATTCTGGATTCAGTGGGAAGGGATCTTCTAGATCACCTACTCCATCACCATCGGTGTCAGGATTATTTGGATCTGTACCTAATACCGTCTCCTCAACATCCGAGAGTCCGTCCCCATCACTATCTTGTGGGAAATCTTCTTCATCTAAAGGATCTGTTCCTGCTGCCATCTCAATCACATCATCAAAACCATCGTTATCATCATCTGGTCTGCATTGTTACCAATTCCATCTCGATCGGTATCTGTAGTCTCTAGTGGATCAAATGGGAAAACATCAAATAGATCTAGTACTCCATCATTATCATCATCTGGATCGAGTAGATCCGGTATACCGTCACGGTCCTGGTCACTATTGTGCTCTGGATCTAGGGGGAAGGCATCGATCTTATCGTTTACTCCATCCCCATCGGTATCGTAATTATTTGGATCTGTACCCAGTATGAGCTCCTCTGCATCTGAGAGTCCATCTCTATCAGCATCCTCTGGAATACTAAAAGAATTAAACGGATCACTACCCTCTATAATCTCTACTGTATCGCCATATCCATCATTATCATCATCTAAATCTGCATTGTCTCCGATACCATCGTTGTCATTATCTGAAGATTCATCTAGATTATAAGGGAAGCGATCATTAGCATCATTGACACCATCGCCATCAAGATCAGGATCTGAATTATCGCCTATACCATCCCCGTCTAAATCACTACTCTCACTTGAATCAAAAGGGAAGCGGTCTTTACTATCTGGCACTCCATCGTTATCATCATCTGGATCAATATTATTGGGAATACCGTCTCCATCAAAGTCATCAGCTAAGATCAGATTAAAAGGATCAAGCGGTGCTGGATCTACTCCATCTAAAAAGCTATCATCATCCGTATCAGGATCATTAGGATCAGTTCCAATGATTGCTTCTCCTGGGTCAGAGAGTAAATCATTATCCGTATCAACAGGAATACTATTACGATCTTTAGGATCAGATCCTCCTACACTTTCTGTTATATCAGAATAGCCATCATTATCATCATCTAGATCAGCATTATCTCCGATGCCATCACCATCAGTATCTATAGTTTCTCTTGGATTAAGGGGGAAGCTGTCCATACTATCGGGCACCCCATCATTATCATCATCTGTATCCTCTTCATCTGGGATACCGTCCCGGTCAGTATCTTGTGAGCTTTCAGAGTCTAGTGGAAAGTCGTCTTCTCCATCTTGTATGCCATCTCCATCCGTATCGGGATTGGTAGGATCCGTTCCTAGCTCCTGTTCTTTAACATCAGGTAAGAAATCCCCATCTTGATCCTCAGGAAACTCACCAGAATCTTTGGGATCTGTACCGAGCTCTAATTCTAACAGGTCATTATACCCATCGTTGTCGTCATCAGGATCTAGAAGATCGATAATACCATCTCCGTCAGTATCGATGGTTAAGTCTCCATCGAGTGGTTCTGGATCAAACTTATCACCAATACCATCGCCATCAGTGTCTGGATTAGCAGGATCTGTTCCCAAATCAAGCTCTTGGTTGTTAGTAAGTCCGTCGCCATCAGCATCACGAGGATAGTCAAGGGTATCTTTGGTGTTGGTGCCGTCTTCTAACTCAACAATATCATCATAACCATCATTGTCATCATCCCTATCAGCGTTGTCGCCTGAACCATCTCCATCATAATCTGAAGTTTCACTAGAATCCAATGGAAACGCATCGTTCTCATCTCTTACCCCGTCGTTATCATCATCGGGATCTATTGCATCTGGAAGACCGTCATTATCCGTGTCTAGTCCCACATTTGGATTTAGTGGAGCAGCATCATTCTTATCACTCACCCCGTCTCCATCGGTATCTGGATTGGTAGGATCAGTTCCAATGATAGCTTCTTCTGTATCTGTAAGCCCGTCATTATCTGTATCACCAGGAACACTAGCTGGATCTAAAGGATCTGTACCGGCAGCCTGTTCCTGAAGATCAGTAAAACCATCGTTGTCATCATCAGGATCAATACCATTGTTAAGACCATCACCATCGGTGTCTGGCTGGTTGGTTGGATCAAGTGGATAAGGATCCACGCCGTCTTCCAATCCGTCGTTATCATCATCGGGATCTATTTTATTTGGGATACCATCTCCATCAGTATCGGTTTGGTAATTTGGATCTATAGGAAAGTCATCCTCTCCGTCTATGGTTCCATCACCATCAGTGTCTGGATTGTTAGGGTCGGTTCCTAATCCCGGCTCTAAGCTATCAGGAAGTTTATCGTTATCGGAGTCCGCTGGAACGCTTGAAGGATCTAAAGGATCTGAACCGGCAGCAGTCTCATTTACATCAGAGTAGCTATCGTTATCATCATCGGTATCCGCATTATCCCCTATACCATCATTGTCATTATCAGAAGATTCATTGGCGTCTAATGGGAAAGGTATCTTGGATATCATTTACTCCATCAGTTATCATCATCGGGATCGATCACATCAGCGATACCATCGCCATCACTATCTCCTGGTCTTGGGTTAGCCACAAGAGGATCCGTTCCATTAGCAATCTCCTCTATATCACTCTGACCATCTCCATCATCATCTGTATCTGCGTTGTCTCCAATACCATCGCCGTCAGTGTCAATATTCTCATTAGGATCACTTGGGAAGGCATCGTCATAATCATAGAAAGAGTCCCCGTCAGTATCTATTTCATCATCAACTAGAGTAATGGTAAAGTCATTGGTATCTGCAGCCGATAGATTGTTGTAATTAGCATCCGCAGAAGTTGGTTTACCTGAGGTGATTGTTACCGTTACATCTCCATCTGCCGTAGCATTATTTGTAGTATTAACAGTGACCGTTTGTGGTACATTCCAGTTATCTGGGGTAAAGACAAGTTGGGTTACTGGAAGCCTACCTCTCGAGTTATTTGAACTTATGGGTATGGTCACATTGGCGGTAGGCTGCGAAGTAAGAACCGCAGTATAACTTCCTTGTTCTCCTTCGGTTGGTGACCCCTCAACGGTAGTAAATTCTATGCCGAAAGGAACTTCTAAAATACTCACCTGCATCGGACGGGTAGTTACATACCCAACCTTATCGGTTACCGAAACTTCAATCTCATAAATACCATCTTGGTTAGCATCACCAGGAGTATCAAACTCCGGTGCTGGACTAATGCTAATCGCTCCAGTGGTAGCATTAATAGTTACATTGGACTGGTCGACTCCCCCTGATATGCTATAGGTAACCTGTTCACTGGCGGTAACCGATCCGCCAGAAGTCGTCCCCTCTGTAATAGTAATGGAAGACGTTGAAGTAATCGATGGCGAAGTATTATCAAAATTAAAGCTACCACTCATAATACTCTGATTAGTAATAACCTTATTAGTCGTTGTTACTTTAGTTGAACTAATGGTGTCTGAGGCTTCAATAGTAAAGTTAAGACCACCATCAGTATAAGTGTTGGACGCCGTAAGGGTAAAGTTGGCAGTATAGGTATATGGACTGGCGCTAGTCTGACCAAAGCTAAGAGTCGGCTGGGTATTTAACCCTGATATAGTCATCGAGATTGTTGAAGGATTTAAAGCCCAGGCCTGATCCGATATTACCGTTACGGTAATCACATCTCCATCTTTAGCATCTGATCCAGAAACAGCATTATTGGAAGCAACCGTTACCGTAAGACCTGGATCCGTGGCTTTTACCTCGATACTGGAAGTGAGCGATGCGCCATTGGTTGCTAGAGCAGTATCCGCATCATTGTTATATAAATCTTTTATTGTGCCTCCATTAAGATCTAATGCGCCTGACGAAGCAATCTGTATACCCCCTGAAATATCCCCATCCCCAACGGTATAAACAAAAGTAGCACTAGCTGTACCTGAGCCTGAGACATAGCTAGCATAAACCGTATTGCCACTGGCATCGGTGATATTAGTAAGCGGTAGTCTTGGAGTACCTGTAATGGTGGTAAGCTCATCAAAGTTTACCGTAAAGGTTACCGTATCGGAGTTCGATGGGTTTACATCATCATCGGTGTAAACACCATCTGATGTTACTTGATCAATAGAAGTAACCTCAGGACCAGTGAGGTCGATATCTAGGGTTCCTGCTGATAGCGAAGAGAAGTTACCCGCAGGATCTACCACTACTATTTTATAAATACCTCCAGCGCTAGGAGTGGCGATTGTTCCGCTATTCCCTGTGGTTTGTTTTGTAATGTTCGTGTTTAATGTAAGTGAGCTCACAGAAGACGGATCTGCTAGATACGCCTTAAGGTCCGCATTCGATATTGTTGAAGGGACTAGCCATACCTGGTCGGTGGCTGCAATATTTGATACCGTATAGGTTGTTGTTGAAGAGGCCGCAATCTTTTTATCTGTTGCCACAGGGTTAGTAGAAGGAGAAGGCGCAGCTGTATCGATTGTTAGATCCAGTAATGTTGAACTAGCAGTATTACCAAAGGTGTCTACAAGTTCTATATAAATCTCGTTTTTGATACTACTTCCATTATCGTCAGTTAATGAAGAGGAGATGTCCACCTCAAAATTACCACTACCATCAGAGGTGAGCGTCTCAGCCAGGGTGCCGTCGACATAAAGTTTTACTTGGGTGTTTGGGGATACCGTTCCTGTAAAGGTCGGTGTGTTATCACTTGTAATGTTATCTGAACTGGAGACACCTAAATCGGTCTCTGCTTTTAGGGTAGGTATAACTGGCGCTTGGGGTGTGGTCTGGATAGTAACATTCACAGGAGGTGAGTTGCCAGAGGTATCCCCTGCAGCATTTTCTATCCTTACATAGAAGACATAGTCTCCTGAGGTAAGGGCCGATGTAGGTGAGATGGTATAACTACCATCACTAGCGGTAGTAACAGAGGCTACAATAGAAGGCGAACCGCCATCTTTCTCTGAGTACAGATACACAGTGCCTGTAGAAGGAGTAACCGTCCCGGTAAAGGTAGGAGTGGTGACATTAGTTAGGTTATCGGTATTACTAGGGCCTTTATCTGAGCTGGCCGATAGATCGGGAGCTACTGTTGGGGTTGAAGGTGGAGAAAGTATTGTAAAGGTAATACTATCGGTGCCTGCATATGACCTACCGTTTGTTGAAACACCAGTTACCGTGGCTGAGTATACAGCGTATGCTAAGCTGCCCCCTGCATCTACATCCCATACGTATCTAAAGGTAGAGCTAGTGACCACGGTCATCGCTACATTAGTTATTACACTGCCGATACTTATGGTAGCTGTGGGTGACATGTTTGCTGAGAAGGTTGCTGTGATGGTGACCACAGAGCTATTAAGCACATAGTTATCCGCATCGGTGTCAGTTAAAGTAACCTGCGGCGCAGGGCAGGTTCCCCAGACAGGTTGTTTGTTAGAATCACCTCTCCATGTTGCATTAGCACTAGTTTTAAAATCAGTGGGTTCAGATCCAATATTGGACACGCACCATCCAGTGACATCTTGGTTAAATGCATCAGCTGACTGAAACATAGAGACCATACTAGTTACATTAGAAGTGTTCCAATTGCCGATGTCTTGGTTAAAAGCAGCAGCTGACTGAAACATCGAAGTCATATTAGAAACTTTAGAAGTATTCCAATTACCTATATCTTGGTTAAAATCAGAGGCAACATTAAACATATATTCCATGTTGGTCACATTTGATACATCCCAACCACCGATTGGTTGATCAAAGACAAGGGCACGGTAAAACATCAAATTCATATCGGTGACACTTGAAGTATCCCAACCACTAATATCTTGATTGAAAACCAGGGCGCGATCAAACATATTATCCATTCTAGTAACGCTAGAGGTATCCCAACTGCCAATATCCTGATCAAAAGCTCCAGCTCCCCAAAATACACCCTCCATATCTGTAACACTAGAGGTATCCCACTTACTTATATCTCGGTTGAATGTTGTATTATCATTAAATAATTCTTTCATGGTGGTTACACTAGAGGTGTCCCATGAGCTGATGTTTTGATTAAAGTCAACGTTTTCAAACCTACTATCCATGTTTGTAACTAGTGTGGTCACCATCTGACCCCAATTACTGTCTGATGCAGCCTTGGCTGCAAACATTGTCTGATCCAGTGCAGTGTATATTACCCCACCAACGACTCCCTGATCTCCAGCATTACAACCGCTACATTTTACGGTTACCCCATTTGCATCTAGATAGAAAGTAGGACTGATAGTAAAGGTGATGCTGTCTGTTCCAGCATAAGCATAACCAATGGCGTCAGTACCACTTACAGTTACCGAATACGCTCCAGGGGCAAGTGTTGGAGTGGATGTATTCCAGTTATAGGTATAGTTATTAGTACTACCGACCCTAGTCATCGCCACATTGGTCACTACTCCTGTGATGGAGACTGCTGGAGTAGCGGCCATACTTTTAGAGAAACTGGCAGTGATCGTTACCGTGTTAGTTGGTGATAAAGTAGTGGATATAATATTATCTGCATCAGTATCAGTAAGAGTTACTGTTGGCGAAGTGGTGTCTACAGTAAAGGTGATGCTTTGTGTGCCGGCTACATATGCGTTTGTGTTACTGTCTGTTCCTGACACTGTGGCGTAGTAAGTTCCATCGGAAGGGGCACCTCCGTTGTCTACATCCCAGGCGTACTTATAGCCTCCAAGGGAATAAACTTGAGCATATCCACCATCAGAAATATTAGAGTCATCTAACGGACCAGAACTAACAGCGGAATTTCCATCTTTACTAATATGAACCCTCCTACCAAAATCACTATTTGACGCTCTACCCGGAACAGAGGATCCTGTTTGAGTCCAAGAGGAACCGTTCCAATTATAAATACTAAAACTACCACCTGCTGAAGATGCCGAACCAACAATAATTCTATTTCCATCACCACTTATACTAGTAGACTTCCACTCATTATTTGTATCCCCTAGAATAGAGGAACCTCGTTGTGTCCAGGAAGCAACTCCTGATGGCGTATAATCATATACTCTTACTGAACCCCTGGAACTACCTCCACTTGCTGAATTTGGAATACCTATCGATATGGAGTTTTTATTACTACTAAGACTTATTGTTCCACCAATACCGGCATAACCACTTGCTTCGTTAGGAGTAATATTCCCTACTAGCGTCCAAGCGGATGTTCCAGAGTCATAATCATAAATCTTTACTTGACCTTTAGAACTGTCATATTTATATGCTCCAACGGCTATTCTAGTTCCATCTTCACTGATTTTAACTGAAGAACCAAATTGATCATTCATAGTATCTCCAGTAATAGTAGTACCGAGTTGTGTCCAGGAAGCAACTCCTGATGGCGTATACTCATAAATCCTTACATACCCCTTATTGTATGATCGGATCAGGGGCTGTGGTGCTCCAACAATAACTCTATTCCCATCACTACTTATATCAACAGCTTGACCAAGGCTATCAGCACCAGTATTCCCAGCAGCAAATGAAGCATTGGCTCCTCCAGGTACGGTGACTGAACCGAGTTGTATCCAATCAGACCCATTCCAATCATAAACCCTTGCATATCCCCTAGCACCTGCCCCATACTGGTCTGCTCCAACAATTAATCTAGTTCCATCATTATTTAACTGAACATCGTAACCAAACTTTTCACGAACAGTAGTTCCACCACCATCATGTCCCATCAAAGTGGAACCTAGTTGATTCCAACTTCCAGATTCTAGTTTATAGACCTTAACAAAGCCTGGACCGGTGGTGCTGGTAAAAGGGCTTCCAATGGCAAGAATTTTTCCATCATAACTCAAACTAACACCCTGTAATGATTGCTTCGCTACTGTTCCATTAATAGTAGAACCTATTTGAACTCCATTTTCTGTATAGGAAGTAAACTGAACGTTAGACAGTATTCCACCTGAAATAGATAAAGTAGGTGTTGCCGTCATCGGCTCGGTAAAAGAAGCTGTAATGGTTACCACATCACTTGCAACTATAAAATTATCTGAATCTGAGCTAGAAAGGAACGCGCTGGGTGCTACAGTATCTATAGTAAAAGTAAAGCTGTCTGTACCTGCATAGGAATTTTCAGCACCATCAAAACCCGTTACTGTTACCACCGCCGAGGAGCCTGATCCTGTCCAAGAGGACATATCCAAGAAGTAGGTCCAAACCGTGGAGCTTGTGGCAGTCATCGCTACATCAGTCACACCATTTCCGATGGTGATCGTAGGTGAGTTATTCATTGATTCATTAAAAGTAGCGGTGATCGTTACTGTATCTGTACCATTAAGGGTGTTATTTCCATCGTTATTTGTTAGACCACTTAGTGTGGGTACTGTGGTATCAACTACAAAAGTTGAAGTAACCGTAGCTGAGTTTCCAGCTGGGTCTTGACCTGTTATGGAAACGGTATGGCTTCCCTCAGCTAGTGTGCCTGAGGAAGTGTCCCAAGTATATTTCCATGTTGTCCCAGAGACCAGCGTAAGAGGTGTATTTGTTACTATTCCTGGAATTGTTATTGTTGGTGAACCCTGTAATGCTTCTGAGAAAACAGCAGTAAAAGTGACTACCGAAGAAGTGTTTACCTTGTTATTGTTGTCTGTGTTGGTAAGAGAAACTGAAGGGGCTGTAGTATCTATGGTAAAGGTGATGCTTTGTGTGCCGGCTACATAAGCGTTTCCGTTAGTATCTGTTCCCGATACAGTAGCTGAATAGCTACCATCAGAAGGGGTTCCATTACCATCTACATTCCAAGGCGTACTGATATCCTCCAAGGGAGTAAACTCGTACATGACCTGCGCTCGTGAAGGACCCGTCATTTCCAGTACTTCCAATAGCGACACTAGTTCCATCAGAGGATAAAGGAGACTGATACTCACCACTTGATCATCTCCAGCCGCTTCCCCATCAATATCTAGCCCCAATTGTGTCCAAGAGCTGTCCTGAATGGCGTATATTCATAAATACGTACATGACCATTATTAGCACCATATCCATAATTCGGGCTGCTCCAATAGCCAACCTAGATCCATCCGAAGATAAGAGAAACGGTGAAGTTGCTAACCCTACTGGCCGAGTGTTCACCATTGACTTCCCCATCAATATCTAGCCCCTAATTGTGTCCAAGAGTCTGTCCCTGATGGCGTATATTCATAAATACGCTACATGACCGAAGCTATTGCCAGCACCATCAGAACTAGCATCATTACCGATGCTCCAATAGCCACTCTAGATCCAGTCAGAAGATAAAGGAGACTGATACTCCCGACTATATCACTAGTAGCCGTTCCCCATCAATATCTGGCCCTAATTGTGTCCATGAAGCTACACCTGATGGCGTATATTCATACATCTGTACCATGTCCTTTCCGAGTGCATTACTGTTACGCCCGACCCTCCAATAGCCAACCTAGATCCATCAGAAGATAAGAGAAACTGACGCCCCTAAAGTACTATATTATCGCCTTCAATTCTGCACCTAATTGTATCCAAGAACTATCCAATGTACTCAAAAATACGTACATGACCCTATTACTTGACCATTGTGCATCTATAGTGCTCCAATAGCCACCCTAGATCCATCTAGAAGATAAGAGAGACTGATTCACCACGTTTGATCATTGTGCTTCCTCTCATTCAATGCCATTCCCTAACCTTGATCCAAGAACCACTACTGTAATCATAAATACGTACATCGCCCTGTCATTTGTACCGCACCACGATCGTAACCGTATGCTCCAATAGCCACCCTAGATCCATCAGAAGATAAGAGAAACTGAGGTCCCAACCACTATCAAACCGCTTCTTCGCCTTCAATCTCTGACCCTAACTGGTGTCCAGCCCGAACCACTCCATTTATATATATTCACATGACCCCTCGTATTCCATAGTCTCCGCTTATCTGTTTTCCTCCAATAGCGACTCTGGTTCCATCTGAGGAAAGGGAAACTGACTTTCCTGAATTGATCATTAATTGCCTGTCCCATCTATATCAGCTCCAAGCTGGAACCAACCTTGGGTGTACGAAGTAAAAGCAGTGCTAGATAATAGCCCTCCTGAGATAGACAAGGTTGGTGTAGCAGTCATCGCCTCGCTAAAAGAAGCTGTAATGGTAACCGTATCTGAGGCAGCTATTAGATTATCAGAGTCAGAGTTTGTTAGTGTTACTGTAGGCGCTGTACTGTCTAATGTAATTGTTATTTTATCTGACCCTGCGTAGGCATTTCCGGCCAGATCAGTTCCCGTAACGGTTACCGTATAACTTCCTGAAGAGACTCCAGAGGTACTCCAAGAGTAAGTAAATGTGGTACTATTTGTTGCAGTAAGAGCTACATTATTTACTGCAGAACCTATAGTTATTCTTGGACCTGAGGCCATCGCCTCATTAAAGGTTGCGGTGACTGTAATATTGTCTCCAGGTTTAATGGTATTATCCGAATCATTGGTTGTGATATTTACCGTAGGGGCAGAAGTATCTAAGGTAAAGGTGATACTCTGTGTACCGGCAACATAAGCATTTCCTATTATATCTGTTCCGCTTACTGTGGCAGAATAGATTCCACCAGAAAGGGTACCTGAAGAAGTATCCCAAGTAAAGGTATACGAATTCGTACCTGATACAGGAGTCATAATTACATTAGTAACAATTCCTGTAATAGATATTGTAGGAGTGGCGGTCATAGCTTCAGAGAAACCAGCGGTTATAGTTACTACTTGAGAAACATTAACAAAATTATCTGCATCAGTATCAGTAAGAGTTACTGTTGGCGCAGTGGTGTTTAAAGTAAAGGTGATGCTTTGTGTGCCCGCTACATAGGCATTTCCGGCCTTGTCTGTAGTTGCAACGGTAGCGTAGTAAGTGCCATTAGATGGAGTGCCACTACCATCCACATCCCATGAATATTCATAACGGTCTACTCCAACAACTTTTACCTGTCCTGCATATCCTCCTACACTTGCATTATATGGCGCACCAATAACTGCTATTCCATTAGCCGATAATTTAACATGAGCCCCGAGATAATTATTAGTAGCTGCGCCAACAATATCAGAACCAATTTGTGAGGCAGTTGTCCCGTCCCAACTATAAATACGAGCATAACCTGTATTAGTGTTAGCTTTATAAGCTCCTACGATAATCTTATTCCCTTTTCCGTTTATTGATGAAGAATAACCAAATCCGTCACCATCAGTACTTCCTTCAATTGTTGCTTTATAAGTCCATGAAGCAGTACCAGAGATAAGTTTATATGAAAAGATATGAACTAGTCCATGACGATTACCACTTGATCCACCATATTCAGCACCTGCAATAATAGTTTGTCCGTTGTCAGATATAGAGACTGATGATCCTATTCTAAAACCTGGATGCAAGCTGTTTTTAGGATCAGTAATATCAGCTCCAACTTGTGTCCATGAAGCTGTACCTGAGGGGTATAATCATAAACTCTAACCTTTCCAAAGTTGCCAATATTGCTCCTTAAACCAACAACAATTCTTTTTCCATCTTTTGAAAGACTAATCCCAGGGGAACCAGAACCCAGTAAGGCATTGTCTATGTCTCCATCAATATCATCTCCTCTTTGGACGTAATTAGTATTATCCCATTCAAATATCCTTGCATGTCCTCTATTGGTTTCACCAGCATCATTTAATCCGTGACCAAATGCAAAAATACTCCCATCATAACTTAAATCTATGGATCCATTTTCATAAGTGCCTAAATCGTTTGCTGCCTCACCATTTAGTGTTGCTCTAAGAGACCAAGAGCTTCCACTTAAAGTGTATATTTTGTAAATTCCATTATTTGATGGCCCTCTTCCACCAACAACGATTACCGAACCGTCTCCGCTTATCCCCACTGGTCTTCCCATACGCTCATTAGAAGCGCCTGTTAAGTCATTTCCTAATTGTACCCACTGTGTTCCATTCCACTGATACACTTTAGCAATCCCTGCATTAGAATTATTTCCAGGACCTCCAACAATTAATCGATTTCCACTGTCACTTATATCTGAATAATATCCAAAAAAATCTCCAGCACTACCATTAATAACCTGACCAATTTGATTAATTGGTGTGCTTGAGAATTTGCTCATAGCTGTGTTAGTGACTAATCCAGATATCGAGAATATCGAGAGTGTTGGTGTAGTAGAAGATGTTTCTGAAAAATAAGCTGAAATAGAAACAACACCGGTAGATCCAATAATAGAATCTGTATTATCTGAAACCAATAAAACTTCAGGAACAGTATTATCCACAGTTAAAGTTATACTATCGGTTCCTGCGTAGGTATTTCCTATAAGATCGGATCCCGTAACGGTGACCGTATAACTTCCTTCAGTGACTGAAGAGATATTCCAAGTGTAGGTCCAAGTAGTACTACTAGTTGCAGTAAGAGCCGTATTATTTACCGCAGAGCCTATGGTTATTCTTGGGGCAGTTGCCATCGCCTCATTAAAGGTTGCAGTAACGGTAATATTGCTATCTGCAGATTTTACTATATTATCCGAATCACTGGTTGTAATGTTTACCGTAGGGGCAGAAGTATCTAAGGTAAAGGTGATACTCTGTGTACCGGCAACATAAGAATTTCCTATTATATCTGTTCCGCTTACTGTGGCAGAATAGATTCCATCAGAAAGGGTACCTGAAGAAGTATCCCAGGCATAGGTATACGAATTCGTACCTGATACAGGAGTCATAATTACATTAGTAACAATTCCTGTAATAGATATTGTAGGAGTAGGCGTCATAGCTTGAGAGAAACCAGCGGTTATAGTTACTACTTGAGAAACATTAACAAAATTATCACTATCGGTATCAGTTAAGGTTACCGATAGTGATAATCCAGCTATGGATACATTAACTTTGTCATTTATTGTACCATTCTGATAAGTTAGTTTAGAGACACCGGTATCATTACCATGTGACGTCATATAGTTAGGAAATGCATCGTTCGGTCCGTCTCCGAATTCCCAACCTTGAGCCATAATGTAACTGTAAGTATCATTACCCGGGAAAGGTCTATCAAATGGATTCTAGGATCACGTTGGCGTCCAGTAGGTGTGATTCTATAATCTAAAACCCACTTTCTAAAATCCAACATAAACAGTTGAATCTCTGTATCGTCAGGAATAAGAATATCAGGAGCAGAAGGATAATATCAGGAGCCATCAAAGTAGTTATAGAGTGTGATGCTATCTTACCTCTGAAGTTACTGTCTGTGCTCCATCTTGTACCACCCACATTATAATTTCCCTCCAAGTAAGATGGATTGATCATAGTGTTAGCCTCTGAACCTACAGTCCAATTAGCTGCAATACTCTTGTCAGTTCCAATGTCACCAAAACTATTTGTTAACCTAATATCAAAGTGTTGAGCCATTGTAGTTGGAGTAAGGTTTGTAGCATTAAGTCTAGCACCCTTATAAGTGATATGTAAACCATACCAAGTAGCACTGCTAATATTACCAATCAAACATCTAAGCTCTTTAGAGCCAGTAGCATAATCACGACCACCCCAATCTAAGTAAAGGTCTCCATTGTTTTCAATGTAAACACTTAAATTCCTATAAGACGCTGCACCATCTCCACCTTGAAACCACAAGTACTGTCTGTCGTTTCTTGCAGTAGCTGTCTGTCCATTACTAGTAACATCATCACAATTAAATACCATAGCACTCATCCAAGGTTGACTCTCCGCAGCTTTATATCTATCTGCTGGATAAGAAATGCTAAGAGGATCTTGTGCATCCTTAGAAACCTTGTTTCCATTATCATTTATAGGAAGAGTATAGGTAACATTCCACAATCTCAATGTCAAAGGGCTCCAGTAGATTGAAGGCGGGTACATATAGTCTTCATCACCATCAAACTGTACAGCTTTATTATAAGGAGTTG
>CAJJBB010000005.1 GCA_905182305.1 Flavobacteria bacterium MS024-2A
TGTAATAATCCGTAATGTCTTTATAGACAATTAATCGCAATTTTTTTATTGCCCATTTCACAACATATTGGCAACAAACCATATGTTTTTTCCCTAACGCTGTGATATAAAAAGCTAAAAGTTTCCAAACATCGGACGGGGTTTTTAGGACTCTCTTTTCGGGTAGTTAAATAACAAATAGATTTAGTTATGCTGTAACTTAGAATAAAATTCCTACCAAATTGAGGGTTTTTCTATTACACCAATGCCCTTAATCCAATTCCCATATAATCCTTACAAAAAGCTACTCTTCTTAATTTAGAGTTTCATTTTAATATCACCTACAATGCGTAAAATTAAATTATGTTCGCAAAGTGATTTACAATTATAATAGATAAAAAAAACACTTAATTATTTGATTGGAATTATCCATTGATTTTTTTTCAAATCAACTCTTCCACTCATTTTACTTTCAACTACACGATCAACAATAGCGATTCCTTTTTTAGCCATGTTCTCAAAAGTATCTATTCCATTATTAGGAAACCCTTTTCTAGTCCTATGGATATTGAATTCTACAGCAAACTCTTTATCGAAAACTTTTTCGATTTCATTTTTTCCAATCATGAATCCTAATAAGCCTCCCCAAGTAGCAGTTGGATTATCTGAATCCCAACCTGCTAAAGCACCAATTTTTATTGTTTCCTTTATATTTCCTTCACCGTATAATAAACTTACAATACTGGCCCCAAAATTAATTCCCGCAGCAAAACAACCGCTACAGCTTTCATCTAAAGTAGACCACTGATAACCATCTGCTTGTTGGATTTGATATTTATAGTGGAGAGAATCACGAGCTGTTTCCCAAGATACTCCAGACTGATATTGAGCAGAAACAAAATCAAACATTTTAGCTGAATACGAATCATTTGGAAGGTGTTTTCGTGCCTCTTTAGCCATCCATTGTAACTTATCCTTAATATTTTCATGTTGTGTTTCTAAACTAGCTAATGAATACATGATAATATTAAATTCAGCAATCCAAGCTGCATTATATCTCGCAGTGGTTCTTACTGCTAAATGAGCTAATTCAACAGCAATTATTGGTTTAGTAGGTGCAAAAAATCCAAAAATTTCAGTTGTTAATTGAGCATCAATCATCTCATAATGTTCATTTAAATCAGGATCACTTGTTTCTGGTGGAATTTTTCCTTCTTGCATTAAGTCAAATGCTTTCTGATTGGATACCCACAGATAATTTTCCTCTTCAATGTTAATGTGGTCTAACCATGCTTTTCTAATTTGTTCTCCTGTTATATCAAGTGTTGGACTACTGAACAACAATTCTTGATAGATATATTCGATGTCAGTGTCATCATCAGCTCCCCAGATACTATCTTTTTCAGCATAAATAAAATTAATAGTTTCTGATAAGTCATTAGATCCCCATATGTTAGGCTGATCTTTCTTTCCCCCAGTCTTCTCGTGTATAAAACCCTTCTCCCATCCCATTAGAAGGAATTCCTATTTTATCCATTTCGGTTATTAATCCAGTCCAATTTGCAATGCATTGTCCCAGCCAAAACCCCTCTAACTGATCTTGATATATGGCTCGGTCAAGAATAATATTTTCTTTTGTAATGTCGGAAGTCTTTTTACATGAAATAAAACTTATTGAAAATAATAATATAAATATTGCATTTTTCATATAATATATTTTAAAATTTATTAATTGTTCTTATCAAATGCATCCTATTGTCATAAAATTCAATTTTATTTTGGTACACGAATTGTAATATTCCTGTATTCTACATTACCGTGGTCACCTTGAAGCATAATTGGGCCGGCAAGCCATTTGTTACTATCAATTGGTCCTAGATATAATTCAAAATAAAATCTTAAAATTATATTCTTTTAGCCCTAAGCTTAGTTGTCTTTTTTTGCTATTTAGTCTTTCATTAAGGAACGCTTCATAAAACTTTTGGCAAAGGTTAATGATTTTTTCCTAGCCTCAGAATTTCCTCCAATACTTACTCCACGATCTACACAAAATAAAAACCCAATTTTTTGAAGGGTTGGATTTGACATTGGTAAGCCCAAATAATTCATCAATACATCTCCTTTTTCTGTTAAGTCAAATAAACAATTTTTAAAGCTAAATCCATTTTCGTTTCTATGAACAGGCTCTTCACTATCAAATCCATGATGTGAGTTGGGATAAACTGTAATTCCAATATTGTTGTTTTCGGATAAGATATCTACAAGATTTTCACATGGAGTAGCTGGCGTCCAGTTA
This sequence comes from Flavobacteria bacterium MS024-2A, assembly GCA_905182305.1. Taxonomy (GTDB): domain Bacteria; phylum Bacteroidota; class Bacteroidia; order Flavobacteriales; family Flavobacteriaceae; genus MS024-2A. The sequence goes on from CAJJBB010000005.1 coordinate 2,276, forward strand.
TCATCTTCCCCAATTAATATGTGCATTGGGACTTTTGAAAATGATAAATTTTCTGGATTAAAAAAACAAGGAGGATAAAAGGCTAAATGTGCAGCAAAACTAAGTTCTTTGGAAATAATATTTTTCAAGGGCATCCATGCAGAAAAAAGGGCTACTCCTCCTCCAAGGCTCCAGCCCGTAATAGCAACTTTATCTTTGTCAATATTTGAGTGTTTTGCAAGTTTCTCTAATGCTCGATATGAATCAAGTATTATCGCAGCTGTAGTTACTTGATTTTGAGACCCCACTGTTGAGTCTATTCCTCTACTTTTAAAGCTATTTAATTCAAAAGTTGCAAAACCTTCTTCCTGATACATTTTAATATAGTCAAGATGATGTTTTCTCCAACCCATACTCCCTGCAATTCCAATAATTAAAGGATATTTTTTCTTTGGATTTAAACTATCGAAAGGAATAGTTAGTTTCCCAAAAACATTTTGTTTTTCTTGATTATCAAGATCATTTATAATATCACTTAATGAAAAAGGATTTGCACTTTTAAAATTAATAAGTTCTTGATTAATTTGTCCAAAAATATTTGTAACAATTATAAAGGGTAAAATAAAAAACAGTTTTTTCATACAGTATTTTTTTACTTAATCGTCTACTTTTTTTATTAATTTCTATACTTATCAAACCAAGCAACTATTGCGTTGACTTTAGTTATTAAATTACTAGGTCTAGCTGCGATTCCGTGGCTAGCTCCTGGAATACGGACTAACATTGACTCTACTTTATTAAGTTTTAATCCAGCATAAAACTGTTCGCTTTCAGCAATTGGAGTTCTAAAATCTTGCTCCCCAGTTAATAACATTGTTGGTGTCTTAACATTTCCAACGTATGAGATAGGAGACCTTTTCATATAATGCTCCAAATTATCCCATGGAAGACCTGGGAACCAATACTTGTAATAGGTGTTTATATTATCTGCATACAAAACAAAACTATACCAGTTTATAACTGGTTTTGCAACTACAGCTGCTTTAAATCTATCTGTTTTGCCAATAATCCATGCCGTTAAAACTCCTCCTCCACTTCCACCAGTAACAAAAAGATTTTCTTCATCTATATACGATCTCTTTAAAATATGATCGACTCCCGACATTAGGTCATCATAATCTTGATTTGGATAATTATGATGGATTAAATTTGCAAATTCATTTCCGTAACTAGTACTTCCCCTTGGATTAGCGTAGAGAACCATATAGCCTTTACTTGCAAACAATTGAATTTCTGCCGAAAATCTAAATCCATAATTTGAAAAAGGTCCCCCGTGGATTTCTAATATTAAGGGATATTTTTTAGAAGGATCAAAATTTGGTGGCTTAACAAGCCACCCTTGAATTTGCCTTTCATCAAAAGATGATTTAAACCAAACCTCTTCAACATCACCAAGTTTTTTATGATCAAATAAATCTTTATTTAATGATGTCAGTCTCTTAGAGCTTTTGTTGTATCCTACTGCTAAATCTGAAGGATTATATACATTGCCATAAGTATATGCATATCTATCATTTTTAGAAACACTATACGTTCCTCCACTATAGGGTCTTCCTAATGACATTCCTCCCAATTGACTTACTATATTATTTACTTTACCAGAAGTTGAGATATAGGCAAGCTTTGTCATTCCTTTGTCATCGTACTGAAAATAGAGACCTTTCCCATCCTCAGACCAATTTATATTACTAATATTTCTATTGAAATTTTCTGAAATATTTTCAATGTTTTTTCCATCATTGGACATTATGTAAATATTGTTTTGTTGATAGCCTAGATATTTTTCATCAAAACCGAGATAGGCTATTTTGCTTTTGTCATGAGAAATAACTGGACTATAATCAGGTCCTAACCGAAAAGTTAGTGGCTTAATTTTTTCTGAAATTGTATCTACAAAATATATTTCAGAGTTTCTTGGTTCTATATCAGAATCTTCATGTAAGTTGCCTGAAAATATAATTTTATTTTTTGTTAACCATTTTGGGGATGCTGCATTGTTATTAAGAAATGTGATTTGTCTTGGTGTTCCCCCTTCTACAGGAAGGATAAAGATTTGTGAGAACCCTTGAGTCAGATACCCTCTTCCATCACTTCTATATTTTATATCATTAATCTCTATAGCTGGTTTATTCCATTTTGCTCCTTTAGGCTTTATTGGCATTTTGATAAAACTACTTGAAGATTTTTCAACGAAAGAGGTGAAAACTAAGTATTCATCGTCTTCAGACCAACTTACAGAGCTAACGGATTTTTGAAGATTAGTAAGTTTTTGATTCGATTTTTGATCCAGAACATGAAGGTAAAGTTGAACAGAGTCATCAGAATTTGATTTGTAAGTAAACTTATCCCCGGAGTTAGACCAAGTTGGATCAAAATCATTTTGATTTCCAGTTGTAAGTGGTGTATTATTTGTTCCATCGAAATTAATAATCCAAATATTTGAATAATTTTTATCTGTCATTATATCCTTAAAGTTTCTCACATAAAGAACTTTTCTTCCATTTGGAGAAATTTTAGGATTAGAAACATATTCTAGACTAAATACATCAATTGGCTTGAACTCTTTATTTGACTGAGAATAAAATAAATTTGATGAAAGTATAGCGATAAAGACAATAAAAGGTCTTGAAAATAGTTGATAAAGCATAGTTATTATTTAGGTTTTGTTTTAAAGGTAAAAAATTAAATTATTTACTGAGATTAATAAAATCGATTGTAGAATTTAAAATGACACAAATCACCCACCCCCTTCATAAAGTTTAGACTTACGAAAAAATAAATAATATTATAGATTTTCGTTACTTTGAAGAATACTAAAACTATCACTATGAAAAAGCTATTTTTATTATTGGTTATTGCAGCTAATTATTTATGCATTTGCGATTAGTTAACCACAGATGGTGTAATTAGCTGAAAATCAAGTATTTTTGTTTATATTTATACAATTACTATGCACGCATAATAATTGCCAGTTTATATTTATGCGATACTTTAAAAATTGAAATATTAAGAATTGATATTTTATTTATGAAAAAGAATTGGTTCTTACCGTTATTAATTCTATTTCTCCTTATTTGTAAAACTTCACAAGGGCAGATTGTTTCATGGGGGATTTCAGGGAATGGAGGAGATACGTCCGCAGTTAGTTCTGATCTTGTTTCAGATGTTGACTCTATATATTCAACTTTATATTCTCATGCAGCTTTAAAAAATGACGGTAGTGTGATCACTTGGGGAAGTTCCAGTTATGGGGGTAATAGCTCATCGGTAAGCTCCTCTCTTACATCAGGGGTGATAGAGATTTTTCCGAACAATTATGCCTATGCTGCTCTAAAAGACGATGGTAGTGTTGTTACTTGGGGAATCTCTAGCTATGGCGGTAATCTTACTTCTTCTATTTCAAGCGTAACTCACATCACTTCAAACCAATATTCTTTTGCAGCTTTAAAAAGTGATGGTAGTGTATTCACTTGGGGTTATGGTGGTTATGGTGGTAGTCTTACTTCTCCAATTAATGTATCTTCTGCAGTAGCTACTGGTGTAACTGAAATTCATTCAACTAAGTATGCTTACGCAGCTTTAAAAACCGACGGTAGTGTCGTTACTTGGGGGAAAACTGACCGTGGTGGTGACAGTTCTAATGTTAGTACTTCTCTAACCTCAGGAGTTATTAAAATTTATTCCACCGAACGGGCCTTTGCTGTCATAAAAGACGACGGTACTGTCATTACTTGGGGAGATTCCAGCTATGGTGGTGATAGCTCTTCTGTCAGTTCTTCTTTAACATCGGGGGTGTCAAAAATTTATTCGAATAATACTGCTTTTGCAGCTTTAAAAGCTGACGGTAGTTTGATTACTTGGGGGAATTCAAGTAATGGTGGAAACAGCTCTTCGGTAAGTTCTTCTTTAGCATCGGGAGTAAAAAAAGTATTTCCAAATTACTATGCTTTTGCAGCCCTTAAAACTGATGGAAGTTTAGTTACTTGGGGAAATTCAAGTTATGGAGGTAGTCTTACTTCTCCAATTAATGTATCTTCTGCAGTAGCTTCTGGTGTAACTGAAATTCATTCAACTAAGTATGCTTTCGCAGCTTTAAAAAGTGACGGTAGTGTCATCACTTGGGGAAATTCCTATTATGGAGGTAACAGCTCTTCTGTCAGTTCTGATTTAGCATCAGGAGTAACTAAAATTTATTCGACTGCTAGTGCTTTTGCAGCTTTAAAAAGTGATGGGAGTGTGGTCTCTTGGGGACCCAGTAATACAGGAGGTGACAGCTCGTCGGTGAGTAGTAAAATTTCTTCAGGTGTAAGAGAAGTATATTCTAATGATGGAAGTTTTATTGCTCTAAAAAGTAGATTTGGCGTCGTCACTTGGGGAGATTCTACCAATGGTGGTAATAGCTCTACGGTGAGTACAACCATAGCATCGGACGTATCAACAATAGTCCCAAATGAGAAAGGATTTGCAGCACTTAAAACTGATGGTAGTGTAGCCAGTTGGGGAGTAAGTGCATATAGTGCTGGAAGTAGTGTTAATAGCCAGCCATCACTGTCAGGGGTAAAGCAAATATATTCTAATGATTATGCATATGCAGCATTGAAAACTGATGGAAGTGTTGCGCTTTGGGGGGACGCTAGTTTTGGCGGATCTAATAATACTAGTGCAGGTCTTGCCTCTAATGTTATTGAAATATATTCAACTAATAGGGCATTCGCAGCTTTAAAAAGTGACGGTAGTGTAGTCACTTGGGGAACTAGTGCTAGTGGTTATGGAAGTAGTCTTTCTTCTCCATCTGGTGTAGCATCAGGAGTAACTAAAATTTATTCTAATGGAGGAGGAAGTATGGCTTTCGCAGCCCTTAAAAGCGATGGAAGTGTTGTTGTTTGGGGGAGTTCCAGTTATGGAGCTGACACCTCTAATGCTTCCCCTACGACTTCTGCTTTAGATTCTGGGGTAGTCAAAGTAACTATGGGTAACTATGCTGGTGCGGCTTTGAAAAGCGATGGAAGTGTAGTTAATTGGGGAACTAACGGTTATGGTGGACCAGGTTCTACGTGGGCAGGAAATGGAAGTTCTTCAGTGAGTTCAAGTTTATCTTCGGGGGTTAAAGATATATATGCATTGAAACACATGGGCTCTGGAAGCTCAGGTGCCTTTGCAGCTTTAAAAACCGACGGTAGTGTCGTTACTTGGGGGAGATCTACTTCGGGTGGATCAAACAATACCAGTGTTGACCTTACCTCTGATGTTGTTGATATATACTCTAGTGGTCAAGCATTTGCAGCGCTTAAAAGTGACGGTAGTGTTGTCACTTGGGGAGATTCCAGCTACGGAGCAAACAGCTCTTCAGTGAGTTCTGATTTAGCATCAGGAGTAATGACAATTCATTCAAATCGGTATGCTTTCGCAGCTTTAAAAAGTGACGGTAGTTTGATTACTTGGGGGAATTCCAGTAATGGTGGAGACAGCTCTTCAGTGAGTTCTTCTTTAACATCGGGAGTAACTAAAATTTATTCGAAATATTATTCTTTCGCAGCCCTTAAAAGTGACGGTAGTTTGATTACTTGGGGGAATTCCAGTAATGGTGGAGACAGCTCTTCAGTGAGTTCTTCTTTAACATCGGGAGTAAAAGAAGTATTTCCAAATAAATATGCTTTTGCTGCAAAAATTCACAACCCTGGGGTGTCATTAACTATTTCCTTCACAGGTTCAAATAATGTTGTAACTGGATCAGATGTGGTCACCATTACAGCTACTTTTAGTGAAGCGATGGCAGCTTCACCAGCTATTAGCATAACTGGACTTGTAACAAATGTTGCGATGACTTCAACTGGAGCGGCAAATGTTTGGACTTATCCTTGGACAGTATCAACAACTTTTAATGGTGAGGTTACAGCAACTGTCTCAGGAAGTTCTTCTACCGGATCAGTATATGAGGGAACAACATCGCAAATCTTTATTGTTGATAACACCTCACCAACACTGCTCTATTTTACGGGCTTAAAAGATGAATCCCGAATGCTTGCCTATGGAATGGATTCAGGATCATCAACCGGCGGCAACAATGCTTGGCAAGAATTTACTCCTACTTCTTCAGGATATATTACAAGAATAGTTATGAAGCTTAGAAATCCTACAAATGGTGGTTATGGGGCAAATAATGATGGAACTCCATCTGTTCCTTTTCCATTTGAGATGAAAATTCACCAAGGAGTAACAAGTACTAATGGTACAACTTTATCTGGAGGGAATATTATTGGAACTACTATCAAGTATATTCCTGTCCTACAAGGATGGGGGGCAACTGGAGGTAATTGGAGTAATGGATATACATCATTTACATTTAATACTCCTGTAGCTGTAAATGCAGGTGAGTCTTATCATTTTCAAATTAAACCCTATGATACTAGTCTTAACGCTGCATTTGCTAACATGTACATAAATACCTCAGATGTTTATGCTTCAAACGCTTCATCCCGCTCAGGTGGAGATCTAAGTTTTGAACTCTACACAAGATCAGATCTTAATCCGTCTGTTGAAAATGGAGATTCCTTCAAAATAATTGCTGGTTTCTCTGAAATTCTCACAACTACTCCAACATTATCACTTGGTGGGGGGGTACTAACAAATGCTTCATTTACCCAATCAATAACTTCTAATCATGAATGGAACTATACTTGGACAGTATCAACTTCAGTAAATTCAACAACTGCCACTGTATCTGGAACTGATCTTGTTGGAAAAGTATATTCGGGAACAGATAGTATCACCTTTAATGTCTCTAACTCTCCAGAGGTCATCCTTACTGATTCAGATTCAGATAATTTAGTTTCAGGTTCTAGTGTAGTTACCATCACCGCTACTTTTAGTAAATCGATGGCGGCAACTCCAACCATTAACATAATAGGGGAAGTATCCAATGTAGCGATGACCGCTTCTAGTACAGCAAGTGTTTGGATCTATCCCTGGACAGTCTCCACCACCACCAGTGGCATTGTTACAGCAACCGTTTCAGGAACAGATCTCTCAGGTAATGCCTTCGCAGGAACCACTAGCATCACCTTTACGATCGATAATACCGCACCTACGGTAACGCTCACCGACAGTGATTCAGATAATTTGACTTCAGGCTCTAGTGTCGTTACCATCACCGCTACTTTTAGTGAGGCGATGGCGGTAACTCCCACGATTAACATAACAGGGGAGGTATCTAATGTAGCGATGACCGCTTCTTCAACAGCCGATGTTTGGATCTATCCCTGGACAGTCTCAACCACCACCAGTGGCATAGTATCAGCTACCGTTGCAGGAACGGATGTCTCAGGCAAAGCCTACGCAGGAACCACTAGCATCACCTTTACGATTGATAATACCGCACCTACGGTAACGCTTCACCGACAGTGATTCAGATAATTTGACTTCAGGCTCTAGTGTCGTTACCATCACCGCTACTTTTAGTGAGGCGATGGCGGTCAACTCCCACCATTAACATAACAGGGGAGGTATCCAATGTAGCGATGACCGCTTCTAGTACAGCAAGTGTTTGGATCTATCCCTGGACAGTCTCCACCACCACCAGTGGCATCGTATCAGCCACCGTTTCAGGAACAGATCTCTCAGGTAATGCCTTCGCAGGAACCACTAGCATCACCTTTACGATCGATAATACCGCACCTACGGTAACGCTCACCGACAGTGATTCAGATAATTTGACTTCAGGCTCTAGTGTCGTTACCATCACCGCTACTTTTAGTGAGGCGATGGCGGTCAACTCCCACGATTAACATAACAGGGGAGGTATCTAATGTAGCGATGACCGCTTCTTCAACAGCCGATGTTTGGATCTATCCCTGGACGGTCTCACCACCACCAGTGGCATAGTATCAGCCACCGTTGCAGGAACAGATGTCTCAGGTAAAGCCTACGCAGGAACCACTAGCATCACCTTTACGATCGATAATACCGCACCTACGGTAACGCTCACCGACAGTGATTCAGATAATTTGACTTCAGGCTCTAGTGTCGTTACCATCACCGCTACTTTTAGTGAGGCGATGGCGGTAACTCCCACGATTAACATAACAGGGGAGGTATCTAATGTAGCGATGACCGCTTCTAGTACAGCAAGTGTTTGGATCTTTCCATGGACAGTCTCAACCACCACCAGTGGTATCGTATCGGCCACCGTTGCAGGAACTGATGTATCAGGTAAAGCTCTACGCGGGAACCACTAGCATCACCTTTACCATTGATAATACCGCCCCTACGGTAACGCTCACCGACAGTGACTCAGATAATTTGACTTCAGGCTCTAGTGTCGTTACCATCACCGCTACTTTTAGTGAGGCGATGGCTTCAGCTCCCACGATTAATATAACAGGTGAGGTATCCAATGTAGCGATGACCGCTTCTTCAACAGCCGATGTTTGGACCTATCCTTGGACGGTTTCTACTACCACCAGTGGCATCGTATCAGCCACCGTAGCCGGAACAGATGTTTCAGGTAAAGCCTACGCAGGAACTACTAGCATCACCTTTACGATTGATAATACCGCACCTACGGTAACGCTCACCGACAGTGATTCAGATAATTTGACTTCAGGCTCTAGTGTCGTTACCATCACCGCTACTTTTAGTGAGGCGATGGCGGTAACTCCCACGATTAACATAACAGGGGAGGTATCTAATGTAGCGATGACCGCTTCTAGTACAGCAAGTGTTTGGATCTTTCCCTGGACAGTCTCCACCACCACCAGTGGTATCGTATCGGCTACCGTTGCAGGAACTGATGTATCAGGAAAAGCCTACGCGGAAACCACTAGCATCACCTTTACCATTGATAATACAGCACCTACGGTAACCCTTACTGATACCGACTCAGATAATTTAGTAACGGGCTCAAACGTAGTCACCATCACGGCTACTTTCAATGAAATGATGACTTCAGCTCCAACGATTAACATAACTGGTGAGGTATCCAATGCGGTAATGACCGCTTCTTCAACTGCTGATGTTTGGATCTACCCATGGACAGTCTCAACCACCACCAGTGGTATCGTATCGGCTACCGTTGCAGGAACTGATGTATCAGGTAAAGCCTACGCGGGAACTACTAGTATTACTTTTACCATTGATAATACCGCCCCTACCGTAACCCTTACTGATACCGACTCAGATAATTTAACTTCAGGCTCTAGTGTCGTTACCATCACCGCTACTTTTAGTGAGGCGATGGCTTCAGCTCCAACGATTAATATAACAGGTGAGGTATCTAATGTAGCGATGACCGCTTCTTCAACAGCCGATGTTTGGATCTATCCCTGGACAGTCTCCACCACCACCAGTGGCATCGTATCGGCTACCGTTGCAGGAACAGATCTCTCAGGTAATGCCTTCGCAGGAACCACTAGCATCACCTTTACGATCGATAATACCGCACCTACGGTAACGCTCACCGACAGTGATTCAGATAATTTGACTTCAGGCTCTAGTGTCGTTACTATCACCGCTACTTTTAGTGAGGCGATGGCGGTAACTCCCACGATTAACATAACAGGGGAGGTATCTAATGTAGCGATGACCGCTTCTTCAACAGCCGATGTTTGGATCTATCCCTGGACAGTCTCAACCACCACCAGTGGTATCGTATCGGCTACCGTTGCAGGAACGGATGTCTCAGGCAAAGCCTACGCAGGAACCACTAGCATCACCTTTACGATCGATAATACCGCACCTACGGTAACGCTCACCGACAGTGATTCAGATAATTTGACTTCAGGCTCTAGTGTCGTTACCATCACCGCTACTTTTAGTGAGGCGATGGCGGTAACTCCCACGATTAACATAACAGGGGAGGTATCTAATGTAGCGATGACCGCTTCTGTCAACAGCTCGTGTTTGGATCTTATCCATGGACAGTCTCAACCACCACCAGTGGTATCGTATCGGCTACCGTTGCAGGAACTGATGTTTCAGGTAAAGCCTACGCGGGAACCACTAGTATTACTTTTACGATTGACAATACAATTCCTCAGGTTTCCAGCCCTTCAGTCTCTTCAGATAATTTAACTGTGAGTATAACTTTTAGTGAACAAGTGTTTACAGAGATTATTAATGCAACGGGATCAAACACTCTTATAGTTTCAGATTTTGAATTATCTCTCTCAGGAAATTCAAGCTTAACACTCTCATCGTCAACACCAACAAGTATTAGTGTAAGTGGAAATAGTTATGAATTAAAAATCCCGTTTAATGGATTTGCTAATGGAACTGAATCTCTTACTATTACCATTCCAAACAATTCTGTTTTTGATATAGCAGGTAATACTTTTAGTTCATCTCAAACCATAGGATTGAATAATAATCTTTTAATCTATTATGATTTTTCTAATCCTAATTCCTACAATGGTCAAACAACTACTTCTTCTAATGCCAGTGTAACAGACTTAAGTGGAAATAATAATGATGGAGTAGCAAGAGGTATAGCACATGTTTACTATGATCAATTTGAAGACGCTTTTTATTTTAATGGAAGTCAAACTAGAGACGGAAAAGGTATTGCCATTTCAAATCTAAATTATGTGAGTGGAGATGCTGATCAAATTAACGAAATGACTATAATTGCTAGAGTAAAATCAAAATCTCAAAGCTCTGGAGCAACTAACGATGAAAGAATTATATTTTCGTTTGATAGGTCCTCTAATTTTAGATTTGGAATTGGATCTGATGGAATTAATGGTTCTGCAGGAAAACTTGCATTTACATTTACAAATAGTGATGGAACAAATGATACTTATGCTGTTTCACAGACAATTAATTTAAGAGATGATTTATGGCATGATGTAGCTGTGACATTTAAAGCAAACCAAGCTGGTGGTCTAAAATATTATATTGATGGTGATTTGGTTTATACTCATCCAAATTCTTTCAACCCTATCTCAAATCATTCAGATAGTGAAACTCCAAGGTATGGTTATGTTGGAAATGGAAGTGATGCATCAACTTTTAAGGGAGCCACAAACCCTGATAATCTATTTTATGGTCATATTCAGGCAATAAAATATTATAGCAAATCCCTTCCAATAAATCAATTAACAGGTATTGATACAAGTCCACCAAATGTTTCATTAACAGATACCGACTCAGATAATATTGTTAGCGATTCGGATACAGTATTAATTACCGCCACTTTTAGTGAGGCCATGACAAGTACTCCCACAGTTTCTGTTAGTGGACAAATCACCAATGCCTTCGATGAGTGTTTCTACAACATCTTCTATTTGGAGCTATCCGTGGGTTGTTCCTAAAACTTTTAATGGACAGGCGTTTGCTACAGTTTCTGGTAATGATGTTTCAGGAAATGCCTACGCAGGAACCACTAGTATCACCTTTAAAGATGGAATCCCTCCTGAGATATCTGCTACAGCTATAGAGGCTCAAAATAATTATGTTGACATTCTCTTCGATCAGCCTATTTATGGAAACAATTCTGCCAGCTCTGGGCTCACCTCAAGTTCATTAGGTGCAATACAAACATCAGGCACTAGCTTTACCATTAATTTTGTAGGATTAAAAAAGAATGATGCGACCACCTTTTCAGCAGCTTCTGCACTGACCGGAGGAGAGACTACCATAAGAGCCTTTATGGACTTTACCAATGTTTCTCCATCAGGAGGAGAAGTATATAAGGTTACTGCCACAAATTCAGCTACTGTATTTGACACTAATGGCAATGGCATGCTGGTGAATCAAACCAGCAATACGTTTACATTATTTGCTCCTATTTCAGGACCTATTTCCATAGAAAATTCTACGATTGCTGCCGCTCCAAACCCATTAATTTCTGATGGAGTGATTCCTATCTTATTTACGGTTCAGGCTAAGGATAGTTTAGGACAAAACTTTACTAAGGGGGGAGCTCAGATTAAGATTTTTAGTGATGCTATTAATATCACAATCACTGATAATGTAGATGGAACTTATAGTGGACAGTATACTCCAGAGCGTTTAAATCAAGCTTCAAAAAGCATATTATTTAATTTTAGTGTAAATGATGTTACTGCTACACAAAATGTAACAGTACTACTCGAAGGAGATCAAGATGGAGATGGCGTGGCTGATCTTTTAGATGAGTGCCCTGGAACAGACAGTAGTTTTAAGGTAGATGAAAAAGGTTGTGCACTGAATCAAATTGATACGGATGGGGATGGTGTTTTTGATGATCTTGATGAATGTTCAGACACTCCTGAATTCGAACTCAATAATGTAAAAGGAACGCCAACCTTTGGTCAGCAGATCCTAACGGTAGTGGATCAAAAAGGATGTGGCGCCTCTCAACGCGATAGTGATGGAGATGGTATTGTAGATACTTTGGATAACTGTATTGATATAGCCAACCCAGACCAGGGGGATAAAGATAATGACGGTATTGGAGATCTCTGTGATACAGACAATCCCATTCCAATTATAGCAACCACACAGATTAGATTCTTAAAACTTCCTGATAACGGAGGAGTTGTGGGAAAAATTGTAGCAGCAAGATCCAGAAGGAGAGGCCTTAATCTTTACCATGAATGATACCCTATTCCAAGGTGTCTTAGCGATAAACCCTGATGGGAGTATTGTTGTGGTTAATGGACTTGCTTTAGATTTTGATTCTTCCTTTAATAACCAGCCCTTAAGCTTTATTGTAAGTGATGGAGAGAATGAGGTGAAAGCTTCGATTGTAATTGTGATTGAAGATACTCCGGAGCCTCCTGTAGTTAAAATAACAACTCTTGATTTAAAAGAAGACGCCAGTGTTGGATCCCTAGCGGGTTCAATAGAGGCGTCTGATCCACTGGGTGGAGCGGTAAGTGTTTCCTTCCAAGGAGATGGTTTCTTTGAACTGGTGGGGAATGATATTTATTCAGTAAAGAAATTAGATTACGAAACAGATGAATCCCATCCCTTTTCAATTTTCGCTCAGGGGGAAGAATTACTTACCATAGAAAGCGGTGCAGTAACGGTTATTGATATACCAAATCCTACCACTAGAAGAAGCTTCTTTTTAAGTATTTTTAGAAGTAGAAGAAGAAATGGTAGGAAAATTTTCAACTCAACACATCATCGTTATTTTAATCCCCACAATAAAAACGTTGGAAAATGGAAGATTAAGAAAAAAATTAGTGGAGGCGCAGATGCCGATAAGTTTGCGATTAAAACGCGTTCTAAAACAGATCAAAAAGACGGAGATCCTATTGAAGACGAGAATGAAGATTATCTAGAGTTTATCACTCCACCAGATTTTGATAATCCAGGGGATGCTAATGGAGATAATGTTTATGAGGTTGAAGTCGAATATGTGAATACTGAAGATGGTTCAGATCAAATTCCTGTGGTGGTCACTCAAACCAACCTCCAGGTTCCTGAGAACAGTGCAACGGCTATAGAGTTACAATCCACTCCAGCTCTGGCTACTGATGACACCGATAATGACGGAGTGCCTGATGTGATTGACAACAGCCCACTGGTATCCAATCCAGATCAAATTGATTTAGACGGTGATGGCGAGGGTGATGTGTCCGATGACTTTGATCATGATGGGGTGTGGAATCCTTTTGATACGTGTCCAGATACTCCACTGGGAGAGATCGTAGATCTCAATGGCTGTTTCATTTATTTTATTCCAGCCGATAATTTTACGGTATCAAAAACAGAAAAATGTGCGGGAACCAATACCATTAACATAGATGTGCTGGACACTTCGATTACTTATAATGTTTCGGTGAGTGGAGCCACAACTCTAAGTGATAGTTTTTCTTCCTCCTCCTGGAGTTTAGATAATCTTTCGGCGGGACTTTACTCGATATGTATTACTGTTGAAGGAGTTTCCTCAGGTGAGTTTGAGCGCTGCTTTGAGGTGACCATTACAGAACCTGACCCACTACTTGTTACTACCTTGTTTAATAAACAAGATCAGAGCATCACCTTTGGCCTTAGTGGAGGGGACAGTTATGACATTACCCACAATGGGATTACTACACAAACCTCTAAAAGTAATTATACCATCTCCCTAGCTAAAGGGACAAACCGTGTTTCCATCTCCACAGGAATAGAGTGTCAGGGACTCTTTGAAAACAGTTATTTAAACTCGTATAAGGTCACTTATGCTCCTAATCCCTTTAATCAAGAACTTATATTAACCATGGGTGGAGAAGATCGTATTCTGGGTCTAGAGGTGTATACCCCTAGTGGACAGCTTATCGATCAAAAAACAATTACCCTGCCCTTTGGTATTCGTTACTACACTCTTCAAACAGGAGATTATAAACAAGGAGGATATATTCTGAGGATAAAATCAGAGACCATCGATCAATCGTTTCAAGTGATAAAAGAATAAGGATGAAAAACTATAAACACTTCACGGGCTTTATACTAGTACTTCTTTTGGTGCACTGTCAAAAAACAGAATTACCTGCAGACCCTGGAGTTGCTAATCTGATCTCCCCTGTAGATAAAGAAACGTGTTTGGATGGAGTATCGATTAATGATACGCAAAGTAATGTCAACTTTGTGTGGGGCACTGCGACTGGTGCACTTTCCTATGAGCTAGAAATAGCCAATCTTTTAACCCAGAGCACCCAACTCTATTCAAGTGACACCAATGAACTTTCAATAGCCCTCTCTAAAGCAGAGCCTTATTCCTGGTCGGTAAGAAGTATAGGAGAAACAGGGACTACTCCTTCAATGAGTGATCCGTGGAAGTTTTATCTCGCAGGAGATGCAGTAGTTAATTACGCTCCTTTCCCAGCAGAGTTAATCACCCCTCGCTCTGGAGCGAACACCACCCCTGATATTAATAATTTAGTGATCCTGAGATGGGCCGCTGATGATGTGGATGATGACTTAAATCGTTTTGAAGTTTATCTAGATACCACAGATGGAACCACCTTAAACCAAGAGATTGGATATCTAGCACAAGAAACACAACTGGAGGTGGAAGTAGAAAACAACACTGTTTATTATTGGAAGATAGTAGCCATTGACTTAAACGGAAATCAAAGTAGTTCAGGGGTCTATACCTTTAGAACGAATTAGGTAAGTGTAAATTAATTATTCATATTAAATTCTTTAAAAAAAATCTATATTTAAACATAATATAAAAACGAATTGATGGAATACCATAACTTTAAAAACGTAGTTAGAATTATAATGCTAGCTTTTTTGATTTCAACCTCTTATTTTGTAACCGCACAAGATAAATTTGGAGGGTTGGCATTGTATACTGTTAGGGATGCTATGGAAAAAAACCCGAAGAAAACACTTCAAGCTGTTTCAGATGCTGGTTATGGTTATATTGAGGCTGCAGGCTATAAGGATGGAAAGTTTTATGGCTTTTCTCCAAAAGAATTTAAAGCACACTTAGCCTCATTAGAATTAATTCCTTTAAGTACTCATCAGTCTAGTGTGTCTCTTGAAAATGCAGCTTCTATGATGGCTGATGTTAAAGCAGCTGGATTTGAATATTTTGTCGTGCCAGTTCCCCCTATGGGATTATTTGTTAATGATGATAATGGCATGGATATGAAAGGTGGTGTGGAAAATCTAGCTACCATTTTAACAACACTTGGGAAGCAAGCCCATGCATTGGACTTAAAGCTGTTGTATCATAATCATGATTTTGAATTTGTAAAAGATTCAAATGGGTTTACAATTATAGATTACCTTCTTGAAAACTGTGATCCTAAATATGTGAATTTTCAAATGGACCTTCACTGGGTTACTAAAGCGAAAGCAGATCCCTTGGTTTATTTTGACAAATATCCGGGCCGTTTTATGTTATGGCATGTAAAAGATATGGATTCCCAAGGCAGGTTTGCTCCTGTTGGAAACGGCACCATAGATTTTGGCCGTATTTTAAATAAAAAAGAACAATCTGGAATGCAGGCCTATTTTGTAGAGCAGGATGAAACCTTTGCGATGGAACCTTTAGAAGCTATTAAAGTCAGTCATAAAGGCTTAAAAAAAATTGGCTTTAATTGATCAAAAAGTAATTTATTTTGGTATTTCAATTGGAAAAAGAACTTCATTTTTTCGATTAAAAAAAGTATAAGGACTATTATATACCAGTACAATTGGAGCATCAGAGAAAGAGATGTTATACTCTTTTAAAATGAGTTTCCCTTTTTCTATGATGGATTGTTCTTTTCTGCTATTTGTGTAACCTCCAAAAGAAAAAGCAGCATAATATTTTGCTTCAGACTCATATACTTTAACATTTCCTGCTATAGGTTTTGGAGTATTTTCTTTGGTGAAACTTTTTGGGAGTACAAATTCCATACTCCCCTCTTTTGAATTTCTATCCATATGGACAGGAGTAGTCATTGAGATTTTCTGTTGTGAGGTATTGTTCCCTGATATGTATCTAAATAGTGATGAAAACCCACTATTTACGCTTGTTTTTGCCATCATTACTGAAGGATAATAGCGTAATTCTGCTTCACCTACAGTTTTAATCACCTCATATGATTGGGTTTCATAGCCCTGTGCCATAATCACGTTTATATTTATTAAAGCTAAGACAAGAAGACTCCTTAGGTGTTTCAATTGTTTGTTTTTTATGATTCAAGAGCATCTTTACAATAGGCTATTGATTTTTTGATTTCATCAATAATAGTAGAGTTTTCCGGAGTTTTATATTCATATTCTATAGTTGCTGCAAACGTATACTTTTCATCCCGCATTAATTGAAGCGCTTCTACAATAGGGGTATCTCCTTTTCCAAAAGGCATATTATTTTTCCCATTTCCAGGGTTTTGACGGTCCTTAACGTGCATGCTTAAAATATGTTGGTGTTTGTCCTTAAGGATCTGAAGAGGCGCTTCGTTTCCAGCAGCTACATAATGTCCTAAATCAATATTCATGGCATTGTTTGGAGACTGACTAAGAGCTGTGTCCCACCAGGTTGGATTTTGTTGTTCATGTCCATGGTAAGCGACATGAATGTCATTTTTTTCCGCCATTTTACCAAGCCTTAATGTATGTGCAGTATCTCTAGGCAATTCAAGTGTAACGTGTGAGGCTCCTAATAGTTTCCCTGCTTTCATTGCATACTCTATGTTAGCATCTGAATTCTTTTTAGATAGTAAGTAATCTGGCTTAAAGGCATAAATTTGGACCCCAGCATCGTTATACATTTTACGTAATTTAGTAAATCCATCTAAAGACCTGTTTTTGCCCCATGCTTCAATTTCTTTGTCATAAGAGGTTTGCTGGTTTTTTAAATCTGAGAATTCTTTTTCTTGATCTTTTGTAAGTTCATTTTTTCTTGCTTTTCTTGAGAGCATATAAAATTTACGGCGATCCATTTTGTTTTCAGGACGGCCATTAAAAGATTCGGCAGTACTTCCCATGAGTTCAATAGAAGTGATGCCACAGTCCAAAGTATATTGGAGAATTGCTTCGGCAGATTGATTTTCCATTTCTCGAAAGGAATAGGTAATAACCCCTAGTTGAACACCGTTAATTGTATAATTTGGTGATAACAAATTAGGTATATAAGCAGGTGCGCCCCATAATTTTGCTCCTGCTAAAGATAAACCAGCAGCTAGTGTTGCTGAAGTTCCTATAAATGATCTACGTGATAAATTCTTTTTAGTTGCTTCCATTGATGTTTTCTTTAAATCAAAAAGTTCTTTAAATTTATAAATATTTCACTAAGAAATGGTCTTATTATTTTTTTGTTTAAATAAATATTAGAGCCAAAAAAGTAATATTTTTATTTAATTACAAAAATCATATTTTCGTTCATTAAGACCAACCAGCTAGTGTGATTATCATTTACAGTAATTTTGAAAAACTATTAGAAAATAGAGTATGTATAATTTAGGGTATGATATTGGTAGCTCAACGGTTAAGATTGCTCTGGTTGATGCAAAAACCAACCATGAAATTGACGTTTTAACCCATCCAAAAGAAGAAATGCCCATTTACGCAGCCCAGTCAGGCTGGGCGGAACAAGATCCTGAGCTATGGTGGACTCATCTTTGTGAAGGCACCAAAAAAATACTTTTTGAAAATAAAATACAGAGCAAAGAAATTTTAGCCATTGGAATCTCCTATCAAATGCATGGTTTAGTACTCGTTAATCAAGCTAAAAAAGCCATTCGAAAATCAATCATTTGGTGTGATAGTAGGGCGGTAGAAATAGGGAATGATGCCGCTCAAGAGATAGGAGAAAAAAAGTATGGTACTCATTTATTAAATGCTCCAGGAAATTTTACAGCCTCCAAGTTAAAGTGGGTAAAAGAGAACGAACCTGAACTATTTGCTCAGGTATCACATTTTATGCTACCCGGTGATTTTATTGCATTAAAGTTAACAGGTGAAGTTACCACTACCATAAATGGACTCTCTGAGGGTATGCTTTGGGATTATAAAGAAAAAAAAGTGGCTGATTGGCTATTAACTCACTATGGTATTGATCCTTTATTAACACCACCTTTAGTGGAGAATTTTGAGAATCAAGGAACCGTTACTAAAAATGCTTCTTTAAAGACAGGGTTGCCTAGTGGTATTCCAATACGATATAGAGCAGGCGACCAACCAAACAATGCAATGACTCTAAATGTCCTTAAGCCTGGAGAAGTAGCTGCTACAGGTGGTACCTCAGGTGTCTTATTTGCTGTTACCGATAGAAAAACTTCTAAGGAGTACCATAGGGTAAATCATTTTGCTCACGTAAACTACACTAAAGAACGTCCAGTGTTAGGTACTTTACTTTGTATAAATGGTGCAGGAATTTTGTACAGTTGGATTAAAAAACTAACTCAGGCAAGTACGTTTCACGAAATGAATATGTGGGCCTCTTCAATTGCCATAGGATCTGAGGGTCATATAAATCTTCCTTTTGGAAATGGAGTGGAGCGAATGCTATATAATAAAACTCCAGGGGCTCTTTTAAGTAATCTTAATTTAAATGTTCACACAAGAGGACATATATGCCGTGCGGCACTAGAGGGAATTGCTTTTTCATTTGCTTATGGAATGGAAATTATGCAGCAAGACGCCTTGACATTGGATGTTGTCCGTGCAGGTAATGATAATTTATTTCGTTCTGATATATTCTCACAAACAGTAGCAACTCTAATTGGAAAGCCCATAGAAATTTATAATACTACTGGAGCAATTGGAGCTGCAAGGGCTGCAGGTATTGAAAATAAATCTATAAACGATTATTCCCAAAGTGTTGCCTCTATGGATTTTGTGTCAGAGGTGTTACCTATAAAAGAGAAACAAGCTTATATCGAAGCCTATCATAAGTGGAAACAAGAATTAACAAGAGCATTAAATAATTTAAATTAATAATTGAACATGATACATTTAGGCCAAAAAGAATTTTACAAAGGAATTGGAGCGATTTCATTTGAAGGAAGAACATCTGATAATCCCCTTGCTTTTAAATATTATAATCCAGATCAGCTAGTAATGGGAAAACCGATGCGTGAGCATTTTAAGTTTGCGGTAGCCTATTGGCATAGTTTCTGTGGTCAAGGTGGAGACCCTTTTGGTCCTGGAACACAAAAATTTGCTTGGGATCAGTCTAAGGATCCAATACAGAGAGCTAAGGATAAGGCGGATGCGGCTTTTGAATTTATTACAAAAATGGGCTTTGATTATTTCTGTTTTCATGATGTAGATTTGGTTGATGAAGCTCCAACTTTGGCTGAAAATGAAATACGCCTTCAGCAACTAACTGAATACATTGCCCAAAAGAAAAAAGATTCAGGTGTAAAGCTTTTATGGGGGACAGCAAATTGTTTTTCTAATCCTGCTTATATGAATGGAGCAGGTACTAATCCAGATTTTAATGTGGTAGCTAGGGCAGGTGCTCAAATAAAAATGGCACTAGATTGTACAATTGCACTACAAGGTGAAAATTATGTTTTTTGGGGTGGACGTGAGGGTTATATGTCTTTATTAAACACTGATATGGGACGTGAACTAGATCACATGGCACAGCTGTTAACTATGGCAAGAGATTATGCGCGTGGGCAGGGCTTTAAAGGAAGCTTTTTTATTGAGCCAAAACCAATGGAACCTATGAAGCACCAATATGATTTTGATGCAGCTACTGCCATAGGATTTTTAAAAGAACACAATCTAGACCAAGATTTTAAACTGAATATTGAAGTAAATCATGCCACTCTAGCACAGCATTCTTTTGAGCATGAATTAACGGTAGCGTCAAATGCAGGGATGCTAGGTAGTATTGATGCAAACAGAGGCGACAATCAAAACGGATGGGATACCGATCAATTTCCAGTAAATCTTTATGAGGTGACAGAAGCAATGTTGGTATTTCTTCAGTCTGGTGGCTTGCAAGGGGGTGGTGTCAATTTTGATGCTAAATTAAGAAGAAACTCTACTGACGTGGAAGACATTTTTCATGCTCATATTGGTGGGGCAGATACCTTTGCGAGAGCCTTGCTAGTTGCAGAGAAAATATTAACAGATTCTCCTTATCCTGCCCTTAGAAAAGAACGTTACGCTTCTTTTGATTCTGGTCAAGGGGAAGCATTTGAAAAGGGATCACTTTCTTTGGAGGAAATAAGTAAAATTGGAATAGAAAACAGAGCTCCTAACCGCATCAGCGGAAAACAAGAGATGTTTGAAAATATTATCAATCAGTATCTTTAATATTCTTTGTATTTGGGTAATAGGAATAATTTTAATATAAAAATGACACAGTGTCACTTTTTTTATTATTTTCGTATTTAAATCTTATCAAATGAATATTTTAGTTTGTATTAGCAATGTACCTGATACCACCTCAAAAATTAATTTTAAAGATCAAAACGAAGCTTTTGATACAAATGGTGTCCAGTTTATTATCAATCCCAATGATGAGTTTGGTTTAACACGTGCAATCTGGCTTCAACAAAAGTCTGGAGCTAAAGTAACCGTTGTCACTATAGGTGACTCTTCTTGTGAGCCTATTTTACGCAAATGTTTGGCAATTGGAGCAGATCAAGCCATTCGAATTGATGCACATCCTTTAGATGGTTTTTTTGTAGCTAGTCAACTTGCTGCTTTGTGTGAAAAAGAGACGTATGATCTCATTATTACGGGAAGAGAGTCAATAGATTATAACGGTGCAATGGTAGGAGGTATGTTAGCAACAATGTTGTCATTACCGTACGTTGCCAACTGCATTCAAATGGATGTAGAGGGTCCAAATGTAAGTTTACAGCGTGAAATTGATGGCGGTAAAGAAACACTAATATCAACCTTTCCAATAGTTTTAGGAGCTCAAAAAGGATTGGTAGAAGAGTCTGATTTAATTATACCCAACATGCGAGGTATAATGCAAGCACGTCAAAAACCACTGACTGTAGAATCAGCCATAACTTTAAACCAAGCAACATCCGTTAAGGTTTTTGAGAAACCTCCAGAAAAAGGACCTGTTAAACTCGTTGATTCAAATGATGTGGATGGTTTAATAGAATTATTACAGAACGAAGCTAAAGTACTTTAAAATATAAAATTATGTCAGTAGTTGTTTATATAGAATCTCAAAAAGGAGTTGTTAAAAAAGCAGGTTTAGAAATAGCATCTTTTGGTCGTGCCATAGCGGATGCTTCTCAAGATTCTTTAGTCGCAGTAACCTTTAATTTAGAAGATACCTCGACCCTAAAATTGTATGGTGTTGATAAAGTGTATAATGTTAATACAGAAGAAGATAATTTTTTTAATGTAGAACGGTATGCTAATAGTATTCAAAACGTAGTATTAAAAGAAGCTGCAAAAATCATATTAGTAAGTGCTAGTGCAGATGGTCGTTATTTGGGACCAATATTAGCCGTAAAATCAAAAGCAGCATATTTTTCAAATGTAGTTGCGTTGCCAACTTCCTATGATCCATTAACCGTAAAACGATCTTGTTTTACAAATAAGGCGTTTAATGAAAGTACAACTAATGAAGAGTGCTCTGTGATTAGCCTTTGTTCAAATGCATATGGACTAAAAGAAAAGCAAGGTTTAGCGCAAGTGTTTGAAGCTTCTTATGAAACTTCAAGCACTTCATTAAAGGTTGTATCTGTAGATAAGGTAACAGATAAAATCACCATTGCAGATGCTGATATTGTAGTCTCAGGAGGAAGAGGCTTGAAGGGTCCTGAAAATTGGCATTTAATTGAAGATTTAGCCACGGTTTTAGGAGCTGCTACTGCATGTTCTAAACCAGTTTCAGATATGGGGTGGCGACCTCATAGTGAGCACGTTGGACAAACCGGTAAACCGGTAGCCTCAAATTTATATATAGCTATTGGTGTTTCTGGTGCTATTCAACATTTAGCAGGAATCAATTCTTCTAAAGTTAAAGTGGTAATTAATAATGATCCAGAAGCACCCTTTTTTAAAGCAGCAGATTATGGAATTGTAGGAGATGCTTTTGAAGTTGTCCCACAATTAATATCAAAACTAAAGGCACTAAAGCAATGAGTATAATTTATTAAATCATGATTAATAAAAAAGTCAATTCTGTTCATGAAGCCCTTATGGGCATTAGCTCTGGGATGACTTTAATGTTAGGTGGTTTTGGCTTATGTGGCATTCCAGAAAATGCCATTAAAGAATTAGCCCTTTTAGGCCTTGGTGAATTTACATGTATCTCTAATAATGCAGGGATTGATAATTTTGGATTAGGAATATTACTTCAGCAAAAACAAATAAAAAAAATGATTGCCTCTTATGTAGGAGAAAATGCTGAATTTGAACGGCAGATGCTCTCTGGAGAGTTGGAAGTGCAATTGATTCCACAGGGTACTTTAGCGGAGAAATGTAGAGCTGCACAATCAGGAATACCCGCTTTTTTTACACCAGCAGGTTTTGGAACTGAAGTAGCCGAAGGAAAAGAATCAAGAGTTTTTTCAGGTAAAAATTATATCATGGAAGAAGCCTTTAAAGCTGACTTTTCATTTATAAAAGCGTGGAAAGGGGATCAGGCAGGGAATTTAATTTTTAAAGGAACTGCCAGAAACTTTAACCCACTTATGTGTGGTGCCGCTAAAATTACAGTTGCAGAAGTTGAAGAGTTGGTTCCTCTAGGAGCTCTGGATCCCAATCAAATTCATATTCCAGGAATTTTAGTTGATAGGATATTTCAAGGAACTGATTATGAAAAAAGAATTGAACAATTAACCCTAAAGCAATCTTAAAATGGCTTTGGATAAGAATGGTATTGCTAAGCGAATCGCTAAAGAACTCAAAGATGGATTTTATGTGAATTTAGGTATTGGAATTCCTACTTTGACTGCAAATTATGTGCCTGAAGGAATACAAGTGGAATTTCAAAGCGAGAATGGTATTTTAGGAATGGGTCCTTTCCCATTAGAGGGAAATGAAGATGCCGATTTAATCAATGCTGGAAAACAAACTATTACGAGCCTTCCTGGCGCGAGCTTTTTTGATTCTTCCATGAGTTTTGGGATGATACGAGGACAGCATGTCGATTTAACTGTCTTAGGTGCTATGGAGGTTTCTGAAAGTGGTGACATCGCAAATTGGAAAATCCCCGGAAAATTAGTGAAAGGAATGGGTGGAGCTATGGATTTGGTTGCTTCAGCTGAGAATATAATTGTCGCTATGATGCACGTGAACCGTAAAGGCGATTCCAAACTTCTCCCTAAATGTACATTGCCACTAACTGGTTTAGGATGTGTTAAAAGAATCGTTACAGAATTAGCAGTTGTAGATGTCCATAAAAACGGTTTTTTGTTAGTTGAGCGAGCCCCTGGGGTTACCATTAAAGAAATTCAAGCAGCTACAGCTGGGAAACTTCATATTCCGGTTGAAGTTCCTGAAATGATATTATAAGGTTCGTTTCAAATAAATCAGTACTTTTATTAAAATTTTTTCATAATGATAAATAATATTCGTTTAGTATTATTCACCATAGTTATATTAACATTAAGTTGCCAAAATAATACTAAAAAAAATACTTCAACTATATCTTTTCAAAACGAAAAAGTTGACCAGCAATGGGTAAGTCTGAGTCTCCCTAATAGTCTTGATGGGTGGCATATTTATCAAGATAAAACTGGACAAAAAACAGGCTGGTCAGTAAATGATGGTGTATTTACCTATAATTCTAAGACAGCAACTGGGAAAGGCAATAAAAGCTTGATTTCAGATGAGACTTACACAAGTTTTGAAATTAAGTTTGAGTGGAAGCTTTCTCCTGATTCAAATAGTGGCTTTATGTGGGGTGTATATGAAGGTGAGGAATTTGATGCACCTTATTTAACAGGTCCAGAAATCCAAATTATTGATGCAGATATATACAGAGATGATAATGAAAATCAAATTCATACTGCAGGTTCATTGTACGATATGATTGCGCCTGATCACGTTATGGCAAAACCAGCTGGAGAATGGAATAGCTACCACATCACTGTAAATCAAGAAGAAAATAAAGGATCCGTTATTCATAATGGAATGGAGATTAATCGTTTTCCACTTCATGGACCAGAATGGGATGATTTAGTAGCAAAAAGCAAATTTTCAGATATGTCTGGTTTTGGAAAATATAAAGAAGGTCACCTTTGTCTTCAAGATCATCCAGGTATTATTTCTTATAAAAACATTCAAATAAAAAGATTGTAAATTGATTTCACAAAAGGCTCCTTTTAAATTATATTCCAAGCTATTTTCTATAGTATTGGTTTTTGCTTTTCTAATCCCTTTGGGACTGAAATCATACCATGGTTACAAACATCATTCGAATTCAAAATTATGTGAGCACACTAAAATACATTTTCACACATCGTATGATCATAATGATATTTTAGATGATTTTTTTCTACCTCTTTTTAAGAATTCCATTAATTATCATGAAAATAAAAATGTTTTAACAAAACGAAATAAAAACATTTTTTATAATTCAAGATTTAGTTCATTTTCTTCTAAGCTTTTTAGATCTAGAGCCCCTCCAGTTTTTGAAGGTATTTCATAATAAAGTAAATCACTAGATATTTAGTCTAGAAGGTTACTATTTAAATATTATTAATTCAAAAACTTAAAAATGAAATTTATTTTAAATATTCAGTACAAAACACTATACGTATTACTTTCACTAATAATAATTTCTTGCTCGAAAGAGGATCCAGAACCGATTAACGAAGAAGAATTAATTACTACAGTTCAACTTACCTTTAAGGCACCCGGAATAACTGATCAAATAGTTAGATGGCAGGAAGGGTCTAATAATTCAGATGCTATTTCTTTAGCTGCAAACACTCAATACGAAGTAGGAATTATTTTTCTTGATGAAAGTGATCCTAGCGATATTGAAGATATTACTGAAGAAGTGAAAGAAGAGGCAGATGAACATCAGGTTTTTTATGAATTTTCTCAACTTAATATTGGTTTGGAACAAAGTTCATCTGACACTTTAGACAGTAATCAAAATCCAGTGTATATTAATTCGCTCTGGAATACTTCAGAAGTTGGATCAGGAACGGTTAGAGTCTATCTAATTCATGAGCCTGTAACTAAAAGTAGTTCAACTCGAGATGGATTTGCAGGAGAGACTGATGTTGCTGTTGACTTTCTAATCACTATAGAATAGTAAATGCCTTTAAAGTTTTTTATTTTTCCGCTTATTTTTTTATTGTGTTTTAAATCAATTCAAGCACAAAACTGCAATTTAAAAATAAGTGGAATTATAAAAGACCTTCATGATTCTTCACCCATTTTTGGTGCTGTAGTAAGGATTAATGGTTCAGATATACTTACTCAAACATCAGAGGACGGTTTGTATTTTTTTAACCAAATTTGTCCAGGCAAACTAATTTTTGTGGTTGAACATTCAAATTGTAATTCTGTCCAACGAGAGGTAATTTTGAGTGAGAATACAACACTTAATTTTACATTAGAGCATCATATTAATGAATTAGAGGAAATTATTATTTCAGACAATACCCTTAAATCATTAAAGGGAAGTGCTAAAGAATCTCGATTAAATTCAGATCAAATCAATAAATATAGTAGTCAAGGCCTCGCTGATGCATTAAATACTTTAGCAGGTGTATCTACTTTAAAAACAGGTAATTCAGTTGCAAAGCCCATGATTCATGGAATGTATGGTAGTCGTGTTGGTATTGTTGCTAATGGGATTCGTTTACAAGATCAAGAGTGGGGGGCAGATCATGCACCAACGATTGATTTAAACAGTTTTGAAAACATACAATTAGTAAAAGGAGCTTCTGCCTTAAAATACGGAGGCGATACCCCTGGAGGGATTATCGTTCTTTCTCCTTCTAAATTAATTTTAAAAGATAGCCTTTTTGGTCAAACGATTATAAATGCTTCTGAAAATGGTCGTGGAGGTTCTATTTCAACAAAAATAATGAAAACAACTTCTGACGGTTATTATGTTTCAAGTCAGTTTTCAGGAAAGCAGTTTGGGGATTTATTAGCACCAGAATATATCCTTTCAAACACAGGTGTAAAACAAATGAATATTTCTTTGAAGCTGGGGAGGAGTAAAATTTTGAGTGGCTGGGAGGTTAATTATTCTCGCTTTCAAAATGAAATAGGTATATTGAGAGGTGCACATATTGGTAATATTCAAGACTTGTTAAGAGCCTTAAAAACAGATGTACCCTTAAGAATTGATCCCTTTACATATTTAATTAATTCGCCAAAACAAGAAGGAGTTCACCAAAATTTTCATTTCACTTATTTTAATCAAACATCAAATAAAGTGAAATGGCAATTAGATTATAATTACCAAGCAAATACTCGGAAAGAGTTTGACATTAGAAGAGGAATTCCTGCTTCGACCCCAGCGATTGATTTAAAGCTACAAACACACAATTTCTTAGTGAATTTAAAATGGAAAACTAAATTTTCGATGGATTACGAATGGGGAGTAAACGGTATTCTTCAAGATAATTATTCTAATCCAAATACCGGGGTTAAACGACTTATCCCCGATTATCTAAGATACCAAATGGGAAGTTATTTTTTGGGAGCTTATAGCCCCTCGAATTCTTTTAGTTGGGACTGGGGAATTCGTCTAGATCAAAATACATGGGATGTACAAAAGTTTTATAATGTTTCTGACTGGGAAGAAAGGGATTATGCTGTTCTTTTTCCTGATTTCGATGTGCAGCAGTTTGGAAATAAACTTTTAGTGAACCCCAAGTTAAATTTTCTAACACTAGCAACTCAAACTGGAATATCGATTATTCTTGGTGAACAATTTAGTGCAAGTCTCACTTATGTTTTATCGCAACGTTCTCCTAATGCATCCGAATTATTTAGTGATGGTCTTCATCATTCACTTGCTACGTTGGAGTATGGAAGTTTATCTTTAGAAAAAGAAATATCTAACAAAATTCTTTTAAATTTTTCAAAAAATAAAGGTCGTTTTAAAGGTACTCTTGAACCATACGTTTCTAAAATAAGTAATTATATTTTTATAGGTCCGACAGGAATTGAACAAACGATTCGTGGTGCTTTTCCAGTTTGGCAATATGATACTACAAATGCTTCTTTTTGGGGAGTTGATGCAGGTGTTGATTATACTTTTTCAGAACAATTCACTTTTGATATTAATGCTTCATATACTTACGCTCAAGACCTTATTAATAGAGAACCTTTAATTAGCATTCCCCCATTTAACAGTTCTCAAATTCTAAAGTATACTTCCCCTAAAAAAAAGTTTGATCTTGAATTAGTTAATCATTTTGTTTCTTTTCAAAATCGTTTTCCTGAAATGAATTTTACGGTAAATACTCTGCAAGATGGATTGATTATTGAAGAGTTAGTTGATATAAGTACCCCACCAAGCGCTTATCAAAGTATTGATTTTAATTTTTCACTATATTTTAATTTAATTAAGCAATCTACATCTAGCATTAGTTTTATTGTCAATAATATAACCCAAACAAAATACCGAGATTATCTCAATAGAATGCGATTCTATGCAGATGATATTGGGCGAAACTTTCAACTTCAATTTATTTTTTCATATTAATCCATTTAAATGTAGCGTTAAATCGCATTATTTTTTTTTGTGGATTATTTATGATTGCGGAAGTTTATTTAACTTTTAGAAAGAAGTTTTTATTAAAACTATTGATGGTTAATCTTTTATGTAACTTAGTTTACTATGCGTTATAATCATTTTTTTCCTTTAGTCTTATCATTTTTAGTAATGACACCAATTATAGCTCAAGATATTGAGGGTTTCTATGATGATCCATCACCAGAAACACAATATGCTTTTGTACAGGAATTACTTTATGCCGGGGGATATGTGCCTGAAAAAATTTCTATTTATCAAACCCTTCCAAATCATGCACATGTTTATAGAGTAAAGCTAGATTCTGTTACAGGAGGATTTATGTTTGTTAGATGGAATAAAAAGGAAAAAGAACATTACTTGGATAATAAAATGATTGATCCAGGTTTGTATTATAATCTAAAAGCTGCCAGAGAAATAATGCGCAAACAAACTAATCAAGCAAATTTTACGATTGATGACATGTCAATTCAAGCAATTGATCAAGATAAGATGACAGAATCAGATTTGTTAGAGCTTCGTGAAGATTATGATTTGAAGCAGGGAGAAATTAAAAAGATTGAATATGAAAAGAAAAAAAAATCCCTTCAAAAAGCTCAACGAAAAGTTGAGCGTAAATCCAAAGTAAAAAAAAATTAAAAGGTTACAGTTAGGGTAGTATCTTCTAGTGTGGCTGTATAACATTTTAATGAACCACTACATTCTGTTGAATATGAATTGTTATGATAGCCACATTCAAACTTTGCTCCATTTAATGACCAGCGGTCTCTATTTCCTTGATGCGGACAACTGTTATCAAAAGCACGAACTTCTGCTTCACTAATTCTAATTAAAAGAAGATTTTTAGCTGTATAATTAATCCACCCCCCTATGCTTAATAAATCAGCAAAAAGTCCATCCGCAATATTAATAACTAAAGGTTCTGTTGGAGTTTCGTTAGTAGAACTTCCAATTATGGGATTATTAGGTGTTTCTTCTGAAGAGCAAGCTTCTAAAACGGGAATACTAAGTGCAGCAAGAACTAATGGTTTACAGGCTGTTTTTAAAAATGATCTTCTGTTTTTCATGAAGCTAATTTAAAATGTTTAATTAAATTTGAGGAAAAATAAACAAATTATTTATCATTAAATTTATCACACCATTTTATGAAATTTTTTTTCCCCTATCTTCTCTTTTTGTCTACCTCTCTGTTAATTGCACAAAATTATGGAAGCTTAAATGGACGTATAATAGATGTTCAAACCCAACAACCTCTGGTGGGTGCAACTATTCTCTTGGAAGGTACTTCATATGGTGTTGTAACTGATGAGACAGGTTATTTTGTGATAGATGAAATTCCATCAAATTCATATAATGTTTTTGCTAGCTATTTAGGTTTTGAAACTCAGATACTCTCTAATGTAATTGTAAAATCAGTAGGTAATATACCGTTGTTATTTGAATTAGAAACAGCATCAGAAAGTCTGGATGAGGTTGTCATTGTGAGAAGTCCTTTTCGAACCTCGCGTGATACTCCTTTATCTACTCAAACTTTTTCTGCTGTTGAAATAGAAACCTATCCTGGAGGAAACAATGATATTACTAAGGTTGTGCAGAGCATGCCCGGAATTTCCCCTTCTATTGGTGGCTTTAGAAATGACATTATTATCCGTGGAGGAGCACCAAATGAAACTGTCTATTACTTGGATGGAATTGAAATCCCAAATATTAATCACTTTAGTACACAAGGAAGTGCTGGAGGTCCAGTTGGAATGATTAACGTCTCTTTTGTGCGCGATGTTACTCTATCAAGTTCTTCTTTTGGAGCTGAATATGATAATCCATTATCTGGTGTTTTGGCATTTGAACAAAGGGAAGGAAATCCAAATGAGTTTGGAGGTAATTTTCGTTTTGGTGCCAGTGAAGCTGCTCTTACTCTGGAAGGGCCTTTATTTCGAAAAGATAAAGATATTCCTGCAAAGACTACTTTTTTATTTTCTTTAAGAAGGAGCTACCTTCAATTCCTATTTGAGTTAATAGGGCTTCCTATTCGTCCAGATTATTGGGATTATCAATGGAAAATTAAACATGAAATAGATTCCTATAATACCTTGACATTTATTGGAATAGGTGCTATTGATGACTTTTCTGTAAAGGCTCCAGATGCTTTTGATGACGAGCAACAGGCTACTTTAGATCAAGTACCAATTATTGACCAACGAAGTACTACTGTCGGACTTTCATGGAAGCGAAATTACAAAAATGGGAAAGGATTTATGACGACAGCTTTAAGCACTAACCGTCTTGAAAATATTTTTTCTAGATATGAAGACAATACCACTAAAACAGGAACTATTTTTCAAAATGATTCTTATGAGTGGGAAACTAAATTAAGGTATCAAACAACCCATTTTGTAGATCAATGGAAATGGGCCACAGGATTTAATCTTCAAAAGTCTAGTTATAAAAATAATACAGTTTTTAATTACTACGATATTTCTTATAATACGACTCTAAATTTTGCAAAATATGGTTTTTTCGTAAAGGGTTCACGTAAATTATTTAATGACAGAATGAATCTTTCGTTGGGCCTTAGAACCGACGCCGATAGTTTTTCACAAGGTTCGAATTTATTAGATAATGTATCACCTAGAGCTGCTATTTCCTATTCTCTATCTGGAAATCAACAATGGAAATTAAATGCTTCTGTTGGGCGTTATTTTAAAATGCCTACCTATACTATGCTAGGTTTTCAAGATTCACGTTCCTTTTTTGTAAATAAAGATGCTTCTTATGTTCGAAGTGACCATTATGTCGCAGGCTTGGAGTATAATTTAACGCCAATTTCAAGAGTTACAGTTGAAGGATTTTTAAAGAATTACGCTAATTATCCAATTTCAGTAATTGATGGGGTATCTCTTGCAAATAAAGGAGGAGGTTTTGAAGTTTTAGGGAATGAAGAAATTTTATCTGAGGGAACTGGACAAAGCAAAGGGGTGGAATTATTATTTCAACAAAAGTTATCAAATAACTTTTATGGTGTGTTTGCCTACACTTATTTTTTTAGTGAGTTTACTGGAATTGATAAGGTTACTAGGCCATCAATTTGGGACAGTCGCCACTTAATTTCTTTTTCTGGAGGTTATAAGTTAAAACGTAGTTGGGAAGTTAGTGCGCGCTGGAGGTATGCTGGAAAAAACCCATATGTTCCGACCAATTTAGAAGCTAGTATCGAATCATATCCTGAAATTATCTTAGATTATGATCGTTTGGGCGAAGTAACCTTAAATTCGTTTAGTCAAGCAGATATTCGTTTCGATAAAAAATGGAATTTTAAAGATTTATCCTTTAACCTTTATTTTGAGGTACAAAACTTTTTAGCTCAACCCAATCCTAGTCCAGAAGAATATGGACTTAATAGAGATTTAAATGGAGGAATTATTCTCCCAAGAAGTTTGGTACCCGTTTCAACAAATGAAGGAAATAATACTCCACTGCCTTCATTCGGTTTTGTTCTTTATTTTTAAGAATAAGCTAGAGGTCTATCAGTCCTTCGGGTAAAGTAACGGTTATGGTTTTGTTAATGCGATCAACTTTTACTATAAAGTCGTCGTGTATAGGGATAAAGGCGGTTCCTTGCTTTCTTTTTATTTCAAATAAAGCTTGAGATCCTTTATCGTGAATAGTGAATATACTTCCTAGAATTTCATCATTTTCAATGATTGAAAAACCAATGACTTCATGATAGTAAAACTTATTCCCTTCTAAAGGCGGTAGAAGTGTTAATGGAAGATATAATTCTTTTTTAAGTAGCATGTCTGCAACTGACTCTTCTTTTACTTCTTCAAAATCTATTCGCAATAAAGACGATTTATGAAGTTGACATTTTGTAATAAAAAAAGGAACCAATCCTGTGGGTAAATCCACAAAAATCGATTCCAATGTAAGGTAGTTTTCTGGGTTGTCACTGTCAATTTTGACAAGTAGCTCCCCTTTAAAACTGTATTTTCCAACGATAGTACCTAAATAAAAACAATCTTTTATATTCATCGTTGAAAAGGAAAAATATTATTATTTTTTTCCTTCTTTAGGTTCTTCCTTTGAAGCTTCAGGAGCAGCTTTTACCGCTTCAACAGGAGCAGCTTCTTCAGCCGCTGCCGCTTCAACAGGAGCAGTTTCTTCAGCTTTTACCGCTTCAACAGGAGCAGTTTCTTCAGCCGCTGCCGCTTCAACAGGAGCAGCTTCTTCAGCCGCTGCTGCTTCTTCAGCAATAGCTGCATCTGCTTCTGCAGCCGCTGCATCTGCTAATCTTTTATCGCTTACTGCTTTTTCTGTAGCTAAACGTTTTGCTTTAGCGTCTGCCTCCTCTTTTGTTAATCCTTCTTTTTTTGCTTGAATTTTAGCATCTTTTTCTTCTAACCATGCTGCTAATTTTTTATCAGCTTCTTCTTGTGTTAGAGCTCCTTTTCGAACTCCTCCATTAAGGTGGTGTCTCAACATAATACCTTTGTAGGACATAAGAGTACGAGCAGTATCTGTTGGTTGCGCTCCTTTTTCTAACCAATTGACAGCATTGTCTTCATTGATGTCAACGGTAGCTGGATTTGTATTTGGATTGTACGTCCCTAACTTTTCAAGATAGCGACCGTCTCTTTTTGCACGGGCATCTGCGGCAACAACCCAATAAAAAGGTTTTCCTTTTTTTCCGTGTCTTTGAAGTCTTATTTTTACTGGCATAACATATTAATTTACGAGGATTCCCGATCCTCTGATTATTAATTCCGGGGTGCAAATATACTTTATTTTATGTTTTTTAAAACATCCAAAACAAATATTTCTTTCTTTTAAGACTTGATTTCTGTGTAAAGTCAATTTGGGAGCGATTTTAAACTTGGTGAAGGGAATAAAAAAGTGTATTTTTGCGCCCTAAAATTTATTTTAAAATGAACATCAGCAGAACTGATATAGACGACTTAAATATAACCGTGACGATTTCATTAGAACGTAAAGATTTTGAAGAAAAAGTAACTGCGGTTTTAGTTGATTACAGAAAAACCGCAAATATTCCTGGCTTTAGAAAAGGTCATGTTCCTATGGGGATGATTAAAAAACAATATGAACAATCTGTTACAGCTGATGAAGTTAACAAGATACTTCGTGAACAATTAGATGGTTACTTAAAACAAGAAAAGTTAAACCTTCTTGGTAATCCTCTTCCCAAAGCTACTGAACAATCTCTTGATTGGAGTTCAGATTTATTTGATTTTGATTTTGAATTAGGACTTGCCCCTAATTTTGATGTTAAATTAGAAGTTCTCAAAAAAGTTGTTAGTTATGAAATTGAGCCAGATGCTAAAATGTTAACGGAACAATTAGATTATGTTCGAAAGCAATACGGCAAACTAGTTTCTCAAAAACATCCTGCAAAAGGGTATGAGATTAATGCTCAGTTTAGAAATGATGCCGCAGAACTAGAAAATCTAATTTCCTTTACTTTTGAGGACTTGAAAGCAAAAAAATCTATTAGTGCTTTAAAGACAGCTTCAACAGGAACCATACTTACTCTTCCTGCCAAAGATTTTTTTAAAGATAATGATACGGCAAAAAGATTGTTGTCTATTGATGATGTAAAGCTAGAATTACTTGAAGGTGAACAAATTATTATAGAAATTAAAGAAGTTA
Organism: Flavobacteria bacterium MS024-2A; assembly: GCA_905182305.1. Taxonomy (GTDB): domain Bacteria; phylum Bacteroidota; class Bacteroidia; order Flavobacteriales; family Flavobacteriaceae; genus MS024-2A. Next base: position 36,048 of record CAJJBB010000005.1, read on the forward strand.
ATGAGCGAATTCCTGCAGAATTAAATAAAGATCTATTTGATAAATTATATACACCAGGAACAGTAACCTCTGAAAAAGAGCTTAATGAAAAAATTAAAGAAGGACTTCAGAAGCAATTTGAGCCTCAGGCAGACCAGAAATTATTAAATGATATTACGGAGTATTTAGTTGAAAAGACGAAATTTAAACTGCCTTCAGACTTTCTAAAAAGATGGATGCAAACTTCAGGTAAAGAACCTTTGAGTCCTGAAGCAGCTATCGAAGAATTTAATAAATCAGAAAAAGGGATACGATATCAATTAATTGAAGGAAAAATTATCGAACAACATAAACTCGACATGACTTTTGATGAGTTAAAGGAGTTTGCAGCATCATTGGTTAAAAATCAAATGATGCAATATGGACAGCAACCTGATCCTGAACAAATTGATGGAATTGTTTCCAACATCCTTAAAAATCAAGATGAAACCCGAAAAATTTCAGAACAGTTAATGAGTAACAAAATGCTTACATTCTTCAAGGAAAATGCTCCTTTAAAACATAAAAAAATTGGCTATGATTCCTTTGTGAAAGAAGCATATGGAAAAGCTTAATATTTTCATTATTTTTAATAAAAATAAAAAACATGAATTACGGAAAAGAATTTAAAAAATATGCAACGAAACATCATGGTATTAATTCAATGTATTATGATAAAATAGTAAGCAGTATGACTCCATATATTATTGAAGAACGTCAAATGAATGTTGCTCAAATGGATGTTTTTTCGCGTTTAATGATGGATCGTATCATGTTTTTAGGGACTGGCATTGATGATAATGTTGCTAATATTATTCAAGCACAATTATTATTCTTACAAAGTACGGATGCCAATCGTGATATTCAAATGTATATAAACTCACCAGGAGGAAGTGTTTATGCTGGTTTGGGTATTTATGATACTATGCAATTTATAAGTCCCAATGTAGCCACTATTTGCACTGGAATTGCGGCTTCTATGGGAGCTGTACTTTTGTGTGCTGGACACGAGGGAAAACGTTCTGCATTGCCTCATGCTCGTGTAATGATCCATCAGCCTTTAGGTGGTGCTCAAGGACAAGCATCTGACATTGAAATTACTACACGTGAAATTTTAAAGTTAAAAGATGAATTATATCAAATCATTTCTAAGCATTCTGGCCAAAATATGAAAAAAGTAACCCATGACAGTGATCGTGATTACTGGATGAAAGCTGAAGAAGCAAAAGTATATGGAATGGTTGATGAAGTTCTACAATCCAGCCCAAAATAATATCCAATCACCATGAGTAAGTCTGATTTAAATTGTTCTTTTTGTGGGAGGCCCAAACCGGAGACTCAACTTCTTATTGCAGGTTTAGATGCACATATTTGTGATCGTTGTATAGTACAAGCACATGGTATCGTGCAAGAAGAAGATGTATCCTCTGAGACTAAAGAAGCTACTATAGAACTTAAGCCACCTAAAGAAATTAAATCTTTTTTAGACACTTATGTTATAGGGCAAGAATCTTCTAAAAAAGTCCTTTCTGTAGCTGTATACAATCACTACAAAAGACTCCTCCAAAATTCATTTAAGGAAGACAACGAGGTAGAAATTCAAAAAAGTAATGTGATAATAGTGGGGCCTACTGGGACTGGAAAAACGCTTTTGGCTCAAACCATTGCCCGATTACTAAATGTGCCTTTAGCAATTGTTGATGCTACCGTTTTAACTGAAGCCGGTTATGTAGGAGAAGATGTAGAAAGTATTCTTTCACGACTTCTTCAGGCGGCGGATTACGACGTTGACCGTGCACAAAAAGGAATTGTTTTTATAGATGAAATAGATAAAATTGCACGAAAAGGTGATAATCCATCCATAACTAGAGATGTTTCAGGTGAAGGAGTACAACAGGCTTTATTAAAGCTTTTGGAAGGTACTGTTGTTAATGTTCCACCAAAAGGAGGAAGAAAACATCCTGATCAGAAATTTACAGAAGTAGATACATCAAACATATTATTTATTGCTGGAGGTGCTTTTGACGGAATAGAAAAACACATAAGCAAGCGACTTAACCTTCAGGCCATTGGTTACAAAACAGTTTTGGCACAACGTAACGTTAATAAAGAAAATATGTTACAATATATTACCCCACGTGACATTCGTTCTTTTGGGTTAATTCCTGAAATCATAGGAAGGCTTCCTGTGCTTACCTACATGAATCCTTTGGATAAAAAAACCTTGCGTGAAATTTTAACAAGTCCAAAAAATGCCTTGGTTAAGCAATATGAACATCTTTTTAAAATGGATAATATTGATTTACAATTTACTGCGGGTGCTTTAGATTTTATTGTTAAAAAAGCCCTAGAATATAAATTAGGAGCTAGAGGACTTAGGTCTTTGTGTGAGGCAATTTTAAATGACGCAATGTTTGAGTTGCCTCAATCTGATGTAAAGTCATTGAAAGTTTCCAAGCAATATGCAGAGGCTAAATTATCGGTAATTGAATTGCCTGAGCTTAAGATAGTTTCTTAGCTATTCATTTTTAGTAGCTCATCAAGAAAATTTCTAGAATTAGATAAACGCGGTACTTTGTGTTGCCCGCCTAATTTTTTATTCTTTGAAAGCCATTTGTAAAAAAGACCTTTTCTAGCAATGTTTATCTTAGGTTTATGAAGAGTCATATTTTTATACCGTTTTGCTTCGTAGTCAGAATTTTCGTCTTGTAGGGCTTGATCAAGAAGTTCTGTAAATGTTGAAATACTTTCAGGTATTTTTTCGAATTCTATAATCCATTCATGGGCTCCTTGCTTTTCTTCTTTCATGAAAATTGGAGCTACAGTATAGTCAGAAACCAAACTTTTAGTTTTTGCACAGATCTTTGTCAATGCCTTTTCAGTATTATCTATAATAAGCTCTTCACCAAATACATTAATGTGATGTTTTGTCCGACCGGTAACTCGAAATCTATAAGGTGTTAAACAGGTAAATTGAACGGTGTCTCCAATTTGATAGCGCCATAATCCAGCGTTTGTTGTTATTATAACCGCATAATTTACGTTTAATACTACTTTAGAAAGCGGAATGACTTCTGATAATTTATCTGAATTATCAAACGGAATAAACTCATAAAAAATACCATAATCTAACATGAGTAATAATTCGTTTGAATCATTTTTATCTTGAATTCCAAAAAAACCTTCTGAGGCATTATAGATTTCATAAAACTGAAAGTCTTTGTGCGGAAATAAATTTTCATACAGTTCTCGGTAAGGAATAAAACTTACGCCTCCATGAAAATAAACTTCTGCATTTGGCCATACTTCTTTAATGTTTTTTTTACCTGTTGCTTTTAATATATTTTGAAGTAATACTAACATCCACGAAGGGACCCCCGCTAGGCTGGTTACATTTTCTGGAATTGTTTCTTTTACTATGGCCTTCATTTTAGTTTCCCATTCAGCAATTAACGAGGTTTTGTTACTAGGCGTACTGCTTAACTCAGCCCATAGCGGAAGGTTTTGAATTATAATGGCAGAAAGATCACCAAAAGAACTATTGTGATCATTATAGAGCTCACTACTCCCTCCTAAGCGCAAAGACTTTCCTGTCAATAGTTGAGAATTTTCATTGTTGATGAAATAGAGTGCAAGCATATCTTTTCCAGCCTTATAATGACAGTCTTCTAGAGCTTCAATACTAACCGGAATAAATTTACTTTTTGAATTAGTTGTGCCACTAGATTTTGCAAACCATTTAATGGGTGTTGGCCAAAAAATATTTTGTTTACCTTCTCGACACTTTTCAATTTGATCCTCTATTGATGCATAATCACTTAAAGGGACTTTTGCTTTAAAGGTGTCGTAATTTTTAATAGTATCAAATCCATAAAGCATTCCTGTTTCTGTGGATTGGGCCTTATTTAGTAATTGGAATAATAATTCTTCTTGAACTTCATTTGGATATTTTATAAAGAGTTCTATTTGATGAATTCTCTTTTTTAATATCCAAGAGGCTATTGAATTGAAAAGAGGTATTGGCATAAAAATATCCTTATCTTAGATGTGTAAAAGTAATTAATTCCAAGAGAGTAAATGTTTGAAGGTACTTTAAAAAAAATGAGAACTGAGAAGGAAGATCCAATAAACTATTTTTTGGATATGGAAGAAGGTTTTCTTCACATGAATCAGTGTCTAGGAAAAACGATTCAAATCCAGCATACAGGATCACAATGTTTAAATTGTAACCAAAGTTTCCCAGTATTTAGACAAGGCTTTTGTAAATCTTGTTTTTTTGATAGCCCAGCAACTGGAGATTGGATTATGCGTCCAGAATTAAGCAAAGCACATTTAGGAGAGGTCGATCGAGATTTAGATTATGAAAAAAAAATGCAGTTGCAACCTCATATTGTTTATTTGGCCTTAAGCAGTCATTTAAAAGTGGGGGTTACACGAAAAAATCAATTACCTACTCGTTGGATTGATCAAGGAGCACATGAAGCTATGGTGTTACTTGAGCTGCCAAACCGATATTTAGCAGGAGTAGGAGAGGTAGCACTTAAAGCTCATTTTTCTGATAAAACTAATTGGCGTAAAATGTTACAACATAAAGCAGAACCCATAGAATGGGAAGTTGAGAGAAACAAAGCAATTACGCTACTTCCAAGTGATTTAAAACCTTATTTAGCGACAGAAGTTACAATAGAATCATTGACATTTCCGGTTTTACAGTATCCTGAAAAAGTAAATAGTTTGAATCTTACTAAAATTCCTCTATTTGAAGGAAAATTAATTGGCCTTAAGGGACAGTATTTACTTTTTGAAGATCAAACTGTTTTTAATGTTCGTTCAAATGAAGGGCAGCGCGTAAAGCTGACAATTTCTTAGTCAATATGCTTATCAGATTCAGCTATTAAATTTTGTAATTCATCAAACTCTTTTTTTGTTAGGTCTCGGTATTTTCCAACTCCTATATCAAGTTTGATATTCATTATACGAACTCTTTTAAGCTTAACAACACGGTAGTCTAGATATTCACACATTCGTCTAATTTGACGGTTTAGACCTTGAGTTAGAGTAATTTTAAATTCTTTTTTATGAATTTGTTCCACTAAACATTTACGGGTTATAGTATCTAAAATGGGAATACCATTTGCCATTTCATTAATAAACTTTTCTGTCACAGGTCTGTTTACGGTTACTAAATATTCTTTTTCATGATTATTTCTGGCCCTTAGAATTTTATTGACAATGTCACCGTCATTGGTAAGTAAAATTAAGCCTTCGCTAGGTTTGTCTAATCGTCCAATAGGGAAAATACGTGAAGGATAATTGATATAGTCAATGATATTATCTTTTTCTACCCTAGTATCAGTGGTACAAACAATACCTACAGGTTTATTAAAGGCAATATATATTTTGCGCTCTAGGAGATCTTCAACTAAAATATCATCTACTTCAATACGGTCTTGGGCCGTTACCTTTTGCCCCATAACAACGCTTTGTCCATTAACTTTTATACGACTTTCTTCTATTAATTTATCTGCAGCTCTTCGAGAACAATGTCCAATTTCACTAAGGTATTTGTTAATACGTACTCCATCAGTTTCTTGGTTCATGACTTTTTATATTTCAATTTCTTGATTAGGTTTCAAATCGAAAGTTTTCCTAAATATTCCTACAAAAAAATACAGAAAGGGAGTGTCAAATAAAGCTACTAAGATTTTAAATAAAAATCCTGAAAGAACAAGGCCCCAAAATAATTTCCAATCTAATATACCAAAGAGACACAGCAAACTAATTACAAGAAAGGTGTCAATAAATTGGGAGCTAAACGTTGAAAAGTTATTCCTTAACCAAAGCATTCTCCCTTCTGTTTTATTTTTCCAAAAATGATAGACTTTAATGTCAACAAATTGCGCCATTAAATAAGCTATCATGGATGCTAGAACTGCAATGGGTGAAAGCGCAAATACTTGGCTAAAGATGGTATCATTTATTGGTGAATTGTCTAACGCAGGAACATAATTAGCAACAAGTACAACTCCCATTGAAAATATCGAAGCAAAAATACCCGCAATCACTACTTGATTAGCTTTATTTTTCCCATAAATTTCTGAAATTAAATCTGTAATTAAAAAGGTAATTGGATAAGGAAGAATACCCACCGAGAGCTCAAATAGTTCATTTCCAAAAATGGATAATTCAAACGGTTTCCAGTAAAAGAACTTCTGAAAAATAAGATTTGATACCACCAGCGAGGTAATAAATAAACTTGCCAAATAGAGGTATAATCTTTGAGCAAAAGCTTTTTTTTGTTTGGTCATTTTATACTTAATTCAAAAGGAACAAGTGCTTGTATTGAAAGTAAGGAATTTTCTGTTTTAGTTATTTCAAAGGAATGTTTTAAATTTTTAGGCAACCATTCTATTAAAGAAGATTTTAGTTTTAAAGAAGGAGTAATACCAGAAAGGATAGACTCTAAATCCTCTTTAAAAATAGGATATTCCATTTTATTATAATTTTCTAAATTTGCTGCTTTTGCTGCTGCTGCTAAAGCATCGTCTAAGCCACCTAAGTAATCAACTAGTCCGTTTTTTACCGCTTGTTTTCCAGTCCAGACTCTACCTTGTGCGATATTTTCAACGGCTTCAGGGCTTAATCCACGTCCATCTATCACCCGCTTTTTGAAAATAGTATATATATTTTCAATTCCTAATAGAGTTTGTTTTTCAAATGCTTTAGAAAGGGGTTGAAAAGGACTGTAGCCTAATGCATTTTTATGCGTTTCAACTGTTTGTGTATTGATGCCTAAGTTTTTCATTAAACCATTCGCATTAGGAAGTGTAGCAAATACTCCAATAGAACCTGTAATAGTCAAGGGGTCCGCAAAAATCTGATCAGCACCTGCGGCAATATAATAACCTCCTGATGCTGCAACATTTCCCATAGAAACAATAAATGGTTTTTTTTCTTTTAAATTTTCAATAGCCCTCCAAAGTAATTCAGAAGTCAAAGCACTTCCGCCGGGTGATTCTATGCGAAGTACTACTGCTTTAATCCAATCATCTTCAGCGAGTGTTTCAAGTGTCTCTACAAAAACACCTTGAGCAATAATATTTTCAGTGCCTTCTCCGTAAAGAATGGGCCCTCTAGCATAAACTACTGCAATGCGATCTTTTATTGAAGCGTTGTAGGTTGAAACATTATTATTTAACTTTTCGATTGAGACAATTTTAAGATCATCCTCGAATGCAATATTCATTCTTGTTTTTATTTTTTGTTCAAAAATGTCTTTATAAATCAGTCCATCAATTAGATTTTCTGTTAAGGCATCTTCTGCAATATTTATTTTTTGATCTTCTATAATTATATCTAATATTTCAGGAACTAAATTTCGAGCATGAGCAATTTCTGTTTTTAAGGTTTCCCAAATATCATTTAAGAGTGATTTTATCTGATACCGGTTGGCAGGGCTCATTTCATTTTCTAAGTATGGTTCCACCGCACTTTTATATTTTCCTTGGCGAATTACTTCCATTTTAAGACCATATTCATCCTGAAAATTTTTGTAATAAAGAACTTCAGATGCTAATCCTTTAAATTCCAAAGCACCTAATGGATTTAGATAAATAGAGTCAGACACGGATGACAAATAATATCCCTTTTGAGTGTATATATCTCCATAGGAGTAGATAAATTTACCACTTTCTTTAAAGCGAAGTAGAGCATTCCTGATGCTTCGTGTTTGCGCCCAGCCTGCAGATATAAAATCCGCACGCAAGCTTATGCCTTTAATCTTATCATGTTTACTAGCTTTATCAATAGCAGTAATTATATTTGGGAGTCCCAAGGTACTTTCCTCCAAACCTAAAACACGCTGTAATTCGTCAAATGTTGGTGCACGATCTAAAATGGTACCGTTTAAATCTAGCTTTAAAACACTATTGCCTGAAATTGATCCCCCTCCTGAAGGGGCATTCATAAGGCTTGCAAATCCTGAAATAATGAGCAAAACCATAACAAAGAAAACACCTAATGCAGTTAAGGTTCCTAAAATTGACGCAAAAAAACTTTTTATAAAATTCATAATAAAATTATTGGTGTTGCAAATATAGGGTTTTGTAGCTTTGTGAAACAGACTAAGAAATGGCTGAGAAAAACATTTTTATATCATTGGGGAGTAATCTAGGCAATCGTCTAGAGAATTTAACAAAAGCTTTAATATTGCTTGAAGCTGACGATATTAGAGTACTGGTAATTTCACCTATTTATGAAACTCTTCCTTGGGGATTTGAGAGCACTTCTTTTTATAATGCCTGTGCCGAATTGGAGACGACCATGACTCCTGAACATTTAATAAAAACACTTCTAAAGGTTGAAGAAAAATTAGGACGAGTTAGAAATTCTGAAGATGGATATTCTGCAAGAATAATAGATTTAGATATTTTATCTTTTGACGATCTGATTATTAATTCATCTTTGTTGACCTTACCACATCCTAGACTTCACTTACGTAATTTTGTTTTAGTACCCCTTTCTCAAATCGCCCCAAGCTGGAGGCATCCAATATTGAAAAAATCAATATCAACGTTGATTCATGAAAGTCCTGATAAGGCACTTTGTAATCCTTTCCCATTATCATTTTGGACTCCTAAAATTTTTGAAGCCTCTGCCTTTATTGTAATTGAAGGAAATATAGGCGTAGGGAAGACTACCCTGGCGAAGAAAATAAGTGATCGCTACCAGGTTCCAATTCTGTTAGAAAGGTTTGCCGATAATCCTTATTTAAAGCTTTTTTATAATGAGCCTGAAAAATATGCATTGGACGTAGAAACCTTTTTCTTGCATGATAGATTAAAACAAGTTGATAACTTTTGGTCTCAGAATACCGGTCCAGCAGTTGCAGATTATGTGCTATATAAATCATTGGTTTTTGCAGCACAAAATTTAGACTCAGAAACTTTTAAAAAGTATAAAGCATCATTTTTAAAGTGTATAAATAAACAAAAGTCTCCAAGTATCTTAGTTTTTTTAACGGCAGAAGTTCCCTATTTACAAAATCAAATAAAGAAAAGGGGGCGGAGTTATGAGCAGAATATTGAAGATGCATACCTTAAAAAAATTGAAATAGGATATAAAAAAATGTTGGAAACAGAATTACCTTTTTTAGTTTTAAAGATTGACGCTGCTACTTATGATTTCAAAGAAAGTGAGCAGGGATTTCAGCATTTACTAAGGAAAATTTATGGCGCTAAATTTTTGTGAAATAATCCCAAACAATAATACCGGTAGCTACACTTATATTTAAGGAATGTTTAGTTCCATACTGAGGAATTTCAAGTGCTTGACCACAGGCACTTACTACTTCTTGTGAAACTCCCCGGACTTCGTTTCCTAATACAAAAGCATGTTTTGTTTTGGGTTTTGGTTTGAATGAATTTAATAAAGTAGCATTTTCAGTTTGTTCAATAGCCCATACTGAAGCACCTTCTTCTTGAAGTTTTTTAATAACCACTAAAGTATTCTCAACATATTCCCATGCAACATTATCAGTTGCTCCTAGAGCTGTTTTGTGAATATCTCTGTGAGGTGGTACAGCAGTGATACCACAGAGATATATTTTTTCTACTAAAAATGCATCTGCAGAACGAAATACAGAGCCAATATTATTAAGACTTCTGATATTATCTAAAATAAGAATCAATGGTGTTTTTGTAGCCTCTTTAAAATCTGCTACTGTTTTACGATTAAGTTCTTCGTTTTTTAATTTGCGCATAACTTTTTAGAAAAAACAAAAATACAATCTCTTATTTTCATGAAGCTATTTGCATCTTTATTTTTCAAAAACAATCAAATTTTAAATACATTCGTATAAACCTTAAATTTTGAATAAAACAGTAAAAGAAACACCTTTAATGAAACAGTACAACAAGATAAAAGCAAAATATCCAGATGCTTTATTGTTGTTTCGTGTAGGTGATTTCTATGAAACCTTTGGTGCTGATGCAATTAAGGCTGCAAAATTACTAGGTATTGTTTTAACAAAAAGAGGGGCTGGAAGTACTAGTGAGATTGAACTAGCAGGTTTTCCTCACCATTCGCTTAATACTTATTTACCTAAACTTGTTAAATCAGGCTGTAGGGTTGCCATCTGTGATCAACTTGAAGATCCTAAAATGACTAAAACCATTGTAAAAAGAGGGGTAACAGAGTTAATCACTCCGGGGGTTTCTTTACATGATGATGTATTAGATCAAAAGAAGCATAATTATCTTGCTGCAGTATTTTTTGATCTAAAATGGGGAGTTTCTTTTTTAGATATATCTACTGGTGATTTTTGGGTTGCTGAAGGTTCTTCTGAGCAAATCGAGCAGTTACTTCAAAGTTTTTCTCCTAGTGAAGTTTTGGTACCAAAACCTAAAAAGAAATTATTTTTAAAACAATTTGGAACACAATTTCATTGTTTTTTCATGGAAGATTGGGCATATGAATTAAGTACTGCACAAGAAAAATTAACCACCCATTTTAAGACCAACTCATTGGCTGGTTTTGGAATCGAACAATATACAGTTGGAATTAGTGCGGCGGGAGCGGTATTGCATTATTTATCTGAAGCTCAACATAGAAAGCTACAACACATTACCAAAATTTCACCTGTTGCTCAGGATGGTTTTGTTTGGCTGGATCGTTTTACTCAAAGAAATCTAGAACTTTTTCAGGCTACACATCCAGAGGGTATTCCTTTAATTTCAATTTTAGATCATACACAAACACCTATGGGCGGACGTTTAATGCGACGTTGGTTAGCATTTCCATTAAAAGATAAAACACAAATTGAAGCTCGACATAAAGTGGTACAAGGGTTTTTAGATCAAGAAGAAGTACTCCAAGAAACACAACGTTTATTAGCTAATGTTATTGATATTGAGCGTGTCATGGCTAAAATAGCAACTGAAAAAATTAGCCCACGGGCTTTAAATCAATTGTGTCGATCTCTAAGTGAGGTTGAGGTATTAAAACATCAATTGGGAAAAAGTCCTAACAAAACCATAAAAGCACAATTAAGAATCCTTCCTGGATGTAATACCATTATCTCATTAATTAAAACAAGCTTGCATCCAGAAGCTCCCGTTTTGGTTTCCAAGGGGAATGTAATTGCAGAAGGATTTTCAGGGCCCTTAGATGACTTAAGAAGTTTGCGTGACACTTCTCAATTCCACCTAGATGCTATGTTAGCTCGTGAGTCTGAAAGAACTAAAATCCCATCTTTAAAAATCGCCTTTAATAATGTATTTGGGTATTATATAGAAGTACGTAATTCTCACAAAGACAAAGTACCAGAGGATTGGATTAGGAAACAAACTCTTGTAAATGCAGAGCGATACATTACAGAAGAATTGAAAGTTTTTGAAACAGAAATTCTACAAGCAGGAGATCGTATTTTGGAATTAGAACAACGATTGTTTGCTGCTTTGTTGATTGAGTTACAAAAGGAGTTAGAGGTTTTAAAGCTTAATGCTAATGCTGTGGCTCAATGGGATGCACTTAGTTGCTTTGCTAAAACGGCATTAAAAAACAATTATTGTTGTCCTAAATTAACAGAAGGAACAGAGTTAGAATTAAAGGGAGCACGCCACCCTGTGATAGAACAAAACTTACCTTTAGGTACCCCTTATATTCCTAATGATCTTTCGCTGGATCCTAATGCCAAACAAATTATGATGATTACTGGACCTAATATGTCTGGAAAATCAGCTATTTTAAGACAAACAGCCATAATAACTTTGTTGGCCCAATTAGGAAGTTATGTCCCAGCAACAAGTGCAAAACTGGGAATTGTAGATAAAATTTTTACTAGAGTAGGAGCTAGTGATAATATTTCTATGGGCGCTTCAACTTTTATGGTAGAAATGAATGAAACAGCTTCTATATTAAATAATATATCGGAACATAGTTTGGTCCTTTTAGACGAAATTGGGAGAGGTACCAGTACTTATGATGGAATTTCAATAGCGTGGGCAATAGCAGAATATCTTCATGAGCACCCTTATCACCCTAAAGTTCTTTTTGCTACTCACTACCATGAGTTGAATGAAATGACACTTGGCTATGAACGTATTAAAAACTTTAATGTTTCTATTAAAGAAACAAAGGACAGTGTGCTATTCTTACGTAAACTTATCCCTGGTGGGAGTGCTCATAGTTTTGGTATTCACGTAGCAAAAATGGCGGGTATGCCTCAGTACGTGTTAAGTTCAGCTCAAAATAAGTTAAAAGCTTTAGAGGCTTCACATGGTTTGAGTAAAAAAACATCTTCTTCTGCTGATGAAGAAACGGAATTACAATTAAGTTTTTTTAATTTAGATGATCCACTTTTAGAGGGATTACGAGATGAGATAGCGGCAATTGATATTGATACTTTAACCCCCGTAGAAGCTCTCATGCAACTCAATAACATTAAAAGACGTTTGTCTCAGAAATAAGCCATTTTTATTAAAACTCTGATAGGTCAATTTTTTTATAGAAAATTACCTACTATAATTCAGAAAGAATCAAAATTATTTTACATTTGCAATCCACAACGCGAAAGTAGCTCAGGGGTAGAGCATCACCTTGCCAAGGTGGGGGTCGCGGGTTCAAATCCCGTCTTTCGCTCTGTCGATTGCTCGAGTGGTGGAATTGGTAGACACGTTGGACTTAAAATCCAATGACCATTGCGGTCGTGCGGGTTCAAGTCCCGCCTCGAGTACAAGAACCCTTGTTAATCATTTGATTTTCAAGGGTTTTATGATTTACAAACGTTTTAAAAACATAACAAAGCTTTTATTTTCATTTTAGTCTTGTTAGTTAGTTAGTTCAGAATGCGCCTCTAATTAATTTCAGTGGCGTTTTTCTTTTAAACCACAGGCATATCATCTTCAGTAAGTTCTGGCTTACAATACACTTTACCAAGAATGAAACAAGCTACTAATGAAGTGATTGAAGACTTGCCTTTGTTTGTATAATCGTGATATTCAAATTTGATCATTTACTAAACAATAAATATTACTTTTATGAAATAAATTTACCCTAATGAGAAATATTTTATTTGCACTATTATCATCTTTACTTTTAACTTACTGTACCAAATCCAGTGATAATTTAACTATTAAAGAAGGAATGTCTATTGAAAGGCTTTCAAGAATTGACAGTATGCTCAATAAGGCAGTTAAATCTAAAGAAATTCCAGGTGCAGTTGCATTAGTAACTAGAAATGGAAAAACCATTTATCAAAAGGCTTTTGGAATTGCCAATCCAGAGAATAACAGTATTGTTATCGAAAGTGATATTTTTAGAATTGCTTCTATGACTAAAGCCATTACTTCCCTTGCCGTTCTTATGCTTTGGGAGGAAGGTAAGTTTTTTTTGGATGATCCTATTTCAAAATATATTCCTGCCTTTTCAGAGGTTGAAATTTTAGATGATTTCAATTCTAAAGATAGCACCTACACCTCAATACTTCCAAAAAATAAAATTACTATACGGGATTTACTTACTCACACATCAGGCATTGGCTATGGAGAAATTGATGGCAATCCTGCTATTCGATCTATTTACTGGAAAAGAGGACTTCGAGATATTTTTTCTCCTGATCAAAATATGGAAGAAATAACGAATTTAATTGCAAAACAGCCCTTGCATCACGAGCCAGGTGAACGATATACCTACAGTCTGGGACTTGACGTTTTGGGTCATTTTGTTGAGTTAATATCGGGTATGACGTTTCCTGAATTTTTGAGAACAAGAGTTTTTGAACCACTGGGTATGAATGACACCTATTTTACACTTCCTGAAGAAAAACAAGACAGATTAGTCCCCGTATTGACAAGAGATGGAGATGAATGGATAGTCTATAATGCTTCTTTCTACGATGTCAATTACCCACTTAAATCAAAGAATTATTTTTCAGGAGGGGCTGGCCTTTCAAGTACAGTGGAAGACTATGCCAAATTTCTCTTCTTATTCCTAAACAATGGAAAAGCAAATGGACATCAAATTATAGGTAAAAAAACCTGTGAATTAGTTTATGAGAATCAAATGCCTAAAAATGTAAATATTTCTCACGGTTTAGCTTTTGGTGTTCTATCAGAGAAAGATCTTAAGGTTGGATCTGGAGGAAGCGAAGGCACCCTCACTTGGGGAGGATATTTTAATACAAGTTATTTCGCCGATCCAGAAGAAAAGATCATAGGAATTATTTATAAACAAACATTTAATATTGGTTACGACACCACGTCCGTAAGATTCAGAGAGCTTGTTTTTCAGGCAGTAGTGGAATGATCAGGATTTAATTGTTTTAAGTGTTATTGAAACTCATATTCCAACCTAAAACATCATAAATAGGAATCCCACCCAAAATTAAGTCCAGTTTTATTTTGAAACTAGAGTTGATATAATGGTATATAACCTAAACCACAGGCTTTGAAGCGAAGATGAGGAGTGTTTTGATGCTAACAAAGGATGATAGTGATGAATCTCTAAGGCACTTGTGCGTTATAAAGAACAACTATCTTCCAGAATCTTCCAAGTCCATGAGCTATGTGTTGAGGTTTAATGAGTATCTATCCTTTGAAAATACTGGAGAAAGAGTTAGACTCAATGAATTAGCCACTGAAGAATGGATTGAAGATGCAAAAGTGATGCAGGAGAATGGATTACCTTTGAAGGAGATAAGTGACAGGCTCTCAAAAAAAGAATTTACCGTCTCTAAGTCTACTTTACAGCGTAAACTCTAATCATATGTTGTCCCCTATCCCATCCCTAAGGATTGGGACACTGGGACACATTAAAAGCTAAAAGTTTCCAAATATTCTTTAATTTCTAAACGTGGGGAGGGGTTTTTAGAATCGTTTTCAGATTAGATACTAGTTCTTGTAGTTAGTATAGAACCCCATACATCTGTATTTAAGACACTACAAACATTGCACCTCAATTATCCTATCTAATGTGATGACAATCATAGCATTAGTTTTTGATTAGGTAGGGGGGTTTTCCTTAGGGCTTAACTGGCATAGAGGGGTGTAATCACTTGTGATAAGTATATGATTAAAATTGTTTATAAAAAAACTTATCCGAGTAATATTATAGTTTGATATTCCAATAGAGTTATATGTTAAAACAATAAAACTGTTATACTATTATAAAGTTTAGCCGTTTTACTATTTTTGAATATGTCAAAAAGAATTTTCTATCCACTTTTTTTATTATTAATTCCATTAATTGGAATGGCTATCACTGATGAAATTAACTGGAGTCTGTTTGATTTCATTATAATGGGTTCTCTACTAATTTTCCTTAGTATTGGAATTAATTTTGTCAGTAATTGTAACAAGAATTTAAAAAATCGAGATCTATATATTGGAATATTGGTTTTAATATTTACGTTTATATGGGCAGAATTGGCAGCAGGTATTTTTGGAACTCCATTTGCAGGTAGTTAAATAAAAAATCGATTCAGTGTCTGGCAAGGAGAAGTATTTAGTACTCCTGAAAAAAAAGACCAAATCTAATAACGGGAAAGGTGAAACTAAATAGTTCTCATTCTTAATATTTTTTTAAAAACCGCAGTATCTCTAGCTCAGACCAGTAGTGTTTTCCTGTAGACACAAAACCCACATGTCCGCCATAGCGTGGCGTAATTAAGCTAAAATGTGGATTTTCTTGGGCTTCAGCATTCGGAAAACAAGACTCAGACAAAAAAGGATCGTCTAGGGCATTGATGAGCAAAGTAGGCCGAGAGATCGATTTAAGAAAAGGCTTACTACTCGCTTTGGCATAATAATCTTGTGCGTTTTTAAAACCGTTTAAGGCAGCGGTAAAATACTCGTCAAAATCAATGAGTTTTTTAACCTTTTTAAGCCGATCAATGGGCACTTGATCGGGAAATTGCTGATGTTTGAGGCGGACTTTGTTTGATAGAGTACGTAAAAACCGCCAAGTGTACAAGCGATTCTTTAGGTCCTGTAACTTAATGGACGAACCATGCAAGTCCACCGGGACAGAGATAGCTACACTGGCCTTTATTTTTGGATGCAAAGGATAAATCCCATCACCATTGTATTTTAAGACCAGGTTTCCACCTAGACTAAAGCCCAATAAATACACTGCATTATAATCAGGGAGTACGGTATTGATAACGGCGTGGAGATCCTCCGTTCGCCCACTGTGGTAGGTAATCAATCGGCGGTTAATTTCTCCGCTGCAAAAACGGTAGTTCATGGCCGCCACGGCATAGCCGTTTTTGGCCAACAAAGCCGCTGAAGCTTGAATGTATTTGGAATCACTACTGCCCTCTAGCCCATGGCAAAGGATAACGATTTTATCACTCCCATTTTCGAGTAAGTCAATGTCTAAAAAATCATCATCTAGAGTTGTAATCCGTTTACGCTTAAACGGTAACGGCTTCGTTTTTCGAAACAAGGAGCTATACATCGTATTGACGTGCCCATTTTTAAAGAAAAAGGATGGCGTGTAGTCGTTTGTTGGCATGGATATGTAACGTTTGTTTTATGCCATCAAACCGAGTATAGGTCTTGGCTAAATCAATGCGTCAAATATAGCCATTATCGGAAATTAAGGCATATCATCTTCAGTAAGTTCTGAAATACACTTTACCAAGAATGAAACAAGCAACTAATGAAGTAAATGAAGACTTGCCGTTGTTTGTGTTATTAATGCTATTAATAAACTTTAGTGACGTTTTCTTTTAAACTATAGGCATATCGTCTTCGTTAAGTTCTGGCTTACAATACACTTTACTAAGAATGAAACAAGCTACTAAAGAAGTACGTTAAGACTTGCTTTTGTAATAGATTAAGTTCAGAAAAAAAACACGGTGTTAAGATTTTATAGTAAATCAAAAAACTAAAACAACCCTCCAGAGCTTCCCCCATCAACTTTAATTGCAGCTCCGTTTGTAGCTGAAGAACGCGGACTTGTTATATACACAATCGTATCGGCGACCTCTTCTACTTTTGCAAACCGCTGCAACAAAGAGGTTGTTCTGACTTTTGTGAAAAAAGCGTTTTCTATTTCATCTTTTGTTTTCTGTTTTTTTTGTGCAGCATCTTCTAAAAACTGTTCCGCTCCTTGGGACAAAGTAGAACCAGGAATCACTGAATTTATCGTGACATTAGTTCCTTTGGTTAGCTGAGCCAGACCGCGAGAAACTGCTAAAATAGCAGCTTTGGTCATGCTGTATGCAATTAAATCAGGAGGGGTTAGACTGGCACATTCGCTTGAGATAAATAAAATCCGCCCCCAATTATTAGCCAACATACTCGGTAGAATGATTCTCGATAAGCGGACCCCACTCATCACATTAACTTCAAACTGACGATACCATTCCGCATCCTCTGTCTTAAAAAAAGAACCGGAAGAATACACACCAACATTGTTGATTAGGATATCTATTTTAGGTAAATTTTCTAGGAGAATATTCACTTCATTTTGTTTGCTGAAATCAGCAGATATACCGGTTATCGTTTCTTTAGGAAACGCATATTCTAAACGTTTAATCGCTGCCTCTACTGATGCAGAAGTTCGACCATTAATGATGACGATGGCCCCTTCACTCAGCAAGGCTTTAGCCGTTGCAAAACCAATTCCAGCTGTAGATCCTGTTATAAAAACCGTTTTCTCTTTTAATTCTAAATCCATTCTCTATATTGTTTCCTAATGTGCAATTCCCCAAGGGCTAAACAACGTCCAAAGCATCAATACAAGCCCGATTAGCACAACTGTTAGGGTCATGTCTGTTGACCACATGAATTTTGGTCTAAGGTTCCTTGATTTAAAAGTAACCAATTCTAGTTTTTCTAATGGCTGAGGAGTTGTCAATTTACTAACAAGCATTAAAATTGAACCACAGAAGAGGAATAAAAATAAGGCAAAGTGCAAAAAGTTTATGCCTATAAAAAGTCCCAATAGGGAATCTTGTGGAACAACTATAGTTCCTTCATTAGAAAGAAACTCTGTTACCAATCTGAAAACCCCAACAATAAAACCTAACCACAACGATACAATTGCACCTTTTGCATTTATCCATTTATAAAATAATCCAAAAAGAAAAACAGCAGCAATTGGAGGAGAAATATAAGCCTGAACACTTTGTAGATAGTGAAAAATCCCACCGCCCATTAATGATTTCATAAAGGGTATCCAGCCCAAACTAACTATTACTAAAACAATGGTAGCAAATTGACCAAAACGAACTAGATCTTTTTGAGATGCTTTTGGCTTATATTTTAAATAGAAATCGATTGTTAAGAGTGTTGAGCTAGAATTAAATGCTGAGGATAGCGAGCTCATTAAAGCAGCTAACAATCCTGCTATCGCAAGGCCCTTTAAACCCGTAGGAAGAAATTGATTGATCATAGCAGGAAGTGCCTGATCTGCATTATCAAGTGAAAAGTCAATTGCTCCTTCTTGTAAAAGAGCATAAGCAATTACACCCGGAATAAAAAAGATAAATACCGGTAGTAATTTTAAATATCCTGCAAACAAGGCTCCTTTTCTAGCATTATTTTCATCTTTAGAAGAAAGCACTCGCTGAACAATGTATTGATCCGTACACCAATACCAAACCCCTAAAATAGGTGCTCCAAATAGCATTCCTGTCCATGGATATTCCGTGTCAGCCATCGGTCGCCACAGATTAAAAAACTGTTCTCGTGGTGGGTTCCCATTTACTGACGAAGCTTCAGTAAGTATGGTTAATAAATTATCCCATCCTCCAAGATAATAAAGTCCAAATCCTGTAACACTCAGGGTTCCAATGAGTAAAATAAACGCTTGAACCATATCAGTGTAAATCACCGCTTTTAATCCTCCTAAAACAGTATAAAATCCAGTTGCTACAACAGTAATAATTGCACCGGTCCAAAAAGAAACTCCAATGGTTTCGAACACTAACGCACCCGCAAAAATGATTAAAGAAATCTTGGTGATTACATAAGCCAAAATAGAAATTACTGAAAGGTAATTACGACACGCTACAGAATACCTTTTCTCTAAAAATTCAGGCATGGTAAATACGCCTGTTCGTAAATAAAAAGGAACGAAAACCCAACCCAATATTATCAATACTAAGGATGCTATTATTTCAAAATTTGCCATGGGCATATTACCTCGAGCTCCTGCACCCGAAACTCCCAGAATAATTTCTGATCCAATGTTTGAGGCAAAAAGAGATGCTCCGATCACCATCCAACCGGAGTTCTTACCGGCTAAAAAATAATCAACAGCCCCCTTAGACTCACTTTTATTTTTTGAAGCCCATTGGGCTATCCACAGAATAATTCCAAAATAGATTAGTATGATGAAAATGTCTAATAAACTCATTGATGTTAGCATGTTATACGCCTTTATTAAGTTCTATTTTTTCTTTTACCAGTTGTCTAGTCCCAATAGTTTTTTGCCTAATTTGGACAATTCAGCCGTTTTGTATTTTACCTGCTCCCAATTTCTTGGATCACCAGGAAAGGCATAACCTAATGGTGCGACCCTATTTTTCCAAGAATTTATCCTCCAATCTTTGAGTTCTTGATTCTCTTCTTCAGCGGGCATCATCGAAATATACTGTGCAATTCTGACTTTTTTCCCTGATCGGTTGGGCCGGATTCCATGGGGTTCTGTACTATTAAAAATTAGCAAATCTCCAGCTTCCATTAACACTTTTACAAGCTTGTCTTGCAAGGAATCTAGATTGGGTTGAAAACGATGCCTGTCTTCGGGCTGGGTTAATTTCCAAGTATCATAATTTCGGTACAACCATGGGACACATTGAAACCCTCCCATACTTTCGTCCATTTGATCGGCAAGCGCGATAACACCCTGTACGTTTTGGGGTCTAGTTTCTGGATCGTAATCCCAATGAATGAAGCCCTCTTTTTCTTCTCCGGGTCGTTGTGGAAAATTCAAGTTTACACGATCAATAGTTACCCATAATTTTTCGGTACCCCATACATCTACGAAGGCATCGTATACTTTTTGCATCTGACGGTTGTTCCAAAGGGCTTGGTGGTTGTAAGCCTCAACCATTCCTGTTCCTGCCAATTCTTTCATTTTCATTTCGGCACGAGGTTTCGCATACCAGGTCGAAGTGTCGTTTGGATCTTTCTCATCAAATTCCCATATAAAATTTGCAGTAGCCTTTGCTTGTTCTTTAGGAATTGCGTTTTTTATTACTATATACCCGTTATGCATCCAAAACTTCCAGTCTTTTTCTGAGAGAACCCTTAAAGACTTTCTGTTCGAACGGTCGTTAAGCTTTTGGTCACTACTGGGAGAAACGGATGGGTTTCCAGGAATTTCTTCATGGGCTTTATTGGGCATTGTTGCTTTCACTTCTTTCTTCATACTTTTTCTTTTAATTTAATATTGGAAATAGATAAATCAAATCTATAGGTATAAAAACAAGACTACAACCTTGATATTGATTGTAATTTGAACTATATTGATAATATTAGACAAATAAAGCGCTACAAATAACAATTTAATGAAAATTCAACTCGAAAACATTCAGACCGACAACAAGAGTTCGTTCCGGTTACTTCACGATCCAAAACTAAATGACTTGTTTTTTTGGCATTTTCATCCAGAATATGAACTCGTCTATATCGAAGGGGCAGATGGTATTCGACATGTTGGAAAACATCACTCAAATTACCAACAAAGTGACCTTGTGTTAATTGGGTCAAACATTCCGCATTTGAATTTTGATTATGGAATCAAGACTGCATACAGAAAAGAGGTTTTGCATATAAGCCCACCATTTAAAGAACAGGTTTTTAAGCAGGTTCAAGAGCTTTCGGCGATTTATACCTTATTTGAAAAATCACAACAAGGGATTGCCTTTCATGGAAAAACAAAGAAGATTGTCGGAGAGCAAATCAAAAAGCTCCATTTGTTGAGTACTTTTGATCAATTCATTGCGGTTATTCAAATATTAAAAACGCTTGCTTCGTGTGAAGAAATTGAACTTTTACACAAACAACCAGTATATAACACCTCAGATAAAAAGCAGCAGCAACGCTTACAAAAGGTATATTCTTTTATTGATGAACACTACATCCGAAAAATTAAGGTTGAAGAAGTGGCGCAATTGGTTAATCTCAGCAAAGAAGCTTTTTGTAGATACTTTAAAAAACACAGTGGAAACACCTTTACGTCCTTTTTAAATCAATATCGAATATCACAGGCCAAACGCCTTCTCCTTGCAGGAAAGAATGTAAGCGAGGCTTGTTATGGGTGTGGCTTTGAAAGTTTATCGTATTTCAATCGGACGTTTAAGAAAATAAGTGGAGAAAATCCATCTGCCTTTAAAAAATAACGCCACTGCCGTCGGTTAATTAATAAAAGTGAATGTTACTGGATTTTTTAGAATTAATCTTCTTTACACAGGAAACCTGCCCACTCTTTCCATTAATCTTAATTAAAAAAGCCTAAAATTAAATCTATTTTTCTTTTACGAGTGTAGTGCTGAGATAAGTAAATAACCAAAAGGTTATATATTTGAAATATGAATAAAACCACTAAAAGATTAAAAGCGCTTAGTAATCGACTTGACAAGGAAGCTGAACACTTCGATAACTTGATTGATATACTTAACTCAAACAAAAGTAAAGAAGAAACAATAGAAGATGTGAAAAGAGAGTTACTTCTAGGTCAACTTAAGAGGAATATAGTAGTGACTCAGGAAATAGCTAACTTAACAAAAGAAGATACACTTTTAGATGCCGAAGGTTTAGTGATTTTAGCTTACACAGAAGATGTTTTAAAAGAGATATCACAAGATAATAGGAAAACCCCTTAAGTTTTATTAGAGGGGCTAATTTACTTGTGAAATCGTAATTTTTATTTTGATCTAAATTCAGAAAAGTTTTGCGCTATATCATTTTTTTAACATTACTTCTTTAAGTTCTTTTTGACATAATACTTAAACAAGAAAAATTATACCTAATCTAATTACCTCAAGTTTGAATTAGGGCTTAAGAATTAGTTTCCTGATAGAAATAAATAGGATTATTAAAACTGAATACCCAATAAAAAAAGGGATAACAAAGCTTTGGAGTTTAAACACCAACATAAGTGCCATAAGTAATAATTGAAATCCGAGTCCATACAAAGAAATTAGCGTCATAAACCACTTTGGAAACGGCTGGCTGAACCTTGCGTTTTCGTCCATGTAATACATACTCTTGTCAAAACATATATATAAAATATTGTAAATTTTATAAAACAGATTTACTCTGGACTGACTTTCGCCTTTGAAGGCTTTTGGTTTGGTATTTTCAATAACTCGACTGGTAGTATCACCTTCTACGGAATTTCGTAAAATCACATAATAAAAGTTATATAGAGTCCCTTGAAGTTGGATCCCCAAAAAAGCAATTAACATAAAAATTATGGAAATATCAGTGATATACCAAAAGGTTAATAAAAAAAAAAAGTTAAGTACTAAATCTGCTATTGAATCATAATAACGTCCAACATAAGAAGGATTTTTTTTTAGTCGCGATAATTCTCCGTCTGCAGCATCTAAAATGGATTTTAATATTATAAAAAAAGCAGAGGTCATCAAGTATCCATTTAACAAGAATCCAATTGCTATAAGTCCGGTTATAATAAACATCGTAGTTACATGAATAGCCGTTAAATCGGTGTACTGAAGTTTGCTAGCAATCCAATGCCCCGGTTTACGTCCGTAATCAGATAAGTCTATAAATTGATACTTTTTCGGTAATTTTGCCATTTGTAAAACTAGAAGTAAAAAAATTATTTGTTAAAAGTACAACGATTTTTTTGCTTTGTTTTTAAATAAAAAAAGGCTTCGCTAAAAGTGAAGGTATGATTTAAATGTTGGCCCCTAACTGATTTTAAGCCGATTTTTAAGTTCACTTAATCTTTTAGTAGTTTTATTTATAATTCAAATATAAAAATTACAACTAAATTTTATGAGATAATTTTCTGCTGTTGGTGGGTTATTAATTAGCATTGTTTTTTAGTGCCCCAGGTCCTTTTACAAATCGTCCTGGGAAAGAATTCGTATGCTTTCCGTTTTTGATTACAGCAGATCCATTAACCCACACATATTCAATACCATTTGCATATTGTAATGGATTTTCAAACGTAGCATTATCACCAACAGTATTGGGATCAAATATAACTACATCACCAAAATAATTTTCTTTTAATAAACCTCTATCTTTTAGTCCTAAATTACTAGCAGGAAGTCCACTCAATTTTCGAATAGCTTCTTCAAGGGATAAAAGATTTTCGTCTCTTGAAAATTTACCGAGAACCCTAATAAAACTTCCATATGCTCTTGGATGAGTTCTAAATCCTTCTTTTGGGTCGGAATAAGAGCCAGCATCAGAACAAAACGAAACCCATGGGAGTTTAATTTTTTTCCTAATGTTTTGATCGCTCATACTAAAATAGATACACTGAATTCGACTATCATCTTCAATAATCATATCTATTATAGTTTCTTCAGGACTTTGTTTTCTCATTTCAGAAGCTTCCGCAATAGTTTTTCCTTGATACTTATCTGCCATTGATGGGTTTTTAAATCCAACCATAAGTATTCCCTCTGGGGGCTGTTGACTAAGTTCTTCTCGGATGTCTTTAAGCAATCTCTTTCGAGCTTTTGGTTCTTTCATACGATTGATCCAAGCTTTATGACCTCCCTCTTGAACCCAAGTGGGTATTACACCAGTTAATCCGGTCGAACTGGCAGGATAAGTGTACATGTCTGCTGTAATCTTTAAGCCCTCTTTTTGGGCGTTTTCAACACGTTCAATAATTGTGTCTAAAAGGTGCCAATTCGGTCTTCTCGAAGCTTTTAAGTGATAAATTTCTGCGGGTAGCTTAGCTTCTCTGGCAATTGTAATTAATTCTTCCAGCGCTTCTATTACACGATTATCTTCATTTCGCATATGAGAGATATACATACCATTATATTTAGAAACTATTTTATTTAAGGCAATGAGCTCCTCAGTGTCTGCATAATCTCCAGGGGCATAAATCAAAGAAGAACCAATTCCCATAGCACCTTCTTCCATTGCTGTTTTAACGGTTTTTTGCATCTCATTAATTTCTGAAACACTTGCTTTTCTATTGGCATATCCAATATGTTGAATCCGAACAGTAGCTGCCCCTAAAAAAGAAGCAATATTAGGAGAAACTTTGTTTTTGATTAATTTTTCCATAGCCTCACCAAAAGAAATATAATCTAAACTATCAGGATGTCCATTAGGACCTGCAGAAGTTCCTTCTCCAAAAACTTCTAAAGTTACTCCTTGTTTAAGATCACTTAGAGACCGACCATTTTTTAACAAAGAAGAATATCCCCAACTTAACATGTTTATAAAGCCGGGTGACACTCCTTTACCAGTAGCATCTATTTTGTTTTTGGATTTAAATTTTTTTGGAGGACCAACGTAGATAATTTCATCTCCTTTCATTGCAAGTGTACCTATATAGGAGGGAAGTCCAGAACCGTCATATATAGTTCCATTTTGGATAACAGTATCACAGATAGGATCATTATCACAACTGAAAAAAACGAAGAAATTAACAATAAATAAAGTAAATAATGTTTTTGAGTTCATTTTAAATTTATTTAGGTCTAATTCTCTTCAATTTAGAGATATTCTTATAGAATCACAAATCCCTTAAATTAAAAGGATAATATGCCTAACATTTAAAAGAAAACTCTCCACTTTGGAGGATGTGAATTAAGAATCTTTATTATTATTAAAGTCACCTTTAGTTAAGAGTATTCGGCTCTTTGGCAATTGCTTCTCATGAAAAATTAAAATAATTGTTGTTCAAGTATTTTTGATTTTAGGTAGTTGAGTTATTGTGAATACATAAAAGATTTATTTTACCTTACCTTTAGATTATGGATAGTTTAACAAAAACACAAAAATTATTAATTGCTGGTGCACTTTGGATTGCTACTGGAGTCTTTGCATATATCTACTTCACCAAGTAATAAAAACCTAGGATGTTTACGTCATGGATTGGAAAACCATTTATCAATTAGTTTATAAGGTAAAATCTCGCTGGGTATTCATGTTTAAGTACTGTTTTCTGTCTACGGTAATTATATTAATTACTGCATGTTCAAATGATGGGATCTACTTCGAAAACTCATATTTGATTGAAAATATTAGTATTATTCACCCAATTGAGGAGGTTGAAAATCAGATGACTTTGGTTATAAGTGAAAATAAAATAATAAACCAATTTAAAACCAATCAAGTTAAAGTATCTCAAAAAAATGTTATTTATGATGGATATGAAAAATATATTATGCCTGGTTTATGGGATGCACATATTCATTTTGCTTATGAAACTGACTTAGCTAACGCGATGCCAGATTTATTTTTAGCACATGGTGTAACTAGCCTAAGAGATACCGGTGGAGAGATTGATTTTGTTAACTCTTTTAAACAAAAATCACTTGAAAACCCAAAAACAACACCTCGAGTAAAAATTGCAGGTCCTTTAGTAGATGGTAATTATAATGTATATGATGGGAGTAGTCCAAACTATCCTGAACTTTCAATTAGAACGGTCAATGTTATAGACTTAAAAAAACAAGTTCAAATATTAATTGACAAGAATGTAGATTTTCTAAAAGCATATGAAATGTTAAGTCCTGCTCAATTTGAAGCTATTGCTGAAATTGCTAAAGAAAATAATTTAAAACTAACTGGTCATATTCCATTGAGCATGAGTGTAATAGATGCCTCGAATCTAGGATTAAATAGTATTGAACATTTAAGAAACATAGAACTCTCGATGAGTACTCACTCCGATAGGTTTTTAAAAGAGCGTAAAGAAATATTAGAAAATAAAACACAAATTAAAGGATCTCAATTGAGAAGAACATTGCATAAAAAACAGCGTTTTAAATCAATTTACAGCTTGGATTCTACTAAAATAAAAGAGATTGTTTCGGTTCTAGCTAAAAATAATACATGGCAAATACCCACTCTAAGACTTTATAAAAACTATGTTTATCAAAAATATAAAGACTCATCTTATACTTCTTATTTTAAGATGCTTCCAAAAAATAAAAAAGAAGAATGGATCAGTGAGATTAAAGAAATTCCTAGGAATTTAAATGTAGATTTAAAAAATTATAGTGATTGGACACAAATAATGGTAAAATATATGAATCTAAATGGAATTAAATTTATGGCAGGAACTGATGTCCCAATTGGTTATTTACTTCCAGGATTAAGTTTACACCAAGAACTAATAGAATTAAATAATTCAGGTCTCTCCAGAAGAGAAGTAATTCAATCTGCTACTATCAATCCTGCAAAATATTTCAATATGAATGATTCTCTGGGTAAGGTAAAAACAGGATATATTGCAGATCTTGTTATTTTAAACAATAATCCACTTGAAAACATTGAGAACACTTTGAGTATAAATGCTGTGATTAAAGATGGAAAATATTTAGGGAGGAAATATTTAGATTCACTTTTGTATCATAATAAAGATGATCAGTATTTTCCAAAATTAATCGGTGAATAAAAAATTTTTCAGCGTTAAATATAGAGAGTACTTGAAGTAAATAAATTCTTATAGCTGTTTGAGTATTTTTTATTTAATTCTACCAAAAAAAGTCATTCTAGACTGTTCTGATAGAGATATTCCTTTAGTTTCATTATAATTAAAGGTTACTAATATTCTCTCTCCTTTTTCAACTGCAGTAACCTGATGTATTGATTTATTACCTTTAAAAATCATTAAATCACCTTCAAGACTATCTACTTTTGTCCCTTTAACTTTTTCATCTAATATTTTTTCCACAAAATCATAGTCTTCACCACCCTCTTTATATCTCATATCATTAAAAAACTCATATACACCTCCTTGAGTACAATTTTTAACTAATAATGTTATCGTATAGTCTGAATTATCAAAGTGCCAACCTAAAGCATCTCCTTGATCATAATAATTTATGTTTATACTAGAAAGAGGATCTTGATATGGATGTAATTTCTCTTTATTTAAAAGATCTAGAAAAAAAGATCTAACTACAGTAGAATCATATATTTTTTGAAGAATCGATTTTTTTGGAATTAAATCATTAGGAATACATTTTTTTGATGTACTCATAATTCTATTTCGTGGACTATTCTTTGAAAAAGAATGATCATATTCAGAGATATAAACATTGTACTCTGAGGAACTTTTATAAGAATATTCTTTAAGCTCTTTTGCTTCATTTTGAAGAGCCTTTAATCCATCGGTTCCAATAAATGAGTTAAAGATTAGAATGCCTTCCTTATTTAAAGTTTCTCTATACTTAGCGCCATTAGAAAAAAAGTCATCTGAATAAGAATCACCAAAAACAAATTTTAAATCAGGATCTAGCATACAGTTAATTAATATAAAAATTGATGTATTTAAATAAGAGGATAGTCCAAGCAATAATTAAAAAAATTCCTCCGATCGGAGTTACAGGGCCCAACCATTTTAAGTTAAAACTTATAATAGATTGCAATGAAAGAAAGAAAATACTAAAAGAAAAAAGAAAAGCTCCAAGTATAAAAAACCCCTCAATCCATTGTGTATCTTCTAATGATAAAAGAGGTAATATTAATAATATAAGTCCGTGGTACATTAAATATCTAATCCCTACTTCAAAAGATTGTAATGCTGATTCTGGAAGAA
This sequence comes from Flavobacteria bacterium MS024-2A, assembly GCA_905182305.1. Classification (GTDB taxonomy): domain Bacteria; phylum Bacteroidota; class Bacteroidia; order Flavobacteriales; family Flavobacteriaceae; genus MS024-2A. The sequence continues at coordinate 63,792 of CAJJBB010000005.1, forward strand.
TTTTTTTCAACAAGTGTGCTCCAAAAGCACCTAAAATTACAGACAGCAAGGAAAAAGTTATTCCAAAAATTTCAGAGATGTACAGCATAATTAATAAAATTACAAAAAAAACATATAGTGTATAAGTTTACATTGCATTGCCAGCAGATTTTCTTTCTAAAATGTATGACAGAATTTTGTTAGTTTATGAAAACCCAAACATTTCAATTTCCACAACTTATCTAATTTCTCTCTTTATGATTAAAATTTTCCTTTTAAACACCTTGAAAAATATGGAAAATCATCAGTAACCATGTAGTAATAAATTCCCTCAGGAAATTCAGGAGTTACTCCAACTCTGCCATTGCATTCATCCAAATCACCAGACCCCTCTATATATTCAAAGTCTTGTGTAAATGCTCCCATCAAAATTGGAGTATTTGGATTAATTGTTGTTTGTCCTGGACCGCCAATTAAGGAAGTTAAAGTTTCAGGACGGTTTTCATCTGGCAGTACTTTTAGTCTGTAACTAGGACGAAGTGACACCACTAAACTGTTAAGATTATTTGGGTCAGAATAACCATATCTTGCATAAACGGGAAAACCATCTGAAGCCCACCCCACAAGAGTCATTCCCTGATTATCTCCTAAAAAATCGATAAGTAGTTCAGGCATACCATGGTAGTGATATTCACCAGTTGGCTGAACATGCGCATGATTCATATCATCTCCAAAATCAAATGTATCATGTCCGAGTGCTTCAATACTCCAATTTCCTTGCCCTCTTGCTAAACTACAAACACCATTATCATCACACCTTCCTGCAGTTCCTGGATCAAATTTCACACTATTTATCGCAAAGGCAATAGCTCCAGCTTGACCGCCCAGTTGTATTCCTGTTTCTGATACTATTCTCGGACAAAGAGTAAATGTTTCACTTACATTTTGTTCACTAATAGTGTTTGGGTTGTTTTGATTTGGAAATGTACCAACTTCATGATTAGGTATTCCGTTCCCATTTAGAATTCTATTTGTCTCGTCGGAAGACCATGAATATTCACTATTTGCATTAATAGACTCATCGTTATTAAATATGTTTTCATCTATTTCAGTAAGTATATTGGCGGTTGAATAAATACCCTCACATGGTTCTTGAGAAATTACTTCATTTTCATCAGCATTAGATCCATCACAACTAAATAACAAAAGAATGGAAAGTATGAAGAATGTTAATTTTGGTAAATTCATAGATATTAATTTAAAATATTTGATAAGGCGATATTACCACTCAAAAAAAAGAACTCCCATAATATTTTAACAATTTTTCCTTAAAGATTAGTTAAAATTAAAACATCACTAAGTTTATTGATGATACTAATCACACAAAAAAATCTCAATTATTTTAAAAATTATGTCAATGAAGTTTCTTCTTAAGCTATCATCTTTTTAAGTTCAAGGATTTATTATATTTGAGTATTGTATATCATAAATTAATTAAAATAAACACTATGTTGAATCGAAGACAGTTTATTCAGACTACTTCCCTTGCTGGAATTAGTCCTTTTTTAATGAATACTGTTCCAGTTGTAGATTCACTAAAATCATTTAGAGCATCCTTGAATCCAGGAGCTATAGGACTTCAGTGTAATGCCCAAGAACTTCTCGATTATGCGATTATGTTCAATTTTTCTTCGATCAGCCCTCTTTTAAATGAACTTGTTACATTTAGTTCTAATGAAAAAAAAGCTTATCTCGAAAAAATGATAAACCATGGAATAAAATTTGATGGGGGGGGACTTCCTATTGAATTTCGTTCTTCTGAGAAGATATTTCAGCAAGGGCTTAGATTTCTCCAAAAAAATATTAAAATAATCGCTTCTTTTAATATCCCCAGTTTTGTTACATGGATTATGCCTACAAATAAAAGTTTAACCTATCTCCAAAATTTTAATCAGCATCAAAAACGATTAAAGCAAGTTGCAGCTGTTTTGGAAGAAGAAGGTCTAAAACTTGGATTAGAATTTGTGGGACCAAAGACATTAATGTCAAGAGATAAGTATTCTTTTTTACACAGTATCAACGAATTAAGAGAACTTATTGATGCTATTGCCAAAAAAAATGTGGGTTACTTATTAGATAGTTTTCACACCTACTGTGCTGGGGATCAAATAGAAAATATGGATTTTTTGGAAGCTAAAGATATTGTATCTGTACAAATTAACGATGCTGTAATTGGTCGTAGTGCAAATATGCAAATTGATCAAGAACGAGAGTTACCGGGTGATTCTGGAATAATTGACCTAAAAAAATTCTTAGATTTTATTAACTCTAAGGGTTACAATGGAGCGGTAAGTGTTGAGCCTTTTAACAAAGAGATAAATTTAATGGAAACTACTGAAAAACTCAAAAGAGTCCGGGCTTCCATTTTAAAGTTTGGTTTTTAAAATCATATCCGCTGCTTTTTCTGCAATCATAAACACAGGAGCATTAGTGTTTCCAGAAACAATTTTAGGCATGATAGACGCGTCAACAACACGAAGGTTTTTAATCCCATAAACTTTTAAAGTAGGATCAACAACTGCCATTTCATCATTTCCCATTTTACATGTACCCACAGGATGGTAGACAGTTTCTAAAGTTTTCTTTATATGTTCGATAAGTAGATCTTCAGAAGTTCGGTTATATGGTAGGCCACTTACTTTCGTGTAATTTTTCAATGCTTGTTCTTCCATTATTTTAAATACCAATTTACCTCCTTTAACTAACTGATCTAGATCTTCTTTTTCTTTTAAAAAATTTGGTTGAATTATTGGTGCTTCTTTTGGATTAGATGAAGAGAGGCTGACTGTACCTCTACTTTTAGGATGTAATAGTGTTGGTAATATAGTAAAACCATCTACTCTTGGATAGTCATAAAGATCATAAGCATCATAACCATATTCATTTCCCATCGATATGGGTGAAAAATGTAATTGAAAATTTACTTTTCCACCTTTTTGGTCAAGATCAAAAAAGGCCATTCCCTCAAGCGGGCTAGTGCAAAAAACCCCTTTTTTATGAACAAAATAATTCCATGCAGCCTTGAGTTGTTTTAAAGGTGAGATATAATGATTAATCCCTTCTTGAGTTTTTGATTGAGCACATATTGGATAAAATAAATGATCCTGTAAGTTTTTACCAACCCCTTTTGATTCATGAACGCAATCAATTCCATGCTTCTTTAATTCGGAAGCTTCTCCAATTCCAGAAAGCATTAATAATTGAGGTGATTGATAGGCTCCAGCTGAAAGAATAATTTCTTTTTGTGCTTTTACTTGAATCGTTTTTACTCCCTTTTTGTATTGAACTCCTACCGCTTTTTTCCCATCGAAAATGATTTTTTCAACAAAAGCGTTTGAAATAGCGGTCAGATTGTTTCGATCTAGAACAGGTTTTAAAAAAGCAGTTGCGCCACTTTCACGTTTTCCATTTTTGATTGTGCTCTGAACTAAACTAGCACCTTCTTGAATTGCACCGTTATAATCTAAGTTGGCTGGAATACCTATTGCATGCACACGCATCAATAAAACCCTCCACGTAAGGAGTTTGAAACCTAATGGGAAGAGTAACCCCTAACTCTCCAGAGTTAGAATGATAGCCAGAATCCATCGCGTCAAATTGTTCGTGATTTTCTGAACGCTTAAAATAAGGCAGTAAGTCTTTATAACTCCAACCTGAATTTCCTAGTTCAGCCCAACCATCATAATCAGCAGCGTTACCTCTTACATAAGCCATTGCATTTGTGGAGCTGCTACCTCCAAGAGTTTTTCCTCTAGGCAAATAGATTTTTCGATTTAAAACGTTGACTTGTTTTTCAGTCCAAAATCCCCAGTCATTCTTACTTTTATGAACCTTTAAATATGCACCAGGAATATGAATATTCATATTATTATCCGGTCCACCAGCTTCTAATAATAAAACAGAGTTTTTTGGGTTTTTTGATAAACGGTTAGCTAAGACACATCCTGCTGATCCTGCACCAATAATAATATAATCGTATAATTGGCTCATTTATTAAATCTAATAAGTATTATTATATAAATCATCCTGCATTCTTAGTTAAACTAAATATAGTGAAAACACTATAAATCAATTTAAGGGGTTTATTAAGTTTAAATTTTTCGTCAATATCTATGATTATAAGATCAATGTTTTTTTAATTAAGAGTTTTTAATACAGGTTAGTGAAAATAATAGAAGACATAATTTAATGGATCTAAATTTAAATTTTGACGTTAAAACATAAAAATCTGACACTAAAACTCCTTCTAATATTTAAAAATAAAATTACTTTTCTTTTTAGTTTGAAGCATCAATATTGTCCAATGTCCAAAAAAATCTAAGTCTTTGTAATTTAGTATATTGAAAATAAAAAATATTTAACATTATGAAAAATCAATCAATTATTTTTTTCAGTTCACTTTTTTGTTCTTTAATATTCTCAATTTCTTTACATGGACAAGAAGATATTTATGATAATCTAAAAAAGATAGCTATTGTAGATCAAAAAGTAATGATGCCAATGCGAGATGGAGTAAGACTTGCTAGCGACATTTATAGACCCAAAGGAAATGATAAATATCCGATTATATTTTCTAGAACTCCCTATAATTTCAACTCTTGGGTCGATGGCGAACAAAAATTAAGGACTGCAGAGCGCGCCTATGAATACGTTAAAAAAGGATATGCATATGTAGTTCAAAATGAACGAGGACGTTATTATTCAGAAGGAGAATGGGATATTTTAGGAGTACCTCTTACAGACGCTTACGATGCTTTTGAATGGATGAAAAGTCAGTCCTGGTCTAATGGAAAAATTGGAACCCTTGGATGTTCTTCAACCGCTGAATGGCAAATGGCTGTTTCTGCTTTAGATCATCCGTCTCATGCTGCTATGGTTCCTCAGGGATTTGGGGCAGGTATTGGACGCGTAGGCAATATTAATGAACAAGGAAATTGGTATCGTGGAGGTGCAGAACAGATGTTGTTTTTTTCATGGCTCTATGGAGTGGAGCACGACAAGTTTAAACCAAGAATTCCGAAAGGAGCAACACAAGAGGATTTAATTAGAATATCACGGTTTTATGATTTAGCCCCTGAGAATCCAAAAGTAGATATGGCTAAAGCTTTAAATCATTTACCCATTCAAGATATTTTAAAAAATATAAATGGTAAGCATGAAATTTTTGATAAAATGATTCTTCGCAAACCAAATGATCCTGATTGGTTTAACGGCGGAATTTATCATGATGATAAAGATATTGGTACACCTAGTTTTTGGTTTGCTTCATGGTATGATGTTTCTATTACACCAAATATTGCATTATTTAATCACGCTAGAAATAATTCAAAAGATGCATTTATAAGAGATAACCAATATCTAGTAATAGCTCCAACCCTTCACTGTGCTTTCACAAGAGCTACTGAAAATACAATTGTAGGTGAACGTAGTGTTGGAGACGCACGATTAAATTATGATGAACAAATAACAAAATGGTTTGATTTGTGGTTAAAAGGAGCTTCAAATGATTTTAAAGAAACTACTCCAAGAATTCAATACTACACAATGGGTAGTAATAAATGGCAGTCTGCTGAAACATGGCCTCCAGAAAATACTAAAATGATTACTTATTACTTAAATAGTAATGGAAATGCGAATAGCCGTTTTGGAAATGGCACATTATCAACTAGTAGAGCTATAAGAGATAATCCAGACCAATTTACATATGATCCCATGGCACCAGTACCTTCATATGGAGGTAATGTTTGTTGTACTGGTAATGCAGTAAAAGGCGGAGCTTGGGACCAAAAAGATATGGAAGCTAGAAATGATATTTTAGTGTATACAACAGAAGTCTTAGATCAGGATACAGAAGTTAGTGGATTTATTAATTCTAAATTATATGTGTCATCTGATGTAAAGGATACGGACTTTACTATTAAATTAATAGATCTTCATCCAAACGGTTCAGCTTATAATTTAGATGAAACTATACAACGTGTTCGTTATCGCCAGGGATATGAAAAGGAAGTTTTTATGGAAAAAGGGAAAGTTTATGAAGTCAATTTAACTCCAATGTCAACAAGTAATATGTTCAAAAAAGGTCACCGTATAAGAATTGAAATTTCAAGTAGTAACTTTCCAAGATTTGCCAGAAACTTAAATACTGGGGGTAATAATTACGATGAGAAAATAGGGGTTATAGCGCATAATAAAATTCATCACTCTAAAAAGTATCCCTCTCAAATACAAATACCTATCACTAAAAACTAAATACATTAACTAGCTGATTATCTATTTATAATCATGTTAATTATGGATTGTCATATATATAATATTCATAAAATCTGTAACTTTTAATTAAAGTCAATAAAATGAAAAAAAGAGAATTCATTAAAAATCTAGGTTTGATGGGTATTAGCCCACTAATTCCAAGAGAAACGTCACTAAATAATTCCTCAAATGAAATAATTTTATTTTCAAAAACAGATAGCGATGATGATTTCTGGACCAAAGTAAGAAGTCATTATGACTTACATCCTGATTTTATTAATTTAGAGAGTGGATATTATAATATCATACCAAAACCCACACTAGAAAATCATATTAAACATATAAAGCGTGTGAATTTAGAGGGATCATTTTATATGCGTTCTAATCGTTTTAAGGATAAAAATGAGATTACATCTAAACTTTCTGAAATTGTTGGATGTAATAGTGAAAATCTAGTTATCACTAGAAATACCACGGAGTCTTTAGACCTTGTTATTAGTGGGTTCAATTGGGAAAAAGGTGATCAGGCTGTTTATGCACTTCAAGATTATGGGGCTATGCAAGACATGTTTGAGCAAATTTCTGAACGTCATGGTGTTATTTTGCAAAAGGTATCTATACCTAATCATCCTAAAAACGATAAAGAAATAGTTTCTTTATACGAGTCTAAAATTAATTCATCGACGAAACTTATTTTAGTTAGTCATATGATTAATATAACCGGCCAAATTTTACCCATTAAGAAAATATGTCAAATGGCACATAAACATGGAGTAAAAGTCCTTGTAGATGGTGCGCATTGCATAGGACACTTTCAGTTCAAGATTAACGATCTAGGTTGTGATTATTACGGTTCTAGTTTACATAAATGGCTTGCAACGCCCTTGGGAGCGGGTCTTTTATATGTTGCAAATGAAAGTATATCACAACTATGGCCTTTAATGGCTGACCATGAAAAAAACCCAAATAATATTAAACGTTTGAGTCATACTGGGACTCATCCAGTGCATACGGACCTAGCTATTGTTGATGCTATTGAATATCTAAAGTGGATGAATCTTGAAAGAAAAGAAAAGAGGTTGCGTTTTCTGAAAAATTATTGGCAAGATGCTCTAAAAGAAGTTCCTAATGTTGTAATTAATACACCTTTTGATAGTAAAAGAAGCTGTGGAATTGGAAATGTAGGTATTTCTAAAATGAAGCCAGAATTACTTGCTCAAAAACTATTTAAGGAATTTAAAATTTTTACTGTAGCAATTGATTATGCAAATGTTCAAGGATGTAGGATAACTCCTAATGTTTTTACAACAATCGCCGAACTGGATTATTTTATTAAGGCAATTAAAACATTGTCTAATGCCTAACAAATAATAATCAAACCATTTTAAATAATTTCTTTTTTATATTTTTAAAATTGAAAAATAAAATCATCAAGTTCCTTTTATGCTTAAAAAAATAATTTTTACAATATTCAATATATTTTTTTTCATAAATTCTTCAGCTCAAATAAAAAAAAATAAAAAATTTGATTTAGGTCCAATTTTAGCTAATAATGATCCAGAAACATTATTGATGGTCAATATGCTTCAAGAGTTAAATGATTCTGGAGACCCAATAAATAATTACCATTGGAATAAAAAACTCGCAGACTTATATTATTCTCAAATTGAATTAGTTCCTAGAGATGAAACAGTAAAATATTGGTTTAAATACTGCACACAATTGTTGCTGGCGGGTGAAAATAAAAATTGTATCAACCAGATTGAGGCTTTATTGCAAAAACAAAACTTAGTATATGAAAACCTAATTAATAAAAGCGACCTTCCACTAATTGAACTTTTAGCCCTTGCTTATCTTAGGCTTGGAGAATATAATAATTGTCAAAATAATCACAATGAGTATTCTTGTATTCTACCATTAGAAAATGATGCTTATCATATAGATAAACAAGGGTCTAAAAAATCCATAGAGATATACTCGAAGATTTATAATAAATTTCCTCTTGATAAATATAAATGGCTACTAAACCTAGCACATATGACAATTGGAGAACATCCTTTTAATGTTCCAGATAGTTATTATATTAAATTTCCAAATTGGAAAAAAGAAAGAAAAGACTTTCCAAAATTTAGAGAAATTGCCCAAAACATTGGTGTAGCAGAAAATGGTTTATCTGGAGGAGTCAGTCTAGAAGATTTTAATAATGATGGTCTTATTGATGTTTTTATAACATCTTATGGAATGAAAGATCAGTCTAAATTATTTATTAATACTGGATTTGGATTTAAAGATTCCACAGAGGAGGCCGGTTTGGGCGGTTTGGTAGGGGGTTTAAACACTGTTCATGCAGACTATAATAATGATGGTTTTACGGATATATTTATTTTAAGGGGTGCATGGTTGGGTAAAGGTGGAAACCATCCAAATTCACTTCTCAAGAATAATGGTGATGGAACATTTAGTGATGTAACAAAGTCATCGGGGTTATTATCTTTCCATCCGACTCAGACTGCAGCATGGGCTGATGTAAATAATGATGGTCATCTAGATCTTTTTATCGGAAATGAATCAAGATCCAATGAATCACATTCATGTGAATTATATATAAACCAAAAAAACGGAAAGTTTCTAGAGAAATCTTCAGAACACAATCTTTCATCTATTAAAGGCTTTGTTAAAGCTGTTGTATTTGGAGATATTAATAACGATCAATTACCCGATTTATACGTTTCTATAATGGGAGCTCAAAATTTATTATTTAAAAATGATAATGGGATTTTTAAAAATATTTCTAAAAGCGCAGGAGTGGAAGAACCAAAATATAGTTTTACAAGTTGGTTTTGGGATGTCAATAATGATGGTTTCAATGATATTTTTATCAGTGCTTACGATGAATCCAATTTAAAAAATCTTTCTGGAGATTTTGTTAAAGAGCTGCAAGGAGATCAGGTTATATCTGAAAAGTCAAAATTATTTATAAACAATGGGGATGAAACATTTAGAGAAGAATCAAAATCATATGGTATGGATATTAGCATGTATGCTATGGGAGCTAATTTCGGTGATTTAGATAATGACGGTTGGCTTGATTTTTATATTGGCACTGGTTCTCCTGAATTTAGTTCTGTAATTCCAAATAGAATGTTTAGAAGTATTGAAGGAAATCAATTTGAAGAAGTTACATCGGCAGGTGGATTTGGTCATATCCAAAAAGGTCATGGGGTCGGATTTGCAGATTTAGACAATGATGGTGATCAAGATATATATGCGGTACTAGGTGGAGCATATGAGGGAGATGAATATCCAAATATTTGCTTTGAAAATCCAATATCATCTAATAATTGGATAGTACTAGACTTAAAGGGTGTTGACTCTAACAGGAGTGCAATCGGATCACTTTTAAAAATTGAGTTAGATAATGGAAGAACAATTTATAATTCAATAAATACGGGTGGAAGTTTTGGAGCAAATAGTTTACAGGCTGAAATAGGATTAGGATCATGTAAATCAATAAAAAAATTAACTATCAATTGGCCAAACTCTAAACCACAAATTTTTTATAATATCAACGTTAACAAAAAGTATGAAATAGTAGAAGGCCAAGATAAACTATCAGAAAAAAAATATCTAAAATTAAGAATGAGGGATAATAAAAAAATAAGTCATCATAATTAGGAATATTTGTTATTAATGATTTATCTGAAAAATTCAGTGGAGATCAAAACTCTTTTTTTCAGGGTTTTTGTCAAATTGCTGAACTTTTATTAATTACAATTAAATTAAAAGTGTAGTACCGTTGTCGTATTGAATTAGCAAATATTTATATCTGTTTTTGATACATTTAATGATCTATAGTACAATTGAAGTTCTACTAAAACAAAAAAAATATTTTGAAAAAATTATTTATTATTATTTTATTTCTTAATTCATGTGAAACGGAAATCCAAGATTTTGATACCGTAACTGACCAAAATAATAGTGTTAATCAATCACAAATTGATGTTGATGGAGATGGAATTTTAAATGATTTTGATCTAGACAACACTACAAGACAAGGTGCAGAAGTTGATGCTAATGGAGTGATGATAAATCCAATTTATCTAGACGACAATAAGATTACAATTAAAGCTAAAGAATGGTCAATATCAGGTGATATTGGTTTGATTAATGAAATTGAATATGAAGTTATAAGTGAAGATGAGTTAAGAAAAAGAATACTTAATAACGAAGACATTACAAGGGTGTGTACAAGTAAAATAACATTAATGACACAACTGTTCGACAATAATAAAACATTTAATCAAGATATTAGTACTTGGGACACTTCTAATGTTAACGGTATGAATTTTATGTTTAATACGGCAGAGGCATTTAATCAAAATATTAGTAGCTGGAACACTTCCAATGTGCAAGACATGAATTACATGTTTAGAAACGCTTCATCATTTAATCAAAATATCAGGTTTTGGGATACCTCAAATGTATCTATAATGAGAGATATGTTTAGTGGGGCAGTTTCTTTTAATCAAGATTTAAGTTCTTGGAATGTTTTGAAAGTTTACGATTGTCAGTCAGTTTTTTTCAACACCCCTAGTTGGACTCTCCAAAAACCAAACTTCACTTTTTGTAGTCCTTAGAAATTTAGAATTAGATTATAAACATAGTATTTAAATTAATTGAGTTTAAATGTTTGTAAAACATCATTGTTATTTGCAACTAAAATAAATTTTCCGTCATGTGTTTTAATCTCAATCATTTTTTTAGCATCTCCTGGTGTAAAAAAACCACTTTTTGTTAACGGAGTAAATTCAAATTCTCCATTTTTAGTTCCTAATAAAAGAGCACCAATTCCGGCATCATTTCTGGGTGTTTCAATCTCTACCTGATACATATTTCCAATCAAAAGAATATCTATAATCCCGTCGTTATTGAAATCGCTAGTTAAAACATCATTAACTGATGATAACTGAGCACGATATGGTAATTCTTTGGCAGTATAAAAACCACTCCCATTATTGATAAATATTAAACTTGAAAAATCGGTAGCTTTTAAGTTAAGTACATCATTTAATTTTTCACCAAAAACACTTTTTAGATCTAAACTTGCGAACATATCATATTTTTCAAACTTATCTTGTAATTCAGGAATTTGTTGGGATGAACATGAAAATCCACGTAGTGGATATTGTTTACCATAATTATAATACGAGAGAACAACATCATTATTGCCATTTGAATCGAAATCACCATAATGCACTTCAAAAGGGAATTCTTTTGAGGCTTTATATTTAAAGTTCTCTCCTAAATTCCCAGCTATTAAATCCATATCACCGTCATTATCAATATCCGCTTCATTAATTGAAAACCACCACCCTATATGCTTATCTAATTCAGGAGTTTCTTTTTTGTTAAATACCCCATTTTCATTTATGTATATAGTTGGAGATGTCCACTCTCCTAAAATAATTAAGTCTTCATCTAAATCATTATCTATGTCTGACCATACAGCATCATTAACCATACCCCAATTTTTAAAAAGAGAGCTATTGATAGAATCTATTGTAAAAATTCCATTCTTATTTTCAAGCAAATAACTTGAGGAAGGTTCAGGATAATGCCATGGTTTTAATTTAGTTCCAATAAAAAGGTCAATATCTCCATCTTCATCATAATCTGATGAAATAACAACAGATCCACTTTCAAAAATTTCTGGTAAAAGCTCTTTTTTAAATTTAAAATTTCCAAAACCATCATTGATGTAAAGACGATCGAAATATATCTGATTTTGGGGTTCAAATTCATTTCCTCCACTCATCACATATAAATCTAAATCTCCATCAGAATCACTATCAATAAAAGTAGCATCAATATCTTCTGAGTATTTATGTTTTTTCCATGGTGCTGAAATACTTTCTTTAAAAGCACTTTCACTTGTTTGAATAAATAAAGCTCCAGCTTTAGAAGAAGCTCCACCGATAAAAAAATCTTCTAAACCATCTCCATTAACATCTCCTTTTGTTAAAGCAGGTCCAGTTTGAGAAAACTTATGTGGCAGTAATATTTGTTTTTTATAATCGTCATAAAAATTTTCTTTATGAGAATATTTTGGAGCATTATCATTTATTGAAATATCTTTAAAAATAGTTTTATGAATGTAATTTTTATGAATTTCTCTATTTGGCTTATATTTAATTGTGTGTAATTTATTTTCTTTTGGAGAATAAAGAACTTGTTTTTTTTGATCAGGCCAATAAATCTCGATACTATCAATTTTTTTTTCTTTTCCAATTCCAAAATGTATCTCAGATTCACTCGAAGAATACATCCCACGAATACTTGATGTTTCAGAATATTGAACATTTCCTGGTGTGTAAAGCACACATTTTGCACCAAAACTGTTTCTGTTTTTTTTATTTATTAATTTAAATCGTACATAATTATTATTTGCATTTTCAACACTAAGATTTTTATATAAAAATGGTTGTGAATTAACATTGTTGACTACAATTTCAAGATCTCCATCATTATCTAAATCAGCATATGCAGATCCATTTGAAAAAGAGGGCTTGTCTAATCCCCATAATGATGTCGTATTTTCAAAATCAAAACCTCCTTTATTGTTGAACATATAATTAGGAAGTTTAACACTTGGTAAAATTGATAAAACCTCATTTAAAGGTAAAATATCCCAAATATCAATGTCTCCTTGACTTGGGTTATTTTTGATATACTCCTTAATATAATTTTTGACAAATTGATCTACTGCTTTATCCGCGTCAGTGTTTCTGATATCACGAAGTAATCCATTTGTTATGTGTACATCACGTAATCCATCATTATCAAAGTCTGCAATAAGGTTGGACCAACTCCAATCTGTTGAAGACATGTTCGAAAAATGAGCAATTTCACTAAAACTCCCATTCCCATTATTCAATTGCAGGGCGTTAAACATATATTGATAATGTCCCCCTTTTGATACTACATTCCAGAAATCTTGGGGGTTCATGCCACTCATATTAGACTTTATTCTAAAATTATCTTCAGCTACCATATCTAAAGTCATAAAGTCGGTGTATCCATCGTTATTTATATCAGCTGCATCTATCCCCATGCTATAAAACGATGTGTGACGTAAGGCTTTTTCAGTTTGATAACTAAATGTCCCATTTCCATTATTGATGTATAAAAATTCTGGAACATCAAAATCATTTGTTACATACAGATCTGGCCATCCATCATTATTTAAATCTGAAGCGATAGCACTACTTGGATAACCTGTTCTCAAAAGATTTGCTTCAACAGTTACATCTTCAAAAAATTCATTATTAATATTTCTATATAGTCTAGAGCTATACTTTGGTTGAATTAGATCTTGACCAGAAAATGGTGAATAACTTCCTCGATTAGGTGGGTGATTCATTACAAAAAGATCTACAAAACCATCCCTATCATAATCAAAAAAAACAGATTGTCTCGAGCGCTGGTCATCTGCAACACCCCATTTTTCTGCAGCTTCAATGAATTTAAAATCTCCTTGGTTTAAATAGAGTTTATTTTTACGCCTTTCGGGTTCAAAATCATAAAGTTCTTTACTAACATAAATATCTAAAAGGCCGTCTCCGTTAACATCAGCTATTGCTACCCCCGAAGACCAATTGCCGTCATCTATAATCCCTGACAAAGGGGTCATTTTTTCAAAAACTAAGTTTCCCTTGTTTTTATAAATTTCATCACCTACCAAATTACCAGTTAAATAGATATCAGTTAACCCATCATTGTTAAAATCAGCTAACCCAACGCCACCTCCGCCGTAAAAATTAGCATAAAGTAGAATATTTTGTTCTTTAGAATCCTTGATAATATTATTAAAATCAAGTCCTGATTTATCAGAATCTACAAGATTAAATAAACTTTTCTGTGAAAGTAATGAAGCTGTTCCAGCAATAAAGCATATTAAAATTAGTAATCTCATTTTTGATTTCCAAGATTTATTTGTTGTTAAATAAAGGTAAAGTTTTTAGCTTTAAATACTTAAATCAAATTCTAGATTTTAATTGATTTTTAATTTTTAAAAAAAAGAAAGATGAAACAATTGTTTCATCTTTCTATATGGATATAAAATCATAAACTAACTAACTAACTAACTTAAATCATAACTTTAATTTCCATTTAATTTCCATTTAATTATCCCACCAAACCTTTGTTGTTCGAGTATTTGGCCCCTGAGATGAAATCACTGCATCGAAGTTCTCCTTATTAATATTAGCTTCAGCTGGATTATAAATCATCCTTCTAGGGATTGTCCCGTTAGTTAAATTTTCTGGATGAGCTGGATTACCACCAAAAGGTTTAAGAGCGGGGAAACCAGTTCTTCTAAAGTTAGCGAAAGCCTCAAAAAAGTCAAAGAAAGATGCTACCCAAAATTGATCACCAATAAGCTCGTTATAATTTGCTGAATCATATGAATTGACTGCTAGATATGCATTAATATCAGCACTGCTTAAAGCAAAGCTTGAATCCCATAAAGCCCATTGATTCATTGCGGATGTAACAGCACTATTATAATGAGTTTCCGCAGTTGCATGGTCTCCACTTGCCGCATAATGTTCTGCTAATACAAAAGCAGTTTGAGCATACGTCAGAAGCATTCTAGGTTGATCAGCCCTTGAAATTGCAGGGTTTACGTGAGTATATGGAAGATCTCCAACATTAATACCTTGAGCGGATAAGTCTTCATCATTAAAACCATAAGGATTTCCTCCATATGTATTACTTGGATCAGCAATGATATTTAATCGTGGATCATTTTTAGCTTGAAGCCAGTCGTAAATAGTTTTTCCTAATCTAGACCTAGGATAACGTACATAATGAATTCCCCAAGCATTTTTATTGAGTTCTGTTGGACCATTGGTATGAACCATCATAGCAGTATCAGCACTTGAATCCATAACTCCACCTGAAATAGCTTTTGCTACCCATGCACTTGAACCTGCGGCATCAACATTTTTTATTCGCATAGCAAGTCTTAACATAAGTGAATTACCAAACTTTTTCCATTTAGTAGTATCTCCTCCAAATATGATATCTGAGTTTCCAAGAGTAGAACTTCCAGTAATTTGTGCAACTCCTTCCTCAAGTTCTTTAAGCATATCCATATAAATCAATTCAGCATCATCATATGCAGGTCTAAAGTTTGAATCTATATAACCTTTTCCCGCATCGAAGTATGGTGTGTCACCGTAAGCATCAACAATTTTATGGAAAATATAAGCTTTCATAATTCTTGCTATACCCATCTCAGTTCCTGTATTACCATCTTTTTCTAATTGATCAATAATATCAACTACTGTCTTAATTGTTGATACGTATGCAACATCCCAAGAACCGGTCAGTAAATCTTCACGCAGGGAAAATATACTTGATTGAGGGAATGTTTGATGCGTTAATTGCTGAACTAGCTGCGCTGCACAAAGAACTTCAGTATATGTGTACTCATATTCGTCACTAGCAGACTTTAGAAATAAATATGCAAATTTTTGATTTACATCTAGAGATGTACTCGCTGTTGGATCAACATTCATCTCTTCGAAACCTTTATCATAGTCACACGATACAAGTGCAAATGATAATATTAATAATAAAATATTTAATTTTTTCATCTTAGATTATAGTTTTAAGTTAATTGAAAGACCTAGAGATTCACCTATTGGCATACCAATACCCTCTACTCCTTGACCATTCGTATTTGCTCTGTTGAATGCTTCGGGATCAATATTAGGAACATCTTTGAAAATAAATCCTAAATTATTCCCCACTAAAGCTACGTTTGCGCTTTTGATAAAAGTTCCTTGTAACACTTCTTGAGGAAATCTGTAATTAAGTGATAGTTGACTAATTCTTATGAAATCATTTGTATATACATTTTCTTCTCCAATATCGAATCTAGCTGCTGTATTCCAATATTTTTGAATATCACTTCCCGCAACTAATGGCACAGCACTTCCATCATCCATTACTCCGTCTGGAGTAAATCCAACTTCTCTACCTCCAGCTGGAACTGTGATTTGATGTCTTCCCAATTGTTTCATACGTGAATTAGTGTCTGATATGATACTTCCTCCAAATTTGCCCTCAAAAAATACGTACAGTGAGAAATTCTTATAACTTAAATCACCTCCAAAACCTATCTGAGTTGGAGCAACTCCTAGTCCAAGAACTTTACTCACATTTTCTTGTTGAGCGATTGGAACTCCGTCAATTAATTTATGAATAACTCTTCCCTGATCATCTCTTAAAAAAGATGTTCCATAAATAACTCCAAAAGGTTCACCTTCCTTAGCTCCAATAAATGAGTTAAATAATGAACCTACTGCTATTTGTAATAAATTTCCGTTTTCATCGGTTTTAACTACATTACTTTGATTATTCGCATAATTTAGAGATAAATCTAAAGATAAATCTTCTTTATCAATTACAGTTCCTCTTAACAAAATCTCAACACCCTGGTTGGTCATCTCTCCAAGATTGATAGTAGTTGCAGTATATCCTGATGCACGGGAAGTTGCAGCGTTTACAATATCTCCAGTAGTTTTATTTTCATAATAAGCAATATCAAGTGATAATTTATTATTAAACATTTTCATGTCCAAACCAATTTCTGTTTCGTCTTTCTGAAAAGGAGTTATTGTCACATTAGGAATATTACCTCCATTTATTGCTCCTAATGGAGATCCTAAATGACCTTGACCTATTAAACCGTATGTCAGGGAGAGTGAATAAGGATTTCCAGCTCCACCTGCTACTTGTGAAAATCCACCTCTTAACTTAGCAAAACTTAAAAAGCTTGGAAGCTCTACTAGGTCTGAAAGGATTACAGATAAACTTGCTGATCCATATAAATCATTATTTGGAGTTTCTTTTCCAACTGCTGATAGAGTTGAAAACCAGTCATTACGGGCTGTAACGGTTAAGAAAATTTTATCTTGATAATCAAACTCAGCATTAGCATAAGTAGAATTTATCTGTTTCTTACCATATTGATATAATGCTGCTTGATTTTCTGTGTTTTGTATTGTGAGCAAACCTGGAATTACAGTATTTCTTCCTAGTACTCCAACTGCTTCAGATTCAAATGCAAACGTTCCTGTTCCAATAAATCCGTTAAATGAAAAATCATTAGTAATATTAATTCCATTGGTCCCAATAAAAAAATCAGCGTCATGTTGTTTAATCGTCTGAGTTTGTTGATATAGATCTCCTTTAGGGAAAAATGATATTCCAGGGAAGTTCAAGTTTCCACCTTGTCCAGTGGTATTATTAAAGTGATTTGTATTTCTATCAAATCCAGCTTGAAGTTTTGCATATAAATATTCATTTATGTTGTATTGAATACTAGTAGATGCTAATAAACGATCTCTATAAACAGAAATAGGATTATTATTTTTCGCAAACCATGGATTTGTTGAATAAATACTAGTTGAAGGTAAAAGTTCGTTTATTCCGTCAGTAGTTCCATTACCAAATTCTCCTAAGTAATCACGAACATCAATTTCTGGGGTAAAGTTTCTTATGGTTTCATTTGGACTAGCTGGAGATGTACCCATAACAACATTACCTTTTTCTCTTGTTTCATTATATTTAATACTTGCCTTAACAGTTAGTTTATCTGAAAGATTCTGAACTGTAGTTAAGTTTAATGAATTTCTTTTTAGTTCTGATGTGTCAATTACATCTGATGCTTCTAGATTAGTAAAAGAAACTCGTGTACTTCCCTTTTCTGTATTGGATGTGAAAGCAACAGAATTTGTCATAGCTAAACCTGTATCATACAACGTATTCATGTTGTCGTATAATTTTGTACCTGAGCTTAATTTAGGTCCCCATGAATTGAAAGGATCTAGTGAATTAGTAGATGCGACTCCTAATAAACCGTTTCCATAAGACATTTGTGGATTAAAATTATCATTAATTTGGGTGAAAATCGTTTGGTTAGAAATTTCAACTCCAAGACCTTGTCTTTCAAGGCCACCATCTTTTGTAGTAATTAATATTACACCATTTGATGCTCTAGATCCGTAAAGAGCAGCTGCTGCTCCACCTTTTAGTACACTAATTGACTTAATGTCATCCGGGTTGATTGTAGATAAACCATCTCCACCATCAATCCCACCCCATTCACCTGCAGTTCCTAGCTGTTCGTTTTGAATAGAGATACCATCGATTATATAGAGAGGTTGATTAGAACCATTAAAAGAACTACTCCCTCGAATTACAACTCTTGTAGAGCCTTTTATTCCAGAAGCATTGTTACTGATGTTTACACCTGCAACTTTTCCCCTTAGAGCTTGTAAAGGATTTGTAGATTTCACTCTACTCATCTCATCTCCTTCTACTTGGGTAACTGAGTAACCTAGTGCCTTTGTTTTTTTCTCAAATCCAAAAGAAGAAACAACTACTTCATCTAATTCATTCCCAAGTTCAAGTTGAATAGTGAAATCATCAGAGAGATTTGAAATTTTGAGTTGAAAAGTTTCAAAACCAATAAAAGAAATTTCTAATACATCATCTAAAGATGCATCAATATTAAATTTACCGTCAAAGTCTGTTGAAACTCCATCCAAAGTGTTTAAATTTTGGATCGTAGCCCCTGGCAGAGGTAAACCTTCACTGTCATTAATTATCCCTGAAATTGACTGCGCATTTAACGAAATCGAAAAAACAAAGAATAAAAATGAAGTAAATATAATGTGTTTATATATTTTCATATTATAGTTATTTTAGTTAATTCAAGCGACGAAGATATATTTTGTATATATGAATAAGTATAAACCATGTACTACAATCATACGTCAATTCCATAAATTCTTAAAATATACTACTACATTGATACTACAAAAATTTAAATTATATTATGTAATTGCTTATAATTTAATTAATAAGTAGTGTATATTAGATTAATTATATTAATATATATTTTTGAAAAAATCATTACTTCTTAGCCTATTTTTTTTAATGATATTTCAATCATTTTATGCCCAAGAGTGGAGTTCTTCATTAGATTCAATTGATTTTTATAAAGGATTTAATCCTGAGAAAGCATTAAAATTTGGATTTGAAGCACTAGAAAGAAAAGATATTAATGAAATTTCATATGAATTATATGAAATTTATTTCAAATTAGGTGAAAGTTTTTATTTAGCTAAAGAGTATGAACAGACATTTAAATATTTATCTAGATCCCTAGCTATTTATGAATTAGTTCCAACCCAGGATAGAAAAAATAAATTAATAAATAAACCCCCGTGGGTTTTATTTATTTTAGCAAATGTTTACTTTATTAATGACAGATTTGAAAAATCAAAAAAATTACTTCTTGAGGCAACTGAAAACTTTAATTTAATTGAATATAATTTAGGGAAAAATTCTGGATTAAATTCAGCTGATGATATTTTTGGACAGAAAAATTTTGGATTAAGTTCAGTTGATGATACTTTTGGGTCGATCTCAATAAAAGAGGGCAATTTCGATCAAGCTGAGGTATATTTTAAAAATTCCTTGCAAAGGAGACTTGAATTTGACAGGAAATCTGATATACTATTTTCTTATTCAAAATTAATTTTTCTTTATTTCAATACCCAAAGAGCCGAATTAGGACTTAACTATTTAAGCAAGGCTCAAAAATTACATGAATCATTCAGTAAAACAGTTTCACTGGAGAGTGATCTTTTTTATTCACAAATTATTTCAACCTATGCTTCATATCTAAAATCAAATGGTCAACTCCTAGAGGCATTAGAGGCTTATAATAAAGCAAAAAGTATAATTTATGATTTCCCACAATTACATAAACAACAAGTTGATATTTTAATAGCAAATTGTTTATATGACCTTAAACGGTTCAATGACTCTGAAGAACTTGTTTTAAACCTTCTAGAGTCAGATGACAGAAATGTCACAAATAAAATAGAGAATTTACAATTACTTCAAAAAGTATTGGCTGCACAAAGCAGAACTAAAGAAATATTATCGATAAATGATTCTTTGAATTATTATTTAAAAAAACAGAATCAAATTAGAAATATTGAGTTTAGTGATTTAGAAAGTCAACTTATATTATCTGAAAAACAAAAAGAATTGAATCTAAATAAAATAAAGTACATTAAAAATCAATCTTTCTATATAATATTCATTTTATCAATCCTTGCAATTGTTATAATTCTTTTTTATAATTATAATTATCAAAAAGAAAAAAATTCACGTTTAGATTTAGAAAAGAAACAAATTATGAATGAGCTTGATTCCAAAAACATAGAATTAGTGAGCAAAGCAAATTTCATTATGCAAAGAAATGAATTTCTAATAAACCTTAATTCTAAAGTTGATAAAATTTCACCAGAGAAGGTGAAAAAAGAAATTTCAAGTGTTATTAATGCTGAAAAATCCTATGAAGAATTTGACAAAATATTTACTCAAGTATATCCAGGATTCTATGAAAACTTGAAATCAAAACATGATTTATCTCAAACTTATCTCAGACTTGTTGCTTACATAAAGATGAATGAGAATAATAATGAAATAGCTACTCTTAGTGGTGTTTCATTAAGAACTGTCGAAACCCAGCGCTATAGATTATCAAAAATATTAAATTTAAAAGATGACCAAGACTTAAATTCTTACATAAAGAGTATATAGTTTTATCACATAAAATTCTCATAGTATAATAGCCTTGAATTTTATATCTTTCAATTAAAAAAAACTTCCTCAATATTATTTACTTTAACTTTTTTTCTTTTTCTCAACAAGATAATCCTGCTCTAGATTTTTTATATCCAAGTGAAGATGTAGTATTAAAATACCATGATGATTGGGGTAAATAGAATTATAAAAAAGTAATTAAAGAATTTTAAATGAAACCTTTAAAATTAAATGATATTTTCTTTTAGGGAATAGTATTACCGCCTATAGCATTCAGTTGGAGTGAAAGATTAAATTATTCCAATATCAAAAACAGAGGAATAGGGGGGGGTGATACTACTGATGGAGTTTTAGCTCAAATCGACGAAATCATTTGCTTTAAACCAATAGCAGTTTTTTTGTTAATCGGAATTAATGATATATCAAACTAAGCTTTCTAAATATTTTTAATAATGCAAAAAAATAAAGATTGGTGTGTTTACATAGTTGAGTGTTTCGATAAAACATTGTACACTGGAATTACAACAGATCCAGAAAGAAGAATCGTTGAGCATAACGATTCTAATAAAGGTGCTAAATATACAAGAAATCGAAGACCAGTAAATTTGGTTTATTTAGAAAAAAATCATGATAAATCAACCGCATCTAAACGTGAAAGTTTCATTAAGAAATTATCTAGAGTAGATAAACTAAAACTAATAGGGACAGAATACCTAAAGTAATGTAATGGTTGTCTTTTTATGAATTTGGATTTAGGACAAGCATTTAATTTTGTTGTACTTTTATTGATCTACTAAAACTCACTTATGTATTTACAATTATTTAATATTTTTTTAGCCACAATATTTTCTTTTATAGGGACAACTATTCCTGTTAATTCTGAGGAAATTCAGGATTTTCAAGGCAAGGCGTATTACTTTTCTAAATCTACCATGGATTTAGGTTCATGGGGAGCAAGAATGAGTGAAGTCCAAAAAAAAGACATTAAAAATCGACTAAAAAACAGATTAGAAAAAACCTACGTTCTAACCTTTGATAAAGATGAGTCCATATTTAAAGAAGAAGAAAAGGTAGATGCAATTTCTGGAGCCACTGATTCATGGGGAAGTAATTTTGCAAGAGGTAAACAGTATAAAAATGTTAGTAGTAATCAATTAATCCAGGCACAGGAGTTTTATGGAAAGCGTTTTTTAGTGAAAGATGAATTACAAAAAATTGAATGGAAAATGGGTTCAGAATCCAAACAAATTGGACAATATTTGTGCTTTAAAGCAACGGCAGTTATTCCTACTGATGAATTAACCTGGTATGATTTTTCTTGGAATGATTTATCTTCTGATGAAGAGAATAAAGACATTGAATTGACTTCAGTTGAAGCTTGGTATACACTTCAAATTCCATTAAATCATGGCCCTGCTGAATATTGGGGTCTTCCTGGACTTATTTTAGAAGTTAGCGCAGGCAATACAACCATGCTTTGCTCACAAGTGATTATAAATCCTAAAGAAAAAATCGAAATTAAATCTCCCAATAAAGGAAAAGAGATTAATAAAATAAATTACAGTGAAACAGTTCAGAGTAAAATGCTTGAAATGAGAAATAACCGAGGTAGAAGAAGAGGTTAAATCGAACTTCACTAGTTAATGCTCACCGACTTTCTACTATTAAAAAAGCAGATGTAATTTTAGCACTTGATAAAGTTAAAATTATAGCCTCTGGGAATCATCAAAAATTGTTAATTTCAAATAAACAGTATAAAAAATGGGTGCAAATTCAGCGTATGGATTAAACTTTTTTTGTTAATTCTTGTCAAAACATTGAAATAATAATTAAAAGTGAGGATTCATCAATCATTATTTATTTACTCCTTTTAGGTTTTATTTTTAAATATCTAACTCCAATTATGATTAAAAATATTTTCATATTCTTTTTATTTTTGAGCTTTACTTCCTATGGACAAGTTAAACTAGAAGGTATTGTTAAGGATAGCTTAAAAGTCCCATTAGAATCAGCTAGTTTAGTAGCAATTGATCAAAAAACAAATAATTTAGAATCTTACGTTCTTACCGATATTAACGGTAAATACAAGTTGAACCTTAAAAATAATAGTAACTATAAAATACAGGTTAGCTACATAGGTTTACGAACCATTAATGAAACCCTGGACACTAAAGAAGCTGATATTTTAAAAGATTTTGTATTAAGGTCTGATATAGCCTTGGATGAAGTAATTGTCAAAATGCCAGTAGTGGTAAGAGGCGATACTTTGATTTATGATGCCGATTCATTTAAAAATGGCTCTGAAAGAAAACTAGAGGATATAATTGATAAGCTACCGGGTGTTGAAATTAATGAAAGTGGTCAAATTGAAGTTGAGGGCAAAGTTGTCAATAAATTAATGGTCAATGGTAAAGACTTTTTTGACGGTGACACCAAAATTGGCACCAAAAACATCCCGTCAAGTGCTGTTGATAAAATTCAAGTGTTACGAAATTATGCTGAAGTTGGTCAGCTGAGTGGTGTTAGGAACAACCAAAATAATTTTGCTATAAATATTAAATTAAAACAGGGTAAGGAAAGTTTTTGGTTTGGAAATGTTACTGCAGGTGCTGGAGATTCTCCAGATGAAAATCTGTATTTAGTTCAACCAAAATTATTTTATTATAATCCCAAATACAGCATAAATTTCATAAGTGATCTCAATAATATTGGCGAAGTAGCTTTATCCAGAAGAGATATTAGAGGTTTTGGCGGTGGGTTTAATGCTCCAAGCAGGCAAAGTGGAACGAGTATAAATCTTGGGGATAACAGCTTGAATTTTTTAACAAATCAACGTAATGCTTTAAAAATAGAGAACAAGCTTGCTACGATGAATTTTAGTTATTCCCCCAACAAATCATTGGATTTAAGTGGTTTTTTGATTTATAACAATAGTCGAATTCTTTCCAATGAATTTAATCGTATTCAATATACCAATCCAGATTTAGGCATTCCAGATGAGGCAACAGAACAATCAAATACTGAACTCTCAAATCAAGGACTTCTTAAGTTGAGTGCCTCTTACAAGCCTAATGGGATGAATCAAGTAGATTATGATATTTTGGCTAGGATATCAAATGATTCTCAAGCAAAAAATAACTTTTCCTCTATTCTTGGAAATACAGATCAATTTGATGAAGTAACTCCTTTTAGTATAAATCAAAACCTTAGTTATTATTACACCCTTGATGAGAATAATATTTTTGCTTTTGCAGCCCAAAATTTAATTAAAAATGAAAATCCTTTCTATAATGCAGTGCTAGAAAATAATTCAGATGAACTGGATCCTTTTGATTCCACGGCATCAGCACTAGGATTGGATACTTCACGGGAAAATTATAATCTAAGCCAAAACAAAAAAATTCTGTCCAATCAGCTAGATGCTAAGCTCGATTATTACCATATTATTAATCCGAAAAGTAATATAAATCTAACACTGGGTACTCTTTTGAGTCGACAGGAATTCAATTCAAATATTTTTCAATTTCTGACAAGTGGATCTGATCTGCAGCCAATTCCTTTATTTAATAATGGATTAGCAAAAAATGATATTGAATACACTTTTACAGACGTATACCTTGGTGCACATTATCGATTTAAGACTGGTATTTTTACCTTTACACCAGGTTTTTCTGTTCATGCTTACGGAAATAAAAACATTCAATTTGGCGAAACTGTTTCAGATAAATTTTTAAAAGTATTGCCTGATTTTGAAACTAGAATCCAACTAAAGAAAGGAGAGTCACTGACTTTTAATTATAATATGCGTAATCAATTTACAGATGTAACACGATTGGCACGAGGCCTAGTTTTTAATGATTATAATAGCTTGCAATATGGAGAACCTGATTTACAAAATGCATTATCACATAATTTGAGTTTACTTTATAGTAGCTTTAATCTTTTTAATTATACCAATGTTTTTGCAAGAGCTTCTTATTCTAATAACATTGATCAAATTAGGGGGTTAACAAATTTTGAAAATGTAATACGTACAAGTACTTTTTTTAACTCAAATTTTGCTGATGAAAACTTCAATATTTTTGGGCGTATTCAAAGAACATTTGGTAAAGTAAGAGCCAGTTTGAATACTAATTTTAATTACAGTAAAATCAATCAATTTATTCAAGATAGACAATCGTTAAACGAAAGGTTTACCCAAACATTTACTCCAGGTATTAGAACGAATTTTAAGGTTGCTCCTAATATTAGTCTTCGATATCGTTATAGTATAACAAACAATATTCAGGGTAGTAGAGAAACTAAATTTATTACTAAGGTTCCTTCTTTAGAGTTTGATGCATTTATAGTTGAAAAATTTACTTTTAAAACTAATTATAGCTTAACTACCCAAGATCAAGTAGATGGAGAATCTGAGTCCTTTCAAATTTGGGAGGCAACACTTTCTTATAGAAAAGATAAAGACGCGAAATGGGAATATGAGTTTAAGGGGACTAACTTATTGAATGTAAATTCTCAAGTAAGAAATAATGCGAATAATATATCTGTTTTTAATTCTGTAACATTTATTCAGCCAAGATTCTTAACTTTTAGAGTAGTATATCAGCTTTAAAGACCTTTTTTATATGATAAATTTATCTTTGTTTAATTTGAAAAAAAATTAAGTGAATAGTTGGATTGTATGTAGGAAGTGTAATGGTCAAGGAAAAATTAGCAGGAAACTTTCTAAAGTTAGTAAGCAGAATTTCCAAAAGGGCGTACTTCAATTTAATAAAAATAGCGCTGGAGAAAATACTACTACTATCTTAAAGCGACATCTATATGCATGTAAAACTTGTAAGGGCTCAGGACTTATTATTTCTGAAGTCCCTCCCTCAGCTAATAAAAATCTATATCCTAACCTTGCTATTATTGGTGGTGGAATTGCTGGAGTAGCCTTGGCAGTAGCTTGTTTACACCGGAGTATTCCTTTTACTCTTTACGAACGTGATACTAATTTTGAAGCTCGCTCTCAGGGATATGGGCTTACATTACAACAAGCGAGTAAATCTATTAAGGGTTTTGGACTTTTCAAATTAGATCAGGGTGTGGTTTCATCAAGACATGTCGTACACACAACTGAGGGAAAAGTAATTGGTGAATGGGGTATGAGGAAGTGGATGCCAACAAAGGAAGTTTCTGCTTTAAAGCCTTCAAATATTCATATTGCGCGTCAATCTTTGCGCTTAGAATTACTTAACCAACTTGGTGGATCTAATTTTGTGAAATGGGACCATAAGCTCGTTGCAATTCAAAAAGATACTACTAAAGGGGTTAAGTTACGTTTTAAAGTAAATGGTAATTTAAGGGAAACAAGTGCAGATTTAGTTGTGGGGGCAGACGGAATTCGAAGTACTGTTCGAAAGCTGATGCCTTTAAAGGATAATGATTCTTTACATTATTTGGGATGTATTGTGATATTAGGAATTTGTCCTTTGAAAAAACTTAAAGATCTAGAAAGCCCTTTGCTAGATTCAGCGACAGTATTTCAAACTGCAAATGGCAAAGAACGTATTTATATGATGCCCTATACGACAGACTCTGTTATGTGGCAACTTAGCTTTCCTTTATCAGAAACTGAGGCTAAGGCCTTAAGTAATAAAGGGCCTAAAGAATTAAAAAATGAGGCAAGTAGAAGAACCCAATGGCACAATCCGGTCCCTCAAATTTTAAAAGCGACATCAGAAGCTAATATTTCAGGATATCCAGTATACGATCGAGAAATATTAAAGTCAGATGTTATGGGAAGCCTAGGAGAAGTTTCCTTAATTGGAGATGCAGCTCACCCTATGAGCCCATTTAAGGGTCAAGGTGCAAATCAAGCTTTATTAGATGCACTTGCACTGGCCCGCGGAATCTCACGTGGGTGCCAACCTTCTTCAAAGTGGAGAGAAGTTGGAATCAGGAAAAGTGTTTTAACTGAATTTGAAGCAGAAATGATTCATCGAACTACTCCCAAAGTAAAAGATTCTGCAGCAGCAGCAAAGTTTTTACATTCTAAACAAATATTAAAGGTTCAGAACAAGCCCAGAGGCTCGCCTTTTTAAGATTTAACTGCATATTGAATTAATAATTCTAACGAAGCATAGTCTAGTGTTTTTTCATGGGTTGCTTCTAAAAAAATAGGTGGAGCTTTTCCTACTTTTTCAGCTTGTAGCCAACGTGAAATACATAAACACCAGGTATCTCCAGGTTTTAATCCTGGAAATTGCCATTGTGTAATTGGAGTGATTAGGTCATTGCCTTTCGCTGCAGAAAAGTCTAAAAACTCCTGCGTAACTTTCGCGCATACTGTGTGCGTTCCTGTATCTTCTGAAATAGTCCTACAAAAACCATCTCTAAAGTAACCCGTAATCGGATCAGTACAGCATGAAATAAGAGGAGTCCCAAAAATATTTTTTTCCATAGATTAAAAATATTAAAAAGAAATATATAGATACCCAATTTTGATAAAAAATACTTTATTGAATAATCTTAATTTAATTAATGAAAATGATTTATCAAGCTCTTGTCAATGTAAGCACAATAATTTCTGTACCTTACTGATTATGGAAAATTCAGTAGAGCTAGAATGTAAGTGTGATTGTGCGCCGTGTAAGGCCGATATGTGTTACAGATGTACTTGTAAGCCTTGTGATTGCGAAAACTGTGATTGTGATTAATTTTTGCTATTAAAAAACGTAGTGATTTTATCAAATGAAATTTCACTGAAATTTGTGATGATTAGATCTGCGCCATCATAAGATTGATTTTTTGAATGAACACTATTGTATCCTACACAATAAATACCAGCTGCTTTTGCTGCAGTAATACCATTTGTAGAGTCTTCAATTACGATACATTCTGAAGGTAAGAAACCAGAAGCTTTAGCAGCATTTTTAAAAATTTCAGGATGAGGTTTTGATGCTTTAAGATCGGCACCACTATGTTTTGAAATAAAATAAGAGTCTAAATCGAATCGTTTAAAAATTCGATTGATATTTACCATGGAAGCAGAGGAGGCCAGCACAAGGGTGAGCGCTTTTTCATGATATTCTTGTATTAATTCTAAAACACCGTCTAAAAGCTTAAAGGAAGTGTCTTGATCAAATAATTGACTAAAATATTTACGCTTGCAAGCAACTAATATTTCAGGAGAAATTTTTAAATTAAATGAAGAACAAATATATTCACAAATTGGAAGAGTAGCTTTCCCGGTGAATGAAGCATAAAGTTCTGGTGAAACCTCAATTTCAAACTCATTAAACGTTTTTTGGTAAGCCGCATGATGAATAGGTTCACTATCAACAATAACCCCATCCATATCAAATATTACTGCTTTGAGCATTTTTTTTAAACTAAATATTATTTTTAATAAGATATCCTCAAAGATAGCAAATACTTCATTTTTAAACTTTTAGTAATTAAAAATCACTAAATTTATACAATTATTATAGCAACTTATATGTCATTAATTTTAATTCAATTTGTTTTATATTTCTCTATACCTCTTCAAGAAAATTGGTCTCCTTATTATGAGAATGAACAAATAAAAATTGAATACACTTCATCTATTTGTGGAAGTAAAAAACTTGATTTAAGTTTTGAATATTATTTAATTCGAATAATCAATAAAGCTGATGAGACTTTGGTGATTAATTTTCACAAAGGTGTTCAGCAAAACGAAAATGAAGAATATAAAGTTGCTTTTGTTCTTAAGCCTTATGAGGTAAGAACGGGTAGCTGTGATTATAACCCTATAGATTTAAAAATATTTAAGCAAGAAAATCCTAAAAAATCATCAAAAAGCTCCAGAAATTTTTTCACTCTCAAATATAAGTCTAGTTGA
This sequence comes from Flavobacteria bacterium MS024-2A, assembly GCA_905182305.1. Lineage (GTDB taxonomy): Bacteria > Bacteroidota > Bacteroidia > Flavobacteriales > Flavobacteriaceae > MS024-2A. The sequence goes on from CAJJBB010000005.1 coordinate 92,644, forward strand.
AGTATATTAATTTTTTCTTTTTTCTTTTTTCTTTTTTTGCTTTAAGTCAGGAAATGAAGTTTAGTGGTACCTTATCATCTACAACATGTAGTGGTACTTTATTTGAGTTTGACATAGAAAATGTACCTAATGAAATAAGTGTTACTGAATTTGATTTTAATGATGGCGCTTTACCTACAGGTTGGATTACTTCTCCATTCAGTATCTCACAGCCATGTAATGCAGCTACAGGAAATACACCTGATAATTCAAATTATTTTTGGGCAACTACGACATCTGGACTGGTGATCGCTTTGGTTTCTGGTCGTAGATATGTGCAAACATCTGCGGTAGATGTTTCTCAAGGTGGAAGTATAGAGTTTTTGATTCGCTATGGTGCTGATGACCATGGGACTGGTAGGTGTGAAGATGGTGATGCTCCCAATGAAGAAGTATATCTTATATACTCTATTGATAACGGAGATAATTATGTTCAATTTTTGACGGATGGGACACTGATAGAAATAAAAACAAACCATGGTATCGATGGTATCCTAATGATATTTCAATTCCTGAAGCTGCTCAAACTACAAACACACTTTTCCTATGGTACCAACCAAATAATAGTGGACCTACTTGGGACAACTGGGGTCTTGATGATGTGGTAATTAAAGCAATTCCAGCAGCAACTGCAACCTGGACAATGGATTTTGGCTAGATGATATTGAAAGCGTTGCAGCTTCAGGTACTACATTAGTTTATTCAAAACTTTATCCACCAAGTAATCAATTTACAACCTATACCGTGACTATTTCGTCAACTTTAGTTGATGGTTCAGTGTATGGATTGACAAAAGATGTAGTGGTTGATCCTAGTGACGTAATTCTACCAACAGTTATAATACCGTCAGATATCACCATTGGAACCGATACAGGAAGTTGTTCTGCGACACTTTTAACCACTGGAACGGTAACCGCTACAGATAATTGTGCTATAGCTTCTATAGAAAATGATGCTCCTGACACCTTTCCTTTAGGAGTAACAACCATTACTTGGACCATTACTGATAGTGCAAGTAATACCGTAACTCAAACGCAACTCATTACAGTCGAAGACAATGAATTTCCAGTATTGACAATTCCCGCAGATATTGTGAGTTCAAATTGTAGTGTTAATATTGGTGTGGCCTCAGCCACAGATAATTGTGGTGTTGGAACGCCAGCAAATACGATGCCCCAGCCTCGTTTTCTACCTGGAGTAATAGCGGTATTATGGCAGTTACAGATAACCAGGGGAATACTGTTTCTGCAACACAATTAGTTACAGTTTCAGATACCATAGCCCCTTTAAATACACCGCCAGTAAGCCTTACTATCACTACAGACTCTGATTCTTGTGTTGCAACTGGTGTTTCTTTAGGGACTCCAACATCAAGTGATAATTGCGGCGTGGCTTCTGTAACCCATAATGCCCCGGACAGTTTTCCTATTGGAACAACAACGGTAACATGGAGTGTGGTGGATGCATCAGGAAATGAAACTCTTTCTTACCAGACTGTTAATGTATCAGATACCACCGTACCGATTATTATACCACCAGCAGATATTAATTCTCAATCCTGTGTTATTGTTTTAGGAGTTCCAACAGTTTCAGATAACTGTAATGTAACCTATTCCAATAATGCTCCTGACAGTTTTCCTTCTGGAGTAACAATTATTACTTGGACCGCGAGTGATACCGCTGGAAATATTACAACAGTAACTCAAAGAGTAACTTTTTCAGACAATACAAACCCTACTTTAGTATTACAAGGTGATGTAGTAGTTAATGCTGATACAGGCTCTTGTTTAGCCTCTGGAATTGACTTAGGGACTGTAATTGTTAATGACGATTGTGGCGTGGATTCCTATGGAAATGATGCTCCAATTGGGAATGTGTTTCCAATTGGTGTAACCTCCGTAACATGGACTGTGACCGATACTTTTGGAAATGCTACTTCGGCGGTTCAGCTTGTAACTGTAAATGATGTTGAAGCCCCAGTTGCCAGAGCTCAAGACCTTGTTATTTCATTAGATCAGCTTTCTACTATGAATATTTCGTGGGAACTTTTTGATAATGGGAGTACTGATAATTGTACAATTGAGAGTTATGTAATAAAAGGCTCAAAAATAGAGACAATTAATTCAGTTGTAAAAACTATAGATTTTAGTTACAAACCCCCGATGAGTAATTTAAATGGGGATGCGAAAATTGGTGATGGGGTATTAAGTCTAACCAATCTAACAGAAGAATCATGGGGTATATTCAAATTCAACCCAGAAACACCAAATTCAGATAATTTTAAAATTCAATTCAACCATAAACAATATGGAGGAAGTGGTGCTGATGGTATGAGTTTTAATTTTGGTCCTTCAATAGATTTTGTACAATATTCTAATTTTGAAGATGAACCCTCGGACACTGGGCTATCAATTAGTTTTGATGAATATGAAAATGCTGAAAAAGTATTTTGGAATGGAAATCTGATTGCATCTAACAATACTGAAAGTTTTTCAAGAAATAATTTAATAACAATTAACTACGATAAAAATGGTCTTGATTTCTCTGGTTTTGGCTTAAACTTTAGTAATAAAATATTATCTGGATTTGATTCATCTGAGTTATCTAAATGGTACATGCATTTTGCAGCTAGAACAGGAAATTTGACAAATTATCACGTTGTAGATGATTTAAAATATTCTTATAAACTTACTCAAAACTCATCAACTACAAATAAATCTTTATTTAACAGAAAATCAAAAACACTAATAAATTCAACCCTAGATTGTACTAGTGTTGGTACACAGCAAATTACCTTTTCGGTGTCTGATCCATCTGGAAATACAACTTCAGTGACTGTTAACTTAACTGTTACTGATGATTTAAATTCATGTGTCACAGCTTCAGGTTCTTCGCCTGCAGTTTCTGATAGTGATGGAGACGGGGTAGAGGATTCAATTGATGCATTTCCCAATGATCCAACTGAATGGGTAGACACTGATCTTGACGGTATTGGTAATAATAGTGATACTGATGATGATAATGATGGTTTTCTTGATACAATAGAAATCTTAGCTGGAAGTGATCCTATAGATAGTAACAGTATTCCCTTAGATACTGATTCAGACGGTATTATTGATTTAGATGATGATGATGATGATGGAGATGGTTTTTTAGATACATTAGAAATTATAGTTGGGACGGATCCTTTGGATAATTCTAGTTATCCCTTAGATACTGATCTAGATTTAGAGATAGATTTTTATGATACTGATGATGATAACGATGGTCAAAGTGATCTTGTTGAGCTTGAATGCGGTTCCGATCCTTTGAACAATCTTTCAAGAGCAAATGATACTGATTTTGATGGTATACCTGATTGTTTAGATATTGATGATGATAACGATGGCTTTAATGATGAAGCAGAAATTGCTGCTGAAACAGATCCCTTAAATGTTAATGAATTCCCAGGTTATTTAGATTCAGATGGAGATGGTTATATAGGGACTGGCGATAATTGTCCAGAGATACCAAATCCTAATCAATTAGATTTTGATAATGATGGTAGGGGAGATGCATGTGATAATTGTATTTCAATTGATAATTTTAATCAGCTAGATGAAGATCTAGATGCAATAGGTGATGTATGTGATAATTGTTTAGGTCTAGCGAATCCTCTCCAAAATGATTTTGATCAAGACGGACAAGGAGATTTATGTGATCTCGATGATGATAATGATGGGCAAACCGATGAAGATGAAATTAGTTGCGGTTCTAACCCTAAAGATTCAAATTCATTGAGTCCAGATTTCGATAATGATGGTATTATAGATTGTTTGGATTTAGATAAAGACAATGATGGAATTGAAGATTCGATTGATCCAAATCCAGCAAGCTATGATGATTTTTTGATCAACGAGTTTGTTTCAGATAATGGGGATGGAATTAATGACACATGGAAAGTTATTAAAATAGATGCTTACCCAAACAACCAAGTTTTTATATACACAAGAACTGGCGCATTGATTTATTCTTCAAAACGTTATCAAAATAATTGGCCTTCTGGAAATCAAAAAAATGAAATCCCATCAGGGAGTTATTTCTATAAAATAGATTTAGAATCAGACGGAATTTCGGATAAAGAGGGTTGGATATACCTTACTAGATAACAAACGGATTAACTCTTAAATAACTTTTTCAATTAGTTCTTTAGTTCGAATAGCGCCTTCTTTTCTTGAAATTTTATTCCCAAAAAATTCAACGCCAATAAATTCTAACTGTGGAGCTTTTTTAAGCACTTCAAACATACGTTTGTAATCGATTGTGATTTCCTCTCCTTCAGATGTAAATTCAGATGATTTCGCACTGACAGCACGGATATAAGGAGCAAGTAATTCGATCCCTTTATAAGGATCTGGATAAAAGGTATCTGGGTTGCGCTTAAGAGTCCAGTTAGTGAAGTCCCCTAAAACACCAACATTTTTAAGATTCACGGCTTCCATTAAAGAGATCATCCATTCTGGACTTGAAGAATATCCATTATGATTTTCTATCAATAAAGAAATATTCTTTGTTGCTGCATAATTTCCTAATTCAGAGACTCCTTCTATTGCATAATTTAGTTTTTCATCAAATGGTATGGTGATATTCTCACCACATACATTACGCATGCTTTTGCAGCCTAGTTCAGAGGCGATGTCTACCCAATATTTATAGGTTTTTAATGCTTTTTTTCTTTTTGTGAGGTTTTTATCTCCAATATCTCCAACACCCCCAGTTAGAAATACTCCACTTTTCACTCCTGCAGCTTTCATATTAGCATTCATTGTAGCTAAATGTTTTTTATTAAGGTTTGGGGGAAAATGAAACATTTCATGATCTATGAATTCAAAACCTATTGACTTTGCAACTGCTGGATAGTCAAAAACATTAATGCCTAAAGGGTCATTATCACCATATCCAGTTCGCATTAACGACCAGGGTGTGATAGATATTTTTAAGTTTGAGGGATTACTTTTTGATAAAGTATTAAAGCTTGATAAGCTTGTTACGCCAATTGAGCCCGCTAGACCAGTAAATATAAATTGTCTTCTTTTCATAATCTTAATAGTGTAATGTATAAAGGTAAATTAATGAGGTAGATGAAGCAAATTGACGCTAAATCAAAGATCAATTAAAGTTCATTTATATTTTGATCTAGCCAATCAAAACGCTCATTAATCCATTCTTCTAGATAATTGATTTCACTATCATAGCTATCTCCAATAAATTTATTGGGCCAAATATATTTACCTAGTATAAGCCATTTACCAAAATTTTTATCAATGGCACTAGACCCTTTCAAATTCTCTTGAAGTTCCCTCAATCTCCCTGAAACTGTATCTGAGGATAAAATCTCTGATCTCAGAATTGCCCATCTTTCTTTTAATAAGCTCACATATTCAGGATCATCTAAAAAACGATTCCACCAAAAAGGCACTTGCCAGTTATCACCAGAGCAAATATCATTAAATCGATGCGCCCATCCATATGGTGAGTCTCCGTCACAATAATTCACATTTCCAAAAGCAAGATTAAAATCCCAAATAGGCCCCATTTTTAATTTTCCTCCTTTTTCTTTGTGGAGATAAGTACTGAGTCTAAAACCATCTGGATTTTTAGAAAATTCGTTTAAAATAAAAAAGTCGATAAAACTATCTAAGTCAATAAATTGGCGATATCCATTTTCAATTGATTCAAAGTCTTCTGAAATAAGAGCAGTTTCAAAAAGATGAATGTAATCCTGAATATATTTTTTTTGCTCATCAGAAACATCATCAGCTTTAGGGTATTCATATAAGAAATTAATATTACCCGTATCCACTAAAAGACCTGTTGTGTTATATTGTGAGGCAAATGCAATATTTTCATCATACCAATCTCCATCTCCTGTTGGTTTATCAATTTTAATGATGTATCCACCGGTAATATCTTCCACCTTATTTTTACTAATGTCAACCCTGTTTCTATCTCGTTTTATTTTTTCCATTAACACATACGTTCCCTGGAAAATTTCATTAATTTCTAGCTCATAAAATTTAGTTTTACTAGCATACTGTCCCATGTTATTTGAGAGCTCATAAATTAATACATTTCGCACAAGAGATTTATCGCTATAAGGTCCATATAAAATCCAATCTTCTTCTTCTGGAAATCCACCTAAAGAGGCATTTAGATCCTCTCCCATTTCATCCCAAGTTTCAAAACCATAAGATTTCTTATCAAACATTTGAGAACTAGAACCTCTAATTTCAATTCCAATTAAATGTTCTTCTATTAACAACTCTTCTTGATAAATCTGAAGACTTCCAGGAATTTTAGGTTCATCTACTATATTCTGATTTCCCGTTTGGATTTTCATTAATGGAAGGGGGGGGCCTAATATGACATCTGGAGTTATTAACTCATTTCCAATTTTAGTGCCTTCTTTATTACAGCTAAAGCAAAGAAAAAACAGAAAGCTGACAGAAATTATTTGATATAAAGTATGTTTCATTAGTTATTACTTAACAGTAAAATTACATAAAACATAAGAGTTATTTGATTATCTGTAAATCTTACTATCTTATATTTTTTAAAAATCTAATATGATTAACCTATTCTCTTTTTTTTCAGTTTCTCTTTTTTGTTACAGCTATATGTTTCCCTTTTTTTTGAGCATGAATTTTTCCTTAAAAAATGAACTTACAGTTTTATCTTATAATATTAGATATGATAATCCAAATGATGGTGAGAATCAATGGAAATATAGAAAAGAAAGAGTAGCTAATTATATCAAAGAAATAAGGCCAGACATTATTGGTATGCAAGAAGTGTTAGATCCTCAATTGGTTTTCCTAGATGTTTCATTAACAGAATTTTCCTACGTGGGAGTTGGTAGAGAAGACGGAAAAACAAAAGGGGAGTATAGTCCAATTTTATATAATTCTAATCGTTTAACTCTGTTACAAACAGATACTTTTTGGCTTTCTGAAACGCCGAAAGTTATTTCTGTTGGTTGGGATGCTGCATTAGAAAGAATTTGTACGTACGCTCAATTTAAGCATAAGGAAACAGGACAGAAATTCTGGGTGTTCAACACTCATTTTGATCACATTGGGGAACTGGCTAGAATTCAATCGGCTAAACTTATACACCAAAAGATTAAAATGTTAAACACGAATAATTTTCCTGTAATAATTACAGGTGATTTTAATCTAACTCCCGATACAGCCCCCATAAAAATTTTTCAAAATGCTTATGTAGATGTTATGCAAAAGACACCAACTAATGCTAACAATTATGGGACTTTTACAGGTTTTGATAAACTTTCAAATGGAAAAGAAAGAATTGATTATATTTTTCAAAAAGGGCTGAAAACACTCAAATCAACTCATATTTGGCTAAAAACAACTTCTGGAGGCTGGGCTTCGGATCATCATCCTGTTCAAGCTATTTTTTCATTTAATTATTAATTACGATATTATTTTACCAACATCTTTGTTATATTGGTTTAATAATTTTTAAAAACAATTTCATGAAAAATTTAATTACTCTACTATTACTGTGTTCAGTTTCTTTAAACTTGCTCCAAGCTCAAAATTATAAGGGAATAGATAAAAGCCCTTTAGACATGATTGAGTTTCCTTCAAGCAACAGTGAAACCAATAAATTAATACGTGTTTTATATAGCCGTCCTCAGCTAAATGGACGTGACATAACTAAGCTAGTTCCTGATGGAAAATTATGGCGCGTAGGGGCTAACGAAGCAACTGAGCTTACCCTTTATGTACCTATGCAAGTTGGTGGCAAGATTTTAGACGCAGGTTCGTACACTATTTATGCTATTCCAAATCTAGACAAAATGACTATTATTATAAATAAGGCTACACATGTTTGGGGCTCTTATTCTTATAACGAATCTTTAGATGTCGTAAGGTTAGATGTTCCTATTTCTGAAAGCATTGAAAGCCTTGAAGCTCTTTCTATGGCTTTTGAAGCTACAGGTACAGGAGTTAATCTTTATGCTGGCTGGGAAACTTATCGAGTTATGGTGGACTTTACAAAGCCTTAAGGGAGGATTAGACTTTAATAAGAAACTCTATAAATACGGTTTTTTATTAAATTTTTAAACGCGAAATTTCATTTTCTTAAGACTTATTTAATAGGTTTCCACAAAATTATTATCAAGAACTTCTATATTTTTCGGAAAGTTGGAGTTAAAAATTAACTTCTTTAAATTCTTATTAGTTTTTTTAATCTTGTAATCTCACTGAATGAAAAAGTAGGGTTGATAAAAACAAAGAGTTAAATTTTTGAATTATTTTCAATTAAATTTTAATAGAATTATCATGAAAGCAATAAAAAAATTAATTGGGGTATTAATTTTCTGTTCTACTATTTTATTTTCTATATGTTTATCTGCACAGGATTATGTTCCTGCTTTGGAAAATTTAGAGGCACGTAAGTGGTTTCAGGAGGCAAAATTCGGGCTCTTTGTTCACTGGGGAGTATACAGTATTTTGGGAGACGGAGAATGGGTTATGAACAATCAGAATATTGCTATTGATGAATATGAAAAACTTCCAACTTTTTTCAATCCTATAGATTTTGATCCTGAGGCCTGGGTCTCAATGGTTAAGGAAGCTGGAATGAAATACATAACTATTACAAGTCGACATCATGATGGTTTTTCTATGTTTGATTCTAAAGCTACAGATTACGATATAGTAGATGCAACACCTTATGGTAAAGATATTCTAAAAGCATTGGCTGAAGAATGCCGTAAACAAGACATTAAACTTTTCTTTTATTATTCTCTATTAGACTGGAATCGTGACGATTATTTCCCTAGAGGAAGAACTGGCACTAAAATTCCTGGAAGAGGAACTGGATTATGGGAAGATTATATTGCTTTTATGAAAATTCAACTTACAGAATTATTGACCAATTATGGAGACATTGGAGGTATATGGTTTGACGGGCATTGGGATCAAAAAGAATGGGATGGTGAAAAATTCGGTAAACTAAAAGTAGATTGGCACTATGATGAAATATACGGCTTAATACATGAGCTTCAACCCCAAGCATTAATTGGTAATAATCATCATATTGGAGTAATTAATGGTGAAGATTTTCAAATGTTTGAAAAAGACTTACCTGGAAAAAATACAACAGGATGGGGAACTGCTTCTGATCAAATTGGTTCAGTTCCTTTGGAAGTGTGTGAAACAATTAACGGATCTTGGGGATTTAATCTTCAAGATCGAAAGCATAAATCAGATAAAGAGTTGATTCACTATTTAATTAAAGCCGCAGGATATGGTAGTAATATGCTTTTAAACGTTGGTCCTATGCCAAATGGCAAAATTCAACCTAAACATCAGACTTCTTTAAAAGCCATTGGAAAATGGCTGGCTTCAAATGCTAAATCAATTTATGGGACTCAAAGAGGTCCGATTGCTCCTACTGATGATTTTGTGTCAACTCAAAAAGGTAAAACGGTCTACTTACATATTTTAAATCCTAAGTTGAATATTATTCATATGGGCTCAGTACCATTAAAAATAAAAAATATTCGTTCGTTGAATTCTCAAAATTCAATACCCTTTAGAAATGATAAATTTGGATTGGTGTTAGATATTTCAAAACTAACTAAAGACAATATTGATACCGTTATACAAATTGAATTAAAATAAATCACCTAATATTACTAAGTTAATACTCAGATACTCCAAAATTAAAAAATCCAATTATAAATTTGGTTAATTATTTCTTTACTAAAATGGGGAGATTTTTTAAAGAAAAAAAATGTATTTTAGGTAATCTTAAAAATTAAAATATGGCAACTTACGAATGTAGTTCTTGTAGTATGGCAGTAAATGCTAGCTGTGCAAAATGTGACCAACCTTTAGAAAATGATCAACTTACTTTAGATGACGGCAACGTAGTACAAATATCTATATGTAGGAGTTGTGAGGGAAAAATAAAGTCTCCTCAATGTTGTGGTGTCGACATGAGTTGTTCGGTGTAGTTATTTTTTTTAATTTAATAATATTTTGAGGGTTATACCATGATATTGTTAACCCATTAACGATTGGACTTTCATGGCTAATCCCATATCACCAGTGATTTTTATTTGACCGCCCATAACAGCCATCATTGGATTTATATCTCCATCACGAAGTTTTTGAAGCACTTCAGCAGTTAAGCTTATAGTACAATCTGATTCACCATCGCTTGCCTCAACTGTATTTTTATCACCGGTACCATTAATTAGGATTCCTGTACCATCAACTTCAAATTTTAAAGTACCTCCAATTGGAGCAGCACTTTCAGCTCTTTTTTCAAACTGAGAAATCATATTTTCAAGACTCATAGATTCTATTTTCTTTCAAAACTAATAAAATAAATGACACCGTGTCATTTATTTTATTAGTTTAGTCCAATAAAATAATAATTCATGAAGTATCGTCTTAAAAAAGTTGCTGTTTTGGGCTCTGGAGTAATGGGTTCTGGAATTGCATGTCATTTAGCAAATATTGGATTAGAGGTCCTTATGTTAGATATAATCCCTCGAGACTTAGAGGGTGATAAACTCAAAGATCCAACACTCAGAAATAGTATTGTTAATTCAGCATTACAAAATTCAATTCGCTCAAAACCAGCCCCTTTATATCACAAATCCTTTGCTTCAAGAATTTCTACAGGAAATTTTGAAGATGATTTTGAGAAAATTTCTGATGCTGATTGGATTATAGAAGTTGTGGTTGAGCGCCTAGATATTAAACAACAGATTTTTGAAAAAGTAGATAATAATAGAAAAAATAACAGTCTTGTAACCTCGAATACTTCTAGTATTCCAATGCATTTACTGTCTGAAGGACGTTCAGATAATTTTAAAGCACATTTTTGTGGAACTCACTTTTTTAATCCACCAAGATACCTTCGCTTATTAGAAGTTATTCCGACCTCAGATACCCTAGAGTCGGTTATAAATTTCTTCATGGAGTTTGGTAAAGTTAATCTAGGAAAAGAAACCGTTTTATGTAAAGATACTCCTGCTTTTATTGGAAATAGAATTGGAGTTATGTCTGCTACCGAGATGACAATTCTTACAAAAAAATACAGTTTCACAGTAGAAGAAGTTGACGTTTTAACAGGCTCTCTAATTGGAAGACCTCCAACAGCAACCTTTAGGCTCCAAGATCTAGTTGGTCTAGATACTGGTGATAATGTAAGTCGATTTGTGATGGATAATGTGGAGAATGATACTTATATCAACAAAATCAAAAAACTGCCAGAGCCAAAGTTTATGCGCTTTCTATTGGATAATAAGTTTTTAGGAAACAAAAGTGGAAAAGGGTTTTATGAGAAAACAAAAAAGAAGGATGCGAATGGTAAAACAATCATTAACGTTTTAAATTTAGAAACATTAGAATATAAACCAGCAGTTAAGCCAAGATTAGAAATTGTTAAAACTGCCAAAGGTATGGAGCTTTTGGATAAAAGATTGCAGTTTTTAGTTGATGGAGATAGTAAAGAACATCAATTTTTTAAAGATTATTTTGGAGCTTTATTTGCTTACTCTGCAGCTCGTATTCCTGAAATATCAGATCAATATTTTCCCTTAGATGATGCCATGCGAACAGGATATGTTTGGGAATATGGGCCTTTCGAATACTGGGACTTAATTGGTTTTGAAAAAGGTATTGCCCTTGTTGAAGCCCTTGGTGAATCTCTCCCAAAGTGGGTACATGATCTGAAAGCCTCTGGAGCACAATCTTTTTATAAATATGAAAATGGTAAAAAGCATTATTTCAATATTCAAACAAAAAAGTTTGAAGTTCTGCCAGGGAAAGACGCCTTTATTATTTTAGATAGTTACCGTGCACAGAAATCCATAATTAAAAACAGTGAATGTACAGTTCACGATATCGGTGATGGTGTGCTCTGCCTAGAATTTACAAGTAAAAGTAATTCTATTGGAGAAGGAATAGGTAGAGGGATAGACGAGGCAATTCGTCTTGCTGAAGAAGGTGACTGGAAAGGTATTGTTATTGGAAATAACGCAAAACAATTTTCAGTAGGTGCCAATTTGATGAATGTGGGAATGATGGCAATGCAAAAGCAGTTTGACCCCTTAGATAAGATGGTAGATGATTTTCAACAAATTAACATGCGAATCAGAACCTCTAAAATACCTGTAGTAGTTGCCACTCAAGGCTATGTTTTTGGAGGAGGTTGTGAAATCGCTATGCATTGTGATGCAGGAGTTTATGCTGCAGAATCCTACATAGGTCTTGTAGAAGTTGGAGTTGGACTTTTACCAGGAGGAGGAGGTACAAAAGAATTTGCTGTTCGCGCTAGTGATGATTTCTTTGAGGGAGACGTTCAATCTCCAACACTTGTTAATTATTTTAAAACAATTGCAACTGCAGCGGTATCTACTTCTGCTCATCAAGCTTTTGACTTAAACTATCTAAAAGAGGGACGTGATATTGTATCGGTCAATACACCAATGAATATTGGAAAAGCAAAAGATAAAGTATTACTATTAGCTAAAAACTATATAGCACCGTCTGTCAGAGAAGATATTGAAGTTCTAGGAAGAGGAGGTATGAGTGTTTTATATTCTGCAATTAATGAATTCCGTTTGGGTGAGTATATGTCTGATTACGACGTTGAAATTGCTCGTAAAATTGCTTATGTAATTTGTGGAGGGGATTTAACCAGTTCACAAAAAGTTAGCGAACAATATTTATTGGATATCGAGCGTGAGAACTTTATGAGCCTTTTAGGAAATCAAAAAACACTAGACCGAATTCAATATCTTTTAATGAATAATAAACCGTTAAGAAATTAAATCATGGAAGCATACATAATAAAAGGCTATAGATCTGCCGTTGGTAAAGCAAAAAAAGGAGGATTTAAAAATTATCGTTCTGATGATTTATCTGTAGAAGTTATTAAATATTTGATGGCTTCTGTTCCTGAAATAGATCCTAAATCAGTTGATGATGTAATTGTAGGTTGTGCAAATCCAGAGGGTGAACAAGGCCTTCAAGTAGGAAGATTAATTTCAGCGCGTGCCCTAGGAAAGGAAGTACCTGGTATAACTATAAACCGCTATTGTGCCTCTGGTTTAGAAGCAATCTCGCAAGCAGTTTCAAAAATCAATGCAGGCTTTGGGCATATTTATATTGCAGGTGGAGCAGAAAGTATGAGTATGATACCTTTTGCAGGCTATAAATTAGCTCCTAGTTATAAAGCTAACTTAGAGAACTTAAATTATCATGTAGGCATGGGTGCAACTGCTGAGGCAGTTGCTGGGAAATACAACATCAGTCGGGAAGCTGCTGATAAATTTTCTTATGATTCGCACATGAAAGCAGCTTCTGCTATTGATGGAGGAAAGTTTAAGGATCAAATTGTTCCTATTGAAATAGAAGAGGTTTTTGTAGCAGATGGTAAACGAAAGACCAAAACACATACGGTTGCTGTAGACGAGGGTGTTCGTCGCGAAACAAGTCTGGAAGGTCTTGCTAAACTTCGTCCTGCTTTTAAAATAGGCGGTACTGTTACCGCAGGGAATGCTTCTCAAACTTCTGATGGTGCAGCATTTACTTTAGTGGTAAGTGAAGAAATGGTAAAACAACTCAATCTTAAACCCATAGCTCGAATGGCAGGGTGTGCTGTTGGAGGGGTAGAACCTCTTTATATGGGAATCGGCCCTTGTGTTGCCATTCCAAAAGTTTTAAAGCAAGCAGGATTATCATTAAAAGATATTCAACAAACTGAACTTAACGAAGCTTTTGGTGCCCAAGCTTTGGCAGTTATTCAAGAAGCTGGCTTAGATCCAGAAACTGTTAATGTAAACGGAGGGGCAATTGCTTTAGGACATCCTTTAGGATGTACAGGAGCAAAACTAACGATACAATTACTCGATGAAATGCAACGCCGCAAACAACGATATGGTATGGTAACGGCCTGTGTAGGTGGAGGGCAGGGTATTGCTGGAGTTTTTGAGCGTTTATAATTTATATTGTGAAGGCAGAAATAATAAATAGCAAGCGCGAAGCTCATAAGCAAGAGTTACGAGAGCAGCTATTAGAACAAGGATTTCTGCTTTTTTCTGAGAAAGGATTAGAGCAAACTACTGTAGCTGATATTGTGGACAAATGCAATATTGCTAGAGGCACTTTTTACAATTATTTTTCAGATATAAATGCCCTTTTTGATGCTTTGATTGAAGCGTTAAATTCACGTATTCGTGAGGGAGTTAAAAAAACAAGAAAAGAAACTCATTCGGTTTACGACTACTTATATGGTACTTTTAAAAGTTACTATAGCATAATAGGTACTCCTGAGATGATTCAGTTTCATATAATTAATCAGGCATATATTAGACAAAGCACTTATCAAAGTGATATGATTAAGACCATTGTTAAAAATTTAATAAGGGATTTAAAGTCTTCAAAAAAAATAAAAGCTTTTAATAAAAAACATGAATTTCTACTCTTAAGTTTCATGTTAGTTGGCGCCCCTCCTGAATTGTTTATTGCTACCCATACGTCAGATATAAATTTAACAAGTGAACAATTGGCAACTTTTCTTGCAAAGCTTTTTCATAAAGTTTTAATGGAATAAGACCTTAGTTATCGAAAAGATTGAGGCTTAGTAATGTTTTGAAGTGACCTTTAGATTCCTAAAATCACATATATTAAAACCGTAATCACACAATGAGAAATTGAAAACGATTTGGTATACCTCCATGTTTTTAAGTCCAGCAATGGTGGTAGTGCTTCCAAATTGGCTTCTGCAAAAGCAACAACCTCTGATTGGGAGACATATCGCGAAATGTTAGCAAGGTATATTTTACCTATACGGCCCATTCCAACAATACCAATTTAAATTGTTTTCATAGTTTAATTAAGTTATTATTTTTAAATGACTTAGTAGCCATTTCTGCGATGTAAGAAGCTCGAGTACCATCATGTGCTTTGATTTCCGGCTGTCTTTTTTCGAGGATACAATCTACAAACTCTTGAATTTCATTTCTAAAGGCGGTTTCAAAACGTTCATTGAATGATTGAGAACATTCCTTTTTTACTCCATTAATATCGAGTATTTCCACTAAATTTTTTTGAGGCACCGACCCAATTCTAAGAGTTGCTTTAGTACCCACAATTTCTGTTTCTACATTATATCCATGTGCAGCTGTGCGACCGGCAAAAATAAAAGCCATAGCATCATTTTCGAATTTCAATAAGGCAGAGACATTATCACCATCTTTGAATTGTTTGTATTCTTCATGTAAATAACATCCGCCAATGGCATAGATGCTCGTAGGCTCTGCTTTTAAAAACCAACGCGCTAAATCAAAGTCATGTACTGCCATATCAATAAATTGTCCTGAACTTTGGGCTGCATATTTTAGTGCTCCTTCTATAGATGAATTAGGATCAACACTATAGCCTCTATAGAGAATAGGGCGGCCAATTTTTCCAGCATCTATACATTTTTTAGCGTACAAATAAGAGGGATCATAGCGACGCATAAAACCAAGCATAAAAACCTGAAAAGGCCTTTTAATAAGTTCTTTTTCAACTTCTTTACAAGCTTCAATTGTGGTGGCTAATGGTTTTTCGCAAAAGACATGTAATCCTTCTTGAAGACAATAAGAACTTTGTTCTGCATGATGTTTTGAAGGTGAAACCAGTACAACTGCATCTAATTTAATTCCTGAAATCATGTCTTTAATACTCTTGAAGCAGTTAGTGACTCCTAACTTTTCTCTAGCTTTGGTTAGCTCTTCTAATGAATGACTACAAACAGCAACAAGATTTGTGTTTTTTGTATGAAAACGAATGTTTTCTGCGTGTGTAAATCCTAAACGACCTAGACCCACAACACCAATTCGAACTTTATTCATAATTAACTATTCTGATAAAATCAAATATAAAAAAAAGACGATTTCAAATTACAGTTTTTTAATACTTAATTATGCATTTTTTTTATATTATAATTTCTTTACTACATAGGTAACCACTCCCCATATAATTAATTCGTTTTCTTCAGTTACTTTTATGGATTGATATTTCGGATTTTCAGGTATTAATAACACTTCATCTTTGTTGACCTTAAGGCGTTTTACAGTAAATTCTCCATCAATAAAACAAACTGCGATTTTATTATCTACGGGCTCTAGACTACGGTCGATTACTAGCAAATCACCATCATCTAAACCTGCGCCTTGCATAGATTCACCAGAAACACGAGCATAAAAAGTAGCCTCTTCATTGCGTACTACTTCTTGGTCAATGCTGATTCGTAATTCTTTAAAATCATCTGCAGGAGAAGGAAAGCCTGCAGAAATACCTTCTTGTGCCCAGTGTATTTTTTTATGGTATTCTTGGTTTGGTCGAAAGAATACTAATTTTTCTGATTTCATATCCTTTTATTTTATAGTAATAATTTCATTGAGTTCGGTCGTGAATCGTTGTGATAAGTGTTCTTGTTTCATTTTCCAGGTACGGTTTAAATCCTGGTTTGCTAATTTTATACGATGCGATCCAAAACGTTTGTGAATACGATCCACACTTTGCATGAGAGTTAAATGCTTGTTGTTATTATTTTGGAAAATACTTAGCTGCCGCTTTTCTGTGGGGATAAGTCCCATAATCATCACTCCAGCTTTTTTATAATGAACTCCTTTTTTAAATATTTTTTGTAGTCCCATAACAGCATGTTTACTTAAAAGAATACTCGAATTGGTAGCATAGGGAAGGGGTAGTACGCAACTATTTCGATAAGGAAAGTCCCCTTTTTTGTGAGGATCACTACGCACAAAAACCAATAATGCGTTGCAGCTGCTGCGTTGTTTGCGCATTTTTTCTGCACAGCTTGTGGCAAATGTTGAAATACGTTCTTCTAAATCTGAAAATTGTGTTATCGTTCCTTCAAAGCTTCGGGTGGTAGCAATTCCTTTTTTTACAGGAATAATTTCTTCAAGTTTTATGGAAGAAACACCTGATAAATCTTTTTTTAGTCGCAAGCCTAATACACTCATATGTTTTCGAACCCAGACATCAGGAAGTTGAGTGAATTGTAAGGCATTACAAACTCCGATTGCTTCGAGGCGTATTTTATGTTTTCTGCCCACACCCCAAACATCACCTATTTTGGTCCACCGTAAAGCCTTGATCCTTTTTTCTTCTGTATCAATAGTATAAACACCTTGCGTGCGTTTCATGAATTTTTTAGCAATTTTATTAGCAATTTTTGCGAGTGCTTTGGTGGGAGCTATACCAACGGAAACTGGAATACCGGTCCATTTGCGTACTTGCTTTCGCATCCTTTGTCCTTCTTGCTCTAGGTTAAACAAATCGAAGCCTTTGAAATATAAGAAGGCTTCGTCAATACTGTAAATCTCAAAGTTTGGGGTGTATTTTTCAAGAATTGTCATAACCCTATTACTCATATCGCCATAGAGTGGATAGTTAGAAGAAAAAACTTTCACACCCTGTTGTTTAAATTGTTGTTTGTATTTAAAGGCAGGAGCACCCATAGGAATATTTAATGCTTTTGCTTCGTTACTTCGCGCAATAACACAACCGTCGTTATTGGAAAGAATGACCACGGGTTTACCTTCCCACTGTGGCTGAAATACCCGCTCGCAAGAGGCATAAAAATTATTACAATCGACTAGTACAAACATGTGGAAAAAGATATTAAAATGTTGTTTAATAAATCAGTGTTTCCTTAAAAGTTTTTTAATGATTTAAAGAGCAGTTATTAAGGAGTATCTATTAAAATAAAAAGATGTTTTTTTATTAAAATAAAGAACCGCTTAAAGCAAAAGTTGTAATTTTGATATTAGGATTTTAGCATGAACCTAATACATGAATAATTATTCGTTTTTAAACGCCGCTCATACTGCACATTTTGCAGAATTATATGATCAATATTTACAGCAACCAGACAGTATAGAGCCCAGCTGGAGAGCCTTTTTTCAAGGATTTGATTTTGGATTAGAAAACAGTACTTTTTCCGAGGATACCACTTCTGTAGCGGTTCCAGAACAAGTCCAAAAAGAGTTTAAAGTAGTAAGACTAATAGATGGATACCGCAATAGAGGTCACCTATTTACTAAAACCAATCCTGTTCGAGATCGAAGAAAGTACGAACCTACCTTAGACTTGGAAAATTTTGGTTTAACCCAAGGAGATTTACCAACAATTTTTAATGCAGGTGAAATTATGGGAATTGGCCCAAGTTCATTAGAAACAATTGTTAAGCATTTGCAACTTATATATTGTGATTCTATTGGAGTTGAATATATGTATATTAGAAAACCAGAAAAGGTTAATTGGATACAAAACCGGTTGAATATTAATGACAATCACCCACAGTTTTCAATTGATCAAAAAAAACATATTCTCAAAAAATTGAACCAGGCAGTTAGCTTTGAAAATTTTTTACATACAAAATATGTAGGGCAAAAACGTTTTTCTTTGGAAGGTGGAGAATCTTTAATACCTGCTTTAGATGCTATAGTTGAGGCAGCAGCTGATCAAGGTATAAAAGAATTTGTGATGGGAATGTCCCATAGAGGACGTCTGAATACCTTAACCAATATTTTCGGAAAGTCAACTAAAGATATTTTTAGTGAATTTGATGGAAAAGATTATGAAGAAGTTGTTTTTGATGGTGATGTGAAATATCACTTAGGATGGACTTCTCAAAGAGTTACTGACAATGGCAAGCAAATCAACATGAACATTGCGCCTAACCCCTCACACCTAGAAACAGTAGGTGCGGTTGTTGAAGGAATTACACGAGCTAAATTAGAAAATAAGTTCGATGGAAATACAAATAAAGTATTACCCATTATTGTGCACGGAGATGCCGCAATAGCAGGGCAAGGATTGTCTTATGAAATTGTTCAAATGGCAGGATTAAAGGGTTATGGAACAGGAGGAACGGTCCATATTGTGGTTAATAATCAAATTGGATTTACAACTAATTATTTAGATGCACGAACCAGTACCTATTGCACTGATGTTGCTAAAGTGACACTTTCACCTGTAATACATGTAAATTCAGATGATGCCGAGGCAGTAGTTCACGCCACACTATTCGCATTAGACTATAGAATGCGATTTAAGGGAGATGTTTTTATTGATCTTTTAGGCTATCGAAAATATGGGCACAATGAAGGAGATGAACCACGTTTTACACAACCGCAACTTTATAAAGCCATTGCTAAGCATCAAAATCCAAGAGATATTTATGCAGACGGATTAAAAGCGGCAGGGATTATAGATGATGAATATGTAAAGTTATTAGAAAAAAAGTACAAAGATTCTTTAGAGCATGACCTTATGGATTCAAGGAAAATTGAAACTACGGTAATCACACCTTTCATGGCTGATGAATGGAAAAATTTTGTTCGTGTTGATGAAGTTGAAATGGCAAAAAGAGTAGTGACAGGTGTTTCTAAAAAAGCTTTAGATACTGCTGCTGAAACAATAACCACATTGCCAAGTGAGCACAATTTTTTACGAAAAATCGAACGATTAATAGCTGATCGTAAAGCAATGTATTTCGAAAAAGATCAATTAGATTGGGCTATGGGAGAATTACTTGCCTATGGGACCTTACTTCAAGAAGGGTATAATGTGAGACTTTCTGGGCAAGATGTTGAACGAGGAACTTTCTCTCATCGTCATGCTGTTTTGAAAACAGAGAATTCTGAAAATGAAATTATTTTACTCAACACAATAAATCCCTTAAATCAGGGACATTTCAGTGTTTATAATTCGCTACTTTCAGAGTATGGTGTAATGGGCTTTGATTATGGATATGCAATGGCAAGTCCGAATACCTTGACTATATGGGAAGCTCAGTTTGGAGACTTTTCAAATGGTGCACAAATTATGTTGGATCAATATATTTCATCTGCTGAAGATAAGTGGAAACTTCAGAATGGAATTGTATTATTACTTCCGCATGGATATGAAGGACAAGGAGCAGAGCATTCTTCTGCACGAATGGAACGCTATCTTCAATTATGTGCAAAAGACAATATGTTTGTAGCTAATTGTTCTACGCCAGCAAACATGTTTCATATTTTGAGAAGACAGATGAAAACAAACTACCGAAAACCATTGATAGTATTTACCCCCAAAAGTTTATTGCGACATCCACAAGCAGTTTCATCTAAAAATGAATTTATAGAAGGTGAGTTTCAATCATTGATTTCTGACCAAGTAGTAGCTAAAAAAAATGTAACTTCTATTGTGTTTTGTTCAGGTAAGTTTTATTATGACCTTTATAAGGCTCGCCAAGAGAAAGACCGAATGGATGTTGCTATAGTAAGATTAGAACAACTCTTTCCACTTCCTGTAACAGAAATCGAAACTATAATTTCACAATTTAAAAATGCAACTGATATTGTTTGGGCCCAAGAAGAGCCAAGAAATATGGGGGCCTGGAGCTTTTTATTATTACATCTTCCTAACTCGCAACGTTTTCGACCTGCAACAAGAAGGTATTATGGAGCACCAGCAGCAGGAAGTGCAATACGATACAATCGTCGTCATCAACAAGTAATTGATTATGTTTTTGACCCGACACAAGATAATTTTATAAGAAAACCAAAGAAATAGATCATGATTTTAGAAATGAAAGTTCCTTCACCCGGAGAGTCTATCACTGAAGTTGAAATCGCTCAATGGCTAGTCGCTGATGGAGAATATGTAGAAAAAGATCAAGCAATTGCTGAAGTAGATTCAGACAAAGCGACATTAGAATTACCCGCAGAAGTAAGTGGGATTATAACCTTTAAGGCAGAAGAAGGAGACGCTGTAGAGGTAGGTGCTGTGGTTTGTTTAATAGATACCGAAGGTCAAGCTACTATTAGCGATTCTGTTCCGAAAGAATCGATTACTAAAGTAGTGACTAATGAATCTCCAAAAGTAACAGAAGTTCATGAAAAAAGTTATGCAACCCAAACACCTTCTCCTGCTGCAAAAAAAATTATGAGTGAAAAAGGTATTGATCCACAAACCATTCAAGGAAGTGGAAGATCAGGGCGAATTACAAAAGAAGATGCAGTTCAAGCAATGCCTTCAATGGGAACAAAACCTGACTGGGGCGATCGTGGACAAACTAAGAGTAAACTCTCGATGTTACGGCGAAAAGTAGCTGAAAGATTGGTGCAGGCCAAAAATGAAACAGCTATGTTGACAACCTTTAACGAGGTTGACATGGCGCCTATTTTTGAGCTTCGCAAACAACATAAAGACGCCTTTCTCGAGAAGCATGGAGTTAAACTTGGTTTCATGAGTTTTTTCACTAGAGCGGTAGTAAGAGCTTTGAAGATTTTTCCTGATGTAAATTCTATGATGGAAGGTGATTATAAAATTTCATACGACTACTGTGATATTAGTGTTGCGGTTTCAGGCCCAAAAGGATTAATGGTACCTGTAGTTCGAAATGCCGAAGTGTTATCTTTTAGTGATGTTGAAAAAGAAATTGGTCGTTTGGCCGTTCGTGCTCGTGATGGTAAAATTACTGTTGACGACATGACAGGAGGTACTTTTACTATTTCTAATGGCGGAGTATTTGGATCAATGCTTTCAACTCCTATAATTAATCCGCCACAATCAGGTATTTTAGGAATGCATAATATTATTGAACGCCCAGTGGCAATTAATGGGAAAGTTGAAGTACGTCCAATGATGTATTTGGCATTATCTTATGATCACAGAATTATTGATGGAAAAGAATCTGTTGGGTTTTTAGTAGCTGTAAAAGAAGCATTAGAAAATCCTTTAAACTTTTTGATGGATGGGGAAGCTAAAAAAGCACTTGAGTTATAGCCATAATTTTTGAGTGCGGTAATCAATATTCACTTTTTTCTTTTTTAAAAAATCTGCACCCAAAATCCCCTCAATAGGGAGAGTGCCTTGTGATATTAAAGTTTTATTAATGTGTGATAGGTCTAAAAGCACAAAAGCAAGTTTTCCAACATCATGACGACCTAATTTTAATTTTGCTTTACGACTCAAAAATGCTTGCATTTTACCTTGACTGGCTCCTGCAGCATCAAATGAATCTCCTTTACTTCGAAGATGAAATTTTTCTTCAAGTATAGAATGAACACAACTGCTAGAAGCCCCTGTGTCAATTAAAAGTTGTGCAGCAACTCCATTTATATGTGCTTTACAAATAATATGGCGCGTTTTGGTATTTTTTAAAGAAACAAAAAGTCGAGATTTCATATAGATTATTGGATATAACAAAATTTTTTAACTCTTTCAAAAGTAATTGTTCTAATTAAATTCAAAGGTCTTTTTTTTTAGTTGAGTACATTTGTGATTGTTATTTGGTGAGACAAAATTATTCATATGAAATTTATTGATACCCACACTCATTTATACGCTGAAGCTTTTGACGAAGATCAGCAATTAGTGTTAGAACAAGCAATTGCCGCTGGAGTAAATCATTTTTTTATTCCAGCAATTGACAGTACTTATGTACAGAGAATGTATGCTTTGGAAATAGCGTATCCAAAAAGTGTTCATTTAATGGCAGGTCTACACCCTACACATGTTAAAGAAAATGTTGCAGAAGAGTTGGAAAAAGTGGCAGAACAATTAAAAGCACGAAAATTTTGTGCTATTGGCGAAATAGGAATTGATCTGTATTGGGATAAGCAATTTATCGGAGAACAACAGCTTGCTTTTACACAGCAAATTATATGGGCAAAAAAATATACACTCCCAATAGTAATTCATTGTAGAGATGCTTTTGATGAGGTTTTCGAAATCTTAGAAGCTCAAAAAGGAAAAGATCTATATGGTATTTTCCATTGTTTTACAGGAACACTGAAACAGGCCAAGCAGGCTATAAGCTTAAATTTTAAATTGGGAATTGGAGGTGTGATTACTTTTAAGAATGGAAAAGTTGATCAGTTTTTACGTGAAATTTCAATAGAAAATATTGTCTTAGAAACAGATTCTCCCTATTTAGCTCCTGTACCGCACAGAGGGAAGAGAAATGAGAGTAAATATTTGACTTTAATCGCAAATAAAGTTGCAAAATGTTATGGGATAACTTTGGAAGAAGTAGCCTTTAAAACCTCAAAAAATGCAATGACAATATTTAAAAATCAAAAAATTAATTTTAAAAAGTAAGAATATTTTTTTTAAAAGATATTTTTCGCTTTATTTGAAACTAGATTAAGAGAGGTGGCCGAGTGGTCGAAGGCGCACGCTTGGAAAGCGTGTATTCCAATTGCATTGGAATCGAGGGTTCGAATCCCTTCCTCTCTGCAAAAATTAATATCGTAAATATTTTTTTTTATCTTTAACCGCATTTAATTAAAAAGAACAAACAATTATTTAAAATGAAAAAATTATTTTTTGCCCTTACTATGTTAGGTTTTATGGCTACTGCCAACGCAACCATTCTTACTGCTAATTCATCTGCAGCGGTTGTGACAACTAACTCACAAGATGTTGATGATGACACACAAGCCGAATCAGCTTCTTTTACTCAAGAATTAAAAATACGTTTTATTGAAGGTGGTCCAGGATTTATGGGGATTGTTTTAATCTGTCTAATCTTAGGATTAGCAATATCAATTGAGCGGATTATTTTCTTAAACTTAGCAACAACAAATTCTAAGAAGTTAACAGAGGGTGTTGAAGTTGCTCTTTCTTCTGGTGGTGTTGAAGCTGCAAAAGAATTTTGTAGAGACACGAAAGGACCTGTTGCCTCTATCTTTTATCAAGGTCTAGACCGTATGGATGAGGGTATTGAAAGTGCCGAAAAAGCAGTTGTTGCTTATGGTGGTGTTCAAATGGGACAATTAGAGAAAAATGTTTCTTGGATTTCATTATTTATTGCATTGGCACCCATGCTTGGTTTCATGGGAACAGTAATTGGTATGATCCAAGCCTTTGATAAAATTGAAGCAGCGGGAGATATGCAGCCGTCATTGGTGGCAGGGGGTATTAAAGTCGCACTTCTTACTACTGTATTTGGTCTTGTAGTTGCAATTATCCTTCAAGTATTTTACAATTACATTGTAGCAAAAATTGATAGTATTGTAAATGACATGGAAGATGCTTCAATCACATTGATTGACATACTTGTTGCACAAAAAAAATAATTAACTTTTAATAGCAATTCATTATGAATATTCAAACAATTGTAAAAATTATTAGTGCTGTTTTTGGCTTGCTAGGCGTTGTATTCTTATTTAGAATAATTGGCGTTGGTGATGAAGAAATTAAAATGGCTGCTAGTATGGGCGACTATGGAGTAGTTTCTCCTTTAGTGTCAGTGGCAATTGCTATACTGTTTGTAACAGTAGCAGTAACTGTTGTTTTTTCTCTGATTAATCTAGCATCTAGTCCACAGAAATTAAAAAAAGCACTTTTATTTATTGTGTGTTTTATTGTAGTAATAGGTCTCGCTTTTGTAATTTCCTCTGGTGTAGAAACTCCTTTGAAGGATGGTGAAATTCTTTCTGCTAGTGGATCCCGTTGGGTAGAAGCTGGTATTAGAACGTTTTATATCCTAGCAGCATTGGCAATAGGTTCAATGATGTTTTTTGGAGGTAAAAAACTTATTAATAAATAAAATTATGGCAAAGAGATCAGCACCCGAAGTAAATGCAGGCTCTATGGCCGATATTGCATTCCTTCTTCTAATTTTTTTCTTGGTAACAACTACCATTGAAACGGATAGTGGACTTAACCGTAAGTTACCTCCTATGGAAGATCAAGTAGATCCTCCAGTAATTAGGCAGAAAAACATTTTTACAGTTTTAGTTAGTAAAAATGATCAACTACTTGTGGAAGAAGAATTAGCTGAGATTAAAGACTTACGTTCTTTAGCTGTCGAATTTCTTGATAATGGAGGTGGTGTAGGTGATGAAGCATGTGATTATTGTCAAGGTAAAAGAGATGAATCTTCTTCCGATAATCCAGATAAAGCAATTATATCATTAAAAAATGATCGTGAAACATCTTATAAGGTTTATATCGCTGTTCAAAATGAATTAGTTGCTGCCTACAACGATTTACGTAACCGTGAATTTATCCGCTTGAATCCTAATTTAGGAATTAATTATGTCGAGGCTCAAAAGAAATATGATGATCCTAGAACGTCTTTAGATGAACAGGATAAATTAAAGCCTAAGTTAGATGTGGTAAAATCAATGTATCCACAAAAATTATCTGAAGCAGAATCTACTAAATCAAGCTAAAACTTAAACTATGTCAAAATTTAAAAAGAAAAAAGGAGGAGATTTACCCGCAATTAATACAGCTTCTCTCCCTGATATCGTTTTTATGTTATTGTTCTTTTTCATGGTAGCAACAGTTATGCGTGACAGTACATTAATGGTTGTAAATAAACTCCCTGCAGCCGATCAAACTCAAAAATTAGATAAGAAAGACCGCGTAATGTATATATATGCTGGAAAACCTTCAAGTCGATATGAAGATAAATATGGATCAACGGCCAGAATTCAGTTAAACGATAAGTTTGCTACTGTAAGTGAAGTAGGTGCTTTTATTTTAGCTGAACGAGCTTCTAAACGTCAAGAACTTCAAAATGTATTGACAACTTCGCTTAAAGTTGATAGTGATACTAAAATGGGATTGATACAAGATGTTAAACAAGAACTTCGTAAAGTAGGAGCGTTAAAAATTAATTATACAACACGAATAGGTGACTACACGCAAAATTTGAAGTAGTCAACTTTTTATTAAATCTCAAAAAGTGTCTTTTAAAGACACTTTTTTTTTACTTTCAACCCAAAGTGATTTTAAAACGTACATTTTGCTTGTTATATTTCTTCCTCTTTCTTGGGCTGTTTAGTTACGGACCACTTTTGGCACAAGATGAAACTTTATTGGACTCTTTTTATAGGGAAGATCAAATTTATTTAGGAGTTTCATTTGCGGCATTACTAAGTGATCAGCCCGAATTTAAACCGCGAGGTCTTTCAAGACATTTTCAATTTGGGGTGGTTCGTGATTTACCACTTTCTGAAAATGGTCAATTTGCTTTAGGTATTGGTCTAGGAATGAGCTTTGAACGTTACAATACTAATGTAATTAGAACAAATGATATTAATTCAAATGTCTCTTATACTGTTTCTGGAAATTTAGAGGATAATCCTTTTTTCTTCTCACTTCAATCTTTAGAGCTTCCCTTAAGTATTCGTTGGAGAAACTCTTCATTTAAAGATTATGTGTTTTGGAGAATATATGGAGGTATAGCATTTCAATGGAATTATAGAATTCATGCTAAAGCTGAAGATATGTCTTTTTCAGTTTCAAAAGATATTCAAAACATAGGAGCTACAACGCACTTGAGTTTTGGGTATAATACATGGAATTTTTTCATAGCTTATAAACTAACTCCTTTTTTCAATCCAACATCTTTTTCAAATGGAGCTACCCCTTTTGATATTACACCCCTTAAAATCGGGCTTATTTTTTATCTATTATAATTCTTTTCGCATTCGGGCAACTGGAATTTCAAGTTGCTCTCTATACTTAGCTACTGTTCTTCGCGCTATTATATATCCCTTTTCTTTTAGTAATCCAGAAAGTGTTTGATCTGTTAAAGGTTTTTTTTTGTCTTCTACAATAATAAATTCCTCTAGTATTTTTTTAATTTCAATAGAAGATACATCTTCCCCTTCATTATTTTTTAGGCCTTCAGAGAAAAATGTTTTAATCAACTTAACACCATAGGGTGTTTCAATATATTTACTGTTAGCAACTCTTGATACAGTGGATATATCCATTTGAATTTCATCAGCAATATCTTTTAGAATCATAGGCTTAAGCTTTCGTTCATCTCCAGTAAGAAAATATTCTTCTTGATGCTGAATGATTGCTTTAATAGTTATGTATAATGTTTGATGTCTTTGTTGAATTGCATCAATAAACCATTTAGCAGCGTCTAGTTTTTGTTTAATAAAGAGAACTGCTTCTTGCTGTGTTTTAGATTTTGAGGTACTCTCTTGATATCCAGTAAGCATTTCTTTATAAGCATTTGACACCTTTAGATTGGGAGCATTTCTTCGGTTTAGTATTATTTCAATTTTTCCTTCTTCAATAGTTAGAATAAAGTCTGGAACTACATGAGTGTTTTGAATTGTATTAGATAACGCTCCACCTGGCTTAGGATTTAAATTGCTGATAATACCCAATGCTTCTTTTAGTCCTTCTTTAGTAATTCCAACTCTTTCTTGGAGCTGGGCATAGTGTTTGTGTGAAAAATGATCAAATTCCTCAGTTATTATGCTTAATGCATTAATCACTTCTGGCCGATCCTTTTTCTTTTTTTCTAATTGTAACTTTAAACATTCTTGTAAAGATCTTGCCCCAACTCCAGGGGGGTCTAATGACTGTACAGCTCTTAGTATTTTTTCTAATTGATCATTTTCAACTATTATATTTTGGGTAAACGCTAAATCATCAATTAATTCATAATTTGTTCTCCGGATGTAACCACTTTCATCAATACTACCAATTAAAAACTCTGCAATTTCCATATCATCTTTACTCAGAATCAAATTTCCCATTTGTTGATGAAGGTATTGGTGAAAACTTATTCCTCCGCTTAAGGGTATCGTTTTGTCTTCATCATCTGAACTGTAGTTGTTGGTATATAAACGATAAGTTGGAATTTCATCATCACTTATGTATTGATCGACATCAATTTCATTTGTATCTATTTTAGATTGGTCATCAAAACTATCTTCTTGGTTTTCTTCTATATTTTTTTCAATTCCATTTTCTAATGCAGGATTTTCACCTATTTCTGCTTCAATTTTTTGTTCCAAATCAAGTGTAGTAAGTTGTATTAACTTCATCAACTGTATTTGTTGCGGAGAGAGTTTTTGAGAAAGTTTTAGTTGAAACTTTTGCTTAAGCATAATCAATTAAATCTACTATGAAGATACAATTTATAGTAACTATCATTAGAATGCTGCATTTTGAGGTGTTCTTGGGAAAGGAATGACATCTCTAATATTATTCATACCCGTTGTGAATTGGACTAAACGTTCAAAACCTAGTCCAAATCCACTATGTGGAACACTACCAAAACGCCTTAAGTCCAGGTACCACCACAATTCTTCTTTGTCAATCTCCATTTCTTTAATTCTTTTCTCAAGAACCTCAAGACGTTCTTCTCTTTGAGAACCACCAACAATTTCTCCAATCCCAGGAAATAAAATATCCATAGCACGCACTGTTTTGTTGTCATCGTTTCTTCGCATATAAAAGGCTTTGATATTCGCAGGATAATCATATAAAATTACAGGACAATTAAAATGTTTTTCAACTAAAAAACGTTCGTGTTCACTTTGAAGATCAACACCCCATTCATTTATTGGAAATTGGAATTTTTTCTTTTTATTAGGTTTTGAATTTCTTAAGATTTCATATGCCTCTGAATAACTCACACGTTTAAATTCGTTTCTAACTACAAAATTTATTTTTTCAAGTAATCCCATTGGGCTTCTTTCAATTAGGGGCTTGCTGCTTTCTTCTTTAGTATAGCGTTCGTCAAGAAAAGCTAAATCTTTTTCACAACGACTTAAAACTTTCTTTAGCACAGTTGTAATGAATTTTTCAGCTAAATTCATGTTATCGTCTAGATCATAAAAAGCCATTTCAGGTTCAATCATCCAAAATTCCGCTAGATGTCTTGTGGTATTTGAGTTTTCAGCTCTAAAGGTTGGCCCAAATGTATAAACTTCACCTAATCCCATTGCATATGCCTCTGCTTCAAGTTGTCCTGAGACTGTTAGGTTTGTCTCTTTGCCAAAGAAATCGCTTTTATAATCGATATCCCCTGTTTTGGTTAGGGGTGGGTTTTTTGGGTCTAATGTAGATACCCTAAACATTTCACCAGCACCCTCAGCATCACTCCCTGTTACTATTGGGGTATGTACGTGAAAAAATCCTTCCTGTTGAAAAAACTCATGAACTGCAAATGATAATGCAGATCGAACACGCATAACGGCAGAAAAAGTGGATGTTCTTACTCTTAAGTGAGCTTTTTCTCTTAAAAATTCAAGGCTGTGTTTTTTAGGTTGAATAGGATACCTTTCAGGATCAGATGCACCTAATAGAATCACTTTTTTAACTTGAAGCTCTACTTTTTGTCCTCCTCCCTGACTCTCAACAAGAGTTCCTTTTAAACGAAGAGCTGCGCCGGTATTTATTTGTTTTAATAATGATTCATCTATAGATTCAAAGTCAATAACACATTGAAGGTTTTCTATGGTTGAGCCATCATTTAAAGCAACAAATCGATTAGCTCTAAAGGTTCTTACCCATCCTTGTACAGTATAAAATTCATTAGTGGTATTGATCTCTAAAACTTCCTTAATCTTTAATGCTTTCATATTTTTTTTATTGCACTTATTACCTTTAGAGAATAATTAAGCACAACAAAGATAAGTTTATTTCAGAAAAATATTATGACAATATCTCACTTACGTTTATTGATCTAAAATCTTAATCCTAGGTTGCTTTAAGACTTTGTAGTTACTAATTGTATCCTCAAGGGATATGAGAAGCGAGGGGAGTAATATCAAATTAGCTAACATTGCCATAAAAAGAGTTACTGCTACCAAACCACCTAAAGCTTGAGTTCCTCCAAAATTTGAGATTAAAAACACTGAAAAACCAAAAAATAAGACAACTGAGGTATAAAACATGCTAATCCCAGTTTCACGAAGTGCTTCAAATACAGCTTCTTTAATTTTCCAACCATTAGCAATTAATTCTTGCCTATATTTCGCTAGAAAATGAATAGTATCATCAACTGAAATACCAAAAGCAATACTAAAAACTAAAATAGTAGAGGGTTTTAAGGGTATACCTGAAAAGCCCATTACTCCAGCTGTGATTATTAATGGAAGGAGATTTGGAATTAACGAAATTAAGATCATTTTTAAGGACCTAAATAAATAAGCCATAAAAAGAGCAATTAATAATATTGCTAATGAAAGTGAGAGAATTAGATTATTAATTAAATATTTAGTTCCCTTTAAAAAAAGTAAAGCTTTACCGGTTATTTCAACTTGATAACGTTCTTTAGGGAATATTTTTTTAATCGCTTTACGAAGTTCACTTTCTATACTTTCCATGCGTTCAGTTTTAATATCCTTCATAAAGGTTGTGATTCGACCATATTGTCCTGTTTTATCTACATAGCCACTTAGTAATTTACTATTTCCATTGGCTTTTTTTAAGTATGGATAGATGAAGCTATTTTCTTGAGTTGTTGGAAGGCTATAATAATTTGGATTTCCATTATAGTAAGCTTGTTTTGCAAACTTAATAACATTAACAACAGATATAGGTGGTGCTAATTCAGGATATTCTCCAATGACTTTTTGTAATCGATTCATTCGCTTTAAAGTTGCAGGCTTCACAATCCCATTTTCTCGCTTACTATCAATCAAAATTTCAATCGGCACTATGCCCTTAAATTTTTCATCAAAAAAACTAATATCCTTAAAGAAAGGTGCTTTTTTTGGCATGTCTTCAATGATACTCCCCGAAATTTTTATTTGGTATATACCTATAATTCCAATGATAAGACCTAAAATCGAAACAATATAAACATTAAGTCTTTTTTTACGGACTTTATGCTCCATCCATTTAACGAAATAATCTATTGATTTATTTTTAAGATGCTTTAAGTGTTTCTTTTTTGGAAGCGACATGAAGCTATAAAAAATAGGAATAATTAACAAAGATAAAAAGAAGATGGAAATAATATTAATAGATGCCACCACCCCAAATTCTTTTAATATTTTACTGTTGGTTAGAATAAATGTTGCGAACCCTGATGCCGTTGTAAGATTAGTCATTAAGGTTGCATTACCGATTTTAACAATTACTCTCTGAAGAGATTTTGCTTGATTATTATGTTTTGCAACTTCTTGTTGATATTTGTTTATTAAAAAAATACAGTTTGGAATTCCAATTACAATAATTAGAGGAGGAATTAAAGCTGTAAGAACTGTGATTTCATAACCGAGCCATCCCAAGATACCAAAAGCCCACATTACTCCAACTGCAACGACTATTAAAGAAATAAAAGTGGCTCTAAACGATCTGAAAAATAGGAAGAAAATGAAAGAAGTAATTAATGTTGCACCTAGAATAAACAAGCCTATTTCATCAACAATATTTTGTGCATTTAAAGTTCTGATATATGGCATTCCTGAAACCCGAACATCCATTTTAGATTTTTTTTCAAAAGCTTCAATAATAGGGATGAATTCCTTGTAGATAAAATCTTTACGTTTAGAGGTATTTACAATCTGCGGATCCATATAAACTAGGGTTCGTATGGAATTGTTTTCAGCATTAAAAATTAAATTATTGTAAAAAGGTAGTTCTAAAAACAGTTTTTCTTTAAATGCTAAAAGGGCTAAAGAATCTTTTGCTTCACTAAGTTTTAAGAACTTAAGGTCAAAATTTTGGTTCGTAGGGTTTTTAACTAACTCCTGAATGTTATCAACAGAAAGAACAAAGCTAATTTCATTAAAATCACTGATTTCAGTATTTAAATCACGCCATGCATTTCTTTTTTCAGGTGTAAAAAACAAAGAATCTTCAACGGCAATTACAACAAGATTTCCTTCATCACCAAAAGTTTTTACAAACTCTTGATATTGAATATTTTCCGGATGATCATCAGGAAGTAAGTTTGCCTCTGTAAAGGTAAACTGCATGTGCTTCCATTGTGTTGCCCAAAACCCAGTTAGGATAATTAAACCAGCAAGAATTAGGAGACGATTCCTAAGTATAACTCGAGCGACTAGGTCCCAAACACTTGCTTTTTTTTTCTTCTTCATTAAAATCAATCAGCTGCTTAAAAAAGCAAATACTTTTATACAGTCAAAATTTCTTTTTCTTTGCTATTGAAAATTTCATCTATTTTAGAAATATAGGTGTCTGTTAATTCTTGCACATCAATTTCATAATTTTTTTGAATATCAACCGAGGCATCAGATTTTTTAATATCACCATTAGCTTCTTTTCGAGCAGTACGAATTCCAATTTTAGCATTTTCAGTTTCAGCTTTTGCTAACTTTGCCAAATCACGGCGGCGTTCTTCTGTAAGAGGTGGAATATTAATAATGATAGACTCGCCGTTGTTCATTGGATTAAACCCAAGATTAGCAACTAAAATGGCTTTCTCAATCTCTTGAAGCATTCCTTTTTCCCATGGTTGAACGGTTAGTGTTCTTCCATCTGGAGAATTTATATTGGCAACTTGGCTAATAAGTGTAGATGTTCCATAATAATCTACTTTTACACTTGAGAGCATAATTGGATTTGCTTTCCCTGCTCTAATATTGAGCATTTCTTTTTCTAGGTGGACCACAGCTTGCTCCATGCTTTCCATTGCTGCGTCTACTATAAACTCCATTTCTTCCATATCTAAATTTTACAAGTCTACTCTAGTTCCTATATTTTTTCCTCTAACCACATTAATTAAGTTATCTGGCGTGTTCATATCAAAAACAATAATAGGTAGTTTGTTCTCTTGACTTAATGTAAAAGCAGTAGTGTCCATTACTTTTAAACCTTTTTTGAGAACATCATCGAAAGATAAGGTGTCAAATTTTATTGCTTCTTTATTGTTTTCAGGGTCTTCATTATAGATACCGTCTACCCTTGTTCCTTTTAAAATCACATCTGCATTTATCTCTATAGCACGTAATACTGCTGCTGAATCTGTAGTAAAATAAGGGTTTCCTGTCCCAGAACCAAAAATCACTACCCTCCCTTTTTCAAGATGTCGGGTTGCCTTTCTTTTAATAAACGGTTCGGCAATGGCTTCTATTTTTATAGCAGTTTGAAGTCGCGTAGGGATATCATTGTTTTCAAGTGCACTTTGCAAAGCAAGACCATTAATTACTGTTGCTAACATTCCCATGTAATCTGCTTGAACTCGGTCCATACCTTTGCTTGCTCCAGAGACTCCTCTGAAAATATTACCTCCACCAATTACAATACCAATTTCAACACCTTGATCAAACACTTTTTTTATTTCTTTAGCATAACTGTCTATTTTAATAGGATCAATTCCATGAGTTTGACTTCCCATGAGAGCTTCACCGCTCAATTTTAGTAGTATTCTTTGATATTTCATTTAGAGGAATGTATAAACAAATATAAAAATTTACGTAGAATTTATCCTCCTTAAGTACTAACATTATAAAAGACTTATTTCAAATGATGTTTTTACAAAAGGTTATCATCACATAATGTTAAATTACTTTCGTGTTATATTTTTTTCTGAAGCAGGATTAATTACACTTTCCATTGAAAACGCATTTTCAATTTTATAATTCCCAACTCTAGTTCTTTTTAGAGAAGAAAGATGTGCACCATTAGATAACGATTTTCCAAAATCATGAGCTAAACTTCGTATGTAGGTTCCTTTGCTACAGCGAACTAAAAAGTCAACTTTTGGAAGATTTATTTTTGTTATTTTGAATTCGTGGACATTTACAGTTCTTGGAGTTATTTCGGGATTTTCACCAGCTCGTGCATATTCATATAATCTTTTACCATTTTTTTTTAGAGCAGAAAAAATGGGAGGGTATTGTAAGATTTCTCCTGTAAATTTAACGGTAGTATTAAAAATCATTTCTTCAGTAAGTAATTTTGTGTCAAATGTTTGATCTATGGAAGTTTCTAGATCGTATGAGGGAGTTGTAGCACCCATTAAAAATGTTCCTGTATATTCTTTTTCAGTCTCTTGAAGAGTTCTAATTGATTTGGTTTTTTTACCTGTACATATTAATAAAAGACCCGTAGCTAGTGGATCAAGTGTTCCTGCATGACCTACTTTTATTTTTTTGAGACCACTTAGATTTTTAAGATGCCATCTTAATTTATTAACTACCTGAAACGAAGTCCACCCAAGAGGTTTATTAATTAATAATAGTTTTCCCTCTAATAACTCCTCAGAAGTAAAGTGTAGTTTAAAAAAGTCCATAAATCAAAGCTGTTCCTCCTACTAATAGACAGTAAAAACTAAAATATTTAAGTTTGCTATTTTTAACAATAATAATCATCCATTTACAGGCAAAAAGACCAGTTATAAAAGCAAAAATAAAACCAGCAAAAAGAGGCAGTAAATCAACATCATGGCTTAATTGTCTTGAATCTATGAGTTTTTTTACCATGCTTCCAAAAATAAGAGGTAGAACCATTAAAAAAGAAAAA
The DNA here is from genome assembly GCA_905182305.1 of Flavobacteria bacterium MS024-2A. Lineage (GTDB taxonomy): Bacteria > Bacteroidota > Bacteroidia > Flavobacteriales > Flavobacteriaceae > MS024-2A. The sequence continues at coordinate 126,990 of CAJJBB010000005.1, forward strand.
CGAGCAGCTTTCTCTCTCTCTATTCCTAATAAAACTGCTGCAGCAATAGTTGAGCCACTTCTTGAAATTCCAGGCAGAATTGCAATTGCTTGAATTAAACCAAGAATCACTGCATTTTTAATAGATACATCCTTAGTTTTTTTTTTCGCTTTATCTGCCCAAAATAGAATAACTGACGTAATACATAACATAGTTCCAACTAAGACCATATTCTGCAAAAACAATACTTCAATTGAATCCTGTAAAAAAAGACCTACAAATACTGCAGGAATCATAGATAAGATTATTTTAAAGCTAAATTGAGTGCTTTCATTCCATTTAAATTTCATAACTCCTTGTAATAATTGTAAAATATCTTTTCTAAAAAATACAATCGTACTGAGTGCTGTGGCCACATGTAAAGTGAGGGTTAAGAAGAGGCTCTCTTCCGCACTAGCTTGGTTTCCGAAAATAGTTTTTGCTATTTCTAAATGTCCGCTAGATGAGATTGGTAAAAATTCAGTGAATCCTTGGATAATTCCTAAGATTATGGCTTCTAAATAATTCATTTTTTAGCAGCTTCTTCTGTCAAAATAGAATACATGGCAACACCAAAGCCAATGAGGACAAGGGAAGGAGCTAAACGAATCCGTGTGAAATTAAACATAGCTTTATTGAAATAAAGAGGATCATCACTTCCGCCACCTACCATTAAAACAAATCCTAAAGTAATAATTGCAAATGCTAGAAATAAAAATTTGTAGTTACGTTTTTTGAATAATTGTTTTTTGGGAGTATTGGATTGTTTCATGTTTTGAAATATATTAATAAATGGCATCTGTTTTAAGATTTAAGTACCGTTGTGTTGCAAAAAAAGTACTGATTCCCGTAATGCCTATTCCTAATAGTAAAACACCACCAAAAACAACAGAAAGTTCAGAGGGGTGTTGTATCATATTCAATTCTGGAAACTGTTTATTAATTTCAAAAAGTAAAATGGTTAGTCCACTTAATGCAATAAGTGAACTAATAACACCTAGGCGAAAATGTATCCATATAAATGGTCTTCGAATAAAAGATTTTGTTGCTCCCACCAATTGCATTGTTTTGATTATGAACCTTTTAGAATAAATTGATAAACGTATAGAACTATTAATTAGCAATAAAGCAATTAGGATAAATAAGCCAGTGGTTATTAACAGTAAGTAGGTAATTTTTCGAATATTTTTATCTAAAAGAGTCACAAGCGGTTGGTCATAAACTACTTCATTTACAAAATCAGTTATTTCAAATTCTCTTTTAATTTTTGTTAAAGAAAGTGTGTTTACAAAAGCAGCATTAAAATAAATGTCTATAGAATTTAATAGTGGATTATATCCTAAAAACTCAATAAAGTCTTCTCCAATATCTCTAGCATACAGTTCTGCGGCTTCTTCTTTCGGAGTGAATCGTACTTTTTTTGTAGCTGAATTAATTTGTATTTTTTTTTGTAATTGAGTAATTTCAATATCTTTAGCATTATCTTTAAGATAAATAGTCATTACAATTTGTTCTTTAAAATGCGAAGCAATATTTTTTGTATTGAGCAAGAATAATCCTAATACACCAACAAAAAACAGGACAAAGGAAATACTTATAATCACTGAAAAATATCCTGTAAGTAGTCTTCTTTTTTGATATGTTTCTTGAAAGTTTTTAACCACGCTTTTTGTTTTTGTAAAAATATAAAAGAAATCTAAGACCACAGAGGGATAAAAAATTCTTTTTGCTTTTTAACATTCCATCAATAAACGTATTTTTGTGCCTTTCATAGCAACCAACAAATCAAACAGTGGAATACAATTTTAAAGACATTGAAAATAAGTGGCAGAGATACTGGGCAGAACACGAAACCTTTAAAGTTTCTAACCTATCTGAAAAACCTAAATTTTATATTTTAGATATGTTTCCTTATCCTTCCGGTGCTGGACTCCATGTTGGACACCCACTCGGGTATATTGCTAGCGATATTTATGCACGTTTCAAAAGGCACAAGGGTTATAATGTTTTACATCCACAAGGTTATGATTCTTTCGGACTACCTGCTGAACAATATGCTATTCAAACTGGACAACATCCTGCAAAAACGACAAAGGCAAATATTTCACGATATAGAACACAGCTTGATCAAATGGGATTTTCATTTGACTGGAGTAGAGAGGTAAGAACATCAAGTCCTGATTTTTACAAGTGGACTCAATGGATATTTTTAAAGCTATTTGATCATTATTATTGTAATAAAGCAAATAAAGCACTCCCTATTTCTAATCTAATCGAGTGTTTTGAAAAAGAAGGAAATGTTACTGTAGATGCAATTTTTGATTCAAAAGTTGATTCTTTTTCTGCTATGGAGTGGAAATCTTTTAATAGTGTAAAACAACAACAAATGCTTTTGGCTTATAGATTAACATACCTAGCTGAAGCAGAAGTAAATTGGTGTGCTGGACTAGGAACTGTTCTTGCAAATGATGAAATTATAAATGGTGTTTCAGAACGCGGTGGTTTTCCAGTAAATAAAAAGAAAATGAAACAATGGAGTATGCGTATTGGAGCTTATTCTGAGCGTTTACTTTTGGGTCTAGATAAAATTGATTGGCCAGATTCATTAAAAGAAATGCAACGGAACTGGATTGGCAAATCTATTGGCGCAAAAGTATTTTTCAAAATTGAAGGTTATGACGCTCAAATTGAAGTTTTCACCACTCGTCCTGATACTGTTTTTGGAGTTACTTTTATGACCCTTGCACCTGAGTTAGATTTGGTTGGTGAAATAACAAAACTAGAACAAAAAAAAGCTGTTAACACATATGTATTGGAAACCCAACAGCGCACTCAACGGGAGCGAATGGCAGATATTAAAAAAATCAGTGGAGTGTTTACTGGGTCATATGCGTTGCATCCTTTAACAGGTGATAAAATTCCCATATGGATAGGTGATTATGTATTAGCTGATTACGGTACAGGTGCTGTAATGGCAGTTCCCTGTGGAGATCAGCGCGATTATGATTTTGCTAAACATTTTAATATTCCGATTAAAAATATCTTTAAAGGGGCTTCTGTTGAGAATGAAGCATATACTGACAAAATAAATACTGTTATTGATCATTCAGATTTTTTAACAGGGCTTCAATATAAAGATGCAATGAAAACGGTTATTAAAGTTTTAGAAGAAAAAGGATGCGGTGAAGGTACCGTAAATTATAGACTTCGTGATGCAATTTTTAGTAGACAACGGTATTGGGGAGAGCCAATTCCTGTATATTATAAAGACAGAATGCCGCAGCCATTAAGTTTAGAGGATTTACCTTTAAGTTTACCTGAAGTTGAAAATTACCTACCTACCCTAGAAGGATCCCCACCTCTTGGGAATGCCGGTATATGGGCCTGGAATGAAAAGGAGCGATCTGTAGTTTCTAATAATTTAATAGATCATAAAAAAGTATTCCCATTAGAACTAAATACGATGCCCGGTTGGGCAGGGAGCTCTTGGTATTTTTATCGCTATATGGATCCCCAAAATACAGAAGCATTCGTAGGTAAAGAAGCAATGGAATATTGGCAAGATATAGACCTCTATTTAGGGGGGAGTGAACATGCAACAGGACATTTATTGTATTCCCGTTTTTGGCAAAAATTCTTGTTTGATATAGGTCATCTAAATGTCGATGAATACGCTAAAAAATTAATAAATCAAGGAATGATTCTAGGGACTTCTGCTTATATGTATCGTAAGCCTGGAACACAAACATATGTATCTAAAGATCTTATCAAGTCTTCAGATGTTTTAGAACCAATAAGAGTAGATGTTAATTTTGTTAATGCCTCAAATGAATTAGACGTAGCCAAAGTAATTCAATGGCAACCACAATTTTCACAAGCTCAATTTGAGCTTAGTAACGGAGTCTACAAAGTTGGGCGTGAGGTTGAAAAAATGTCTAAGTCAAAGTATAATGTTGTAAATCCTGATGAGATATGTGATCAGTATGGAGCAGATACCCTTAGAATGTATGAAATGTTTTTAGGACCTCTTGAGCAAGCAAAACCATGGAATACAGCTGGAATTTCAGGTGTACATAACTTTTTAAATAAATATTGGCGACTTTTTTATAAGAATGAAGCGTATATTGTCAATAACATTAAACCTGATAAAAAAGCCTTAAAAGTTCTCCATGAAACCATTAAGAAAGTAACTTCAGATATTGAATCTTTTTCTTTCAATACTTGTATAAGTACTTTTATGATTTGTGTAAATGAACTTAATAACTTAGGGTGTCATAGCAAAGAAATTTTGAGTCCACTTACTATTTTACTTTCTCCTTTTGCTCCTCATATTAGTGAAGAGCTATGGTATAGATTAGGAAATACAGGGAGTATTGTTAACATCCCTTTCCCTATATTCAATGAAGCTTTCTTGATAGAGGACAGTAAAAATTATCCAATATCTTTTAATGGTAAAATGCGGTTTACTTTATCACTTTCTTTGTCTTTAGATAAAGACTTAATAAAAAAAGCGGTTATACAAGATTCTAGAACTGAAGAATACCTTAATGGGAATACTCCAAAAAAATGGATTATTGTACCAAATAAAATCATCAATATAGTATTCTAATGACTGAAGTTCAAATAGAAATCATTGGCCTGATAGCTGCTGTTTTAACCACCTCTTCTTTTATGCCTCAAGTATATAAAATCTGGAAGTTAAAGAGTTCAGATGGTGTTTCTTTAAGTATGTATTTATTCATGTTTACTGGTGTGGTAATGTGGTTTTTTTATGGTATTTTGATTGAAAGTATAGCGGTAATTTCCGCGAATTTAGTTGCAGGAGTTTTACAACTTATCATTATCTATTTCAAATTAAAATTGAAATAGAGCAACTTACAATAACCTATTATTTGTTAAAAATAATAGGTTATTGTAAAATCATTATTGCAACTTCGCTCGCTACTATTTGTTTAATAATATATTGAGAAGCAAATTCAAGAATATTCTCAGTTTAACCTTCGAAATGGAGTATCTGTTAAAGAGATTGCAGAAAAGACAATTTAAAATGAGTTATTAAAAATTATTTAATAGCAGCAATAACTTATTTTGTATTTCAGGTTTTTTGGAGGAAGAAGAAATTAATCACAAAGTTATTTGCCTATTAAGTTGTTGTTGAAGTGATATAAAGGTTTCTGTTCTTGAAACACCTTCTACAGATTGTATTTTTTTATTAAGTAGTTCCATTAGGTGCTCATTATCTTTACACAATAATTTTGCGAAAATACTCCAGTTTCCTGTGGTGTAATGACATTCAATGACTTCGGGAATATTCTTAAGCTGATTCACTGCTTCTGGGTTTCGCATGGCTTTATCTAAATATACACCAATGAAGGCGACTGTTTTAAAGCCTAATATTTTTGGATTAATAATAATTTGGGAGCCTGAAATAACCTCTGCTTTCTCTAATTTTTTTAGTCGCTGGTGAACCGCAGCTCCAGATATGCCGGTTATTTTTGAAATTGCTAAAATTGGTTTACGGGCATCTTGCATCAGTGTTTTTAAAATGACCTTGTCAATACCATCAATGATAACAGTTTGTTCTGTGATCTTCATAAGATTAGTTTTTTGACTACGATTATTAATAATAATTAATAAAGATATATTAATTTAATTAAGCCTATTAATCACCTTTTGAATTAAAATTACACTTTGTTATTCTTCAATAGGATATTTATTTTTATTTTGCAAACTCTTGAAAGACAGTATCTAAAGAGTATTCTAACACAAACCTATCTAAAAAGTTATAAGCTGGAGTCTGTTATGTTGAGTGTCATGGTATTTATTTGTTGATTATTTCTTTTATTGAATTTCATTCACTAAAAAGACAAATCAATTTATTGTAATTATTTATACTTGAATACTTTTTATTATTTTCCAAAAGTGTTTTTATATTAACCTTTATTTTTTTAATTTTAAAGTAAGGTCTCTTAATTCCATTTGGTGAAGCATTCTTGATTTTAGGTTGAATATCACTTATTTTAAAATTTTACAACTAAAAATATAACTAAGAAACTTTATTAATTTTTTCAACATATTCTTCAATTGCCATTGTCATCGAAGGAGTTTCTGGTGTGGGTGCTTTAATATCAATTCTTAAGCCTGCTGCTTTTGAAGCTTCAACTGTCGAATTCCCATAAACAGCAATCCGCGTTTTATTTTGTTCAAAATCAGGAAAATTCTTAAAAAGGGATTCAATTCCTGAGGGACTAAAAAAGACAAGAATATCATAGTATACATCTCGTAGGTCTGAAAGATCACTAACAACTGTTTTGTATAAAATTGCACGTTGCCAATTAAGAGTTGATTTGTTTAAAAATTCAGGCACATCTGGTTTTAACATATCAGAAGTAGGAAACAAAAAAGTTTCTTTATTAAATTTTTTAAAGACTGTTTCTAAATCTTCAATCTTTTTTTCACCTACATAAATCTTTCGTTTTCTATAAACCACATATTTTTGAAGGTAGAACGCAATAGCCTCGGATTGGCAAAAATATTTTGTTGAATCTGGTACTGTGAATCGCATTTCTTTACAAAGGCGAAAGAAATGATCTACAGCATTTCTACTGGTTAATATAATATTTTGAAAGTTGTTGAAATCAATCTTTTGTTGGCGAACTTCTTTAGCGTCCACTCCTTCTACGTGGATAAAAGGCCGAAAATTTATAGTTAGCTTATGTTTTTCTTTAAGTCTACTGTAAGGAGATTTCTCATTTGAAGGCTCAGGTTGTGAAACCAAAATAGTTTTAACTTTCATAGTATGAATAAATTACAATCCTTTTTCTATAAATAATAAATAGAGCCACATCCAAGGAAAAATTTTAATGTTGCAAAGATAAAAAATTAAATAAAAAAGATTACCTGGTTGAGATTTAATAAAAGAAAATATGATTTTCAAATTATTAAATAACCATATTACTAAAAAAGTAATTAATAGTGTTAAAATTGGCAAAAAGTAAGCGTCTTTCGTATAGTGGGAAATAAATAAAAGGATTAGCAGGAAAAAAGAAGTTCGTGTATTGTTTGTAAAGGATTTAAAAATGAAAATGTTTGTCATATTAATTAACTTCAAATGCCTCAAAATAAATTGATGAATAAAAAAGCGAATAGTAATCATACTAAAAAAAACTGTTAAATAGTAATAAAGCTCAATCCTGTTTTCAATAGGGTTAAAAACATAATTATTGATACTTAACAAAAATAATCCCGTTGTGTTAGCTATAAATAAAAAACTAACAAAGTTAAATCGCTCTAAATAATTATAATTACGATCATTCGCATATTTTCCAATGTACAAACTAGAAGAAAAAATTCGGAGAATATCCACAAATCTTTCATGATTAATATAATTCAGCATTACAAAAAGAGTCAGATTGAAAAGGAAAAATAAGCTGATCCAATCTTGATGAATATTTGTATTGTAAATTAATTCTCCCATATAACAAATTTAGAAGTTTTTTAAAAAATTAATATACATTTCTTAGTGATATGTTGTTAATACATTTGCTATTTTTAACAAATACTATGGGACAAACACTTGTTATTATTCCAACATATAATGAAGCTGAAAATATTGAGGCTATTATTGCTGCTATTTTCGCTACAACCTTAGACATTAATATTTTAGTTGTTGATGATGAATCACCCGATGGAACAGGTGCTTTAGTTTTAGATTTGATATCCGTTTATAGGCAAAAGTTATTTTTAGAATCTCGATCAAAGAAAAGTGGGCTGGGTGCCGCATATGTCCACGGATTTAAATGGGCGTTGAGGCATAAGTATGACTATATTTTTGAGATGGATGCAGATTTCTCTCATAATCCCAGTGAACTTAAACCGATGTTAGCACTTTTGAAAGCAAATTTTGATATGGTGATAGGATCTAGATATGTTAATGGAATTAATGTTGTGAATTGGCCCCTCAATAGAATTCTTCTATCTTATTTTGCGTCAATGTATGTCCAATTAATAACAGCGATGCCTCTAAAGGATCCTACCGCTGGTTATATAGGATATAAAAGGACAGTTTTGGAGTCTATTGCTCTAGATGACATTAAATTTGTAGGTTATGCTTTTCAAATTGAGTTAAAATATAAGGCTTGGATAAAAAAATTTAAGCTAGTAGAGCATCCTATTATTTTTATAAACAGAGCTTTAGGCAAATCTAAAATGAGTAGTAATATTATTTGGGAAGCGCTTTATGGAGTATTGTTTTTACGGTTAAATAGACAAAGATTTAAATAATGCAAAAATTAAAAATAATTAATGCTAAAATAGTTAATGAAGGAAAAATTGAAAAAACCGAAATTTTAATTCTAGGTTCTAGAATAGCTGTTATTGATTCCAAGATCAAGGTTGAAGGTGAGGTTGAAATATATGATGCTGAAGGTCATTACGTTCTTCCCGGAATAATTGACGACCAAGTGCATTTTAGAGAGCCAGGACTTACTCATAAAGGAACAATAACAACGGAATCTAAAGCAGCTATTGCTGGTGGAATCACCTCTTTTATTGAAATGCCTAATACCTTACCACAAACTACTACAATTGAAGAATGGGAAAGAAAAACTAAACTTGCAGGGAATCTATCTTTTGCTAATTATGCATTTATGTTTGGTGGTACCAATGATAATTTAGATGAAATCTTGGCCTTGGATATTAAGCGTGTACCTGCATTAAAAATATTTTTAGGTTCTTCAACAGGTAATATGTTGGTAGATAATCCTAAAATAATTCGACAAATTTTCAATAATACAGACCTAGTTATTGCTGTTCATTGTGAAGATGAGACAACTATTAGGGATAACATGAGTAAGGCTGAAGTGATTTTTGGTGAAGACATTCCAATAGAGCAACATCCCATCATTCGAAGTGAGGAAGCTTGTTATTTATCATCTTCTCAGGCCGTAGCTCTTGCAAAAGAAACAGGAGCTCGGTTACATGTTTTTCATATTTCTACTGCTAAAGAGTTGTCTTTATTTAGGAATGACATCCCATTGAAGGATAAGAAGATAACAGCTGAAGTTTGTATCCATCATTTGTGGTTTACTTCAGATGATTATGTCTCAAAGGGAACCAATATTAAATGGAATCCTGCGATTAAAACAAAACAAGATCGCGACGCCCTGTGGGCTGGGGTTAATTCAGATTTGCTAGATGTAATTGCTTCAGATCATGCACCACATTCTATGGAAGAGAAAGCTAATAAATATAAAGATGCTCCTTCAGGAGGGCCTCTTGTTCAGCATTCACTTCCTGCTTTATTGACAGCTCACCATAAAGGTAAAATTACATTGGAAAAAATTGTAGAGAAAGCATGTCATAATCCTGCAATTTTATTTGATATTAAAGAAAGGGGTTATATAAGAGAAGGATATTTCGCTGATTTAATTTTTGTAAATTTATATAAAGAACATTTAGTGGAAAAATCCAGTCTTTTATATAAATGTGGGTGGTCACCTTTTGAGGGCACTACCTTTAAAGGATCTGTTGAACGAACCCTTTTGAATGGTCAATGGGCATATAAAGATGGAGAAGTTCAGCCAGTATCTGCAGCAAAGGCCTTAATATTTGATCGATAAAATGAAATTTATAAAACTATTTTTTTTAGAATTGATCGTTCTCATTACTCTTTTTGGTTGTGTAGACTCAGGGAAAATTTTGAAACCAGCTAATTTAATTAGTGAAAATCAAATGGAACAAATTTTATACGATGCAACTCTTATGGAGGTGATGAGCACTTTCTCTAAAAAAAACTCAGCTTTTGAAGCTATTTTAGGAAAGACATATTTATATAAAAAATATAGCATTGATAGTCTTCAGTTAATTGAGAGCGAAAATTATTACGCAAAAAAGCCACGAATTTTTCACCGCATTCATTCTGCTGTTTTAAAAAAAATGGATAAGGTGAAAGATAGTTTGGATTTATTGGTAAAAAACAAAAAGTAGATTATCTTCTAAAAGAAGTTCCAATTCTTTTTATTGTTTCATCAATATTTCCGTAATGAAAATTAATTGCCTCGCAAACTTTAGAGCCGTCATATTTTTGATTGCTTGTTAAAGTTTCAATTAAGGCTATGCTTAAAAAGTTTTTTCGAATACCCATAATTCTTAATATTTTTTCAAATACAAAAGCACTGTAAAGAAACCATTTTTTCAAGGGTATATTTGGTGGTTTTATATCTATTGAAGCCGCAATTTTGGAAAGTAATTCTTTTTGAGAAATGTTTTTTGCTACAAGTATAAAGCGCTCGTTTAAAATATCTGACTCCATTAACTTCATGAGAACATTCACTACATCTTCAACAGCAACTACTGCTGTACTTCCAGTGGGGTAGAATCTCATACCATTTGCAACATCTCTGAATAGTGTCGCAGTACTTCTTCCCCATAATTCGCCTGCTAAAATAACCCCAGGATTTACAATTACAACATTTAATCCTTCCCGTGAACCTCTCCATACCTCAAGTTCAGCACCATATTTAGAATATGCATAAGCGGTGTGATTTTGGTCTGAATTCCAGCTAGAATCTTCATTAGCTATTATGATATTTTTTTCTGCACCAATAGCAGCAATAGAGCTAACATAAACTAATTTTTTAATTTTGTGTTTAATTGATGCATTCACAATATTGGCAGTTCCTTCTACATTACTTTTCATCAATTTTTCTGTCCTAGAATCAGCAAGTGTTACTTTTGCAGCACAATGATATACACAGTCAATATTTTTAAAAGCATTATTTAGCAAAGTAAGATCATTTAAGGGTGCTTTAATCCATTGAATAGTCTTAAAGTCTTTAGGATGGTTTGGTGATAGATTTTCAAAAAGTGTTTCTATTTTTTTTAAACTCTCTTCTCTTCGATAAGTAGCTACTACTTTAGTGTTTTGTTTAACACATTTAAGTAGTAAATGAGCTCCCACTATACCGGTACCCCCTGTGACTAATATCATGCTAACGAAAGTACAATTTTTAAATTTTGATTTTTGGATTCCATTCTAGAAATCTATCTTTGTCTCAAAAATTTATGCCAACTAATTTTGTACAAGAGATCAAATGGCGTGGTTTGCTCCATGACATCATGCCAGAAACAGAAACTTTTTTACTTGAAAATGCGACCAAAGGCTATATAGGTTTTGATCCTACAGCAGATTCGCTTCATATTGGGAGTTTAGTACAGATTATTATATTAATGCATTTTCAAAAACATGGCCATGCACCCATCATTCTCGTAGGAGGAGCTACTGGAATGATTGGTGATCCTTCCGGTAAATCTGATGAACGAAATTTATTGGATCAGGATACGCTAGAAAAAAATTGTGCTGGCATAGAAAATCAATTACAAAAATTTTTAAATTTCACTACTTCGTTACCTAATGCGGCCAAACTCGTTAACAATTATGACTGGATGAAATCATACAGTTTAATTGATTTTTCTAGAGAAGTAGGAAAGCATATAACAGTGAATTATATGATGGCTAAAGAATCTGTAAAAAAGCGATTGGGTTCTGAATCTAGAGTAGGAATGTCTTTCACGGAATTTACTTATCAATTATTACAGGCTTATGATTTTCTACACTTATACAAAACGAATGATTGTAGACTTCAATTGGGGGGAAGTGATCAATGGGGAAATATTACAACCGGTACTGAATTAATTCGAAGAAAAGAAGGTGGAAAAGCATATGCAATTACATGTCCTCTTATAAAAAAGGCAGACGGAACAAAATTCGGAAAAACTGAAGACGGTAATATTTGGTTAGATAAAAATAGAACGTCTCCCTATAAGTTTTATCAATTTTGGTTAAATACTTCAGACGAGGACGCCTTGAGTTACATTAAAATATTCACTTTTTTATCAGAAAAAGAAGTTGATCAAAAAATTAAAGAGCATAAAAAAGCTCCTCACTTGAGACTCCTTCAAAAAACAATTGCCCACGAAGTAACAATACTTGTGCATGGGAGTGAAGAGCTTGTTAAGGCTCAGGAAGCTTCTCAAATTTTGTTTGGAAATACTACTAGTGAAGCGCTTCAGAACTTAACACCTGACACTTTTTTGGAATTGTTTGAAGGTGTACCTCAAGCAGAAATTGAACGAAGTTTAATCAAAGACGGGATAGATATAATAGGAGCACTTTCGATCTTATCGGGCTTTTTAAATTCAAACGGTGAGGCAAGACGGGCTTTAAAAGAAAATTCGATTTCTGTTAATAAGCTAAAAGTGACACAAGATTTTATCATTACTGAAAAAGAATTAATTGCTGATCAATATGTTTTATTACAGCGTGGTAAAAAAAACTATTTTATTTTAAAGATTATTACCTAAACTGATATCAGGTTACAGCCTCTTATTTCTGCAGTATCAAAGCGACCTAAAACTTCAAAACTCCCATCCTTATGAGTTTTACCTAAATCTTGGGTGGCAATAAAAGCACATGACTCAACATTAGCTAAATCAATTATGTTTAATGCTCCTGTTTTTTCTTCTTGAATTATTTCAAATGGATCATCAGTAGAGCGAATTAAAATTTTCATCCAAGGGGGGCAATTATAAAGACCATTTTCTTTAGAATAGGCTTGGCTCATTAACTCTGTCATTCCATATTCAGAATGTATGTTTTTAACACCAAAACCTTTTTTAAATGAAGAGTATAATGCTTCGCGCACCAATTCTTTTCGCATTCCCTTCATGCCTCCTGTTTCCATAATTATTGTATTATTTAGATTTAATTTCTTTTTTTCAATAAGTGTTAAAAGTGCAAAAGTAACACCAAGTAAAATTGTTTTTTGCCCCTCTTTTTCCAGTGTTTGAAGAGTATTAATTAATTGATCCCACTCATCTAGATAAAAACCACTTAACGGATGTTTTGATTGATGAATTAGTTGATTGGCCATATAAACTAAAGAAGAATTTTCTCTTTCTAAATAAGAAGGGAGTAGAGCAAGTAGCGCATAGTCTTTAATAGATCCGTAAAACTCATAAAATCCTTTCTCAAAACTTTTATGATAGATGTTTAAATCATTTACGAAATGTCTAGAGGCTGTTTGCCCTGAAGTTTTACTAGATAAAAATATTTTTTCTGGAGTTTTAGAAACACAACTTACAGTATGTGATTTAAAAAACTGAATGGGTAAAAATGGAATTTCATGAACCTCAGTAACTTCCGAAGAAGCATTATTGATCAAGTCACAATATGATCTATATACAGTATTATTCTCATATTGGTATTTGAATAATTCTAAAGCATGTTTTTTGAATTGAATAGGGGATATAATTTCATCAAAAGCATTTAAAACCGTATTCATAGGAATGTAAAATTAAAAAAAAATATAGTATTTTAATCTATTAATAAAAGTTTAAGTAAATATTTTTTTGATGGAATTTTTAACACTATTTTTTTAAAAAGTAAAGGATTAAAACCTTGATCACTCAATACATCATAATTATCAATGTATCTTAATAAAAGAATCACTTTAAATAAAATTAGTTTATTTATGGGTAGATTTTTTTAATAATATCAGTTAATTTATTTTATATAATTGAGCATTCGATTTTTAATTAAAATGATTTATTTTAAAAACATAAAAAGTTAGTAATTTGTTAATATTGATTATATGTCATTAATTTTAATAAAACATTAAATTTATACTTTAAAAAATAATGATTAATAAGGATATTAAGATTTTACTGGTAGATGATGAGCCAGACATTATAGAAATTGTTAGGTTTAATCTTGAGAAGGTTGGATATCAAATTTTTACTGCTTCTGATGGTTTGGAAGCACTTATAGTTGCAGAAAAAGAATTACCTCACTTGATAATACTTGATGTGATGATGCCTAATTTAGACGGGATTGAAACATGCGAAAGACTTCGTTTAGACAGTCGTTTTAATGATACTGTCATTATGTTTTTAACAGCTAGAGGAGAAGATTATTCTTATGTAGCTGCTTTTGAAGTTGGTGCAGATGATTACGTGACCAAACCTATTAAGCCAAAAGTCTTAGTTTCTAAAGTAAAAGGATTGTTGAGAAGATTTAAGGAGGTTTCCCTTAATGACAAAACTTTGGAATTCTCAGATTTATCAATTGATAAAGATAAATATAAGGTAGTTTTTAAAAAGCATGAGCTTTTCTTGCCTAGAAAAGAATTTGAACTTCTATACCTTTTGGCTTCAAAACCAGGAAAGGTTTTCAAACGAGATAATATAATGGAAAATGTTTGGGGGAACGAAGTTATTGTTGGAGATAGAACGATTGATGTTCATATCCGAAAGCTTAGAGAAAAATTAGGCGACCATTTTTTAAAAACTATTAAAGGAGTTGGCTATAAATTTATTGAACCTGAAAATTAATTTTGTGTCATCACTAAAACATAAAGATTACAATATATTAACTTTAGTATTAGCTTCTTTTTTTGCTATTTCACTTTGCTTGTTAAGCACTTTTTTTTTTGAGATTTCAATGAAAAATATAATTTTTCCACTTTTTATATTTTTTGTGTTTCTATCTATTATTTCTTTTTTTCTTATATCCCTAATCGTTAAACAAATAATTATTAAAAAAGTAGTCGAAATATATAAAGATATTTTTCCAGCCCTAGTTTCTTCCAATCCTATTAGGAAGTTAAAAAAAATAGATTCATTAGTCTATTATTTGAAAAAAATTTCCTCTGAGCAAGATTTGAAAATGGAACTATTGAAGAAACAAGAGAATTACAGAAAAGATTTTATAGGTAATATCTCGCATGAATTAAAAACTCCACTATTTACTATTCAGGGGTATGTCTTAACATTATTGGAAGGGGATATTAAAGATGATAAAATTCGGGAAAAGTATTTAAAACAAACTGCTAAAGGGGTAGATCGCTTAATGTTTGTAATAAATGACTTGGATATGATCACCAAATTTGAGTCAGGAATTGAATCCCTAAATAAAGTAGATTTTGATTTAAGAGAAACAATAAAAAATGTATTTGATTTATTGGAAATTGAGGGAATTCGAAATGAAATAACACTAAGGTTGGATCGAAATTATGAAACACCTATTAATGTATTTGCTGATGAAGAACGTATTCAACAAGTGCTCACAAATTTAATTATTAATTCACTAAAATATGGGATTAAAAAGGGCGTAACTGAGGTAAGCATTGAACACACGAATGATTCTAAAATATGGGTACGAATTAATGACAATGGGGATGGTATAGCGAAAGAACACCTGCCACGTTTATTTGAACGCTTTTATAGAGTAGATAAAGGACGCGACAGAGGCACAGGTGGCTCTGGACTTGGATTGGCTATTGTTAAGCACATTATTGAGGCTCACAATGAAGAAATATTTGTTGAAAGTAAAGTGGGTATCGGGTCTGAATTTTCTTTTTCACTTTCAATCATACCTTCAAAGGAGAATTAAAATCCTTATTTTCGCTTAAAACATAAAGAGGGTGGGGAGTAAAAATAAATTAAAACGTTTTAGGGAAAACGAAACTTTTCCCAACGTTATTCAGCCAGAGAGAGATGATGTTTTAAATGGAAAATTTCCCTACAAGGGATCTTGGAGAAAGGATTTTTTTAAAAATAAAAACCCAATTGTTTTAGAATTGGGTTGTGGAAAAGGTGAATATACGGTTCACTTAGCTCAGCGAAGTCCACATATTAACCACATAGGAATTGATATCAAGGGAGCGCGATTCTGGCGTGGTGCAAAAACAGCAATTGAAGAAGGATATACTAACGTTTGTTTCATTAGAATGCAAGTTGAACTAATAGTTCAGTGTTTTGCCGAGGGAGAGGTAGACGAAATATGGATTACGTTTCCAGATCCTCAAATTAAATATAAAAGAACTAAACACAGGCTTACTCAACCTGATCTTTTAAAAATCTATAAAACTGTCTTGAAATCTGGAGGATTGATTCATCTTAAAACTGATAGTGAGTTTTTATTTGGATATACTCTAGGTGTTGTATCTCAAATGGGAGTAATTAAATATGCCCATCATGATATTTATAATAATAGTGATGCACCAAATATTGCAACTGAAATTCAAACTTTTTATGAAAATCAATTTTTAGAAAAGAAGAAAGCCATTAGCTACATGAATTTTACACTTTAAAATGCCAAAAGAATTTTCTTTTTTTTATAATGTTTATAAAGTGGTTAAATGTATTCCTGAAGGAAAAGTAACTACTTATGGTGCAATCGCAAAATA
Organism: Flavobacteria bacterium MS024-2A; assembly: GCA_905182305.1. Classification (GTDB taxonomy): domain Bacteria; phylum Bacteroidota; class Bacteroidia; order Flavobacteriales; family Flavobacteriaceae; genus MS024-2A. Next base: position 143,255 of record CAJJBB010000005.1, read on the forward strand.
TTTAGGATCTCCTCAGAGTTCGAGGATGGTTGGCTGGGCGATGAATGCTTCACATGTTCATTCTGACGTTCCTGCACATAGGGTGGTAAATCGTTTGGGATTATTAACAGGAAAACATCACTTTGGAGCAAATAATATAATGGAGCAATTATTAGAAAACGAAGGAGTTAAAATTAAAAAAAATCAGATTCAACAATTAAATAAATATTTTTGGGACCCATCCAAAGCACTTCCTCCTTTTTAAAATATTTTACCTTTTGATATTAAAACCTTAGATGTATATTTGTAGCTTATGTTAATACATTTATGAAAATCACTAAAGAAGCTGTTTTTAAAGCACTTAAGAAAATTTCTCTTCCAGGAGAAGGCGGTAATTTAATTGATAAAGGTGCGATATCTAATATTATGATTTTTGGTGATCAAATTGATATTGATATTCAGCTTGAGAATCCTAGTTTACAGGCACGTAAAAAATTGGAGGTAACTATTCTGAAAACAATTCATGAACACGTTTATGAAAAAGCCAAAATTAAAATAAATATTAAAGTTGTTACTCCTGAAGTAGCCTCTAAGCCAAACTTAATTAAAGGGAAAAGAATATCGGGTATAGATAATATTATTGCTATCTCCTCTGGAAAAGGTGGTGTAGGAAAATCTACTGTCACAGCAAATTTAGCAGTAACATTAGCCCAAATGGGATGTAAAGTAGGTGTTTTAGATGCAGATATATATGGACCTTCCATTCCAACAATGTTTGATATGGAAGGAGCTAGGCCTCTTTCGATTCAAGTAGATGGTAAATCTAAAATGGAGCCTGTTGAAAATTATGGTGTTAAAATTTTATCTATTGGATTTTTCACTAAACCTGAGCAGGCAGTCATTTGGCGTGGTCCTATGGCCACAAAAGCATTGAATCAAATGATTTTTGATGCTGCTTGGGGAGCACTAGATTTTCTTTTAATTGATTTACCCCCGGGAACAGGTGATATTCATTTAAGTATAGTTCAGTCGCTTCCAATTAATGGAGCTGTAGTCGTTAGCACCCCGCAAAATGTAGCCTTGGCTGATGCTAAAAAAGGAATTGCAATGTTCCAACAAGAAAATATAAAAGTACCTGTACTGGGAATTATTGAAAATATGAGTTATTTTACTCCTGCAGAACTTCCAAATAATAAATATTATATTTTTGGAAAAAAAGGTGCAGAATACCTAGCGAAAGACAAAGAAGTCCCTTTTTTGGGTTCTTTGCCGCTAGAACAGAGTGTTCGAGAGGCTGCGGATTTCGGAAGACCTGCAGCCCTTCAAGAAGGGACTGCTTTAACTACAGCTTTTGCTGAAATAACTAAAAAATTAGTGTCTCAAGTTTTATTAAGAAATAAAAATTTACCTCCAACTAAAGCAGTTGAGATAACTAATTTAGTAGGATGTGAAGCTATTAAAAATTAAACCATGGAATCAGAAGTAGTAAAAGCAAAAATATTAGAAGCTTTAGAAGAGATTCGACCTTTCTTAAAATCTGACGGAGGAGATATTTCTTTGGTTTCTGTTGAAGATAATAAGCACGTAAAAGTTCAATTGCATGGAGCTTGTGTTGGGTGTAGTGTCAATCAAATGACACTAAAGTCTGGAGTTGAATTAACCATTAAAAAGTATTTACCACAAATTGAAACAGTGACAAGTATAGAGCCAAATCTAAATGATTAAAACGGATATATTAATTATTGGGGCAGGACCTACAGGTTTATTTGCTGTTTTTGAAGCCGGGCTTTTAAAACTTAAATGCCATTTGATAGATTCTCTCCCAATGCCAGGGGGTCAATGTGCTGAAATTTATCCCAAAAAACCAATTTATGACATTCCTTCACACCCAGAAATTCTTGCAGGTGATTTAGTTAAGAATTTAGAAAAGCAAATTGCACCTTTTCAACCTACTTATACATTGGGTGAAAGTGCTATAAGTCTTGTAAAGGTAGACAACAATAATTTTTTAGTAACCACTAATAAAGGAACCCAACATTTAGCACCTATAGTTGTAATTGCCGGAGGTTTAGGCACCTTTGAGCCTAGGAAACCACCAATAGAAGGATTAAAAAATTTTGAAGGAAAGGGTGTAAATTATATTATTAAAGATCCTGAGGTTTATCACAATAAAAAAGTAATCATAGCAGGGGGAGGAGATTCCGCTTTAGATTGGACTATTTTTCTTGAAAATATTGCAGCTTCTGTTACTTTGATTCACCGTAGAAATGAATTTAGAGGTGCTTTAGATTCAGTTGAAAAAGTACAACAACTCAAAAATAAAGGACGCATTCAATTATTAACACCAGCTGAGGTAATCGCCCTAGAAGGGGATGATTTTTTAGACTCAGTTATAGTTAATCATTTAGGTGATTCAAAATCTATTGAGTGTGACAGCTTTATACCCCTTTTTGGTTTAACACCTAAGTTAGGTCCTATTGCAAATTGGGGTTTAGAAATTAAAAAAAATGCTATACTAGTTGATAATTCATTAGACTATCAAACAAATATTCCTGGTGTTTATGCTATTGGAGACGTGAATACTTACCCTGGTAAGTTAAAATTAATATTATGTGGTTTTCATGAAGCTACTTTGATGTGTCAGAGTGCATTTAAAAGAATACATCCGGATAGAAAAAATGTTTTGAAATATACTACAGTGAGTGGTGTGGCTGGTTTTGACGGTTCTTTAAAAGAAGCTTCAAAATCTTTTATAAAAGCAATTAAATAAAATGCTAAAAGATATTACCATTCATTTGATAGATCGAGAAGGAATATCTCATACTCTAAGTGCTCCTTTAGACATGCAGTTGAATCTAATGGAAATTTGCAAAGCACATGAGCTTCCTGTAGAAGGTACCTGTGGAGGAATGGCAATGTGTGCCTCATGTCAATGTTATATTGAAAGTAGCCACTCAATCTTAGAACGTTCTGCTGACGAAGAAGCAATGCTTTCGGAAGCTTTTTATGTAAAAGATAATAGTAGGTTAGGGTGTCAAATTCAAATGTCAAATGCTATTGATGGATTGATAGTTCGTTTGGCTCCTTCTGAATAATGTAGTAGTTATTTAATTTATTAAAACTATTTATTAGATATTGACAAAATGAATAAAAAAAAACATTTATGTGCTTTATTTGATTTGGATGGTGTTATCGTTGATACAGCAAAATTTCATTTTTTAGCTTGGAAAAAAATAGCAAAAAATATTGGTTATGAATTAACCCATGAAGACAACGAGCATTTAAAAGGAGTAAGCCGTCAGGATTCTTTAAATATTATTTTGGATTTGGCAAATGTTACTATAGATTTAGAAGTTTTTAATCATTATTTGCTTCAGAAAAATAATGATTATTTGCTTCTTATTCAATCTTTATCTCCTAATGATATTCTTCCGGGAATATCTGAAGCATTAACTTTTTTGAAAGAACGCAGGATTAAAATTGGTTTGGGTTCAGCAAGTAGAAACGCAAAAATTATACTTCAAAAATTACAATTAATGGATTATTTTGAAGTGATTATAGATGGAAATATAGTTATTAAGGGTAAGCCAGATCCAGAGGTTTTTTTGAAAGGCTGCAGCGCATTAAATGTTCCCAAGGATAGATGTATTGTTTTTGAAGATGCATTCGCAGGGATATTAGCCGCTAAGGAGGCAGGAATGACTGCCGTTGCATTGGGAGACAAAAAGTTTTTTTCAAATGCAGATTTTTGTTTTTCAGATTTTACGCAATTAAACATAAAAGTACTTTCAAATCTTTTTTAATTTTAAACTAAAATAATTTTATTACTTAATTAATATAAAGTCTTGTGAAAAACTCATATTTAGATGTTAACCCATGGAAGATTATTGAAAAAGGATTTAATCCTAACAGGGTGAAGTCTTCTGAAAGTATTTTTAGTCTAGGTAATGGTGCCATGGGACAACGCGCAAATTTTGAAGAATATTACTCAGGGAATACTTTTCAGGGAAGTTATATTGGTGGTGTTTATTATCCAGATAAAACACGTGTAGGTTGGTGGAAAAATGGATACCCAGACTATTTTGCTAAAGTTTTGAATGCACCAAGTTGGATTGGAATCCATCTAGAAATTAATAAGGTTCCTTTAGATTTAAATACGTGTAAACAAGTAAATGGATTCTTCAGAGAACTAGACATGAAAACGGGAATTTACACTCGCTTTTTTGAAGCTCAAATTACGGATGACTGTAGAATTGAAGTAATGGCTAAGCGTTTTCTTTCAATGGATGAAGGTGCACTTGGGGTCATTCATTATTCAGTGAAAGCACTTAAGGGAGCTTGTGAAATTTCTATTGATTCTTTTGTAGATGGACATATTACCAATCAAGACTCTAACTGGGACGATCCTTTTTGGGAACATCAACAAAAGACAGTTTCTAATGAGTTTATTGCTTTACATTCAAAAACATTAAAAACCGAATTTGAGGTATGTACTTTTGCCCAAACTAATCTAATAAATAGAAATGAAATCATTTCTTCCAACTTTAAAACCAAAGAAAAAGCATGGCGATTAAGTCAATGTAGTAGTATTTCTTTAGCTGAGGGAGAAAAATTAACTCTTTTAAAATTTGGCGGATATATCAATGGAATGAATCATTCACCTTCTCAATTTAATACCAAAGCACTTGCAGTAATTAACCACGCAAAAGAAAAAGGTTTTGACAAACTAATTGCTGATCAAAAAGCCTCATGGGCAAAAGTTTGGAAGCAATCCGATATTGTGATAAAAGGAGATGATAAGGCTCAGCAAGCAATACGGTTTAATATTTTCCAACTCAATCAAACCTACAACGGAAAAGATGCACGTTTAAATATAGGTCCAAAAGGATTTACTGGTGAAAAGTATGGTGGGAGCACTTATTGGGATACCGAGGCTTATTGTTTGCCTTTTTACATGGCCACAAAAAACCAAGATATAGCACGTAATTTATTAAAATACCGATATGAACATTTAGATAAGGCCATTGAAAATGCTAAAAAACTAGGTTTTTATAATGGTGCTGCCTTATATCCAATGGTAACAATGAACGGTGAAGAATGTCATAATGAGTGGGAAATTACATTTGAAGAAATTCATAGAAATGGAGCCATTGCTTTTGCGATCTTTAATTATGAGCGTTTTACAGGTGATACCAGTTATATTCCGGAGATGGGACTTGAGGTGCTTATAGCAATTGCACGTTTTTGGACACAAAGGGTTCATTATTCTGATTTTAGAAAAGCTTATGTGATCTTGGGCGTCACCGGCCCAAATGAATACGAGAATAACGTAAATAATAATTGGTATACAAATTATCTTGCAAAGTGGTGTTTGAATTATGCTAAAGAGCAAGTATTACATGTTGCTGTAACAAATCCAAAACGCTTTGAGGAAGTAAAAAGTAAAATTAATTGGAAGGAAGATGAAGCCAATGAATGGGAAGCTATTGCAGCTTTAATGTATTTTCCAAAACATCCTACAGAAGATCTTTTTTTGCAACAAGATGGATTTTTAGATAAAGAATTATTTCCTACCACTAAAATATCTAAACAAGAACGTCCTATTAATCAGTACTGGTCTTGGGATCGAATTTTACGTTCTCCTTATATAAAGCAAGCCGATGTATTGCAGGGATTTTATTTTTTTGAAGATCAATTTGATATTAAAAGTTTGGAACGACATTTTGATTTTTACGAACCATTTACTGTACATGAGTCTTCTCTGTCACCATGTGTCCATTCTATATTGGCCTCGAAATTAGATAAAATGGAACTGGCATATTCCTTTTATTTACAAACATCACGTTTAGATCTAGATGATTACAACAATGAAGTGGAAGAAGGCTTACATATTACCAGTATGGCAGGAACTTGGATGAGTATTGTTGAAGGTTTTGGTGGTGTTCGTGTAAAAAATAATGAACTTCATATCAATCCAAAATTACCTGAACAATGGAAAGAATATTCTTTTAAAATCAATTTTAGAGGTACTTTAATTAAAGTCCAAAAAACAAAAGGTGGTACTAAAATTAAGCATGACAATATTGAATTAAATGTATTTTGCGAAGACAAAATAATTTAATTCTTTTTTTCATGTAAAAAGATATATTAGCTTTAACTAAATAATACCAATAAATAATTGAATTAAAAAAATGAGAAATATCACCATACTTTTAATTACTATTCTTATTGCTTCTTGCCAGTCAATTAAAGAAGAAGCAAGATCTCCTCTAGCCACGTCCTGAGGTTAATGACACTCTAACTCCAATTTCAAAACAAAACATTGCACACTCAGTGCTATACGAAGCAAACATTAGACAATATTCTAGTGAAGGAACTTTTAATGCTTTTACAAAGGATTTACCTGTTTTAAAAGAAATGGGAGTAAAAGTTATTTGGTTAATGCCTATCAATCCAATTTCTTCAACAAAAAGCAAGGGACCTTTGGGAAGTTATTATGCTGTTTCAGATTATACCAAAGTAAATCCAGAGTTTGGAACTTTAAAAGATTTTAAATTTTTAGTAAAAAAAGCACATAGCCTTGGTATGTACATTATTTTGGATTGGGTTCCTGGACATACTGGTTGGGATCATGTCTGGATGGAAGATAATAGCGATTTTTATCTAAAAAACAAAAAAGGAGAAATAATTGATCCCATAGACTTTAGAACTGGGAAATCTTTTGGTTGGACGGACGTAGCAGATTTAAATTATGATAATTTAGAAATGCAAGAAGCTTTAAGTCAAGCAATGCTTTATTGGGTTAAAGAAATTAATATTGATGGTTATAGAATTGATCAAGCTTATGCTGTTCCGCAAGCTTTTTATGACAAAACTTTTGAGGCGTTGCGTGAAATAAAGCCTATTTTTCTTTTGGCAGAAACAGATATTTATCACCCTGGAGGTTTAGGTCTTATAAGTAAGTTTGACGCTTCCTATGATTGGCCGGGACATTCTTTATCTAAAGATGTGGCAAAGGGTGTTAAGTCAGCAAACGATTTCGCAAGACATATAGACTTTACTTTAAAAAGATATGGTAAAGAAAATATACTTGTAAATTTCGTTTCTAATCATGATGAAAATTCTTGGAATGGAACAATTAAAGAAAGTTATGGACCTGCTAGCCATGTTTTTACGGCACTAAACTATACTACCCCTGGAATGCCTTTAATATATTCTGGTCAAGAATATGATTTAAACAAAAGACTTCGTTTTTTCGAAAAAGACAGTTTTCCTAAAAATACAGGAAAGACAATGGAGTTATTGTTGCAGTTGGGAGCATTAAAAAATAATCATAAAGCACTTGCTTCTGGCAAAAATGGGGGTTCATATAAACGATTATTAAACACTAAAAACAAGCAAGTCTTTTCTTTTGAACGTGGAAAAGAAGGCGATACCCTAGTCGTTATTGCAAATTTGAGTAAAGACTATGCCCAATTTACTATGCCATTAGAGGGAATGTATAGACGCTACGAAGATTATAAACCAAAGCGTCTTTCTGCATCCTATCAATATGATATGAAACCTTGGGAGTTTTGGATATTAATAAAATAAATATGATAAATAACCAATCGCTGTATAGATTCTTTAATTTTTATAAAAATGAATAAAAAACTCTATTTTTCAACCATTTTTATTAGTATCATCATGATTACATGTTCTACTTCTATAAATCCCATAGTTATTGGACATCGTGGTGCTCGAGGGCATATTGCTGAAAACACACTTCCTTCGATTTCTAAAGCTATTAGCCTTGGAGTTGACGGTGTAGAAATTGATGTTTTTCGTTGCGCGAGTGGAGAGCTAGTGGTTTTTCATGATCAAACCCTTGATAAGTTAACTAACGCTTCTGGATATATTGAGCAGCTAGATTTAGATTCTATAAGGAATATTAAAGTATTAGACCATTATACTATCCCTACCCTTGATGAAGTTTTGGATTTGGTTGATGGTCGTATTTTGTTAAACATTGAATTAAAAGGCACTCAAACTGCACTTCTTACAAACCAAATTTTACAACGCTATTTTGAAGGGACTAAATGGTCTCCTGATAAAATAATTATCTCAAGCTTTAATTGGGAGGAACTTGAAATATTTTATCAAGTTAATTCAAATGTTCCGATTGCTGTTTTAACTGAAGATGATCCTTTAGATGCTATAGTTATTGGTAAAAAATTAAATGCCGTAGCCATTAATCCTGATTATAAGTCATTGGATAAAAACAATATTGAAAAAATTAAAAAGGCAGGTTTTAAGCTTTATCCTTGGACAGTAAATACTCATGAAAATATCCTGAATTTAATTGATTTAGGCGTTGATGGTATTATTACGGACTATCCCGAGCGAGTACTTAATCTATGGAACCCCTCACTTTAGAAGTTGTTTTGAAAGTATTAATTTAAATATAAGATTGCACCATTTAAAAGGGTTGCAAAGCAAACCCATATTAAGTAGGGGTATAGCATGTAGGAAGATAATTTATCTACTACCCGAAACCATTTGATGGTTCGTTCTATAAGAATCAAAAGCACTATTATCACTAGAAGTCCTAGTAAAGGATTCTTTAATCCAAAGAAAACTAGGGACCAAAGACCGTTAAAAATAAGTTGTGCACCAAAATGATAGAGTGCAGTTTTGCCCCAGAGATGCCTTCTTCCAAAATGCCAAACACGTCCAGATGCCCAGCCCATTAATACATATAATAGTATCCATACTGGTGCAAATAACCAGTTTGGTGGAGAGAAAAAAGGTTTTGTTAAGCCAGCATACCAAGAAGCAATTACCGGTTGGGTAACTTTACTCGATAGAAATCCTACTGCAACCGATAGAACAATTCCTAAAATAATGGCGAGTATAAGTTGTGACTTTTGACGTTTCATGACATCGTAAAGCTACACAAAAAAACCATTTCCAATAATTCTCATTAACGATTAGGATTAAGACTGTATCTTTGTCGTATATGGATATAACATCATTTATTTCTAAAAAAGCTTCTCCTATTTCATATGCAACATCTTGGGAGGCACCAAGTAATATTGCACTGGTTAAGTATTGGGGTAAGTACGGAGAACAATTACCTAAAAACCCTTCTTTAAGTTTTACACTATCAAATAGTTCTACAAATACTAATGTTGTTTTTACACCTCATTCTAAATCAATCCCTGATTTTGACTTTTATTTTCATAACGTTCAAAAAGAAGATTTTAAACCAAAAATCGCTATTTTTTTAGAAAGAATACATTCTTATATTCCATGGATTGGGAACTATCATTTATCAATTAAAAGTGAAAATTATTTTCCTCACAGTAGTGGAATAGCATCTTCAGCTTCATCAATGGCTGCTTTATCTTTATGCTTGATGGATTTGGAGCAACAACTTTTCCCCGAGATGACAAGCCTTTATTTTCATCAAAAGGCTTCTTTTTTAGCTCGTTTGGGTTCAGGGAGTGCTTCTAGAAGTATTCAAGGACCTGTAACCATTTGGGGAACAAATGAGATACAAAACACAAGCTCTGATTTATATGCCATACCTTTTGGCGAATCATTACATCCGGTATTTAAAACCTATCAGGATACTATATTATTGATAGATAAAGGATCTAAACAAGTTTCAAGTTCTACAGGTCATAATTTAATGCATGCACATCCATTTGCAGAAAATCGATTTCTACAAGCAACAAATCATTTGTCTTCTCTACTTTCTATAATGAAGTCAGGAGAATTAGATGATTTTATTCGTATTGTAGAATTAGAAGCACTGTCCTTACATGCTATGATGATGACTTCATCACCTTATTTTATTTTGATGCAACCCAATACGTTGGCAGTTATACAAAAAGTATGGACATATAGAGAAAGTACTTCTATTCCATTGTGTTTTACTTTAGATGCTGGAGCCAATATACATTTACTCTACCCAAAAGAATATAAAGATGTAATTCTTGAGTTCATAAATAAGGAGCTTGCTTTTTTTTGTGAAAATGGACAATACCTTACGGATGAAGTTGGGTTAGGGGCTAAAAAAATGTAACTTTGAAATTCATGAAAGGGCCATTATTTTTTGCTAAAATTTTACTTTTTGGAGAATACGGAATTATCAAAGATTCTAAAGGCCTTTCTATTCCATATAATTTTTATAGAGGTGCCTTGAAAATTCCTTCTAAAAGTACGCTGGCAAATAAATCTTCTCACAGTAAATTACTCGCTTTCTCGGAATACTTAAAAACTTTAGATGATACTTTAGTTTCCTTTAATTGGGTCGAATTAAATCGTGATTTAGCTAAAAAAATGTATTTCGACAGCAGTATTCCTCAAGGATATGGCGTAGGCAGTAGTGGTGCTCTTGTGGCAGCTATTTATGATCAATATGGCATAAATAAAATAACAGTATTAGAGAATCTGACCAAAGATAAATTACAACATCTAAAAACTATTTTTGCTGAAATGGAATCCTTTTTTCATGGTCAATCTTCTGGTTTGGATCCTTTAAATAGTTATTTGAGTTTGCCTATTTTGATTAAATCAAAAGAACATGTTGAAACTACTGGAATTCCTTCGCAACATAGTGCCGGAAGAGGTGCTGTTTTTTTATTAGATAGTGGAATGACTGGAGAAACAGCACCCATGGTCTCTATTTTTAAAGAAAACATGAAGCAAGAGGCATTTAGTACTATGATGCGTGAAAAGTTTATTAAATATTCTGATGAATGTGTAGAAGATTTTCTAAAAGGAAATATGGCATCCTTATTTAAAAACATAAAGTCATTATCGACTTTGGTTTTACAAAATTTCCAACCTATGATTCCTAATTCTTTTCATGATATATGGTTACAAGGTATAGAATCTAACGACTACTATCTCAAGCTTTGTGGTTCAGGTGGGGGTGGTTTTATGTTAGGCTTTACACGTGACTTTGAAAAAGCTAAAAAAGCGTTAAAGGCATATCCTCTTGAAGTGGTATATCACTTTTAAGAAATGGGCTTGCTATTTACACATAAACAGCAACGTTCCCTTTTAAAATTAATAAGCTTGTTTAGTCTTGTGCGGGGATACAATATTATTGTATTAATTATTGCACAATACTTAACAGCTCGCTATATTTTATCACCACAACTTTCTTGGTGGACCTTACTTTTTGATATAAAATTCTTCAGTATTGTTTTAGCATCTTCACTCACAACAGCTGCAGGGTATATCATTAATAATTTTTATGATGCCCCCAAGGATAAAATTAATCGTCCAAAAAAATATATTTTAGAGCATTTAGTATCACAACAAATTCAATTGGCACTATTTTTAATACTAAATATGACGGCTTTTATATTTGCTAGTATAGTCTCTTTTCGTGCCGTATTATTTTTTTTGTTATATATGTTTGCTATTTGGATATATAGTTTTCGAGTTAAACGTTTTTTTTGGCTAAGTAATTTATATGCTGCTTTATTGATGATTTTACCATTTTGGGCAATTACATTGTATTTTAAAAACTTTGATACTTTAGTTTTTTATCATGCAGGCTATTTGTTTTTTTTAATTCTTGCTCGAGACATTATTAAAGATTTAGAAAATTTTAAAGGCGATTGGGTACATCGCTATAAAACACTCCCTATAGTTTTTGACAATAAATCAACAAAATGGATTACTACTTTGTGTTTATTGGGTTGTTTATTTCCAAATTTTCATATAATTAATCATCCATTGGGTTTAATGTTTTTCTACTATGTAATTAGCCCTCTATATTTGATTTTGGTATTAGTATTCTTATGGCGTGCTAATGATCAAAAGACGTACCTTTGGCTTCATAATTTAATCAAGGCATGGATTTTAATTGGTGTATTAAGCATTAGCTTAATCCCCCAAGGTTTATAAATTCGATACTAACTGCAAACGATATGAAATCCCACTATAATTCTTCAAATCCTAAAACTTCTACTCCCTCAGTAAAAAAAAATGATACTGTGCGTTTAAATAAGTTTCTTTCCAACGCAGGGCTATGCTCACGAAGAGAAGCTGACGAACATATAGCCATGGGTCTAGTTCATGTTAATGGTAAGATTATGACTGAAATGGGTTATCAAGTAAAGCCTAATGATGAGGTTAAGTTTGATGGATCAAGAATTCAAAAAACTCCTCCTGTATATTTATTGCTTAACAAACCAAAAGGATTTGTGGCTACATCGCAGTCTGGAGTTACAAGTAAATCAGTGCAGGAACTAATTAGTTCTGCTGTTAAAACAAAAATTCCGCCAGTTGGTGAGATGGGACGTCCGATGACTGGCTTGCTTTTTTTTACTAATGATGAGGAGTTGCGTAAAAAATTAAATAAATCAATCTCCATTCCAATGGTTTATAAAGTTGTTTTAGATAAAAATGTAACCTCTGAAATGATGAAGCAATTAAAGCAAGGACAGCTTGTTTTTGAAAAGACATATAAAATCACTGCCATTAGTCATGTTGATGGTAAAACTAAAAAAGAAGTAGGTATTGAAGTTCATTCAATAAGTCCCTCTATTATTGTTAAGCTTTTTGCAGCAGTTGGACTTACTGTGACTTTAATTGACAGAGTTGTCTTTGGGGGGTTAACTAAAAAAGAATTACCCAGAGGAAACTATAGAAGATTAAATTCTAAAGAAGTTGGTTTTTTGAAGATGCTCCCCTAGCGCTCCTTTGAATATTTCGTAAAAGAAACAAGTGTATACAAAAAGATAGGCTGGTACATTCCACAACCATTCTTCTTTAAACCCTTCAGGGCCATATGAACTATAACTCCAAAACACGGTCAAACTCCAAAGTATAGGATAGACATACCCTGTTAAAACACCCAAAATAACTAGATTGATAATATACCAAGGGTGAACAGTGGTTGCAATAAAAAAGTAAGAGCTTAGTAAGAAAAGGATACTTTTTAAAACAGACTTCAGATCTCTATTTGATCGTAAAAAGGTAAAGATAAATACTAATCCTATAGTTATAAATGGAGTTACTTTTCCTACTTTTTGAATAATATTATAGCCCTTAACTTCGTAGCCAATTGAGCGAACTACATTATAAATACTACCATTGAATTCGAAAGAAGTAAACCAAAGGTTAATAGTTTCCCTATAATTAGAAATCATTTGTTCTTCCCAGAAAGGATACCAAAGAATGAGTGAAAATATAAAAATAGACAGGCTGAAAAAAATAAATTTTCTCAAATTAAGGAATCTAAAAAATAAAGGGACAATTAATAGCGGTAGTAGCTTTGTCGCTATCGCAAGTGCCATAAATAAGCCTCCAAGAATAGCTTTTTTATGAAAAAGACATAGAATGCTGGCAAGTGTAAAGCAAATCATAAAAGCCTCACCATGAAGGTTTCCAATTCCTTCAATGATGACAAGTGGATTCAGGAAATACCAAAGAATATGTTCGGGATTTTGATTTATTTTTTTAAGTAAAGTAGTTCCTAAAAGAAACACAATGATTTCTCCTGTAAAATAAATAATTCGCAAACTCAAAACAGAGTAGAGTAAATCTCCTTTATTAAAATAGCCCATTATTTTAAACAGGTACTGACTTAATGGAGGGTAGTTTGAAAAGTTTCCTGCACTTAAATAGCCCATTGATTCATATAAAAGCTGTGCATTGGGGAAATAAATATGGGCTATTAAAACTTCTGGGGTATAGATGTATGGGTTAACTCCTAATAGTTGAATGGATCCATCCCAAATAAAACGATAAAAGTCTTGAGAAAGTTCTGGAATATGAAATATGAAAATAGCCCTACTTAAAACTCCTAGCAAAAAAATATTTGTTAGAGAATTAAAATGTTGCGCCCAATACCAAAGTAGGATAAAAAGTAGTGAAAAGATGCTTAGAAGCGGAAGTGTATTTTCTCTTTTAAGTTCATGTTCTAAATAATAAAATCCATATAAAATAAGTGTGAGTAGAACTGCTTGGGTTAAGAGTTTTTTTATTTTCATAGTAAGATTAAGTTCGTTTCAAACCATAGTATGTTATGCTGCCAAACCCAATAAATAATAATAGATGAAAAGGGAATAGTCCAAAATCACCTTTTTGAGAAACTGTAAATGCACTGACCATTCCAAAGAGGAAGTACAAGGAAAAAAGAAGTTCAATAAAAGTATAAATTGATATATTTCTTTGGGAATACTTATTATTCTTAGGCCCTTTTTTTTGTTCGCTGATATTAAATTTAGGGGTCCGTATGAAGGCACTTTTTTTACCTAAATGTCCTTCGATAACGGCTATGGTGTTGTGGAAAGTAAAACCTAAAGCCAAGCAATAAAAAAGAAAAAATCTTTTTATGTAAGTTGTAAACGAATTCACTCCTCCACCAAACAAATGCTTATGAATAGACCAATAACATATAAAAAAGATTAGAGTGCTTACAATAAATAATCCACTTAAATTAAAAAGTAAATTCAGATCTTCATACTTTTCTTTTATAAATAAAAGCGGCACACTAAGGCTAGCTGCAATAAAGACACATAAAAAGATACTACTATTGAGGAGGTGAAAAAACGCGTTAAATTTAGTGGAAAATGAGATCTTATCAGAATTAATTACCTGTCTTATCATTTTCCTAAAATTTTCTGCCCCCCCTTTATTCCATCTAAATTGCTGAGAGCGAATAGCACTTAGTGTTATTGGTAATTCAGCAGGAGTTACTACAGTGTCTAAATAGTAAATTTTCCATTGTTTTAGTTGGGCCCTGTAGCTTAAGTCTAAATCTTCAGTAAGGGTGTCTCCTTCCCAATTACCAGCATCAATAATGCATTTCTTTCTCCAGATTCCCGCAGTTCCATTAAAGTTTATAAAGTGACTTTGTTGATTCCTTCCAATTTGTTCTAAAAGAAAATGTGCATCTAGCGCGAAACCTTGCACTTGTGTTAATATAGAATACTCTCTATTTAGATGTCCCCAACGCGTTTGAACTACTCCAGTTTTAGGGTTTGAAAAATGAGGAACTGTTTCTAGTAACCATTTAGGATGTGGTAAGAAATCTGCATCAAAAATTGCAATAAGATCACCTGTTGCACTTTTTAATCCTTCTTTTAAAGCTCCGGCTTTAAACCCTGTTCTCTGATTTCGGATTATATGTTCTATTGGAGTTCCATTCTCTTGCTGTATTAAAATTATCTTTTTTGTCACTGATAAGGATTCATCGGTAGAATCATCCAAAACTTGAATTTGAAGTTTTTCTTTAGGATATTCTAGGGCTGAGATGCATTGAATGAGTCTTTCTATAACATAAATTTCATTATAAATTGGAAGTTGAATAGTTACTTTTGGGAGTACTTTTAATTGATTTATCTGCGAAGTATTTGTTTTTTTGTTTTTTTTATATAATAAAAAATACCGCAACATATTCAGTTGTGTTAGGCTGTAAATAAAAATAATAAATAAGCAAAAAACATAGACACCAAAAATACTGTAGGATATGTATCGTTCTATTAGGTTTAAATCTATTTCCATCTTGAGAAGTAAAATTTACCAATCCATGTTAATATTTTGTAACCTGCCATAATCGTTCCTTTCAAGGTTCCTGAAACTTTAGAATATCCTATTCTTTTCCTGTATCGAACAGGCACTTCAATGTATTTTATTTTTCTACGTAAAACTTTAAGTTGCATTTCAACAGTCCATCCATAAGTTTTGTCACTCATCTCTAATGCCAATAGATTTTTCCAACCTATGGCTCTAAAGGGACCTAAATCCGTGAAATTTGCATTGTAAAGCAATCTCATCAATAAGCAAGCCAGTGCATTTCCAAATATTTGTTGAGGAGTTAAGGCTCCTTTTTCACGAAGAAATTTAACTCTTGCCCCAACTACAAACTGTACATTTTTTTCAAGAATCGGTTTAATAACTGTACCAAGATCTTCAGGATAATCAGAATAGTCACCATCTAAAAATACTACAATATTTGGCGGGTTTTTATGAAGGTAATCTATTCCTTTTAAACAAGCATATCCATATCCTTTTCTGCTTTCGTGAATTACTTTAGCACCTGAATTTGAGGCTTTTATGGCTGTTGAATCATCAGATCCATTATTTATTACTATGATCTCATCAACAATATTTGGTATTGCATTTACAACCTTAGAAATAGATTTTTCTTCATTAAATGCAGGAATTATTACAACAATACGATTACCTTCAAAAGACATTAAGTATTTAGTTCAATTTGTTGTTGTGGAACTATGTATTCATCAAAGTACCAAGCTGACCACGAATCCATTGCCAAGAAAAATACTACACCAAAAATTAAAAGTAAAATCACAAGTAGTATTAAATTTATTTTTTTTCTTTTTGGATCGATGGAACATTGATTTTGTTTTTCACGAAATTTAAAAACAGCAATGCACCCAATACCAAATCCAATTATTCTTAGTATAATCGAACCCATTCCAATTGAACCATCCTCGGAGTAGAAGAAATCAGCAAAAGAAATAGCTACAACTCCCCCCATCAGTCCAAACATAAAAAGTATTGCAGGAGCAACACAGCATAAAATTCCAGCAAGAGCAGACATTATACCATACTTTAATGACCACTTTACAACATTAGGATTTTTCATTCGTGTGATAAATTAAATTAATATTCAAAAGTAAGTTTTTTTAAATCACATATTGAGAATAATATTTATTTAAAAATATTGGCTTAACCCCTAAGTAGTGAAGGAAATGTAAAACTCCAAAGTGAAAAAGAAGGTAAATTATGCCATTTTTATAAAACCTTCTTGAAGAAGTTGTAAGTGTTTGTGGAAGTACAATGAAGCATTTGTTTTTATAGAGCTTTTTAATAAATTCAATGTCTTCACAAACTTTGTATCGAGGGTCAAAACCATTTAGCATATCAAATTTATTTTTTGAAACAAATAATGATTGATCACCTCCTCGGCATAATAAATGATTCCATTTACTCCCAGCTGCAGCTAACTTTAAAAGCCAATTTGCTTTATCAAACTTTAATCTAAAGCATCCAGCAACTTTCTTTTTTTTATAAGAATTCAAAATTAGTGTATCAAAATTTTGAGGAAGTATACTATCAACATGAACAAAATAAAGGAGTGAAGTTTTAGCAATTTTGGCTCCAAAATTCATTTGATTGGCTCTGCCAGTTTTTGTTTGAAAAACACTAATATCCGTTAAACTTTCAAGCAATTGCCCTGTGCCATCAGTACTTCCCCCGTCTACTATAATTATTTCTTGTGGTGTTTGACAGGTGCTTTTGAGATGTGAAATAAAATCATTAATAAAATTAATTTCATTAAATACAGGAACTATTATTGAGATTTCCGGCTTATTGATTAAGGCTCCAGTCATAAGATAAATAAGCTATTTTAGGATTTTCAAACCTAATTCCTGAATAGCGTTCAATAAACTTAAGTTTTTCTTTTCTTGAACCAAAATCTTTTCCAAACCACAAGAAAATTTTAGATAATTTTAAATGTTTTGGGGTAATTATATTCTTACTGGGATCATTTAAAAATCGTTCAGTAGCTTCTGTTAATTGTTGTTCCAATTGTTTTTCTTGAAAGGCTTTATTCCATAATCTAGGGCAAGATTCAGAGGCACAATTAATAGCAAAATGAATTCGTGGTTCTTTCATTTTACGAAGTATTTTGTGTTCTATATCTCCAAGACTATACCGTTTTTCTTCAATTATAAAGTTGTCAATATCCCATGGAGATTTGATGTCTTTTATACTGCTTACAGGATAATTTTTCAAAATAAGCTGAACAGTCAACGCATTGTAGGTATTTATCCAATAAGATATTTTGTGATTTTTAGAGTCAGATTCATTTGGTGGAAACTGCTGTAATGTTTTTATATAGGCATTTAAATTATCTCTTTGCTCAAGCCAACCTTTATAGTTAACTCGACCATCATCACTTACATATTCTTGTAACATACTGTTCCACCTATGGTGTATGTTTTTTTGTACACTAACTGTAAAATTTAAATATATAATTAAGAGTATTAGCGTAGAATTCATAAAAATTGTTTTTTTAAGATTTGCAATATTCTACTTTATAGTAATTAAAAGTTGAAGATGATATTTAAATTTTTTTTACTGATTTTCTGAAAGAGTTTCTGATGTTCTATCAAAAAAAGTTAAAGATTAGAATTGAAGTAAAATATACCCTTTTTTATCATCAAAAAAATCATTTCTTTAAACAATTTATACCGTGGTTTATCGGTATTCTTTTGTTTTACAAAACTCTAAACTCATTTAAATTTTCTCTTTCACTAAATTTATTTTTTAATTTATTGTATAATTCAGGACTTTGTTCTAAATCTTGAAGAGTATCTATATCGTTTTTTTTATCCAAAATTGCTACAGATTTGCCCATTAATTCTTTCATGGTTTCTTCATAAACCTCAGGATTACCCCATTTTTTTTCTGTAAATAAATGTTTTGTAAATTTTTTGCATCCCAAGAGGTAGTATCCTCCATCTGAAGCAGGACCAATTACATAATCATGTGAATCAAGTTGTTTAAATGCATTTTCAAGTAGGGGTTTTGTAAGGTCCCATAAATCAGTTCCAATAATTAGTATTTTTTCATAACCTTTATCAAAACCCCATTGAAATGCACTTTGCATGCGTTCTCCCAAATCTTCCCCTAGTTGTGATTTTTTTTGAAAAGCTAAAAATATTTTTTTGAAAAGCGATGAAGGCTCACCGTGATAAAAAACAACAACCTCTTGTGAAATTTTTTTAAGTTCCGAATCTGTTTTAGATAATAGCTTTTTATATATCCACAAGGCCTTTTTATTTCCTATAACAGAAGCGAGTCGAGTTTTAACAGTTCCCGAAATTGGTGTTTTGGCGAAGACAAGAACAACTGATTTCATTATGTAATTTATGATTCTCTTTTGAAATATACAAAGATCATGAAATTTGTGTTTCACAAAATTGTTATGGATTTACCGCTTGCTCGAATTATTTGTGAATGTTTACTTACATAGCTTTATGTATATTACTAAATTATTTTTGTTTATCCGCGAATGGACTTGATAAATGATCCGATTTTTTCTACGCCTTCTTTTTCTAAAAACTGAATGAAAGCTGATCCAATTATAGCACCCTTAGACTGATCACTTGCAGTTTTATAGGTTTCCCTATTACTAATTCCAAATCCGATTACTGTTGGCGTGTTTAGTTTTAGTGTTGCAATTCGTTTAAAGTATTCAGTTTGTGTATTGCCAAAAGTTGATTTAGCTCCAGTTACACTTGCGCTAGAAACCATATAAATAAATCCATTAGATACTTTGTCAATATATTTTATGCGTGACTCTGAAGTTTGAGGAGTTATTAAAAACATATTATATAATCCATGTTTATCAAATAAGACTTTATAATTTTCATGATATACATCTACAGGAAGATCCGGTATAATAATGCCATCAATACCTATGCTCTCACAGCGGGAACAAAACTTTTCAATACCATATTGCATCATTGGATTAAAATAGCCCATCAATACTAAAGGAATTTCAATATGTTTTCTAATTCCTTCTAATTGTGTAAATAGTTTTTCGGTCGTCATGCCATTACGGAGTGCTTGAGTAGAGCTTGCCTGAATGGTCGGACCATCTGCCAAAGGGTCAGAAAATGGTAAGCCTATTTCAACCATATCAACGCCAGCTGTTTGTAAGTTTTTGAGAATAGGAACAGTATCTTCTAAGGAAGGAAATCCTGCCGAAAAATAGATGGACAGTAATTTTTTGTTTTCTCTGAATTTTTGATCGATTCGATTCATTATAATTTAAAATAATCAATATAAGTATCTAGGTCTTTATCTCCACGACCAGAACAGTTAAACACAATAATTTCTTCAGGGTTAAATTTACGAACATCGAGGGCAGCAAAAGCATGTGCAGTTTCTATAGCTGGAATAATTCCTTCCATTTGTGACAGAGTAAGACCCCAATCCATTGCTTCCTGATCTGGAATGGAAATGAATTCAGCTCGTTTACTTCTAAATAAATTTGCATGCATTGGCCCAACACCAGGATAGTCTAGACCTGCAGAAATTGAATAAGGTTCTGTAATTTGTCCGTCTGAAGTTTGCATTAAAAGAGTTTTGCTTCCATGAATTATTCCTTCTTTTCCAAGAGCTGAGGTTGCTGCACTTTTGCCAGAGTCAATTCCTTTTCCAGCCGCTTCAACTGCAATAATATTTACACGCTGATCATTTAGATAATGATAATAAAGTCCTGCAGCATTACTTCCTCCACCTACACAGGCAATTAAATGATCAGGATAATCTCTACCTTCTAGGGCTTGCAATTGCCATTTTATTTCTTCGCTAATTACCGATTGAAAACGGGCTACCATATCAGGGTAGGGATGGGGTCCAACTACAGAGCCAATTATATAATGGGTGTTTATCGGATTGTTAATCCAATCTCTTATGGCTTCATTAGTAGCATCTTTTAGTGTTTTACTTCCAGATTTTGCAGGGCGTACTTCTGCACCTAACATTTTCATTCGAGCAACATTGGGAGCTTGGCGTTTAATATCTAATTCCCCCATATAAACTATACATTCAATTCCCATGAGTGCACATACTGTAGCTGTTGCAACTCCGTGTTGGCCTGCACCAGTTTCTGCAATAATCCGTGTTTTACCTAAACGTTTTGCGACTAAAATCTGACCAATGGTATTATTTACTTTGTGGGCTCCCGTATGACACAAGTCCTCTCTTTTAAGGTATACTTTAGTGTTATAGCGCTTTGATAGTCGTTTAGCAAAATATAGCGGTGTAGGTCGTCCTACATAGTTTTTTAATAAAGTGTCAAATTCTTTTTTGAATCCAGGTTCAGCGGCAATCTTTAAATAATTATCACGTAATTCTTCTACATTAGGATATAACATTTCGGGGATGAAGGCTCCCCCAAAATCTCCATAATATCCTTTTTCATCAACATTATAATTCATACAATTCTTTTTTAAATTGTTTTAATTCATTAATTTTTTTTATTCCTGGAACGCTTTCAAATTTACTATTTACATCAATAGCATAAAGTGGTAGCGACGTATTTAATATTGTTTTTAGTTCTGAGATGTGTTCTAATCCGATACCCCCACTTAGAAAAAATGGTTTTTCAGAAGGATAATGGTTTAAAATATTCCAATCAAATCCAACGCCATTTCCTCCAGGCAACACTCCTTTTGTATCAAAAAGAAAATAGTTACAATTGTTTTCATATTCCTCTAAAATAGAAAAGTCAAAATCGTCTTTAATAGAAAAGGCCTTAATAACTTCAACTCCTAAATTTTGAATAAATTCACAATATTCGGTTGTTTCAATTCCGTGTAATTGAACAGCTTGTAGCTGGTGTGAAGTAACAATAGACTGAATATAATCTAACGAGGCATCTACAAAAACGCCTACTTTTTTAATATAAGCTGGAAGTGGAGGGGTTTCTTTGGAAACATACCTGGAAGAGGGTGCCCAAAAAATAAATCCCATATAATCTGGCTTTAAGCCCTCTAAAGCTTCAATATTTTCACGTTCTCTCATACCGCATACTTTTAATTTCATACGTCTAATTGATTTATGAAATCTTTTGCTGCCAGACCAGGATTGTCAGTTTTCATGAAATTTTCACCAACTAAAAAACCTTTATATCCTATGGCTTTTAATTTTTTAATTGAAGCAACTTCACTTATACCACTTTCTGAAACCTTTATGAATTCAGCTGGAATTTCCTCAGCTAAAGATCGACTTGTTTCAAGGGAGACTTTAAAAGTTTTAAGGTTACGATTATTAACGCCAATTAAATCAATGCTGGGCATGATAGATTTTTCTAATTCATTCAAATTATGCACTTCTAACAAAACATCCAGACCTAAACTTTTAGCAGTTTTTGAGAATGATAAAATCTCTTTAGGTGATAAAATAGCTGCTATCAAAAGAATGGCATCAGCTCCAAAAGCCTTAGCTTCAATAATTTGGTAATCATCTATTATGAACTCTTTGCGTAATAATGGAAAATCTGAAACAGCTCTAGCAATTGTTAGGTCGTCTAATGATCCTCCAAAATACTTTCCATCGGTTAATATAGACATTCCACAAACCCCTGCACTTTCGTATCCCCTAGCTACCTTTTCAACCGATAGGCTGCTATTAATGTTTTGCTTAGAAGGAGAGCGTCTTTTATGTTCAGCGATAATACCTGAATTACTTGCTTTTAATGATTTTGCCAATGATTTTGTTTTTCTCTCAAAAAGAGGAGAGGATTCCCAATAGGCTGACGGAAAAATCCTTTTTCGTTGATTAACTTCTATTTTTTTATCAGTAATAATAAGATCTAAAATATTCATTAATTACTTATTTTTTGTAAAGTTTTTAAAGCTTTAAATGCTGCACCAGAAGCAAGAGATTCTTTAGCTTTCTCAAAGCCTTCGATTGGCGATAGATTTAATGCCGTTGCAATTGCCATCCCAGCATTGGCACACACCACATTTGTTTGTGCTTGGGTCCCTTTATGTTGAATGACATTCATAAATATCCTTGCTGAAGATTCAATACTTTCTCCTCCTTTAATTTCTTCAGCTCTTAGAGGTAAAAGACCAAAATCTGAGGAATTTAAAACTCGTTCACTATCGTTACTAAAAACTTTAGTTGATCCAGTCAAAGATATTTCATCATATCCATCTAATGAATATAATATGGTGAAATTTGTATCAGTTTTTTGGAACAAATAGTGGTATAAACGTGCTATTTCTAAATTAAACACTCCTGTTAGTTGGTTTTTTGGAAAGGCTGGATTTACTAGTGGCCCTAACATATTAAAAAAAGTTTTAACTCCCAGTTCTTTACGAACAGGAGCAACATTTTTCATAGCTGGATGAAATAAAGGTGCATGTAATACACAAATACCAGCTTTGTCAATAGCACGTTTTAAAAAATCTACTTTATTTGAAAATTTAATTCCTAAGGCCTCCATTACATTACTAGATCCACAGCCAGAAGATACTCCGTAATTCCCATGTTTTGTTACCTTTACTCCAGCACCTGCTGTAATAAAAGATGAAAGAGTTGATATGTTAAAAGTATCTTTTCCATCTCCGCCAGTTCCGCAAAGGTCTATAGTATTAAAATCACTTAGATCTACAGCTAAGCATAATTCTAAGAGTGCAGTTCTAAAACCCTCTAACTCATCTAGACTTATACTTCTCATCATATAGACTGTAAGAAAAGAAGCAATTTGTGAGGGACTATATTGGTTATCAGCAATATTTATGATGATTTGCCTTGCTTCTGTTTTGCTTAGTTTTTCATGCTGAATAAGTCGGTTTAATACAGTTTTCATAATTAACTATTAATCCAGTTTTCTAATATTTTTTTCCCATTAGGGGTAAGAATTGATTCCGGGTGGTATTGAACTCCCCGTACATCGTAAGTTTTATGTCGTAAGGACATTAACTGTCCTTCTTCGTCAAAAGAAGTAGCAACCAAATCACTTGGCAAGGGAGTTTCTACTACCCAAGAATGGTAGCGACCAATTTCAAAAGTTTTTGGAAGGCCGTTGAAAAGAATATCGTCCTCAGTGACGGTTACAGGAGTTGCAATGCCATGATACACTTTGTCGAGGTTGATTAATTTGGCGCCAAAAACTTCACCAATGGCTTGTTGTCCAAGACAAATTCCTAAGATTTTTTTTGTGGGTGCATAGCGTTCAATAGTAGCTTTCAATAATCCAGATTCATCAGGAATTCCTGGACCGGGAGAAAGAAGAATGCGAGAAAATTTTTCTAATTCATCTAATTTAAATTTATCATTGCGTTTAACTATCGCTTCACATCCAAGTTCTTCTAAGTAGTGTACCAAATTATATGTGAATGAATCGTAATTATCTATAACAAATACTTTTTCCATATTATATGTTTTCAGCCAATGTTAAAGCCTTGTCTAAGGCCCCCAGTTTATTGTACACTTCTTGTAATTCACTCTCTGGAATAGAATCAGCGACAATTCCAGCTCCTGCTTGATAATGTAGTAGATGGTTTTTGCTTAAAAAAGAACGGATAATAATTGCATGGTTAAAATTACCGTCAAAGTCCATATAACCAATGGCACCTCCATAAGCATTTCGTTGTGTTGTTTCATAACGATCAATTAATTTTAATGCATTGTGTTTTGGTGCTCCACTCAAGGTTCCAGCTGGAAAAGTATCAGCCACTACTCGAAATGTCTTAGCAGCTTTTTTCATGGTACAAGTCACCTTTGAAACTAAGTGGATTACATGTGAATAAAATTGAATTTCTCGATTCTTTTCTACTATCACAGAAGACCCATTTCGACTTAAATCATTTCGTGCTAAATCAACAAGCATAACGTGTTCACTGTTTTCTTTAGGGTCTTTCGCTAATTCTTTGGCAGCTTTTGCATCATGAATATCTTCTCCTGTTCTTTTAAAGGTCCCTGCAATCGGATGTATTTCTGCTTTACCGTTTTGAACGATTAGTTGCGCTTCGGGAGAACTACCAAAAATTTTGAAATCACCATAATCAAAGAAAAATAAGTAAGGAGATGGATTAATGGAACGTAAGGTTCGATATACATTAAATTCGTCTCCTTTAAATTCCTGAGAAAAACGACGCGAAAGTACCAATTGAAAAACATCGCCTCGGAAGCAATGTTCTTTTCCTTTTTTAACAAAATCAAGAAATTCAACATCGGTGAGGTTTGATGTTTTGTTTCCTAGTTTTTTAAAACTAAATGGAGTACTGTTTTTAGTATTTAAAAGAAGCTCTATTCTTTCTAAATTATGCTTTCCTAAGTATACATGAGAAAATAAGTGCGCTTCGTGATTGAAAAGACTAATAGCAATAATATTTTGATACACGGCATAATAAAGATCAGGAATATCGTGTCCTGGTTTAGTTTTGTCTAATGTTATATTTTCAAATTGATCTACGGCATCATGAGCGATGTATCCGAACATACCATTACTAATAAATTTAAACGGATATTTTTTACTATCAAATTGTTTTGAAAATTCATGAATTTTCTCTGGAATATTAATTGTTTTATCAACTACTGTTTTTGAATTACTTTCATCAGGATATATAGTAGAAAGTATTCCATTTTTTAGTTCAATAGAAGCAATTGGGTTACAACAGATATATGAAAAATCATTATTATTTGCGTGATAATCACTACTCTCTAACAATAGAGAATGAGGGAAAACATCCCTCAGTTTTAAGTATGCGCTTACCGGTGTAAGGGTATCAGCCAGTATTTTTTTATGCTCCGTTTGAAGTGAAAAAATTTTCATTTTAGGTCCATTAAAAAAGGCTTGTCGTGATGACAAGCCTTAAGTATATATTATATAAATCAGTTAGTCTTCACGAGGATGAGTTGCTATTCGTGTGCCACCAGCTGTTTAAAATTGTTATTTTATTCATTGGATCAAATGTAATATAAAAATATAATAACCCCAATCTTCGAACAATAATTATTTATTTGCATGCGATCCGTCACAGTATCCTTCAGAATTTTGTGTGTTTCCGCAGCCACATTTTGGTCTTTCAATATTCATATTTAAAATTTTAATTTAATATCTAAATCGAATTCATTGTTAATTGCTATATCACCAAGATTATCAAAAAACGAGTTTGATCTATAACGAATATCGTATTTAGTTCTATCTATTGAAAGTTTTGCCATAGCTTCATTATTTTCTACATGCATATCGAAAGTGATAGGATTGGTAATTCCTTTGATGGTTAATTCTGCTGTCACTTCATGGTGATTTTCTGTTTTCATGATTGCTTTTTTAATCGCAAGTGAGGCAATAGGAAATTTTTCAATCCCAAAAAAATCTTTGGACTTTAAATGGCCTTCTAGTTTGCCTTTGTATTCGCCTGATAGATCCGTTACAATTATTGAGGTCATATCAACTTTAAAACTTCCGCCTGAAATTTTGTTTTCAGTCATTTCAAGATTTCCAGAAATTAAATTGATATTTCCTTTATGTTGTCCCGTCACTTTTTTTGCTAACCAATTAATAGAACTTTCAGTAGTATTGATTTCCATTTCTACAGACTGGCTCCATGAATTTAGGCTAGCTGTAGCAATAATAATTAGTGTTAAAATATTTGTTTTCATAGTATTTTTAATTAATTGAATTTAATATAGAGATTAAACTATTTAAATCTTTAGAAGAGATGTTCTTAAGTACTTTTTTTTCAATTTCATCCGTAATTGGATCTATTTTTTTTAAAAAATCCAAACCATCCTCAGTGATAAATAATTCAATTTTCCTTCTGTTTTTTATACAAACATTCCGTTTGACTAGTTTTTTCTGAATTAATTTATCAATTAATCGAGTTGTATTACTCCTTTTATGTACCATTCTATCTTGAACAGTAAATAAATTCGCAGCTATTCCCTTTTGACCTCTCAATATTCTCAAGACATTAAATTGTTGCTCTGAGATTTCATATGGCTTAAGTCCATTTAAAATCATCTCCGAGATAAATGCGCTTGTTTTTAAAATCGATATAATTGCATGTTTAGAATTCATTTGTCAATACAAAATTTGTATATACAAATATACTACAAATTATTGAAGTTTAAAATATTTTTCATTTGTTTTAACAAAGAACAGCTCGTATATTAGCTTAAATTATTATTTGATGAATTTATCACAAAAAGATTGGACTTCAAATCAGGCGGAAAATAAAGCTAGTGTTATATTAGATGTTCGTACACCGGAAGAATATGATTCAGGACATATTGTATCAGCTCAATTAATAGATATCAGAAACCCTCAAGGGTTTATGGAAGGGATAGCTCAATTAGATAAGAGTAAGACCTATTATGTTTACTGTCGATCAGGAGCTAGAAGTGCACAGGCATGTCAATTGTTAAAGCAACAAGGTATTACAGATTGCTTTAACCTTTTAGGTGGTATTTTAGACTGGTCGGGTGAAACTACTATATAAATATACCTCTAATTCTCCTTACTTTAAGCAGGATAAGTAATCTTAATACAGGAAGTTTTTTTTATTTAATTTTTGAAAATCATCTAAAAAACGACATAAAATATTGATTCTATTTAGTAAAAGTTAATTAAAACATTTAATTATAAATTTGTAAAATGTTTAAGCAAAAACGGATTAGACTTTTTTTTGAGCGAAATGGATTTGCAGTTTCTACTCGTTTAGCAGAAGTCTTGGGTATGAAAGTTAAAAGTGTACGCTTATTTTTTATTTATGCTTCTTTCACTACTTTGATAGGAGGTTTTTTAATTTATTTGACCTTAGCATTCTGGCTTAAATTAAAAGATATGATTCACACCAAGCGTAGTTCTGTTTTTGATCTTTAACGCCATATTTATTTATTTAATCTTTTTAATAATAAGAAAAATACTGAATCATTCAGTTTTTTAAAAACTAAATAATCTAAAGATCATATTACTAACTGCTTAATTACAGACAAAATAATTGACCACAATAAAACTAATTCAGATGTTTATTGTCGATTAGTTTGTTTTTCATCTGCTTTTTATGATATTGAAGCCTTAAACTACACTCTATAAAATCTTTATGAAACTAAAATTCAATAGAACCATACTTTTAAGTTCTTTCCTAGCCTTTTCAAGCACATCTTTGTTTTCTCAAGAACGTGGCTTGGATGAGCGAATTAATGACGCCTTTACCCCAGTTGCAAACTGGTGGGAAGGTTTAGTATTGCATAATTTTCCAGGAACTGAAATACCAACCATTATTTTTTTACTAGTTGGAGGTGCCCTTTTTTTTACAATTTATTTTGGTTTTGTAAACGTGCGTCGTTTTCCAATGGCAATTAATACTGTACGCGGAAAATATGATGAAATTGATGACCATGGAGCTGAAGGTGAAGAAGGAGAAGTAAGTCATTTTCAGGCACTTGCAACCGCTGTTTCTGGGACTGTAGGAAATGGAAATATTGCTGGAGTAGCACTTGCTATTGCAGTAGGTGGACCTGGAGCTACCTTTTGGATGATACTATGTGGACTTTTAGGAATGTCTACCAAGTTTGTTGAATGTACCCTAGGTGTTAAATATCGCGATATTGGAGAAGATGGCACTGTATATGGAGGGCCTATGTATTACTTAACAAAGGGCCTTCAAGAAAAAGGGTTCGCACGTTTAGGGAAATTATTAGCAGGAGTTTTTGCATTTTTATGCGTTGGCGCTTCTTTTGGAGGGGGTAATGCTGCTCAGTCTAATCAAGCTGCCATGCAATTAGTAGAATCTTTTGGAATGACAGGTGGAAGTGCTAGAACAATTATAGGACTAATAATGATGGTGGTGGTTGGTGTTATTATAATTGGGGGAATTAAACGAATTGCATCAGTAACTGAAAAGGTGGTGCCACTAATGGCATTAATGTATATTCTAGCATGTCTTTATATTATTATTTCAAACATTACTTTTGTAGACGATGCCTTTGGAATGATTTTTTCTCAAGCCTTTAATCCCCAAGCAGGATTAGGAGGTTTGTTAGGTGTTTTAATTACTGGATTTAGACGAGCCGCTTTTTCAAATGAAGCAGGGGCAGGTTCTGCGTCAATTGCTCACTCTGCAGTTAAGACCAAATATCCAGCTTCAGAAGGTTTAGTAGCTTTACTAGAACCTTTCATCGATACTGTAGTGATTTGTACCATGACAGCCTTGGTGATTATTATTTTTAATGGTGACAATACAGTCTTTAATTACGGTGGTGAAGGAGGTGTTGTTATGATTAACGGAGTTGCTTCAGAAGGAGCGGGAATTACAGCAGCTGCTTTTGCAAAATACATATCATTCTCAGGGCCTTTTTTAACAATTGCAGTTGTTCTATTTGCAATTTCAACTATGATTTCTTGGTCTTACTACGGCCTCCAATCATGGATGTATATTTTTGGAAAAAGTAAAGTATCTGAAATTGTATATAAATTAATGTTCTTAGTTTTTATTGTTATTGGAGCTGCTGGAGATATGTCTTCGGTTTGGGCTTTTTCAGATGCAATGATTTTAGCTCTAGTGTTCCCTAACATGATTGGATTACTTATTTTATTCCCAAGAGTAAAGGAAGAGCTAGAAAATTTTTTAGGAGCAATAACTAAGATTAGAAAAACATAAAAATATTTAAAAAAAAGTGTCATTTTTATGAATTTTAAAAACTGTGGCAGAATCCGATTTTCACTAAATACTTTATTTTTAATTCAATAGTTTAGTTAATAAAAAAGTAAACACGCTAATTTCATTTCTATAAACAGGCCTCACATAGATCTTTTGGTAGCAATTGAAGTGATTAGAGAAATAGAATGAGTGTAAATAAAAGTTACTTGATAAATAATTAAATACAAAACACTTAGTAACAAAATAGCCATTTAAATTTTGTCTCAACTTTTTGTGAATTCCCCAAACAAAACAAACAAATAAAAATTATCTTAGCATAAATTTTTATTATGATTGATTTCGAATTACAGCCTGAAATTAATACTTCTGAAACCCAGCGTATGGTATTTGAAGCGGCACGCGATTTTGCTGCTCAATACATCTTTCCAAATGTTATGGAGTGGGATGAAGCTCAGTATTTTCCTAAAGAAATTTTCGAAAAGGCGGGTGCTCTTGGTTTTATGGGAATGATTATTCCAGAAGCTTATGGAGGTTCGGGAATGGGATATCATGAATACGTAACTTTAATTGAAACTATTTCTATTGTAGATCCATCTATTGGACTTTCGATAGCTGCTCATAATTCATTGTGTAGTAATCATATTTATTCTTTTGGAAATGAAGAGCAGCGTTTACGTTGGTTGCCTAATCTTTGTTCTGGAACTTTGATAGGCGCCTGGGGTTTAACAGAACACAACACAGGTTCTGACGCTAAAGGTATGTCTACAACTGCTCGTAAAGATGGTAATACATGGGTTTTAAATGGAACTAAAAACTTTATAACTCATGGAATTTCTGGAGATATTGCCGTTGTAATTGCACGAAACGCTGAAAAAGGAGATAGTAGAGGTATGACGGCTTTTGTAGTCGAAAGAGGTACTCCTGGATTTACTGCGGGGAAAAAAGAAAATAAATTAGGAATGCGAGCTTCAGAAACTGCTGAAATGGTTTTTGATAATTGTGTAATACCTGATGAAAATCGTTTAGGCCCTGTAGGTGACGGTTTTATTCAATCGATGAAAATATTAGATGGAGGTCGAATATCAATTGCAGCTCTTTCTTTAGGGGTTGCTAAAGGTTCCTTTAATGCTTCTTTGAAGTATTCTAAAGAAAGAAAACAATTTGGTAAATCCATAAGTAGCTTTCAGGGGATATCCTTCAAATTAGCAGATATGGCAACTGAAATTGAGGCAGCTGTTTTACTAACACAGAAAGCTTCTGAGTTAAAAAACCAAGGCAAAAATGTAACGCAAGCAGGGGCAATGGCTAAGTTATTTTCATCTGAAGTTTGTGTTAAAGTGGCTAATGAGGGTGTTCAAATTCATGGTGGGTACGGATTTACAAAAGATTTTCCAGTTGAAAAGTTTTTTAGAGATTCAAAGCTCTGTACTATTGGTGAAGGAACTAGTGAAATTCAAAAGCTAGTGATCGCCCGAAAGCTTTTGAGCTAGTAAAATTATTTTTTTATCTAATCTTCTTTAAATATTAATATTTTGATGAACATCCATTTAGCATGCAATGATTCAAAAATCAAATTCTTGGGTATCTTTAGTTACCTTCTATTCTTTAGAAATTATATTTAAAATTGTTCCAATAATCCTTAGTAGTTTGTAAAATAGTTTTACCTATATTTGCACTCATTATGAGAGGAGGTGCTATATTATGTTAATAATTCCAATTAAAGACGGAGAAAATATTGATCGCGCATTAAAGCGATTCAAAAGAAAATTCGATAAAACAGGTGGTATGCGTCAATTGCGTGCTAGAAAACAATTTCTAAAGCCATCTGTAAAGAACCGCCAAAAAATTCAAAAAGCTCAGTACATCCAAGGTCTTCGTGACAGCGAAGCTATTTAAGCTTTTTTTAGTACATTTTAAACAACGTTATCCTATTATAAGTTTATAACTTTATACGATAACGTTTTTTTATGTCTATACATTCTTTTTTAGAATATATTTCACTGGAGAAAAATTCTTCAGTTCATACCCAAACAGCATATCAAGGTGATCTTGAAGATTTCAAAAGGTTTCTGTTGAAACAAGATCTTCCCAATAAAGATAGCTCTTTAGAAGAGGTTTCTTATGGGGAAATTCGCTCTTGGATAGTTTTTTTAATTCAAAAAGGGAATAGCACTCGGACGGTTAACCGAAAAATATCAGTATTACGATCTTATTATAAATTTTTAATGCGCGTGGGATCTATAGAGCGTTCACCTCTTAAGGAACATAAGGCCCTTAAAATGGCAACAAAAGTTCAACTTCCTTTTTCGCAAGAAGAAGTCGCTAGAGTATTAAATTCTGATTTTTTTCCAAAGAATTATAATGGTGTGCTTCAAAAGACAATACTAAGTTTGTTTTATTACACTGGTATTCGAAGAAGTGAATTAATAGGATTGAAATATGAGGATATTAATCTCTCAAAAGATTTAATTAAAGTACTGGGAAAACAAAATAAAGAGCGTCTTATTCCATTATTACCTGAAATTAAAGTTCAGATAAAAACATTACTTTCACTTCAAAATCAGAGCAGTGCTTTACGTTCTCAAGGATTGTTTTTTCAGACAGAAAATGGAAGAAAACTTACAGAAGCGTATGTCTATAAAACAGTAAATGATTATTTTGGAAGGGTATCTACTAAAACGAAAAAAAGTCCTCATGTATTACGGCATAGTTTTGCAACTCACTTATTAGATCAGGGAGCCGATTTGAATTCAATAAAGGATTTATTAGGACATAGTAGTATAGCTGCAACACAGCATTATACTCATAGTAGTATGGCTAAGATTCAGGAGGTGTATAAAAAAACACATCCTAGAGAACAGAATAAATAGTATATTTTTTTAATTTTTTAGGATCATAATTCATTTCAGAACTGCTAATTATGCAGTAAATGTTTTCCTTAAGAAATTTACTACAGAACGATTATGGAAATCAACTGGTAAAATATAAACAGCATTGCTTTCTTTTTAGGAAACTAATATTATATTTGCGCCAGTTTATTGAAATAACGAAAGAGAATATATCTAACTATTACGCAAATTTTTATGTAAATAGTTGATTTTAATAACTATTTTTTTGATCGTAACTTTTTTCAAGTATTGTAAAGAGTTCAACTGCCGATGTAGCTCAGCTGGCTAGAGCAGCTGATTTGTAATCAGCAGGTCGTGGGTTCGAGTCCCTCCATCGGCTCTTATAAATTCAAGCACTTCTACACAAGTTTAAATAGAAGTTTTA
The DNA here is from genome assembly GCA_905182305.1 of Flavobacteria bacterium MS024-2A. Classification (GTDB taxonomy): domain Bacteria; phylum Bacteroidota; class Bacteroidia; order Flavobacteriales; family Flavobacteriaceae; genus MS024-2A. The sequence continues at coordinate 175,681 of CAJJBB010000005.1, forward strand.
AATACGATCATTGAAAATGGGGAGATACTCAAGCGGCCAACGAGGGCAGACTGTAAATCTGCTGACTACGTCTTCGCAGGTTCGAATCCTGCTCTCCCCACTTCCTTATTTGCTAGGATATAAAATAGTTTTCCTTATCTTTATTGAATAAGTACCAACACTGAATTAATCAGTACAATGCGAGAGTAGCTCAGTTGGTAGAGCGTCAGCCTTCCAAGCTGAATGTCGCCGGTTCGAACCCGGTCTCTCGCTCTCTTCATTTTTGCCGACGTAGCTCAGGGGTAGAGCGTTTCCTTGGTAAGGAAGAGGTCGGCAGTTCAAATCTGCTCGTTGGCTCTAATAAAATCAGTACTTCACAACACTTTCAATGAAGTACATAAATTATCTACTGAACTTATAGTGTACTTATTAACAAATACGGTTTCCTTTCGGAGCTCTATTCTATTCCCTAACATTCTGTCAATCATATAGTTACATAACTGTCTCATTATGAGTATGTTAATATACTGATTAGGTAGTATTATCGGAGCTACAATTCGGAGTCTATTTCGGATTAATTCAATCACCTCAACTACATATTTACGGTGAGTACTATGAATAAAGGCTTTACAGAAAAGGTCGGACATAATGGAGTACATCCACCTATGAATGCTATTCGTCCCTTTCCTATATTATCGCTGTTTGGATAATTATTTATATATTTAATTTTAATCATAAATCAATTAAAATGAAATACTATATTTTAATCATTTTCCTATCTGTATTCTACTCTTGCACTTCTCAAAATGTTTCTCCTGAAAAAAAAACTTATGATAAATTATTTGAAAAGGTATCAAATAAAGGAAAATGGGGCAATAAAGATAAAAAGGGAACAGTAAATTATATCGATAATAATAAAATATTGAATGCCCTTAAGCTACCTAAAAAAGGAATTTCAGTCTCCCTATCATTTAATATTACTCAAGATTCCTCTCAAATCAATCATTCTGATTTTGATGAAATCACAAAATATAATCATCAAGCATCATCTGTCGAGTTTAAAGGTTACGATTGGGCTACAGATAACTATAGTATATCATATCACGGATTCACTGTCTCACATATGGATGGATTAGCGCATTTGGGTCAGGGAGGAAAATTATATAATGGTTATGATGCATCAAATATTACATCACAAGGGTTTGAAGAACTTGGTATTGAGGCATTTAGTGGTGGTATTATGTCTAAAGGAGTTTTGATTGATATTCCATTATTGTATGGTAAAGAATATCTTGATGCAGGAACAAAAATAACAATAAACGATATTTTAAAATTTGAAGAAAAGTATAATGTTAAAATAGAAAAAGGAGATATTGTTCTTATTAGAACAGGAAGATGGTCAGAAAAAAGCATCAAAGGTGATTCGGACTATTCAAAAGTAAGTGCAGGGGTAGATTACAAAATTACATCACTATTATATGAACGTCAAGTTTCTGTTTTAGGTTCAGATGGTACAAATGATGCTCAACCTTCAGGAATTCCAGAAGAAGGAAGTCCAGTTCATAAGTTAACACTTGTCTCAATGGGAATGCCATTATTAGATAACCTAAATTTAGAACAAATTTCGAAGGAGGCTAAAAAACAAAATAAATGGGAGTTTTTTATTTCTGTCCAGCCTTTAAGATTTAAGGGAGGGACAGGTTCACCAGTAAATGCAATTGCATTATTCTAAACCACAGGCATATCATCTTCAGTAAGTTCTACAATACACTTTACCAAGAATGAAACAAGCTACTAATGAAGTAAGTGAAGACTTGCCTTTGTTTGTGTGATAGATTGGGTTATAGATATTTACTAACTTGATAATCAAATCTTAAAACAAACATTATGAAAAACATTAAAGAAGTAATTATCGGATTATTTGCAGTGATTGGATTTGCTGCAAGTTTGAGATATTGATTATGGAATTGTCATCGCTAAAATCCAGAAGCAAAATGAATAAAACAATATTTGAAATTACCAAAATGGATTGTCCTTCAGAGGAAAATCTAATCCGAATGAAGTTAGACGGAATTTCGAGCATTGCGAATTTGGACTTTGATATTCCGAATCGAAGATTGACCGTTTTTCACATCGGAGAAGTTGACCAAATCGAAAAGTCAGTTATCGAACTGAATTTAGGCGGAAAAAATATCACAACTGAACAAACCGACCAAACGGAATTTAAAGAAAACGCAAACCAAAAGAAACTACTTTGGTCTGTACTTGCTATAAATTTTGCCTTTTTCATAATAGAAATGACAACAGGAATTATCTCAAAATCTATGGGACTTGTTGCCGATAGTTTGGATATGCTTGCGGACAGTTTTGTGTACGGAATTAGTTTGTTTGCAGTTGGTGGAACAGTAATAAAGAAAAAACGGATTGTCAAACTTGCTGGATATTTTCAAATAACACTTGCGATTATTGGATTTGTAGAAGTTTTAAGAAGATTTTTCGGAGACGAGAAACTTCCCGATTTTTCGACAATGATTATCGTTTCGATTTTTGCACTTATCGCAAACGGAATTTGTCTTTATATTTTGCAAAAATCAAAGAGCAAAGAAGAGTCATATATGAAAGCAAGTATGATTTTCACTTCGAATGACGTGATTATCAATTTAGGGGTAATAACAGCTGGAATTTTGGCAAATCGGTTGAGTTCTAATAAACCTGATTTGATTATAGGAGCAATCGTTTTTGTTTTAGTAATTCAAGGTGCATTTCGAATATTGAAAGTGAGTAAATAAAAAAAGAGAAGCAAAAAACCTTAAACCACAGGCAATAATCTTCAGTAAGTTCAAATAGTCTTACAATACACTTTACCAAGAATGAAACAAGCTACTAATGAAGTAAGTGAGGACTTGCCGTTGTTTGTTTAGTTCAAGGATTTGTTATATTTGAATATTATTACTTTTAATTCAAATGATATTTCCTAAATTAAAATTCAACTTATTTGAAAAAATAATCCTTTGGTTATTTGGGTTTATTTTTCTGTTTTCATTTGATTTGTTTATGGAGGGTGTAATATTTGAATTATTGGATTGGAACGGTACTGAAAAAAATGACTGGTTTTTTGTATTATGGTGGGGACTAAATTTATTATGGTTTGGTTTTGGTATTTCAAATTTATTTTTTCACTTAAAAACAAATAGAGTGTAGCGTTCTTTAAACTAAAGATTTAATCAATAATTAGTTTCATAGGGTTTTCTTTTAAACCACAGGCATATCATCTTCAGTAAGTTCTTCAATACACTTTACCAAGAATGAAACAAGCTACTAATGAAGTAGGCTAATTTCAACAATTCACAAACAATATTATTTATCCTTAAATTTTAAAATATCCTGAAGATTAAACTTTAAGTCTTGTACACTATCCATCATTACTTCCATTGATTTAATTGGATTTCCAAATCTGTAATTTAAATAAAGCTGTATTGCTCTGTAGTCTCCAGAGTCTATTAAATCTCTTAACTTCTCTACTACGAACTTATAGTCTATATTTTCGTCCAGTAATTGCCTTATTACTAATAGCTCTTCTTTCTTTTTACGTCCAGAACCTTTACGAGCTCCTCCGTGTCCATTTGCATTTTCCACAATCTTGATTTATTTTAGTTATTTTGTGTTAAAGTGTTGTTTCTATTGGCATTAGTCTTGATATAATTTGAAAGTTTACACTATATCGAATGATTTCTGTATCTTATTTAGTGCCTCAATCGCTCTCTTATCGCCTTTTTTAGCCTCATTTTTGATGCGTAAGACTGCAGCTGCTATATCGCCCAGCTCCAGCGGAAAGACCTCTAAGTCCCGTCTCAGCCAAAACTATTCTTTATTGTTTCCCTTTATTCTTAAGCTCATTGCCGTAGCAACCTACTAAAAGTAAACCTGTCATAAGTCCAGCACCAACTAATTCTATTACCATTACTTATCTTTATTTTCAAGGTATCCTAAAGCCTTTATAGCTAACCTAATGGTACTGTTAATACTACGTCCTTCTCTATGAGCTACTTTTTTTAATAATTCTTTCTCGTCCTCAGTGATTCTGAGGCTAAAGTGAACTTGTGGATTCTTTATCATAATTATTCTTTTAATGTTTCTACTCTCTGTTTAATTTTTGCGGCTTTCCTATTCTCTCCAGAAGAGACTGCAGCCTCATATAAAGACTGCAACCATTCCAGAATTTCTATCTTACTACTCATTAAGCCTTCTTAAATTGTGGCTTTAATACATCGTTACTATCAGTCCAAAGGATTTTGCCATTACCAGCATAAACTTTCTTAGCCTCTGCAGTTCTTTCTTCTTTCGTTTGGCTCTTCCAAGCTGACACGTTATTTCCGTAGTTATCTTCTGAACCAGATACATTGAATGTTAAATTCACATATCCTCTATCATTGACCATACCTTGTAGGTCTGTCAATTTCATTCCCAGACTGCCTATTGTTGAACTTTTACCTTGATTATTCATAATTGTTTTCTTTAAGTTATTATTATGTCGAGGTAGAACATTCTACCCCTTTCTTAAATAACACCACAATAGAGTTATAGTAACATTGAATTTCTATCAACACTACGATTGGAATTGATTAAAATGGCAGACTATCTACCTGTGAATTGTTGCTAATTTCTTTTGACGTTAACTGGTCTGGACTGACATCTGACTTAATGAACTTTAGAAATAACTCCATATTGGTAATTGAATACCGCCATCTCCAAGTATTGCCATTGTCACCTTGTCTTGTAGTTTGTCTGGTGCGAATACGTTTCCAATCCATAAATGAAGTTGAGGCAGCTCTAAACTTATTAAATGCTGCTTCCCACCGCTTCTTATCGTTATTGTTAAGAATATCCTCGCTTCTTTTGAAGGCTTCTACGATGTCTTTAAAGCTAATAAGCTCAAAATGATTACCTACGTTATATAAATGGCTCAAATACTCGTTACTATCCTCCATAGGGTTAACTATATTGTCTATAGTATCTTTAAAAGCATCAACTAAAAATTGATTGAAACCAGATTGGTCATCTAATACCTCTTGATATGCATTCTGTTCCATTGAGGGAGTCAAATCAGAAACATATCCTCCATTGGCTGTAAATCCTAACCATTCAGCGCAACACTCGTTAATAAAGGCATCAAATCTCGCCCATTGCTCATTAGTGTAATTAGAATCCATTATTGAATGACCTAACATTTTCACTGGAGAATATTCTGCATTAAAGAAATCAGTAAAAGAAAATCTTAATAACCTCCGCTGAGTTGATACACTATTATTGACTACATAATTCGAAGTAATTATAAATCTGGGTAGAGACACTCCACTAAGTGTAAATGGCTGTTTATTTTTATACTCAACTGTTATGGCTTCAGCTATATTCGTATATAATTCTGGTATGTCTGTTGGAGAAAGTTCGTCAAGTTGTATAATCTGAGTTCCTCTCGTTACTTTTTGCCATTGAAAGGACTTGTTTTTACTATATTCCACTACTTCAAGAGCTTTATTTGGTATAGAATTCTTAATAATTCCAGCAGTAAGTCCCTTACCTCTTCCGCCCTTTGCACTGCTTCCGTGTGAAGAATCTTCCCTTTTATCCAGTAGAGTAATTGCGAAAGGCTGTGCTGTATCAAAATGCCTATGAATAGCTGCTCCTAACATTATTCTATAATTTTTATACGACTCTTTATCGTAATCCATAAAAGGACTCATTCCATTAGGCGTGCAAAATGCTTTCGCTAAGTGTTCTAAGTCAGAATTTGAGTTAATTCCGCTTGTATTAGTGTATTCGCTATAATCTCTATCAATATAATTCCAAACAATTCGAGAGTTGTCTCTCTTCTCCCAAGAATTACCGTCTTTAGTAATTGTTAAAGTTCCATTTCTGAACTCACGCTTAATGCTTTGCTTTGAGTCTATATGATTATTAGTAATCACAGTCTTTAAATAAGCCTTACCATTATTATTCTTAAGAGTGTCAGTTATTTTATTGGTAGCTGCTATTTGTGTTTTAGTATCTAATCCTAAACCCCTAACACACTTTATGAAGAGGTCTTTAACGTTGATTATCTCAATACCTTTTGGTAATCCGTCTTTTATCTCATAAGTCAAACCAGTACTATCCACATAAATATTCAATCTATCTGAAAGCAGCTCAAAAAACATATTCCAGTCGTTAAGTGTTATTGCTTCGTCTAAATTCTTTATAAAAGGGTCTGTTTTTGTCAAGTTATACAGCTGACTCTGTTGGTCTGGAGTTAAATGCGGCTCCTTGAGTTGATTTTGATTTACCATTATTATTAAATTAAAAAAGGCTAAAGTTGAAAAGTGAAAGGATGCATCTCTCGCTAATCTTCTAAAGCCTAATTAATTTACGTTTATGGAATGCATCTCCATTCAGTAATAAAAAACAATCTTCATTTCTGAGCTTCCCACAGCCTCGTCAACTATGATGTTTATTTAAAAACAGATTTACCTTCGCGGTGACATAGTGAAATTGTGATAGGTGTTAGTGTTCCATAGAAAGGGGGGGGGTGTTCCATAGGTGTTCCATCACTTTTTGATTTGCTTGGAACAGCGGGAGGCATTGATTTTATTAGTGCTAAGAGACTTTTTTACTGCCTTGTTCCATATGTTCCATTACTTTTTAAATTACTTCTATAGAAGAGATACTGTATTACAGAAAGTTTTTGCTGTTTTTGGTGGAACGGTGGAACAGAGCGTATAACTTATTGATAATGATAGTGTTAGGTGTTCCATAGTCTTTGGAACGTCATTGGAACAGTGGAACAGAAAGCGGTCTCACCTCTTGAGATGTTTAGCTGTGCTAATTATTCTCGGAGTGAATGTTTCATAGAAAAAGCGTGAACCTTCCGCCAACTTCCTACAGCCTCAGATATTATGAAAGTTTTTGCAGTGAGTAAAGCAATTAATCAAGTTCCGTTAATAACTCAGTGTAACTATATTTAAGAGCGAGAGTTTAATATAATTTTTTAGCTTTATGGAATGGACATCAAAGTTTGTAGTAATTGTGGCGAAGAAAAATCATTGGAACTATATCCAAAAGGGATAAATACTTGTAAAAAATGTAAGAATCAATATTTCAACTCTTGGAAAAAAGCAAAAAGAAAAAATCCAGATTATGCAGAGCGAGAAAGAAAATATAATAGAGAATTAGTAATAAAACATCTTTAAAAAATAAAGATAAAATCGAAGCTCGTCAAAGAGAAAAAGAAACTGGTTTAAGGGTTTGCAATACTTGTAATAAAGAAAAACCTTTCTCGGAATTTGGAAAACAAAATAATAAAAGTAAAGTTACAGGAGAGACCTTGTATTTAAAACGTTGTATAAAATGCACAAGTATAAGAATACAAGAATGGAGAGAAAAAAATCACGAAGAACGCTTTGCTTATAGAAAGAAATATAGAGAGGAGAATATTGAAAATATAAAAAATAAAAGGGAAGCTTTATATAATTCGGAGCAAGGAAAAAAATATAGAGATGAATACTTAAAAGAAAATAAAGAAAGGATTAGCGAGCAAAGGCAGGAACATAGGAAACAAAATAAAAAATTACTTAATGACCGTTGGAGGGAATGGAAAAATGAGAAAGGTGGCAGAAAAAAAATAAATGAAAGGAGGAAAGAGCGTAAGAAAACGGACCCTTTATTTAAACTTAAAACTGCAATGAGGAGCCGCCTTTACATAGCTATTAAGAGAGGAAATTATACTAAAAGAAGTAAAACGTATGAGTATCTAGGAGGGGATTATACTACTGCCACGAAGCATTTAGAAAGTCAATTTACAGAGGGAATGTCCTGGGAGAATCACGGAGAATGGGATATAGACCACATTATACCACTTGCAAGTGCTAAAAATGAATATGAACTTATTGCTTTATTTTATTATAAAAATACTCAACCACTTTGGTCAGATATAAACGAAGAAAAACAAGCTAAATACGAACCCAAAGACAAAGAAAAATACCTTGAATGGTACTCTAAGAATGTTAAACCTTTGGAATAGCTTAGTGGGGATTATTCTTTTAACAGCGTTTCCTTAATTCTTCCTTAATCAAATTATTCTTCTCATCCTTTGAAATAAAACTGAATACCAATGATGACGCTACTTTCTCGGTGGTAATATCGACATCTCCTAAATTTAACAAAATATATAAAAACAATTTATGGCTAAAAATTTAGTGATTGTTGAGTCTGGCTTTGTAGTAATGTTTCCATCAATCACCTCTACTATAGGTACAAGTTCCCAATCCTTTTTTAATTGCTGTAGTTTAAGCTCATCCTCTGGACTAAAAGTAAGCAGTTTAGTCTGTGATAGTAAATCAATAGCTCCAGTGGAAAGCTCCTTAGTAATATATCCTTTCTGTATGCCAAGCTGAAATAATACTTTGGTTAATACTACTATTTGAAAATCGTCTAATATATGTAAGTGATTAAGGTCTGTTTTAATTTGCGCTTCACTTTGGTAGTGCTTCAAAGCCCCTTTAGTCTTCTGTCCCAGTAACTCTCTCTGTTCATTATCATTTAAACGTGCATAACTATTACCACTCGCAGTAAATGTATGTCTTGTATTATGTAGACCAGCTCCAATCAATTTAGAACACTTCTTACTCACTGTATCACGTAGTAGACTCCACTTCTTTTTGCCTTCTAAAATATCGTTGTAATCCTTATCCTTAGTAGTAAAGTTGAATAGTCTTAATTTATCAGCTCCTCTATAAGCTAAGTCTGGATACTCTTCTTTAATAAGCTGCTTTAACGACTGGTGTAGTAAATAAGTAGGAAATGTATTAATAAGAATTGATAAAGCCTTTTGGTGCTTCTTTTTACCTCTACGTAGGTATATATAGCTCTTCTCTGACAGTGTACTGTAGTAGTCTGAATCAATGGCATAGTCTGGATAGTAAGGGAGTGTATAATCAGCTCCTTTAATAAGCGACTCGTTTAGGTTACATATATCAGCTCCTCCTAATCCTCTCAAGCAGAATGAGTATAGCCAAAAATTAATAGCGTAGAAGTCTTTCTTAGTTTTTATACCCTGCATACCTTGTATGATGTCCTGCACTGTTCTTGGTAGCTTGTCGGATTCGTCATCCACTGGCTTTAATTTATTACCAGCAAATGGACTGAGGACTTTTAACTTAGCAGCTCTGGAAACATAGTCAAGCATTCCTAAATAGTCGCTTACTGTGGAATTCTTTAAACTACTCTCTTTTAGTATGGATGCTATTTCGTTAATACTACTCTCGTCTTGTATATGTATGTAGTGTAGGTTACTATACTTGCTTGGTAAATGCTTATATAATCCACTTAAATAATTAAGGAACTTAGTTCTTGATGCTGCAGTTAGCTTTAAATCACTCTCTATAAACGACTGTATTGAGCCTTCTGGATTCTTATCAAATATCAAGTCCCACGCTGTATTAATGGATATATCACCTTTAAACATTTGTACCTTAATATCAACTAATTTAGACTGGAGCTCTCGTAAATACTGTGATGCTTCTTTGTTCTCTATTTCCTTAGTTGGACGTATAGACTTCTTAGCTCTATCAAAGTCACTTGGGCGTAGTTTAATAGGTAGCTTTTTAATCCTTTTTGACTCATTACCATACTTGTAAAATAGGTATAGAGAAGTAAGTAATATATTTAATTGTTATTAATATAAATTAACAATTCATTAATTTTATATTTGTAATAATGCGGGAGTAGCTCAGTTGGTAGAGCGTCAGCCTTCCAAGCTGAATGTCGCCGGTTCGAACCCGGTCTCTCGCTCTCTTCATTTTTGCCGACGTAGCTCAGGGGTAGAGCGTTTCCTTGGTAAGGAAGAGGTCGGCAGTTCAAATCTGCTCGTTGGCTCACAATAAAACCCCTAAACATCACTAATAACAACACTTTTAGCAGATTAGGGCATTATTACTAACACTCCCTGTTAACACATTTTTTAACGAATAAGGTTACAATTAGGTTACAATTTGTAGTTTAGTTGTATGAAAAGGTCATATCACAACCTTACTATATACACAAGACCATTAACTAATGGTAATCTATCTCTTTGGGTAAGGCACAAGTTTGGTTCAGGTAAGTACACTTATTCAAAAACTGATATAGTTATTCCTGCTAATTGTTGGGATGCAAAAAAGAAAGAAGTAAAAAGTAGGCAAGAATTTAAAGAATACAGGGAAAAGTTTAAGCTGCTATCTGGAAAACGTCTTGAACTTATAGATAAACTTAACCTTCAAGAAATATTACCTGAAGATGCATTAAAACAAATCCAGCATTATCATATTTCAGATAGTCCAGAATTAATAGATTTCTTTGAAAAGGAGTTTTTAAATTCTAAACCCAAAGATTACAATACTGAAAAGTATAACTCCATATTTAGCAAACTAGAAACATCACTACAAGAAGCTAAATTAAGCCACTTATTGCCCATTAAGATGGTTTACTTCAAAACATACACTAATGAGATAGTACGAGCCTTATATGGCACTACAGGGAAGAATACAGCAACAGAATATCTAAAGAAATTAAATACCATTCTAAAGGATTACGATTCAAATGAATTTAGAGATAAATATTTTGAAAAGTATTATCAAACTGAAGATAAAAAGCTAAAACGCCCTGTTAAAATAGAATCCGTTAACAACGCAATTAAAAAGATTAATTCACTTAAAAGGTTAGAAGCATTTTTGTTTTGGCTTTATAGTTTCTGTTTAAGGGGTTTAGATGGGCAAGATGTTACTTTAGTAAGTGATGAATTATTAGTTGAAGATTATCCCCTTGCAGATTATATTTACGATTTTGATATAGAAGGATATGATATGCCAATTCATATTGAATTAAAGCGTAAAAAAGACTGCTGCAAGAACCTTTACATTACTAATTAATGCTTACCCTACATTAAGTATAAATGAACTTTTAAAAGAAGTTATACGGATCAATAGACCAGATGAGGTTAATGAAGATGATGGCTTAAAACTATTCAAGTGGGATAGACTAACCAATAAAAGAAAGTGGGATTTGTATGCTGATTTTTTACAAGGTAGATTAACAACGATATTAGGCAATAGTTTTAAATCAACTAGACATACGTTTACATCAACAGCCGATACACTAGGAGTTGCATTATCAGACCAAAGTGCATTAATAGGTAATAAATCAAGAAAAGGTTCAATAGCATCATATTCTACCATAGATGAAAAAAGACTTGATTACATACACTTGGATGTATTAGGACAGTATGATATAATAAGAACCTATATAAACCTATTAAAGCACATTAAAGAAACAGGGTTAATGCAAAATGCTGCAAGAACATTAGACAGCCAAGTATACGAATTGGATAAAACCCAACACCTTGATGAATCTTGGAGAACTATATTAGATAGGGAAACCTATAAAAGAAGAAAGCGTTCTTTTGATAGTGAGAAAAGATGTGATTAGAGAAAAACTTACTTAATACTCACCCTTTACGATTACAATACTTTGTTTGCATAAATTCTTATAAAGCCATTGTGGGAAAAAAAATATTAAACCGAAACAAAACATATCCTATTGCAGAAAAATATTCTCCATCTATAAGATTTATTATAATTACAACAATCCAACCTGATTTTGCAATATAACCCAATATCCGAAAAACCAGTTGAGCAAATTTTGATTTCATATGTGTTTAGTATCTATCAAGGTTGATTAGGGTTTATTTCTTCCATTTTAATAACAGTTTTTCTCTTGCATTTTTGAATCAATATAACTCATTAAATTAGCTGTTCCTGTTCCTGTTCTTGCTCTTTGGTTGTCAGAATTAGCTTCTGCAATATTAAAGTGGTATTGTAATTCATCACAATTAGAAGAATTAATTATTGCTTTTAAACTTGAACTATATTTAGACCAATCAGGTTCAGAACTTAAATCCCCACAGCTAAAAAATATAATAGTTAGTAATAATAGTCCTACTTTTTTCATATGTGTTTAGTATCCTTTAGTGAATCACTATTCCTGATAACACCTTGTGTATAAACTCTTAAAGTATACTTGTTGTTTTATAATTTTTCAGAACCATTTAATACTAAATAAGGGGTATAAAGTTTATAACGTTAAAAATAGTAGTTTAATACGTTAACCTTATAAAGTTTTAAAATAAATTTATATATTAGCTTTAAAGAACACATATATGAAACCTGCAAAGTATGAAAGGGTAAGTACTAAAGAACAAAGTACTGCAAGGCAAAGACTAACTAAATTAGAAGATGGTACACCTGTTTTAGAAGTAGTAGATAAGTGTAGTGGTGTAATTCCATTCAAGGAACGTGATAATGCCCCAAAACTCCTTGTAATGGCTCAACGTGGCGATATAGATACGTTAATGGTACATTCAATTGATAGGTTAGGAAGGAACACTATAGATATACTTAAAACAGTTCAGGAATTTACTGAAATGGGCGTTAATGTAGTTTCTAAAACTGAAGGATTACAAACGCTTATTGATGGTAAAGAAAATCCTACTACAAAGATGATTCTATCTATAATGGCTACCCTTGCAGAGTGGGAATTGAAGAATAGTAAAGAACGTCAAGCTGAAGGTATAGAACGTGCAAGGAAGAATGGTAGGTATAAGAATAACGGTGGCAATAAACCTAAAGAAACTACAGAACAGTTTTTTAATAAATCTAATGTGCAAATGTGCTTAAAAGAACTAAAGAATGGTGAGTCTATTAACCGTGCTTCAAAGATTGCAGGAGTATCATACCCTACTGCTCAAAAGGTTTTAAGACTTGCAGAGATTGAAGGAATGTTGTGATGTAATTGGCGACTATTGTCTTAAATTTTTATACTTCTGCTTAATGAGAAACATTATATAATCAATGTCCGTATCCTTAAAGATAGATACTTTATATACAGTTCCTTTAGCACCACTTTTCCAAGTCCAAGAATCTTCTTTAGCAATCTTTTTTGGGTCATCAAGAATAAAGTAGTTTTTTGATGTTCTCCCATCTGTATATACATTACCCCTTGAAAAATCAACCCTTATACCTTTCTTTTGAAAGTTGAAATAAGCAATAGTTTTATTTTTTTTATCTTCAAAAAGTAGGCTTATATACTGTCTTTTTGGAACTATTTCAACACCATCTAATTCAATCATCAATTCTTTCAGTTCATTCCATTTCTCAACAATTGAATCATCTGATTTTGATAAGTGGTCTTGTTCTGTAAATACTTTTACTTCCTTGTTTATCTCACTAAAGGCATTATTCTTTTTTGTATCAGTTAGCGAACCAATACTTTCATTTGAATTTGATTTGTGTTTATTAAATACAATTGTGTTGTTTGTAAACCTTTTAATTTCCCAAAGTTCAAATGGTAGGTTATCAAAATTTACACTATCCTTTTGGTAAGAATTAAATGATTCAGCTACAAAAATTATTTTAGATTGCGACCAATCAACATCTTTCATTTCAAGAACCTTACCCTTGTGTTGAGATAGCCTTAATAAGAAATCCGCCTTATTATTAAGCATTAGTTGCAAGTAGGTCATTCCTTGGTCTACAACAGAATAGCTACTTCCTTTTTTATACTCTACAATTACAAAGGAATTGTTTTCAAGGTCAAAGCAAAGAGTATCTATCCTGTATTTCTCAACCCTAAATTCTGATTCTATAAAATCTAATTCAAAAATTGATTCGGTATTCTTTTCTACTAATGCTTGAATATCCTTTTCAAGTTTAAAAGGTACAAGATTAACTTCTTCAAGATTTTCTTTGTTTAAATTGTCTCTGGAGGAAATGAAAATGAATTTATTTTTGTCTATGCATTTGATGATTTTACAGAGCAGGGAAAATTTCCAAATACGGATAAATCGTTAAAAGAACTATATAATGAAATGTATAACGGTTCATATGATAAGGATTTAGATGTTTATAATGATGCGATAGAAATGTCAGGTAGACGACGAGAAACACTATCTTTAATTCCAAAGCTTTCAACAGAATTATAGAATACACATATCGAATTTCAGAAATTAATATCGTTTTAAAATACTTTTAATTTTCAACCCTTTAATTAAGTTTATAGGGTTTTTTTATTAATCCACAGGCATATCCCCTTCAGTAAGTTCTACAATTCACTTTACCAAGAATAAAACAAGCTACTAATGAAGTGATTGAAGACTTGCCGTTGTTTGTTAAGTAAGTTCTGGGATTTGTTATATTTGAGCATTATTAATCATAAATCAATTTAAAATGAAGAAAATTATTTTATTATTATTTACCATTCCAGTAATCGCTTTTGCACAGAAAAAAAATAATGGAAAGGTTTACGATAAACATCCCGCAATAGATACCGCTCACAAGTTTGGTCAAGCCTGGATAAGCGGAGACATCGAAACACTTAAAAGTTTAGCAGGAGAGGGATTTAAAATGGCGAGTTCAATGAATAATAGTCCAAACTACAAGGGTGGAGACATCAATAATCTTCTTGGCCAATCTTCTTGGATGAAAAAAAACTTTGTTAATATTTCCTTAAAAAATAGAGGACAGGCTTATTCGGATGCAATAGAGTATAAAAAATCAGGTCTTTTTGTTCAGACATTTCAAGAATTTATTGCTTGGGATAAAAATAATGGATTTAAAATAAGAACCCCTTTTAACGGAATCTTTGTATTTGATAAAAAAGGAGAGAAAATAGTTCGTTTTTGGTGGTCTGACAATCAAGCAGCATGGCAAAAATGGAATCTTTCTAGAGAAACAATTAAAAATGGAGTAGTGTTTAAAGACCATCCTTTTATCAGTAAATTGAGAATGGTTTGGTATAATTTAGAACAGGGTAATGTTGAAGCTACTTTTCAGGATTTTTCTCCCAACGCAAAAATTTATGATAGTAATTTAATTGACAAGGATTTCAATTCTTTAGAAGAACAAATAGAAAATGTTAAAAATATCTTCAAAACCTTTGATTTATTATCAATTGATGAGGTTGGATTCCCTGATTATATTGATTATGAAGGTAGTGGAGGAGTTGTAATGTCCTGGTGTAATATGACAATGAAAAACAAGAAAACAGGGGAAATTAAAGTGCTAAAAGTGCACAGTCAAATGTCATTTAACGATTCAGGGTCAATTGTGCGGGAAGATTTATATTACAATTCTAATATTTTAAATTAATACTTAATTTTAAAGACCCTTCCAAGCGGAGGGTTTTCTTTTAAACCCCAGGCATATCATCTTCTGTAAGTTCTTTATTGTTACCTTCAATTCTATTAATCATAAATCAATCAAAATGAAAAAAATACTTTTAGTTACAGCCCTTCTTTTTATGTCCAATGCATTTGCAACTGACGATGAAGACACCTTTAATCAACTTAAACAACTCGAGGGTAAATGGGTGGGAACAATTAATTATTCCAATAGAGACGCTGAACCTATAAACTTACAGTATAGTATCCGTTCAAATGGAAGCGCACTTTTAGAAGAGAGTAATGAGGGAGGTACTGAAATGATGACTATTTTTAACCTTCACAATGATAATATTTTAGCAACACACTATTGTGCAGCACAAAACCGCCCTGTTGCAGAGCTTAAATCCAATAAAAGTGGAATTATAAGTTTAGTGACAAATCAAGCAAAAAGCGGATTGGACTCAAATAAAGAGATGTTTGTTGAATCTTGGGAACTAAATCTAATGCTGGAAAATAAAGACATATTTATTTATGAATACAAAACTATTGGTCCAGATGGTTCAGGTTTCACTGCCAAAGCTGAAATGAAACGAGTAAAATAATTAGTCTATCTGTTTTAAACTATAGCTTAATTCTTAAGCAAGAACCCTCTAATTATTTTCAGAGGGTTTTCTTTTAAACCACAGGTATATCATCTTCAGTGAGTTTTACAATACACTTTAACAAGAATGAAACAAGCCACTAGTGAAGTGAGTGAAGACTTGCCTTTGTTTATACCTACTTAATTTTTTTTTTAATGTACCTATATAGAGCTCTTTTCTTGTGCGACCTTATTAAGGTTAATTTTAGTTTAATATGAGGGGCAACTTGTTTCCAGCGTTTATGGCTAATCAGGATGTAAAAATCCTGAGGTTTTAATGTAAGCTTATCAAGAGTAAAGCTATTTACTTTTTTGATATTCCCTTTTGTGTAAAATTGACTTGAATAGCTTTTAAAATCTAAAGTATAGATGTTTGTATTTTTAATTTCACTCACTAAATATTTATCAGTATTATTTTCAAGTAACGGATTTGCAAAACCACTTAGGTATATAACCAGAAGTAAGACTGGAATTATAAGACCAATTTTAAGGAAAAGAACTCTCGCTTTAATTTCGAACCAATAATTATGAATCCATAAAGCCATTGGAATAGTTACAGGAAGAATATAGGGATGTATAAGGCTTTTAGAAGTAGTAAAAAACAATGGTGTCCAAACAATCCAAGTGAGTAAAAATAAAGCCCAAGAATTTGTTTTTAATTTTTTAAAATTTTTCCATAAAGTTTGAATAAAAATAAGAGACCAAGGCAAGCAAAAGATCAACAGAAACCCCCAAACAATTCCAAAGGGTTGTTGCTTGGCAAACCCATATTTATCACCTACCCATCCTGAATTAAAATAACGGTTAAAATGTTCGCCTACAATAAAATAATCTATAAATCCAGGCGAGGCTGCTTCCGCTAGAAAATACCAGGGTAACGCAATTAAAATAATTAAAAAACTCCCCAACACCCAGGGGGCTTTTTTTAATGAGCTTATTAAATTATTTTGAATTAGACACCAAATCAAAATAGGGGGTAAGGTAAGGACAACAATAATAGGTCCTTTTGCAAGAAGTCCCAATCCAAGACCTAAAAAAAAAAGATATCCCCAAGCGGTAGAGGCTTTTTTTTGGATGCTTTTCCAAAAAGACAGCATTACAACCGTTATGCTAAGAGTCAGGAAAACATCTGTAGAGACTACACCAGAATGTAAATAAAATTCCGGAAGACTTAAAAGGATGATACCAGGTAAATAAGATGAGTTAGTACGTTTTTGACCAAATTTCCCAATCCACCATCCAATAAAACCACAAACTAATAAATAAGGAAGACGAACAAAAAACGCACTGTCATCAAAAAGAGTTATACTTAAAGCACTAGCCCAGCTTGACAATGGAGGTTTTGCCCAAAATGGAACTCCATAATCAATTTGAAGTACAACCCAGTTTTGGGTCTCGGCCATTATCCTTGCAATTTCAGCATACCGTGCTTCTGTTTTATCCATTAAAGGAATAACGATATTTAGAAACCCTCTAATAAGTAGTAACACCCAAAATATAATCCGTAAAGTTTTGTTGCTTTCTAATTTGGAAATTCGAATCATCTGTAATGTCTGTATATTTTTAATAAATCAAACCAGACTTTGATCCCATAAAATAGTGATACCTTACTGTTTTCTGAGTCAATCCATGATGAAAGCGGCACCTCTAAAATCTTAGTTTGTATTTTAGTCCTCCCAAAATGGTTGATTAGGCGATAGAAGATTTCCACGTCAAATAACCAGCGTGTTAAAAATGCTTCATTAAATATCAATGTTACCCATTCTCTAGAAAATATTTTACAGCCACATTGTGAATCATAAATGGGGAGTCTCAACATTTTTGAAATAAAAGTAGCAATGATACGTCCAATGATAAAGCGATGAGTTTTACGTCGTATGTTATTGTCTAGCTTTTTAATGCGCGATCCAAAAACAAAAGAAGTTTCTTTTGTTAATTTTTCTGAGAGGAGAATGCATTCTTCTATTGAGGTTGATAAATCAGCATCTAAAAAAGCAAAGCGGTCAAATTTATTATTTTTAAGCGCACTGTTCATTCCTAGTCTTACAGCAGCTGCTTTTCCTTCGTTTTTCTTTTGGTTTATAACACTGATATTTTTAGGGAACTTAATTCGCAAGTCTTCTAAAATAGAATCAGTATTATCAGAAGATCCATCATTTACAAAATAAATTGATACGGCAGAATGTTTTTTTACAAATGAAACAAAACGATTCACTGGAAAACGTGATGCTTCATTGTAACAAGGAATAATTATAGCGGTATGAACCATTGAAATCAACTTAAATAAATAATAAAACTATAAAGAAATTAAAAAAAATTCATTGAGATTCTATTAAGACTAAAATACCCTATTAGTTCAGTTTTTGTGATATAAATAAATATAGGCATTCTTAGTATAAAAATTTGAATTTTAGTGTTTTGAATACTCCTTGAAATGATTTATAAACAAAAAGCAGTTAATTATGTTATTTTTTTCGATAAAAAGCGTAAGTGATTAAAAAAAATTCATAAATTTGCGCTCCTAAAAATAACATTGAAACAACAATAATTATGGCTAAAGAGAAATTTGACAGGTCGAAACCCCACTTAAATATTGGAACTATTGGTCACGTAGACCATGGTAAAACAACCCTAACTGCGGCAATTACAAAAGTACTTGCTGATCAAGGTTTTTCAGAAGCTAGTAGCTTCGATCAAATAGATAATGCTCCTGAAGAAAAAGAGCGTGGAATTACAATTAACACTTCACATGTAGAATACCAAACGGCAAATCGTCATTATGCCCACGTTGACTGTCCAGGTCACGCCGATTATGTAAAAAACATGGTTACTGGTGCTGCTCAAATGGATGGTGCTATCCTTGTTGTTGCTGCAACTGATGGTCCTATGCCACAAACTAGAGAGCATATATTATTAGGCCGTCAGGTAGGTATACCACGTCTTGTTGTTTTTATGAATAAAGCAGACATGGTTGATGATGAAGAATTAATTGAATTAGTTGAAATGGAAGTACGTGAATTACTTTCTTTTTACGACTACGATGGAGATAATTCTCCTGTAGTTTTAGGATCTGCACTTGGCGCTCTTAATGGAGAACAAAAATGGGTTGATTCGGTTATGAAATTAATGGAAGAAGTTGATACTTGGATTGAACTTCCCAAGCGTGATGTTGAAAAAGACTTTTTAATGCCTGTTGAGGATGTTTTCTCAATCACAGGACGTGGAACTGTTGCAACAGGTAGAATTGAAACTGGAGTAGCTAATACAGGTGACGAAATAGACATCATTGGTATGGGTGCTGAAAAATTGAAATCCACAATTACTGGGGTTGAGATGTTTCGTAAAATTTTAGATAGAGGAGAAGCAGGAGATAACGTAGGAATTCTTTTAAGAGGTATTGAGAAAAGCGATATCACAAGAGGAATGGTAATGTGTAAATTAGGCTCTGTAACACCACACGCTAAGTTTAAAGCTGAAGTATATATTCTTAAAAAAGAAGAGGGTGGACGTCACACACCATTCCATAACAACTACCGACCTCAGTTCTATGTTAGAACGACTGACGTTACGGGAAACATTATGCTTCCTGATGGAGTTGAAATGGTGATGCCAGGAGATAACCTAACAATTAACGTTGATTTGATTCAGCCAATTGCCTTAAGTATTGGATTGCGTTTTGCAATTCGTGAAGGAGGAAGAACAGTAGGTGCGGGACAGGTTACGGAGATCCTAGACTAACCAAAAATGTTTTTAATATGATACTCCAAGGTATCCCGTTTTACGGGATGCCTTTTGTGTCACATAAAAACGGGTTTAGCTCAGTTGGTAGAGCACTGGTCTCCAAAACCAGGTGTCGGGAGTTCGAGCCTCTCAACCCGTGCATAATTAGAAAAAGTAAAGCATGCAACTTTTTATATCATATATTAAAGATTCTTTCGAAGAATTAAAAAACAATGTTTCGTGGACAGAGCGTTCCGAATTACAGCGACTAGTTGTTGTTGTACTTGTTTTTTCAATTTTGTTTTCCCTTGCGATTTGGGGAGCAGATACAGTTCTTTCAAGAATTATTCAATTTTATTTCAACTTGATCGGTTAATCATGACAACAACTACTTCAGATAAGAAATGGTACGTTGTTCGTGCTGTCAGTGGTCAAGAGGCCAAAATTAAAGACTACATTATGTCTGAGGTTTCTCGTTTTGGATATGATCATCTTGTAGAAGACATTTTGGTCCCTACGGAGAAAGTAATCCAAATTCGTAATGGTAAAAAGATAAATAAAGAACGGGTCTATTTTCCAGGGTATATTATGGTTAAAGCTAATTTGACAGGAGAGTTACCTCATATTATTAAGTCAGTGACAAATGTAATTGGTTTTTTAGGAGAGACTAAAGGAGGTGAACCTGTTCCGTTAAGAATTTCAGAAGTAAATAGAATGTTAGGTAAAGTAGATGAGCTCGCTCTTTCTACAGAACATATTTCTATCCCGTTTTCACATGGAGAAAATATAAAAGTAATTGATGGTCCTTTTAATGGATTTAATGGAGTGATTGAAAAAATAAATGAAGAAAAGCGCAAACTTGAGGTAATGGTTAAGATTTTTGGTAGAAAAACACCTTTAGAACTTAGCTATATGCAAGTAGAGAAAATATAAATGTTACACTAATAAATTGAATTTTGTGTATTTGCTTCCGCCTTACACAATTCAAAATTAAATTACATAATGGCAAAAGAAGTAAGTAAAGTTTTAAAACTACAAGTTCGGGGAGGTGCTGCGAATCCATCGCCACCGGTTGGACCCGCGCTGGGTGCTGCAGGAGTCAATATCATGGAGTTTTGCAAACAATTCAATGCAAGAACCCAAGATAAACCAGGTAAAGTATTACCGGTTGCGATTACTGTTTATGTTGACAAATCTTTTGAATTTGTTATCAAGACACCTCCAGCGGCCGTTCAACTGATGGAAGCAGCCAAAGCTAAAAAAGGTTCTGGAGAACCCAATCGAAATAAAGTCGCTACAGTTACTTGGGATCAAGTCAAACTCATCGCTGAGGATAAAATGCCTGATCTCAATGCATTTACCATCGAGTCTGCTATGAAGATGATTGCTGGTACAGCGCGTTCAATGGGTTTTAAAGTTTCTGGAGAAGCTCCCTTTTAATTTATTAATACAAAGCAATGGCTAAATTAACTAAGAAACAAAAGGAGTCTCGTGCGAAAGTAGATCCCAAAAATCTATATACGCTTAAAGAAGCTTCCGAATTGGTGAAAGAAATTACCACTACAAAATTTGATGCGAGCATTGACTTGGCAATTCGTTTAGGGGTAGATCCTAAAAAAGCCAATCAAATGGTTCGTGGTGTCGTTACCTTACCGCATGGAACAGGTAAAGACGTTCGCGTTCTTGCACTCGTTACCCCAGATAAAGAAGCAGAGGCTAAAGAAGCAGGTGCTGATTTTATAGGATTGGATGAATATTTGCAGAAAATCAAAGATGGTTGGACAGATGTTGATGTAATTGTAACGATGCCAAGTGTGATGGGTAAATTAGGCCCATTAGGACGCGTATTAGGTCCCCGCGGTTTAATGCCTAATCCTAAAACTGGTACGGTAACAATGGATATCAAGAAAGCAGTAACTGACGTTAAAGGAGGTAAGATTGATTTTAAAGTTGATAAAACTGGAATCGTTCATGCTGCCATTGGAAAAGCATCTTTTACCGCTGACAAAATTTACGAAAATGCCGATGAACTATTGAAGACTATTTCGAAATTGAAGCCTTCTACAACCAAAGGAATATATGTAAAAAGCGTTTTCATGTCAAGTACCATGAGCCCGAGTATATCAATTGATGCCAAATTGGGTTAACGCACTAAATTTAAGTAATGACTAGACAAGAAAAACACGATGCAATAGAAAACCTTAAAGAAGCTTTAGTGGGTGTGAAAACACTTTATTTAGCTGATATTGAGGGATTAGATGCCAGGCAAACAAACGCATTAAGACGCGCTTGTTTTAAAGAAAATGTCAAATTACAAGTGGTAAAAAACACACTTCTTGCTAAAGCCATGGAGGCTTCCACCCATGACTTTGGTGAATTGACGGGAATCCTTAAAGGAAATACGTCCTTGATGTTTTCAGAGACTGGAAATGCACCTGCAAAGGTGATTAAGAACTTTAGAAAAAAGTCAGATCTACCCATTTTAAAAGGAGCCTTCATTGAAGAAGCAATTTATTTAGGAGATGACCAAATTGATGCACTTGTTGCTATTAAATCTAAAGAAGAGTTGATTGGAGATATTATTATGCTGTTACAATCTCCAGCCAAAAATGTTGTTTCTGCACTTCAATCGGGAGGTGGGAAATTATCTGGAATCCTTACAACACTTTCAGAACGTTAAACCCGATATAATAAGTAAGCACTCAATATAGATATATATTAAATTTTAATTAGATAAATTATTAACAATGGCAGATTTAAAAAAATTCGCAGAACAATTAGTCAATATGACTGTAAAAGAAGTCAATGAGTTGGCTGACATTTTAAAAGATGAGTACGGTATAGAGCCTGCAGCAGCTGCAGTAGCTATTGCCGGACCAGCAGCAGGTGGCGGAGACGCTGGAGCTGAGGAAAAGTCAGAATTTGACGTGATCCTTAAAGCAGCAGGTGGTTCAAAACTAGCTGTAGTAAAATTAGTAAAAGAGTTAACAGGTCTTGGGCTTAAAGAAGCAAAAGGACTAGTTGACGCAGCACCTAGCCCTTTGAAAGAAGGAATTGCTAAGGATGAAGCGGAAGCGCTTAAAAATTCTCTAGAAGAAGCAGGAGCTGAGGTTGAACTTAAGTAGTCTCAACCATAATCATTAAAGGTATAGGTCTTTAGATTTAACTAAAGACCTATACCCTTTTTTAGTAAGCCCATTTTGTGTTATTGACCATTAAAAAAAAAGTTAGATGCCTAGTAAACAAAGCCAAAGAACAAATTTTGCCGGAGCTAAACATACTCCAATGTACCCGGATTTCCTGGATATTCAGATTAAATCTTTCCAGGACTTTTTCCAACTAGAAACCAAATCTGACGAACGTAACGAAGAAGGACTTTTCAATACGTTTAAAGAAAATTTTCCAATCACCGATACAAGAAATCAATTTGTTTTAGAGTTTATCGACTATTTCGTTGATCCTCCACGATACTCTATTCAAGAATGTATAGAACGTGGTTTAACTTATTCCGTCCCCTTAAAAGCGCGTTTAAAATTATACTGTACTGATCCTGAACATGAGGATTTTGAAACTATAGTACAAGACGTTTTTTTAGGAACAATACCATACATGACACCAAGCGGTACTTTTGTAATCAATGGTGCGGAACGAATTGTAGTTTCTCAACTTCACCGTTCTCCAGGTGTATTTTTTGGCCAATCTTTCCATGCCAATGGAACTAAATTATATTCTGCTCGAGTAATTCCTTTCAAGGGTTCTTGGATTGAATTTGCGACTGATATTAATAGTGTAATGTACGCATACATTGATCGTAAGAAAAAACTACCTGTAACGACTCTTTTCAGAGCCATTGGTTTTGAATCTGATCGTGATATCCTAGAAATATTTGATCTTGCAGAAGAAATCAAAGTCTCTAAAACAGGACTTAAAAAAATATTAGGCAGAAAATTAGCGGCACGTGTTTTAAAAACATGGCATGAAGATTTTGTAGACGAAGATACTGGTGAAGTAATTTCTATTGAAAGAAATGAAATCATAATTGATCGTGATACTATTATTGAGAAAGAGCATGTTGAAGAAATTCTTGGAGGAAATGTTAAGAATGTCTTATTGCATAAAGTTGATGCACACTTGTCGGACTATGCGATTATTTACAACACTTTACAAAAAGACCCGACAAACTCAGAAAAGGAAGCCGTAGAACATATTTATCGTCAATTACGTAATGCGGAACCACCAGATGAGGATACTGCACGTGGAATTATTGACAAGTTATTCTTCTCTGATCAACGTTATAACCTTGGTGAGGTTGGACGTTACAGGATGAATAAAAAATTAGGCCTAGATATTGGAATGGACAAGCTAGTGTTAACAAAGCTTGACATTATTACTATCATCAAATATTTAATAGAGTTGATTAACTCAAAAGCAGAGATCGATGATATTGACCACTTATCTAACAGACGCGTCCGAACGGTAGGAGAACAATTATCTTCTCAGTTTGGTGTAGGACTAGCAAGAATGGCAAGGACCATTCGTGAGCGTATGAACGTTCGTGACAATGAAGTGTTCACTCCTATAGACTTGATTAATGCAAAAACACTGTCATCTGTTATTAATAGTTTCTTTGGAACTAACCAGTTATCTCAGTTTATGGATCAAACTAATCCTTTAGCAGAAATAACCCACAAGCGTCGTCTTTCTGCCCTAGGACCAGGAGGCCTTTCTAGAGAACGTGCAGGGTTTGAGGTTAGAGATGTACATTACACTCACTACGGAAGATTATGTCCTATTGAAACACCTGAAGGACCTAATATTGGACTAATTTCTTCATTAAGTGTTTTTGCTAAAGTAAATAACCTTGGATTTATTGAAACTCCTTACCGTAAGGTAGAAAATGGAATCATAAATCTTAAGGAAACAATTTATTTAAGTGCAGAGGAAGAAGAAAATCAATTAATCACTCAAGCGAACATAAACTTTGACAAGGCTGGTAAAATTCTTGACGAAAAAGTAATTGCAAGAGATCAAGCTGATTTCCCTGTTGTTGGTCCAAATCAAGTAAATTATACTGATGTTGCTCCTAACCAAATAGCTTCTATTTCAGCATCCCTAATTCCATTCTTGGAGCATGATGATGCCAATCGAGCATTAATGGGGTCAAACATGATGCGCCAGGCTGTTCCTTTATTACGTCCTGAAGCTCCTATTGTTGGAACTGGATTAGAAAAGCAAGTAGCTTCAGATTCTCGTGTTTTAATTAATGCTGAGAACGATGGAGTTGTAGAATATGTAGATGCTAATAAAATCACGATTAAATATGATTATTCTGATCAAGATAATTTAATCAGCTTTGACGGAGACACTAAATCATACAACTTGATTAAGTTTAGAAAAACAAATCAGGGTACTTGTATCAATCTAAAACCAATCATTAAAAAAGGAGATAAAGTTACAAAAGGACAAGTATTATGCCAAGGGTATGCTACAGAATCTGGTGAACTAGCTTTGGGAAGAAACTTGAAAGTAGCCTTCATGCCTTGGAAGGGATATAACTTTGAGGATGCGATTGTGATTTCAGAAAAAGTAGTACGCCAGGATATTTTCACCTCTATTCATATAGATGAATATTCTTTAGATGTACGCGACACTAAACTTGGTACTGAAGAGCTAACAAATGACATTCCAAATGTTAGCGAAGAAGCAACTAAAGATTTAGATGAAAACGGAATGATTCGTATAGGTGCAGAAGTGAATCCTGGTGATATTTTAATCGGAAAGATCACTCCAAAAGGAGAGTCAGACCCTACACCAGAAGAAAAATTGTTGCGTGCTATCTTTGGAGATAAAGCGGGTGATGTTAAAGATGCTTCTTTAAAAGCACCACCATCATTACGCGGAGTTGTAATTGATAAAAAATTATTTACACGCTCTGTAAAAGATAAACGTAAAAGAAACGATGATAAATTAGAGTTAGAAACATTAGAAGACTCTTTTGATGATAAATCCGATGCTTTAAAAGCAGTATTAGTTGAAAAACTATTTACTGTTGTTAACGGTAAAACATGTCAAGGAGTTCAAAATGATTTAGGTGAAGAGATTTTGCCAAAAGGGAAAAAGTATTCGCTTAAGCTACTTGCTTCTGTGGAAGACTACACACACCTTACTAAAGGTTCATGGACAACTACAAAAGAGATCAATGAGTCGATTGCTAATTTGATACACAATTATAAAATCAAAGAAAACGACCTTCAAGGATCACTTAGACGCGAAAAGTTCACCATTAGTGTTGGAGATGAGTTACCTGCAGGAATTAAAAAATTAGCTAAAATTTATATAGCCAAAAAGCGAAAACTTAAGGTAGGGGATAAAATGGCGGGACGTCATGGAAACAAGGGTATCGTAGCTCGTATTGTACGTGAAGAAGAAATGCCTTTCTTAGAAGATGGGACCCCCGTTGATATTGTATTAAACCCACTGGGAGTTCCTTCTCGAATGAACATTGGTCAGATCTATGAAACCGTATTAGGTTGGGCAGGTCAGAACCTTGGAGAGAAGTATGCAACACCAATTTTTGATGGAGCAACCATTGAGCAAATCAATGTATTGACAGAAAAAGGTAATGTTCCACAATATGGACATACTTATTTATATGACGGTGGAACCGGAGAACGTTTTGATCAACCTGCGACAGTAGGAGTAATCTATATGTTAAAATTAGGACATATGGTAGATGACAAAATGCACTCACGTTCTATTGGACCTTATTCATTAATTACGCAACAACCTCTTGGAGGAAAAGCGCAATTCGGAGGACAACGTTTTGGAGAAATGGAAGTTTGGGCTTTGGAAGCATATGGTGCTTCAAGTACATTACAAGAAATTTTAACAGTTAAATCTGATGATGTTGTTGGAAGAGCAAAAACATATGAAGCAATTGTCAAAGGTGATACATTACCAGAACCTGGCTTACCAGAATCCTTTAATGTGCTTATGCATGAACTAAAAGGACTTGGACTCGACATTCGATTGGAAGAATAATTTAATTTAAGACGACATTTAGCCATGGCTAGAAATAACGAAATAATTACCCAAAAAAAATTCAATAAAATTGCAATCGGATTAGCTTCTCCTGAAGTTATTCTTGGTAACTCGCGCGGAGAAGTTCTCAAGCCTGAAACCATTAATTACCGTACGCACAAACCAGAACGTGACGGACTATTCTGTGAGCGTATTTTTGGTCCTGTTAAGGATTTTGAATGTGCTTGTGGAAAATACAAACGTATTCGTTACAAAGGAATTGTTTGTGACCGTTGTGGGGTGGAAGTAACTGAGAAAAAAGTACGCCGTGACCGAGTAGGACACATAAATCTCGTAGTTCCTGTAGCTCATATTTGGTATTTCCGTTCGCTTCCTAACAAAATAGGATACTTACTAGGATTACCTTCCAAGAAATTGGATATGATTATCTATTATGAGCGTTATGTTGTAATTCAACCTGGAATTGCTAAAAATGAAGAAGGTGAACCTCTTCAAATTATGGACTTCCTTACAGAAGAAGAGTACCTGAACGTAATGGAACAAGTACCACCTGAAAATCAATACAAAGAAGATAGTGATCCAGATAAATTCATTGCCAAAATGGGTGCTGAATGTTTAATTGAATTACTTTCTCGTATTGATTTAGAAGTATTATCATTCGAATTACGTCATAAAGCTAATAACGAAACCTCTAAACAACGTAAAACAGAAGCTTTAAAAAGACTTCAAGTAGTAGAAGCTTTTCGTGATGCAAATCAACGAGGCGAAAACCTTCCTCAATGGATGATTATGAAAGTGGTTCCAGTAATTCCTCCAGAATTACGGCCATTAGTTCCATTAGATGGTGGTCGTTTTGCGACTTCAGATTTAAATGATCTTTATCGCCGTGTGATTATTAGGAACAACCGTCTGAAAAGATTGGTAGAGATTAAAGCGCCTGAGGTAATTCTTAGAAATGAGAAACGTATGTTACAAGAATCTGTAGATTCTTTATTTGACAATACGCGTAAATCATCAGCTGTAAAAACAGACTCTAACCGACCCTTAAAATCACTTTCAGATTCATTAAAAGGGAAACAGGGACGTTTCCGTCAAAACTTATTAGGGAAACGTGTTGATTATTCGGCACGTTCTGTAATTGTTGTAGGACCAGAATTGAAATTATTTGAATGTGGATTGCCAAAAGATATGGCGGCGGAACTATATAAACCATTTATTATTCGAAAGATTATTGAAAGGGGAATTGTGAAAACAGTTAAATCTGCCAAAAAAATTATAGACCGTAAAGAACCTGTAGTTTGGGATATCTTAGAAAATGTTTTAAAAGGACACCCGGTTATGTTAAACCGTGCTCCCACATTACACCGTCTTGGTATACAAGCTTTTCAACCAAAATTAATTGAAGGTAAAGCAATTCAATTACATCCCTTAGTTTGTACAGCTTTTAATGCCGATTTTGACGGTGATCAAATGGCAGTACATTTGCCTTTAGGACCAGAAGCTATTTTAGAATGTCAACTTTTAATGTTGGCTTCTCACAGTATTTTGAATCCTGCAAATGGATCACCAATTACGGTTCCATCACAGGATATGGTATTGGGGCTTTATTATATGACCAAAGCAAGAAAGTCTACTGCTAAGAATAAAGTTAAAGGAGAAGGTTTGATTTTCTATTCTACAGAAGAAGTTCACATTGCACTTAATGAAAAACGTGTTGATCTTAATGCAATGATTAAAATCAGAGCTAAAAATTTCAATAAAGAAGGAGAATTAGAATTTCAAATCATCGATACCACAGTTGGACGTGTTTTGTTTAACGAAGTTGTTCCAGATCAGGCAGGTTTCTTTAATGTTGTCTTGACTAAGAAAAATCTTAGAGAAATTATTGGGGATATATTAAAAGTAACGAG
This sequence comes from Flavobacteria bacterium MS024-2A, assembly GCA_905182305.1. GTDB lineage: Bacteria > Bacteroidota > Bacteroidia > Flavobacteriales > Flavobacteriaceae > MS024-2A. The sequence continues at coordinate 204,194 of CAJJBB010000005.1, forward strand.
TGTTCCAGAAACTGCTGAATTTTTAGATAAAATCAAAGGAATGGGATATGGTTTTGCCTTTAAAGGGGGGCTTTCCTTCAGTTTGGGAGATATTATTATTCCGCCAGAGAAATCATCGATGATTAATGATGCTAATATTCAAGTTGATGGTGTTATTGGAAACTATAACATGGGATTAATCACCAATAACGAGCGTTATAACCAGGTAATTGATATTTGGACGTCTACCAATGCTATGTTGACTGAATTAGCTATGAAACGAATTAGCGAAGACCAACAAGGATTTAATTCTGTATTTATGATGTTAGATTCTGGTGCTCGTGGATCTAAAGAACAGATTCGTCAGTTAACAGGAATGCGTGGTTTGATGGCCAAACCTAAAAAATCGAATGTAGGAGGTGGTGAGATTATAGAAAATCCAATTCTTTCTAACTTTAAAGAAGGACTTTCTATTTTAGAATATTTTATTTCAACACACGGTGCTCGTAAAGGATTAGCAGATACCGCACTTAAGACTGCTGATGCAGGTTATTTAACAAGACGTTTACATGATGTTTCTCAAGATGTGATTGTAAACCTTGAAGATTGTGAAACATTACGTGGTATAGAAGTAAAACCACTTAAGAAAAACGAAGAGATTGTTGAGTCACTTGGTGAACGTATTTTAGGGCGTGTAGCGCTTCATGATATTATTGATCCAAGAACAAACGATGTTTTAGTTGAAGCTGGAGAAGAAATCAAGGATGCGCATGTGAATCTTATTCAAAAGACACCATTAGAATCTGTTGAAGTTCGTTCACCACTTACATGTGCTACAAAACGAGGTATTTGTTCTAAATGTTACGGACGTAACCTAGCCACAAATAAAATGGTTCAACGTGGGGAAGCTGTTGGAGTTATTGCAGCTCAATCGATTGGAGAACCTGGAACTCAGTTAACACTCAGAACTTTCCACGTTGGTGGTGTTGCTGGAAATATTTCTGAAGAAAATAAACTTTTGGCTAAGTTTGAGGGTATTGCGGAAATTGAAGACCTTAAAACAGTGCAAGGTAAAGATGCTGACGGTAATGATGCTGAGATTGTAATTTCACGTACTTCTGAAATTAAAATTTTAGATGCTAAAACTAAAAGTGTTTTAAGCACAAAGAATATACCCTATGGTTCTTCTATCCATATTAAAAATGGAGCAAAACTAAAACAAGATGTTTTAATTTGTAAATGGGATCCATTTAACGGAGTTATTGTATCTGAGTTTGCTGGTAAAATTATGTTTGAGAATATTGAACAAGGAATTACCTACCAGGTAGAGATTGACGAACAAACTGGTTTCCAAGAAAAAGTAATTTCGGAATCTAGAAACAAAAAAGTAGTTCCAACCCTATCTATTGCTGATAAAAAAGGCGTCATTCTACGTTCTTATAATCTTCCGGTAGGAGCACACCTTATCGTAAATGATGGTGATAAAATTGATGTGGGAAAAATATTAGTGAAAATTCCAAGAAAATCCGCTAAATCAGGTGATATTACAGGAGGTTTACCACGTGTTACAGAATTATTTGAAGCACGGAATCCTTCTAACCCTGCAGTAGTTTCTGAAATTGATGGAGTAGTTTCTTTTGGTAAAATAAAAAGAGGTAATCGTGAAATCATTGTAGAATCTAAGTTTGGTGATATCAAGAAGTATTTAGTAAAATTGTCAAATCAGATTTTAGTTCAGGAAAACGATTTTGTAAAAGCAGGAATGTCATTGTCTGATGGAGCTACAACTCCTGCAGATATTTTAAAAATTAAAGGACCTTCAGCTGTTCAACAATACTTAGTAAATGAAATTCAAGAAGTATATCGTTTACAAGGAGTGAAAATTAATGATAAGCACTTCGAAGTAGTCGTTCGTCAAATGATGCGTAAAGTTAGAATTCAAGATCCAGGAGATTCGATTTTCTTAGAGAATCAATTAATTTTCCGGTATGATTTTATTACAGAAAATGATAACTTATATGGTATGAAAATTATTGAAGATGTTGGTGCTTCTGAGAACTTGAAACAAGGACAGATTGTATCAGCGCGTCAACTGCGGGATGAAAATTCTTTACTTACAAGAGAAGATAAGCAGTTGATTTTAGCTCGTGATGCATCACCAGCGACAGCTACCCCTGAATTACAAGGGATAACAAGAGCTTCACTTCAAACTAAATCCTTTATTTCTGCTGCATCATTCCAAGAAACAACCAAAGTACTAAATGAAGCTGCAGTTAGTGGTAAAGTTGATTTCTTAGAGGGATTAAAAGAGAATGTAATTGTAGGGCATAAAATCCCAGCAGGTACAGGACTTAGATCATACAACGATGTGATTGTTGGATCTAAAGAAGAGTACAATAGTCTATTGATTGATAAAGAAGAAGAAATAAGTTTCTAGACTATGAGTGATAAAAAAGCTAGTAATGAGCAGCAACTTAATATTTCTATTGATGAAGCCACCTCTGACGGCGTTTATTCTAATTTAGCAATCATTAACCATTCAACTTCTGAGTTTATAGTTGATTTTATTACTGTAATGCCAGGATCGCCCAAGGCAAGGGTGAAATCGCGTGTAATTTTAACACCTGAACACGCCAAACGTTTTTTTAAAGCTTTAGGGGATAATATTAAGCGTTTTGAAACTACAAATGGTGATATCACAACAAATGAACCCCCTTCAATCCCTCTTAATTTTGGGCCTACGGGAGAGGCGTAAATAACAAAAAAAAACCGCAATCAGAATTGCGGTTTTTTTTTATTCAATACTCTGATGTATAATGAAATTTCACTTCTTTAAATTTTTCCTGAGTCATTTGAAGAGAAAAAGCTGAGTCAGCTAGGAAAACTAATTTTCCACTCTTGTCTTTGGCAAGAAATTTTTGTTTAATTCGTTGAAATTCGTTGAAATTCGTACTTTCAGATTTTGCTTCTACCCAGCAGGCTTTGTATACATTCAAATTTTCAAAGCTACACTTTGCTCCATATTCATGAAGTAAACGATATTGAATTACTTCAAACTGAAGAGCTCCTACTGTACCAATTACTTTCCTTCCATTTAAATCTAAGGTAAATAGTTGGGCAACACCCTCGTCCATTAATTGGTTAATTCCCTTGGCAAGTTGCTTTGATTTAAGTGGATCATTGTTGTTAATGAATCGAAAATGTTCAGGGGAAAAACTGGGAATACCCTTAAATTGTAATATATCACCTGAAGTAAGTGTATCACCAATTTTAAAATTTCCTGTATCATGAATACCAACTATATCTCCTGGATAGGAAATATCTACTATTTGTTTTTTTTCTGCAAAAAAGGCATTTGGTGATGAAAATTTTAATTTTTTATTTAAACGGACGTGGTGGTATGGGGTATTGCGTTCAAAAGTTCCTGACACAATTTTTATAAATGCTAAACGATCTCGGTGTTTGGGATCCATATTAGCATGAATCTTAAAAACAAAACCAGCAAATTTTTTATCATCAGGTTTCACCAATCTTATGTCAGATTCTTTAGCCAATGGTTCAGGAGCAATTTCAATAAAGCAATTGAGCAATTCTTGAACCCCAAAATTATTTAATGCAGAACCAAACAATACAGGTTGAAGTGTCCCGTCTAGGTATTCTTGTTGGTCAAAGGGTGGATAAACTCCTTCAATTAATTCCAATTCATCTTTTAAGTTAATAAGTCCTGTTGTTCCAATTTCAGCAACCAATTCTGGAGCATCTAATGATTTAAACTTCTGTTTCTTTCCAATGATTTGTTTACTTTCATCCTGAAATAGTTGAATATTTTTTTCCCAAATATTATAGATTCCTTTAAAATCGTACCCCATCCCAATAGGGATTGATAATGGAGTAACACGGAGACCTAACTTTTGCTCTACTTCATCCATCAAGTCAAATGCATCTTTTCCCTCTCGATCTAGCTTATTTATAAATACAATTATTGGTATTTTTCGCATCCGACAAACCTCTACTAATTTTTCTGTCTGTTCTTCAACTCCTTTAGCCACATCTATGACTACAATCACACTGTCAACAGCTGTAAGCGTTCTAAAGGTATCCTCAGAAAAGTCTTTGTGGCCTGGAGTATCTAGAATATTTATTTTTTTGTCTTTATAAACAAAGGCTAAAACCGATGTAGCGACAGAAATTCCACGCTGCCGCTCAATCTCCATAAAATCACTGGTAGCGCCTTTTTTTATTTTATTAGATTTTACAGCACCCGCTTCTTGAATTGCTCCTCCAAATAAAAGCAATTTTTCCGTTAAAGTTGTCTTACCTGCATCAGGGTGGGATATAATCCCAAAAGTTCGACGGCGTTTGATTTCTTCTATAAAATCCATGTGTAAAATTTAAGTAAAAGTATCATAAATAATGGCCTAAGCGAAAAGATTCTTAATAGGTTTTTGTGAAAATTATGGGTAATTTTGAATTTTATGGAAGAAGAAGTTATTCTCGTTGATACAAATGATGTCCCTATAGGCACAATGTCAAAAATGGAAGCACACGAAAAGGCAATCTTACATCGTGCTTTTTCTGTTTTTATTCTAAACAAAGAAGGACAGCTTATGTTACAACAACGTGCTTTAAGCAAATATCATTCTCCTGGTCTTTGGACTAATACTTGTTGTAGCCACCAAAGGCTTGGAGAGAATAATTTAGAAGCCGGAACTAGGAGATTACAAGAAGAAATGGGTTTTAAAACCTCTTTAGAAGAGTTGTTTAGTTTTGTATATAAAGCCCCCTTTGATAATGGACTTACTGAACATGAATTTGATCATGTTATTTTAGGTTATTATGATTCTGAACCCATTATTAATCGTGAAGAAGTAGCAAACTGGAAATGGATGAATCTTGAAGAAATTATAACAGAAATAAAAACTAATCCCGATAATTATACGGCTTGGTTTAAGATCATTTTTGATCGATTCTATAATCATATAAAAGTATAACTATGCGTGTAACTATTAGTAGAAAAGCTCATTTTAATGCAGCACATCGTTTGTTTAGAAAAGATTGGTCTGATGCTCAAAACATTTCTGTTTTTGGCAAATGTTCTAATCCTCATTACCACGGGCATAATTATGAATTAATTGCTCATATTACCGGTGAAATTGATCCAGAAACAGGATATGTCATGGACATGAAAGTTTTAAAAGATTTGATTAAAGAAAAAATTGAAGATGAGTTTGACCATAAAAACCTTAACGAAGAAGTTCCGGAGTTTATAGATTTAATTCCGACAGCTGAAAATATGGCAGTTGTCATATATCAAAAGTTAATACCACATTTAAATGATAAACATGATTTATCTGTAACATTATATGAAACTCCTAGGAACTACGTAACTTTTTCGGGTTAAACTATATTCAATCAAAAAAAATAGTAGCTTAGATTTCATTTTTATGATCTAAAAAAACACATTATATTAATAAATAAATAAACTTATAAAATAATGCCAAGTAGTATTAAACAACTAAAGAAAGACATCAATAATGACATTGGTGATTTAATTGAAGAAATTTATTTGTGGGAACTTTCAAATCCAAGCGCTGACTTAACCAAAAGTGAAAAGATAATTGATGAAGCTATAATTATTTTTGATAGCTTGATACATAAAGTTAATTCCGTTAAAGGTGACAACATTAAAAAGCAGTTTAAAAGCATTCAAGAAGAGAAAACAAAAGCGATAACGGATTTAATGAAAAAAACGTTAAAACTTTAAATCATTTTTTTTCAGTACTTCTTCTTTTTTCAAGATAATTCACAAATTCTATCCCATATTTTGAGTTTCTCACTTCGGGCGTCATTTTAACGGCTATAGAGTCTAAGAGTGATAAGTTAGCGTCATATACTTCAGTTAACGCAAGATATGGCGCTATATTTTGATCAGTGTTTTGCGCAGCAAAATTGATAGTATACAAGTATCTCCTTTTTAATAAATTATCAATTTTTTGTTGTAATGAATCACTTTTTTTTGAGTTTCTCTTCAATTGAGCTTTATAAAACCCTTCAATCAATTCTAAATTTTGTTCATTAAATTTCTTGTTAAATGAAAGGTATTCTTGAAGTAATTTTTGATTTTTTGAACCTTTAATTTCCGCACTACTGTCAAAAGTCTTCAGGAGTGTATTAATTTCAATTGTTCCTTTTTCACCAAAAAATAAAATACGATCATTCAGACTGTCTCCATCTTCCTTATCTAAATAGAGATAAAAAATTTCAGCTGTTTTAATAGGTGTTTCAAAACTAAAGTTTGGCGTTCCTTTGACTAAAGTCGAATCAATATTAACTAAGAGAGTATCTTCCATTTTTTGAAGGTATAATTTCCCTTTTCGAAGCCCTTCAATTCTACCTTTGACAATCATGTTGTCAATATTACTTTTAGGTTTTGGTTCACACCCCGTTATTAAAATTAAAGCAATAAGGGATATTGAAAAACGAATATGTATTCTCAGCATAATTATATATTTAACCAATAAGTAAGTTTAAGGTTAAAACTACGATATCTTGGCGAGAAATTATCAGTACTGATATAATTATCATTATAAACAATATATAAATCAGATAACGGTGCAAAGCGCCATTGTAATCTTGAATTTACACCAAGATTTTCTCCTTGTGAATTGTATTGTACAAAGGTGGTCCAGAATAAAGTTTTTGTAAACGTAAAATCAAGTTTAGGACTAATTAGCCAAATATCTTTTGAGCTATAAGGTTCGGGGAGTTTGATAGCATTGAAATTTACAATCATACTTGCATTGAAAATAGGTTGTTTTCGCCACTTAAATTCATTTTCTACAGCAAATTTGGTTCCGTTGTAAAACGAACCATATGATATTTTGGAGTCAAAATTGAATTTTTTTCTTTGGTCAGAACGATAGCCCAATTCTATATCTGTAAAGTTATAACTTGAATTTGATGGAAGATCGATTCCATCACTACTTCGTGTAGGATCAAAACCATCTGTCAAAAATTCATAACGATTTATAATTCTTAAATCTAAACTAGTGTTGTTTAAATAGCGTTTTCTAAATGTAGAAATAAACCAGCGATCGGTTAGCTTATAATCTATTGTTGGATTGAACACAAAAAAGGTTCGTTCGCTAAATTCATAACTAGTCACGTTGGGATTTTTTGGATAAATACGATAGGTGTATTCTGGAGAAAGTTTTAAAAACCCAGTTCTCCTAAAGAAACCTAGGTTAGACCTGAAGTCTTCCCCTCCGTGAATTACTTCCATTCCTACTCTGTTTCTGAGCGTATTTCTTTGCAGTCTAACACCAGAAATGATATCGTCATCATCTAAACCTTCTGTAAATGATTTATGGAAGAAAGCACGCCCTGTCCATTTACTATCCGGAGAGGCTAAATTGTATTCAATTCCAGTAACGCTATTCTTTTTTTCTTCTTCTGAAATAAAATCATACTCTTTTGTTGTTCTTCTGTCTATGAAAAAGAAACTAACATTTGAACGAGTAAAGACTTTTTGTCGAAGTGTAAAAACAGTATTTAAATTGGAAGGAATTTCATTAGCAATATCAGCATCAGTGAGTATGTTTAGAAATCCTAATCTAAGGTTAGAGTTTAATTTTCCACTAAGACGTGCCCCAGCAATAATTTTGTTTTCAATGGTATTTCCATCTAAATCTTCTGCAACACCAATTCTTCTTGAAAAGAAAGGCGCAACATCATTATTCGCTCCAAAATCTTTAAATAAGTCATCGTTTTGTGTAAAAAACTGTCTTTTCTCTGGGAGTGAAATTGCAAATCGAGTGAGGTTTACGACTTGATCATCTACCTCTACTTGAGAAAAATCTGGATTAAGGGTAAGGTCTAAATTGAGAGCGTTTCCTATTGGAATCTTTGCATCACCACCTACTGATAAGTTAAAATCACTTGTGTTATTTTCAAAATCTTCAAATTTTGCTGCACTTATATAGGGTATGATGGATATGGGATTTTGAGCTTTTTTTAAAGGTTCTTCAAAAATCATTTTCCCCATAAAGGCAAGATTCCCAATGGTTTGGTTTTGAGGTGTTTGAGCCCATGAGCTTGTTTCATTTCCTTCAAAGTTTCTTCTAAAAAGATTAAATCGCCAAGAAGTTTGGGTGTTGTCATAAAAGAAAGCACTAAAGGGAATCTTAAATTCAGCGGTGTACTTTCCCTCTTCAATTGTAGTTTCTACAGTCCATTTTGTATCCCATGCATAGTTTCTGTCGGTTCGATAGTTTTGATTTCCTCCTGATATTAATCCATCTGATTTTAACCCTAAGGGGTTCGTTGCAAATGAAAAAGCATTGGTTGCATCATTAAAAGTGTCAAAGAGTAAAGTGACAGAATCGGATTCATACCATTCAAAGTCTCGCTTTAAACTAGGTGTCGTAAAAGTGTTTCCATTGGTTGTTAATTCAATTAAAATATAGAGGTTTTGATCATCGCGAAGCATTTTGAATTGAGTTTGTTTATTTGCTTGAAGCGTATCAGTGGGTCGCCACATCCAAAAGCTACTGCTCCATTTTGCTTTCTCCCATTGAATTTCTTTAGAAAGACCATCAATTTTAATACCTCCTTTTATGGAATTCACAAATAATTCCTTTTCTTCTTGACCTATTACAAAAGATGTAATAAGAGTCGAAAAAATCAAAAGTAAATTCAGGAGTATTTTTCTCAAATTGTTAGATTTTATTTTCAGAATAGCAAAAATAGTATACTACATTTGACAATTCATCTTCAATAAGGTTTAATTTTAAAAAAACAAACGTTTATAAAAATTTATGAAATTAAAAACATACACTAATAAAGTTTTCATAATGATTTTTTCATTATTACCAATCATAGCTTATTCAAGTGAATTTAATATTTTTGAAACCTGGGGAGCCACAGGCCACCGTGTTATTGGTGAAGTTGCCAACCTACATATATCTAAACGAACAGCGAAAGCATTAAATGAATTATTGGAAGGTGAATCCCTAGCATATGTTTCTAACTTTGGAGATGACATAAAGTCTGACAAAAAATATAACAAATACTATTCATGGCATTACGCAAATTTGGATCTAGATCAAACTTATGCTGAAAGTGACAAAAATCCCAAAGGAGATATCATTATTGCTATTCAAAATTGTATTAATATTTTAAAGAATAGTAATGAGTCAAAAGGGCGAAAACAATTTTTCCTAAAATTATTAATACATTTTATAGGAGATTTACACCAGCCATTACATTTAGGACAATTAAAAAATAAGGGTGGGAATGATATAAAAGTTAAATGGTTTGGAAAAAATTCTAATCTTCATAGAGTTTGGGATAGTGGAATCATTGACAGTCATGGTATGAGTTATTCGGAAATGACAGTAAACCTACCTGTTTTAACTGCTTTTGAAATTAAATCTCTCAAAAATAATTCATTAAATGATTGGTTATTAGAAATCCACGCTTTAACAAATAGAATTTATATCACCTTACCTGAAAAAACTAATTTAGGATATAAATATCGATATGAATATATAAATATTGTTCGCAAGCAATTATTAAATGGGGGTATTCATTTGGCGACAGTTCTCAATGATATTTTCGAATAAGCAATATTTTTTTATACTTATATAATTTTGCGAAACGTTAAATTAATTCGCGGTGAAACAGTCCTTGTTGTTTTGGGTATTTGATGAATCCAGTGATGTTGTAATTCTCCACTCATAATTAAAAGACTTCCATGCGCTAATTTCAATTTTATTCGTTGATCTTTTAATTTTTTATGTTTTAAATGAAAATATCTTTCTTCTCCTAAACTCAGTGATGCAATGGAAGGATTTATTCCTAAGGCTGACTCATTGTCTGCATGCCATCCATTGCTGTCTTTTCCATTACGATATAAATTAAGTAATACTGAATTATATGAATTTGGTTTTATATGTTCAATTTCAGCAAGAATTTGAAGTAGTTCATTTGTCATTGCTCTAGGTTGCATAGTAATATTAGAGTAGGTGTAGGGTTTTTGTTGAATTGAATGAAGTGAGGTTAATCTAGGCTGGTCATATATTTTCCCATACACTGTTATCTTATCTTGTCTCCAGGGAATTGTATCTTCTAATTTTTTTAATAACAGGTCGGCTGCATTTTTTTCTTTAAAATTTGGTATATAAAGTATTTCACCATCTTTGATTTTTGGTGAAAAGGCATCATTTTTTTTTAGAAATAATTCCATCACTTGATTCTTTGTCAATGTAATATTCATAGATCAAAAAAATGGGAAATTTAAATTTCCCATTTTTTAATTATTTAATTAAATCAACGCTTCGCTGAATAAATTGGGTCAATGCTTCTCCTTTTAATAAGTTTTGAGATAGTTTTGCAAGATCCAATGCTTGTTGAATTAAGCGAACTCGTTTCTTTTCTGTTTTAGTAGTTAATATTTCATTTGTGAGCTCATGATTAGTGTTCACTACTAAATTATACATGTCAGGCATATTACCCATCATCATTCCACCGCCACCAGTTTGTTGCATTTCCTTCATTCGTCTCATGAATTCAGGTTGCGTAAGAACAAAAGGTAATGCTTGACTATCCATTGCTTCAAGTTGAACAGTATATCCACCTTCTTTTACAACAGCTTCAATGATTGGCTTAAGATCCTCTTGCTCTTTTTCAGAAAGTTTTGAAAGTGTGGCTTCTTCTTTTTTAATTAGATTTTCAGCAGTATCCCCATCTACACGAACAAAAGAAATATTTTCTTTACTTCCTTCTAATTTTTGAATTAAATGACCAATTATGGGAGAATCCAATAATAACACTTTATACCCTTTGTTTTTTGCCTGAGTAATATAGCTATGTTGATCCTCTGCATTTGAGGCATAAAGAATGATCAGCTTATCATCCTTGTCAGTTTGAGTATCTTTTATTGTTTCTTGTAATTCTTTAAAAGTGAAAAATTCTCCATCGGTAGTTGGAAAAAGCGCAAAGCTTTCTGCCTTATCAAAAAACTTATCTTCACTTAGCATTCCATATTCGATAACAACTTTTATATCATTCCATTTTTCTTCAAAACCTTTACGGTCTTTTTTAAATAGACTGCTTAACTTGTCAGCTACCTTTTTAGTTATGTAATTACTTATTTTTTTAACAGCTCCATCGGCTTGAAGGTAACTTCTAGATACATTAAGCGGAATATCAGGAGAGTCAATTACACCTCTAAGAAGTGTTAAGAATTCAGGAACAATTCCTTCAACATTATCAGTAACAAATACTTGATTTTGATAGAGTTGAATTCTATCTTTTTGAACATTAAGATCATTATTTAGCTTCGGAAAATATAATATACCTGTCAAGTTAAATGGGTAATCTACATTTAAATGAATGTTAAATAAAGGTTCTTCAAATTGCATGGGATATAATTCCCGATAAAAGCTTTTATAATCATCTTCTTTTAAATCAGCTGGTTTTTTAGTCCAAGCAGGATCAGGATTATTTATGAAATTATCAACAGTAATCGTTTCTGCTTTTGCATCCTTAGCTGCATCTTTAGGTAAGGGGAGTGTTTCTTCACGTGTTCCAAACTTAATTGGAATGGGCATGAATTTATTGTATTTATTTAATAATTCATTGATTCTAGCTTCTTCTAAAAACTCTTTAGAATCCTTATCTATATGAAGAATAATTTCCGTTCCTCGGGTAGTTTTGTCCGCTAACTCTAAAGTATATTCTGGTGATCCATCGCATACCCATCGAGAAGCAGGACCATCTTTGTGTGATTTTGTGATGATTTCCACTTTTTCAGAAACCATAAATGCAGAATAAAAACCAAGTCCAAAATGACCAATAATTCCACTGTCTTTAGCGCTGTCTTTATACTGTTCTAAGAATTCTTCAGCACCTGAAAAGGCAACTTCATTAATATATTTTTGAACTTCCTCTTCTGTCATTCCAATTCCTTGGTCAATAACATGAAGTTTTTTTCCTTTTTTATCAATTTTTATTTCAATGTGCTGTGCTCCTAAATCGCCTTTTATTTCTCCTAAACTACTTAAGTGTTGAAGTTTGGTAGTAGCATCTGTGGCATTAGAAATTAATTCTCTTAAAAAAATCTCGTGATCACTGTAAAGAAATTTTTTAATTAGTGGGAAGATGTTTTCAACAGCAACATTAATTTTTCCTGTACTCATGTTTTTATTTTTTAATTTATAATTTATTTGCAAAAAAAATACCATTCTTTAAAGTGTGACAAGATGGCATTTTTTCGAAATTAAAGATGTTTAAGTTATAGAAAGAAATGATAAACACTTTATATTTGCAATCACATTAACCATTAGGTAAATAACTATGGATTTGAAACAGAAAATTTACGATGCATATAGCACCCAGGTATTAGAACATGAAAAGGAGCCAAAATCTGTTTATTTGTTTTGTAAAAAAAATAAAATAGAAGAAACAGACTTTTACAAGTACTTTGCATCATTAGAGGATATTAAAGTAAGTATTTTTAGTAAATTTTTTGATAATGCTTATACGCTAATTAGTAAAGAAAAAGGTTTTGATGCCCAAGTGCCAAAGGAGAAATTACTTTCTTTTTATTTTACTTTTTTTGAGGTATTGCAACTAAATAGAAGTTATGTTTTGTTCATTCTTTCAAATTCAGGTGAGAAAATGCAAAAGCTTTCTTCACTGAGAAGATTGCGTAATTCTTTTAAACAATTTGCCTCAGGTTTGATCGAACAAGGGAATACTTCAAAACAATCCATATTAACAAAGCATCCCGAATTAATTTTTTCTGAGGGCGCTTGGTTACAATTATTATTTCTTTTAAAATTTTGGATGGAAGACAGCTCTCCTAGTTTTGAAAAAACAGATATAGCTATTGAGAAGTCGGTACAAACTGTTTTTGAGTTATTTGATAATACCCCATTAGATAGTGTTATTGATTTCGGAAAATTTCTTTGGAATGAAAAATTTAAAATTTCTTGATTGAAAACTTTAGATTCAATTCCAACAAATAAAATTGAACGTGCTTCTAAATTGGTTTCAACTGGAATAAAGGTTGGAGGGAACTATATTCGATATTATGGAGAAAAAATTATCAGTGGAGATGACAATAAAACTAAACTAAATGAAAATAATGCGAAAGATATCTATGACGGCCTAAAGCAACTCAAAGGAAGTGCTTTGAAAGTCGCACAAATGTTGAGCATGGAAAAAAATTTATTGCCTAAAGCGTATGTTGAGCAATTTGGTTTGGCTCAATTTTCTGTGCCCCCCTTGTCTGCTGCATTAGTAAAAAAAACCATACGTAAATACTTGGGAGCAGATCCAGAAACAGTTTTTGATACGTTTGAAGCTCACTCTAAGAATGCAGCCAGTATCGGCCAGGTTCACCGAGCTTCAAAAGAAGGAAAAAAACTTGCTGTCAAAATTCAATATCCTGGAGTGGCAAATAGTATTAGCTCTGATTTGGCTTTGGTAAAGCCTATTGCTTTAAAAATGTTTAACCTTAAAGGAAAAGATACCCAGAAATATTTCAAAGAAGTAGAAGATAAACTCTTAGAAGAAACAGATTATTTACAAGAGTTAAGAAATAGTCAATTTATTTCTGAAAAAGCTGCTAAGATTTCTAATCTTAAATTCCCAAATTACTATTCAAAATGGACTACTGCTAAAATTTTAACAATGGACTGGATGGATGGTATTCATCTGGCACAATACACTTCATTAGATAATGAGAAACAAGAGGTTAAAAATAAAATAGGACAAACCCTTTGGGATTTTTATATGTTTCAAATTCATGGATTGAGAAAAGTACAAGCTGACCCACATCCAGGAAACTTTATGGTTGATGAGGAGCGAAATTTAATCGCAATTGATTTTGGCTGCATGAAATCGATACCCAAAGATTTTTATCACCCCTACTTTGAGCTATCTAAGAAGGAAAATATTGATGATATTATTTCTTTTAATCGATTATTACGTGAGTTAGAAATTCTTCTTCCATCAGACTCAGAAGATGAAATAATTTATTTTACTGAGCTATTCCAACGTATGATGAATCTTTTCACTCTTCCTTTTCATAAATCAAGTTTTGATTTTTCAAGTATTAAATTTTGGGAAGGAATCACCAACCTTTCAAAAGACCTTGCCGGGGACTCACAACTCAGAAAAATGAATGGAAATAGAGGTTCAAAACACTTCATATACATCAATAGAACTTTTTTTGGACTATATCATTTACTCCATGATTTGAAGGCTGAAATTCAAACGGAAGAATTTAAAAAATATCTTTAAAACTTTCCCTGTGACATCAAGTTGGTGAAGCCATTTAAATTGATTATTTTCCATAAATTTTAAAATAAGCATATGTTTAATTCTAAGATCATTGGTGTCGGAAAGTACCTGCCCAAAAATGTAGTTTCTAATGCTGATTTAGAAAAAACTATGGACACTTCAAATGAATGGATTGTTGAAAGAACTGGAATTCAAGAACGAAGACATATAAAAAAAGGTGATAATGATGGTGTAGCAACCATGGGAGTAAAAGCTTCTAAAATTGCACTAGAACGAGCTAATATCAATGCTCAAGATATTGATTTGATTCTTTTGGCAACTCTGAGTCCAGATTATTATTTCCCTGGATCTGGAGTATTGGTTCAAGATGCATTAGAAATTCCTGACTGTCCTGCAATGGATATTCGCATGCAATGTTCAGGTTTTGTTTATGCATTAGCTACTGCAGATCAATTTATAAAAACTGGAATGTATAAAAATGTATTAGTAATTGGTTCAGAATATCATTCTGGTGGTTTGGACATGACTTCACGAGGTAGAAATGTTTCTGTTATTTTTGGTGATGGAGCTGGTGCTGTAGTTATGACCCGTACCGAAAACAATAAGGAAGGTATTCTTTCTTCACATTTACACTCTGAAGGAAAACATGCAAAAGAACTCTCTTTAATTGGTCCAAATACTGGAAGATGGGTTCCTGAGATTATTACAGAAAACGACCCAGAGGATATTTCTTATTACCCTTATATGAATGGACAATTTGTTTTTAAAAATGCTATCGTTCGTTTTACTGAGGTAATTAATGAGGGATTGAAAAAAACAGGATGGTCTGCTAATGAAATTGGAATGTTGATTCCGCATCAAGCAAACCTCAGGATTGCACAATTTGTTCAAAAGAAATTTGGATTAAGTGATGACCAAGTTTATAATAATATTCAACGTTACGGAAACACAACAGCAGCTTCTATTCCAATTGCTTTAACGGAAGCTTGGGAAGAAGGTAAGATTGTACCGGGTACTAAAGTCGTTTTAGCAGCTTTTGGAAGTGGATTTACATGGGGTAGTGTCATGATTCAATGGTAAAATTCAAAACTCTTGTAATAGGAGCTAGTATAAATCCTGAGCGCTATGCTTACAAAGCTATTCACTTACTTGTTAAACATGAAATTGAGGTAGTTCCCATGGCTGTAAAGCCCGGATTTGTTGCGAACTTATTAATAGTATCACCTCTTATTGTTCAAATTGACATTCATACCATTACATTATACATAAGCGCTTCCAAACAAGAATCTTATTATGATTTTATTTTAAAAATTAACCCTAAGCGGGTGCTTTTTAATCCAGGGACTGAGAATCCTAAGTTAGCTAAGTTGTTAAATGAAAAAGGTATTTTGTGGGAAAATGCCTGTACATTAGTTTTACTTTCTACGAATCAGTACAAGACCTAAGAATGTAAAAAACCCATTTAAAGGGAGTAATTCATATCCTAATTCATAACCGCCAAGACTTGCAGCATTTAAATTTCCTAAAATACTAATTAGCGTTAAGGAACCTAAAATCACCCACCAGACTTTTTTATCATTAATCTCATAAGAAGTAAATATTCCAAACGCGAATAAACCCAGTAGTGGCCCATAGGTATATCCAGCTACGGTTAATAATCCGTCAATTACATTGCGGTCAAGAATGTGCTTAAAAAGTATGACCACGAGAATAAGTAAAACACTCATACCTAAATGTGTCTTTTTTCTGAGAATTTTTTGTTTTCTTTCATCATATTTTTTAATATTAAGAAAGTCAATACAAAAAGAGGTTGTAAGTGAAGTCAGTGCACTGTCAGCACTACTGTAAGCAGCGGCAATCAAACCAAGTATAAAGGTAACGGCAACTGCAATCCCTAAGGGACCATTTAATGCTATTTCAGGAAAGAGAAGGTCTGTTTTTTGACTTCCATCCATTGATGGAATGGGTATTCCTTTGCTTTCTGCATATATAAAAAGTAATGCACCTAATAACATAAAAAGACCTGTCACAATTACCAAAACAAAACTAAAAACTATCATGTTTTTCTGTGCATCTTTTAAGGATCTACAACTTAAGTTTTTTTGCATCATATCTTGATCTAGTCCTGTCATGCATATTGTCACAAAGGCACCGCCAATAAAAGATTTAAGAAAATGATTTCTACTCAGTAGAGAATCGGTGACAAAAACTTTATTGTATTGTGAGAGTTCGGATGATTTAAGAAATTCTAAAAACGACCAGTCCAATGCCTGGTTAATATATGCAATCGACAAAATCACAGAAATTATCATTAGCATTGTTTGAAGAGTGTCAGTTAATACAATGGTTTTAATTCCCCCTCTTTGAGTGTAAACCCATATTAAAACTATGGATAAAATAACTGTGATTTCAAAAGGAATACTCCAAGCGTCAAAAATAAATTGTTGTAGAACAATTGCCACTAAAAATAAGCGGAAAGCAGCTCCTAAAACTCTAGAGATAAAGAAAAAAAAAGCACCAGCTCTATGACTATTTTGCCCCAACCTGCTGTTTAAATATTCGTAAATTGAAGTAACATTATTTTTATAATATACTGGCAATAGAACATAAGCCACCACAAAATAACCCACTAAATATCCCATAACTACCTGAAAATAAGTAAACTGAGATTCTTGTACCCAGCCTGGAACAGAAATAAAAGTGACCCCGGAGAGGGAAGCCCCTACCATTCCAAAAGCAACTAAATACCATGGTGAATTTCGATTTGCTTTAAAAAAACTTTCATTTGAATCTTCTTTTCCTGTAACATAAGCAATTCCAACTAATACCAAAAAATAACCTATAATAAGGCATAGAATAAAAAAAGGTGAAATCATTTTAAAGTATTAAGTTGTCAAAGATACAAATTAGATACATCTCATATTTTTGTAAATTAGCCTATGGATTTTTCTTCAAAACTGCTTGAAAATGCTGTACAAGAAATTGCGCAACTTCCAGGAATTGGTAAACGTACAGCTTTGAGATTAGCACTTCATTTACTTAAACAGCCTGTTGATCATACACTTATGCTGACTTCAGCAATA
Source organism: Flavobacteria bacterium MS024-2A (assembly GCA_905182305.1). Taxonomy (GTDB): domain Bacteria; phylum Bacteroidota; class Bacteroidia; order Flavobacteriales; family Flavobacteriaceae; genus MS024-2A. The sequence goes on from CAJJBB010000005.1 coordinate 221,566, forward strand.
TCATCATTTCGCGAAGGTGTTATTTTTTGTGAAAAATGTCATAATTTGTCGGACGTTCCTTTATGTGAAATATGTGCAAGTTTGAAACGGAATAAAAAATTATTATGTGTTGTAGAAGACATTCGCGATGTTATGGCCATAGAAAATACAGGACAGTATAATGGATTATACCATGTTCTAGGGGGTATAATATCTCCAATGGATGGGGTAGGACCAAAAGATTTAACAATCGAATCATTAATGCAAAAAGTTAAAAATGAAGAATTTAGTGAGCTTATTTTTGCGTTAAGCGCGACAATGGAGGCAGACACTACTAATTTTTATATTTATAAATTATTAAGTCGATATTCAGTAAAAACATCCACTATAGCAAGAGGAATTCCTGTTGGAGATGAATTAGAATATACAGATGAGGTTACATTGGGGAGAAGTATTTTGGCAAGAATTCCCTTTGAAGCCTCTATTTCTAAAAGTTAAATTCACTTTTTACACCTAGAAGAATTAGGTAAAAGCTTCATGCAATGTCAAAATTTGATACTTTTGCAAAAGAACATACTACATGGCACAATATTTTTTAAAATTACCTAAAATGGGAGAAAGCGTTGCCGAAGCTACTGTTACTAAATGGCTTAAAGAAATAGGCGATTCTATTTCTTTGGACGACCCTATTGTGGAAATTGCAACTGATAAAGTTGATACAGATGTTTCTGCTGAAGTATCTGGTATATTACTTGAAAAACGATTTGAGGAAAATGCGGTAGTTGCCGTTGGTGATGTATTGGCAGTTATTGAAACTGAAGGTGAATCAGTGGAGCATTCTTCCGCTCCCTCCGCGGAATTAATCGAAGAAAAAGCACCAGATATTGAGGATAATATTAAGGAAGAAGAATCACTACCACCAATACTAGAAGAATATACAGAAGTACTTTTAGACGAAATTAAAACAGTACAAGAAACAGTTCAAATTACCACAAAAGAATCTTCAAAATTTTATTCTCCTTTAGTTCGAAATATTGCACAAGAAGAAGGAATTTCCCCAGAAATTCTTCACACTATAATGGGAACTGGTAAAGACCAGAGGGTTACTAAAAAAGATATTTTGACTTTTATTAAAAATCGTTCTTCCTCTGAAGCGTTAATCAATGAAAAGCCTACCCAAACTATTATTTCAAAAACTATAGCAGCTGAAACTGCTGTTGGTACTCAAGGTATTAGTTTGACAGGAAATGATCAGATTCTTGAAATGACTCGAATGGAAAAACTGATTGCAACTCACATGAAGTCAAGTATACAAACTGCGGCCCATGTTCAATCATTTATAGAAGTAGATGTCACCAATTTATGGAATTGGAGAGAAGAAGCTAAAAATGCTTTTCAAAAAAGAGAAAATGAGAAACTCACATTTACTCCTTTATTCATGACAGCAATTATTAAGGCTCTTCGTGATTACCCTCAATTAAATAGCACTATTCAAGGAGAAAAAATTATTATTAAACAGGCTATCAATCTTGGAATGGCAACTGCACTTTCTGATGGAAATTTAATTGTACCTGTAATTAAAAATGCAGATCATTTTAACTTAGTTGGCTTAGCCAAAGCTGTTAATGACTTAGCAAAAAGATCTAGGAATAACGCTTTAAAACCCGATGAGGTTCAGGATGGAACTTATACATTTACCAATATTGGAATGTTTGGTTCTATTATGGGTACACCAATTATTAATCAACCCCAAGTTGGTATTTTAGCCATAGGCGCTATACGCAAAATGCCTGCTGTAATTGAAACTCCTGAGGGCGATTTCATTGGTATTAGACATAAAGTAATCTTATCTCATAGTTATGATCACAGAATAATAAATGGTGCAGCCGGAGGCCTTTTTGTGAAGCGTGTTGCAGAATATCTTGAAAATTGGGAAGAACCCTTCCCTTATTAAAACCTAAATAAAAAATGAAACTTCAACTCTCTATACCACTTTGTTTTTTTGATCTAGAAACTACAGGTACTGATATTTCAAAGGATAGAATTGTAGAAATTGCTATTTTGAAATTACACCCAGACGGGACTCAAGATAAGAAAGAGTGGCGTATCAATCCTGAGCAATCAATTCCACCAGAAGTAACAGCTGTTCATGGAATCACCAATGAAATGGTTGCCAATGAGGCTACTTTTAAAGAACGTTCAAATGAAATATATAGCTTTCTAAAAGGATGTGATCTTGCTGGATATAATTCGGATCGTTTTGATATTCCTTTGCTTGTAGAAGAGCTACTAAGGGCTGAAGTAAAATTCGATTTCAAGAATATAAAAACGGTTGATGTTCAAACGATATTTCATAAAATGGAACAACGAACCCTCACTGCAGCCCTTCGTTTTTATTGTAACGAAGATCTTACAGATGCTCATTCTGCTCATGCTGATACAAAAGCGACACACGATGTTCTTATCGCTCAACTTGACCGTTATAAAGATTTAGAGCCTAACATTGATTTTTTAAATGAATTTAGTACCCGTAGAAAAACAGTTGACTTTGCTGGTTTTGTTATTTATGACAAAATGGGGGAACCTTGTTTTGGATTTGGAAAACATAAAGGTAAAAAGGTAATAGATATTCTTGCATCAGAGCCAGGATATTTTGGGTGGGTTTTAAATGCTGATTTCCCTCGCTATACTAAAAAAGTTTTGACGGAAATCAGATTACAAGCAATGAATACTAAAGAATAAACAAGTGAAAATTATTTGTATTGGGAGAAATTATGCAGCTCACATAAAAGAGTTAGAAAACGAAAAACCAGAGAATCCAGTCTTGTTTTTAAAACCCGATACAACTATACTTCAGAAAAATCAACCTTTTTTTATTCCACATTTTAGTAATGATATTCACTATGAAGTTGAAATTTTGGTTCGTATTGAAAAGTTAGGAAAACATATAGCTCCTCATTTTGCGCCTAAATATTATTCTCAAATTGGTTTGGGAATTGACTTTACCGCAAGAACAGTTCAAAATGAATTAAAGCAAAAGGGGCTTCCTTGGGAAAAAGCTAAAGCATTTGACGGTTCATCCTTAATAGGGGATTGGTTTGATAAAGAGACTTTTAAATCCTTAGATGAATTGTCATTTCGACTAGACAAAAATGGTATAACAGTTCAAGAAACTACAACAGAATACATGCTCTGGAAAATTGATGAACTTATTTCATATTGCTCACAATATTTTACTTTAAAAATTGGAGATGTGATTTTTACAGGAACACCAGCAGGTGTCGGTCCAGTTGCTATAGAAGACCATTTGGTTGGCTTTATTGAAAATAAACAAGCCTTTTCTGTTAAGATAAAATAATATGAAAGCAGAATTAATAACTATTGGAGACGAAATTTTAATTGGGCAAATTATCAATACAAATGCTGTTTTTTTAGCCAAAGAATTAAATAAAATTGGAATAGAAATTGCTCAGATTACTAGTATTTCTGATCAAAAAGAACATATTATTGAAGCTTTAGACGCCTCAACTAAACGAGCAGAAGTTGTGATCCTTACCGGTGGATTGGGTCCTACTAAAGACGATTTAACAAAGCATACACTGTGTGAATATTTTAACGATACTTTAATAGAAAATGAGGAAATTCTAGGTCATATAGAAGAGATTTTTAAAAAATATGTAAATACACCTATCAATAATCAAAATCGTCAACAGGCACTCCTTCCGTCAAAAGCAAGTATTTTTAAAAATGATCATGGAACAGCTTCTGGAATGTGGTTTGAAAAAAAAGGCCAAGTCATTATTTCGCTTCCTGGGGTTCCCTTTGAAATGAAATCTTTGATGAATCAAAGTGTTATTCCACAACTTCAAAAGCACTTCACTCGTCCGTTTATTTTACACAAAACAATTATGACTTATGGTCTTGGTGAAAGTGCTATAGCAGAGCGTATTGAAGTTTGGGAAAATAATTTACCACAAACAATTAAGCTAGCCTATCTTCCTAACCTTGGTAGGGTTAGAATTCGTTTATCATCGGTGGGATCAGATGAGGAACTACTTAAAAATACTATTGATAGTGAAATAGAAAAGTTATTACCTCTTATAAATGATATTTTTGTTGGTTTTGAAGATTTGACTTCTTTGGAGATTCAAATAAAAGAAGGTTTTGTGAATCAACAAAAAACTTTAGCATTGGCAGAAAGTTGTACGGGAGGAGAAATTGCATCTCGTTTGACACAAGTAGCAGGAGCTTCCGAGTACTTTAAGGGCTGTGCTGTTGCCTATCACACGCAAAGTAAAACAGATTTGTTAGGAGTTTCAGCGGCTTTAATTAATAAATACTCTGTTGTCAGCAAAGAAGTTGCTTCAGCAATGGCAGAAAATGCAAGAAAAAAATTCAATGCTACAGTTGGATTATCAACTACTGGAAATGCAGGACCATCAAAAGGGGACTCTGATGCAGAAATCGGAACCGTTTGGATAGCTATAGCTACTCAAGATAAAATAGTTACTGAAAAGTTTCTTTTTGGAATACACCGTGAACGAGTAATTGGTAAGTCTGTAAACAAAGCCCTTGAGCTACTAATGAATCAAACCATTTAAGTAATAATAATGTTTAATTATTTTTCTTAACAGACTTTTTAACGTGTTAAAATTAAATCATACAAATACCCTTATATTTAAAATTCAAAAAACTCTTTAAAATTTAGGCAAACTATTTTGTTACTCTATAAAAAACAGTAAATTTGCACCCACGTTAAAAAAGACGAAAATGTCAAAAATTTGTGAATTAACCGGAAAACGCGTAATGTTTGGAAACAATGTTTCTAAAGCCTTAAATCGTACTAAGCGCCGTTTTGATGCGAATATTATTAAAAAACGTTTTTATATTCCTGAAGAAGATAAGTGGGTTTCCCTTACTATATCAACAGCGACTCTGAAAACAATCAACAAAAAAGGAATTTCTCCTGTTTTGAAAGAAGCCAGAGAGAAAGGACATTATAAAGGGTAATACAATGGCAAAGAAAGGAAATAGAGTACAGGTTATTTTAGAATGTACAGAGCACAAAGAAACTGGACGTGCTGGTACCTCTCGTTATATAACAACCAAAAACAAGAAAAACTCTCCTGAGCGTTTGGAAATTAAAAAATTCAACCCGATTTTAAAAAAAATGACGGTTCATAAAGAAATTAAATAAGTCATGGCAAAGAAATCCGTAGCATCATTACAGACAGGTTCAAAAAGATTAACCAAAGCCATTAAGATGGTAAAAAAGGAAGGTAGTAACTCATACAGTTTTGTTGAAACTATTATTGCACCTGATCACGCCGTTAAATGGTTAGACAAAAAATAAGATTTTTAAATCTCAAAATAAAAGCTACTTTTAAGGTAGCTTTTTTTATACAATAAAGTTATGGGAAAACTTAGTGATTTTTTTTCAAAACAAGACCAAGATATGCTTGATCGTGGGCTTTCCAATACTAAGAAATCTTTTTTTTCAAGACTTGGTTCGGTTGTAATTGGTAAATCAAAAATTGATGAAGATGTTCTAGATGAATTAGAAACTATTTTAATCCAGTCAGATGTTGGTGTTGCTACAACTTTAAAAATAATTGCTGCTTTAGAAGCGAGAATAGCAAAAGATAAATACTTAAAAACAGAAGATCTTATTCAGAGAATGCAAGAAGAAATTCTTGCTCTTTTGGTTAATTCAGAGAAAAATACTCAAAGTAGTTTTGATGACAGCCTTAAATCGCAACCTCATGTTGTTATGGTTGTGGGAGTGAATGGTGTTGGTAAAACAACCTCAGTAGGAAAGTTGGCTCATCAATACAAAAAAGCGGGTAAAAAAGTAATGTTAGGTGCAGCAGACACTTTTCGTGCCGGTGCAATTGATCAATTACAGATTTGGGCAGATCGTGTTGAGGTTCCTTTGGTGCGTCAAGATATGGGAAGTGATCCAGCCTCTGTAGCCTTTGATACCCTAGAGTCTGCAAAAGCACAAGGTAGCGATATTGTATTTATTGATACTGCAGGACGCTTGCACAATAAGGTAAATCTTATGAATGAATTGACCAAGGTGAAGCGAGTAATGTCTAAGATTATTACAGATGCTCCCCATGAAGTTCTTCTAGTTCTGGATGGTTCAACGGGTCAAAATGCATTTGAACAGGCAAAACAATTTACTGCCGCAACTGATGTTAGTAGTTTGGCCATAACAAAATTAGATGGTACAGCCAAAGGTGGAGTATTATTAGGAATATCTGATCAGTTTCAGATTCCGGTAAAGTATATAGGTGTTGGAGAGGGAATTGATGATATTCAAGTTTTTAACCCAAAAGCCTACATAAAAACTCTTTTTAGCTAATTATGATTAAAGATTATAGTTTGAAAATATTAAAAGTAATGGCCTCGGTGTTTTTAATTCTGGGGGCTATTTATTTAGTTGGACCTAGGGTTGAGACTCCAGAGTTTAGCTATGATGTCCTTGAGGTTCCTGACAACTTGGTCAAACTTCAAAACTGGATTAATGAAAAAGAGATTTCACAGGGGAATGTTCGTCCAGGTAATGCCTCTAAAATAATTTTTAACGATTCTATTGCTAATAAAACAGAATATAGTGTCATTTATTTTCATGGATTTATGGCATCTGGAATAGAAGGAGATCCTGTTCATCGTGATATTGCTAAAGCGCTTGGAGCAAATTTATATATACCAAGACTTTTTGGACACGGCCTGGAAGAAGAAGAATCTATGCTTAACTTTAATAATAATGATTTTTGGAAGTCAGGAAAACAGGCCTTAGAAGTTGCTAAAAAACTAGGTGAAAAAGTAATTATTTTAGGAACAAGCCATGGCGGGTCATTAGCACTTGCTTTAGGCGGTGATCCTTCTATAGAAGCTATGCTTTTATTTGGCCCCAATATAGCTGTATTTGACCCTAAAGCTAAATTATTATCAAAACCTTGGGGATTACAAATCGGTCGTTTAGTAAAGGGAGGAAACTATCACGAGTCGGAAGCTAATGATGAAAAGAAAAAGTATTGGTCTACTAAAACTCGTTTAGAGGCTGTTGCGCATATGCAGAAGTTTTTAGATATTAAAATGAGGCGTTCTGTCTTTAAAAAAGTTAAAGTTCCTGTATTTCTTGCCTATTATTATAAAAACGATAGCTTACAAGATAACGTAGTCTCTGTCCCTGCCATGTTAAAGATGTATGATCAATTAGGAACGCCAGACTCCTTAAAGGTAAAGAAAGCCTTTCCAGAAGCTGGTGCTCATGTACTTACTTCATATATGACGACCCAAAATTACGATGTTGTAACAAAAGCTTCTTTAGCTTTTTTATCAAAAACAATAACGCCTAATAAACCTAAATAGGTTTCATTAAATTATGAGAACAAAATCTACTCAAAAAAATACAATCAATGTTATTACTTTAGGTTGTTCAAAAAACGTTTATGATTCAGAAGTACTTATGGGTCAGTTGCGTGCAAGCGATAAAAAAGTAGTTCATCAAGAGGAAGGAAATATTGTTGTAATAAATACCTGTGGATTTATTGATAATGCAAAAGAAGAATCTGTGAATACCATTCTTGAGCAAGTTAAAAATAAAGAAGCAGGAAAAGTTGATAAAGTTTATGTAACAGGATGTTTAAGTGAGCGTTACAAGCCTGACTTGCAAAAAGAAATTCCTCAAGTTGATGAATATTTTGGAACAACAGACCTTCCACAATTATTAAAGGTTTTAGGAGCAGATTATAAACATGAATTAGTGGGGGAGCGAATTCTAACAACTCCAAAGCATTTTGCTTATTTAAAAGTTTCTGAAGGCTGTGACCGCCCATGTTCTTTTTGTGCTATTCCTTTAATGCGAGGTAGTCACCGCTCAACACCAATAGAAGAAGTCGTGAAACAAGCGCGTCAATTAGCTAAAGAAGGTGTAAAAGAATTGATGTTGATAGCACAAGATTTAACATATTACGGACTGGACCTTTATAAAGAACGAAAATTAGCTGATTTACTTTTAGCGCTCGTTGATGTTGAGGGTATAGAATGGATTCGATTACATTATGCTTTTCCAACTGGCTTTCCGGAAAATGTTTTACAAGTGATGCGTGAGCAACCTAAAGTATGTAATTACTTAGACATACCCTTGCAGCATATTGCAGATCCCATTCTTAAGTCAATGCGAAGAGGAACCACAAAAGAAAAGACCACCAATTTATTAAAGAAATTTCGTGCTGAGGTGCCTGGAATAATTCTTAGAACTTCATTAATTGTTGGATATCCCGGAGAAACAGAAGAAGATTTTGATACCCTAAAAAATTGGGTTAAAGAAATGCGTTTTGAGCGCCTAGGATGTTTTACTTATAGTCACGAAGAGAATACCCATGCCCATCAATTAAAAGATGATGTGACTGAACAGGTTAAGCAAGAACGTTCCAATGCCATTATGGAAATTCAGTCACAAATTTCCTGGGAACACAACCAATCGTGTGTGGGGAAAACCTACCGTTGTTTAATTGACCGTAAAGAAGGTGAGAATTATGTAGGGAGAACTTTTATGGATTCTCCAGATGTTGATAATGAGGTATTAGTAAATGCAACCACTCATTATCTAAAGCAAGGTGAATTTGTAGACTTATTAATAACTGAAGCTTCAGACTACGACTTAATAGGAACACCTATTAAATAAGCTTACAAGGTTTTTTTAAAAGAAAAGAGCATTGGCAAACACTATTTTTCCTGAATACCAAAAGCTTCTAAAAAGTACATTATCAACCAGGTAAATAATATTCCCTCTACCTAGAGATTCTTCTCCAAAAATTAGTGATTTCTTCTGACGTTCAATTGCTTTATACCCTATAAATCCAGCTGAGGGAAGAGTATTTTCTTTTATGAAGGCCGCATTGTTACCGTTTTCTATAAAAGAATATGCTTGTTCGTTTAATTTTAAACTATAGTAACTATCTAAACCAAAACTTAGTGGGTGAGTTTTATCAAGAGATACTGCGTAAATACTTCCCGTTGTAATCTCACTAATCTCATTTCTTTCTAGTTCTCCTTTGGGAATTAGTGTCATTTCACTTACAATATTTTTCTTTTTTTCTAATTTAAAAAAATCAGTATTTGCAAACTTGTTTAAAGCTCCAGAAATAGCAATAATTTTTCCTCCTTTACGAATCCATTCAATAATTTTATCATTAGTGTTATTGGTTTTCCACTTCTCATAATATCCATTTGGAATGATTAGTTGATCAATTTCTGATAACGCACTTCCTAACCTATTTTCATCAATTTGCATTAAAGGATACGCCAATTGTTGTTCAAAATAATGCCATACTTCTCCATAGCTTAAAGTAGAAGCATCATCACTTCTAAGGATAGCAATTTTAGGTGGTTTAATCAAGTGTAATTCATTGGCACCTAAATCAGGTCCCGAAGTTGAATATCCCGTTGTTATGGGGTATAATTTTCTATTAAACTCTTTTGCAAGACTAGCGATCTTCTTAAGATAATTTTCATGGTTTAAATTATCTCCTTTAAGAATAAAAATACTTCCTGGATTCCAGTTTTTCCCACTATTTGAAATGGGTAGGCTAGTGTATCTAATTCCAATTCTTTGTTTAAGCAGTGCCGCTATAAATTTTGCGTCATTAAAGCTACCATAGGAAAGTGCATACCCATACATTTCCTCTGAAAGCACACTATTTGTTTTTCTATTAATCTTTACAGCTTCGGTTTCAACTTCTTCTTTTGTGGCAATTGCTTTTAGACCATATGCATAGGGTAAAGACCATGCTGTTATGTCATATGTAAGCGAATCATTTAATTTAGTTTGCGGCTCTAAAAGGACCTGTGCCATTTTTCCTTTAGGCTGATTGGTAGGAACTACAAGTGCATTTTTTGAAAAGGAGGTATTAGTAGTTTTTTGTTTTTGATAATTGAATCCTTTTAAAGTATTATTTTTCTTTAATGCATAGCTTTTTATATCATGTTTATTTAAGAGTGAAGCTAAAGCATCAATTTTATCAACATTACCCTCTAGCACAAAGTTTTTGTACTTTAAATTTTTATTTTTAAAATATGCTTGATAATTTTCATTGAGTATTTTTTTGTTTTTCACAGCCATTTCAACTGTAGAAATTCCTGTAGTATAGTGGTGTTCAATTCGGTCAATGAGCGTTAACTCAATATTCTCATTGTTGTCAATACCTAAGCCAGCAACTCCACCTCCTGCTTGTTCATAGGTCATGCCAATTGATCCTAAAAACATTGGATAACTGTCACCATAACTAGGATAGAGTAAGTCAAAATTTTGTTTAGTAAAATAAAACCATCCTTCTTTATCAAAATAACTTGCGTGGTTTTTGCCAATTGCATCTTGAAAGTCAATTTGAAAATTAGTTATAACTTCATGAAGTGGTTCTGCTGCTGGTGCAAAATAATATGGATTATTAATTCCTTGTTCATGAAAGTCAACATGAATATGAGGTAACCAAAGATTATATTTTTTTACACGTTGTTCTGACTCTAGTTGGGTTAGCCAAGCCCAGTCACGGTTTAAATCAAACATATAATGATTGCTTCTTCCGTTGTGCCAAGATTCTCTATGTTCAAGCGTTAAACCATTACTGTCATAAGGAGTGCTTTTTGTTTGGTTATAAAAATTCACATAACGATCTCGTCCATCGGGGTTAATACATGGATCTATAATCACAATGGTATCTTTCAGCCAATCACTATATTTTGTGAGTAATGCATGGGCTGTTTTCATTGCAGCCTCTGTACTCGAGGATTCATTTCCGTGAACGTTATAGCTGAGCCATACTATTGCTTTTTCATTATTCATAGGGCCTTTTTCCATACCACTATTTTGTAAATGTGTTTTTCTGATTGACTCAAGATTTTTCAAGTTTTCAGGAGAAGAAATAAAAGCCAATTGAAGTAAGCGACCTTCATTGGTTTTTCCGTAAGATTGCAACTGAAGAGCTTCGGATCCAGTCTCTAAATGTTTAAAATAATCAACTACTTGATGGTGTCTTGAGAATTTGGTGCCTAGGGAATACCCTAAATATTCTTTTGGAGATTGAATTTGAGCTTGAATAAAAATTGCAAACAATATGAACAGGCTGCTGAGAAATTTTTTACACATAATTTATTTTTTCAACTTTAAATTTACACTTTCTAATTCAACTCTAAATTTCTTTTCCCAAAAAACGAATATATTTACACAAAATCATTCATGAACAAACAACACATTCCTTTTCGAGATACAGGTCGTTTTTCCAGTTTGATTTGTGATTATTTATCAGAGAATGATTCTTTAAAGCCTTTTTATGGTTTATTTCCAACCCTGAATAATTTTAAAACTCAGATCACTGATAAAACTGAAAGTTATTCAGCTACCCATCGAAACGTATTAGTTCAAACTCTTCGAGAGCAATATGAAACAATAACACCCTCTTCTTTAGTACTTGAAAACTTAGATCTTTTAGCTCAAAAAAATACATTTACCATTACTACAGGTCATCAATTGAGTCTAATGACAGGACCCTTATATTTTATTTATAAAATTATTAGTACAATAAATTTATGTGAACAATTAAAAGTTAAATACCCTGCTTCAAATTTTGTTCCAGTATATTGGATGGCCAGTGAAGATCATGATTTTGAGGAAATTAGTTCTTTTAGATTTCAAGATAAACGTATTAATTGGCACCGTGATTCTGCGGGGGCTGTTGGTGAAATTTCTTTAGATGATTTGCAAGAGGTTTTGGATGTTTTTGAGCAGTATTTAGGCACCTCAGTAAATTCAAATACAATTCGTAAATGGATCACTGAAAGTTACCGTGCTTCTCATAACCTTTCTGAAGCCACCTTTCGTTTGGTTAATGAACTTTTTGGTGACAAGGGTTTAATAATTTTAGAACCAAACAAACCTGCGTTAAAAAAATTATTCATACCTATTTTAAAAGAGGAACTTACCAGTCAGCATTCTTTTAAGAATGTAATACAGTCAAGTAGAAAATATACAAAAAACGTATAGCTACCTCGTTCATTCCTCAAGTGAATCCCAGAGAAATTAATTTATTTTATTTAGCAAAAAACAATCGCTATCGTATTGAAAAAGAAGCTGGAGAATTTTCGTTAAATGGAACTGAAGAGCGTTTTTCTGAAGCTAGTTTTTTAAAAATTTTAGAAATTCATCCTGAATATTTTTCTCCAAATGTTATTTTGCGTCCAGTTTATCAAGAGGTTATTTTACCTAATTTATGCTACATTGGTGGTGGTGGAGAGATTGCCTATTGGTTTCAACTAAAAAAACATTTTGATTTTTTAAAGATTCCTTTTCCTGTTTTACTTTTGAGGAACTCGGCAGTCATTTATTCTAAAAAAACTGCTAAAAAAATCAAAAATCTAGATTTAGATGTGTCAGATTTTTTCTTAAAAAGAAATATTATAATCAACAAAAAGATTCGAGAAGTAAGTGATATTGATCTTGACTTATCCTTCTTGAAAACTCAATTAAATAAACAATTTGATTATTTAAATAAATTAGTTGCAAAAACAGATAAGTCTTTTGAAGGAGCAGTTACTGCTCAAAATATAAAACAGTTAAAAGGTATTTCTAATCTAGAGAAACGATTATTAAAGGCACAAAAAAAGGTGCTTGCAGATAAAGTTAACCGCCTTGTAGATCTTCACGACCAGCTTTTTCCTGATGATACACTTCAAGAGCGAACCATAAATTTTGTATCTCTTTATCTTAAGATGGGAGATGCTTTTTTGCCAACTCTTTTTGAAGCGACTGGATCCTATGAATCCAAATTTTGTTTTACTGGAATATTAGCCATAGAAAAATAGATTGATTTTTTTTGTTGGTAGCCAGTCTCCTTGTTTTATTCGGCTATAATTGTATTTTTGCTCATGCAAGAAAAAGTTCTTATTCTCGATTTTGGTTCTCAGTATACCCAATTAATTGCACGCCGTGTTCGTGAATTATTCATTTACTGTGAAATTCATCCGTTCAACAATCCGCCAAAAGATATCACTAGTTTTAAAGCTGTAATTTTATCAGGTTCTCCTTTCTCAGTTCGAAGTGATGAGCCCCCTCACCCTGACTTAAAAGAAATTAAAGGAAAAATACCCCTATTAGGTATCTGTTATGGAGCACAATATCTTGCCCATTTTTTCGGTGGCAAAGTTAGTCCATCAAATACCCGTGAATATGGTCGTGCACATTTAACAAACATAGATTCTAGAGCCCTTTTTTTTAAAAAAATTGGTAATAATAGTCAAGTTTGGATGAGCCATGGGGACACTATTTTGAGTCTTCCCGAAGGTGCAGAATTATTAGCAAGTACCGAAGATGTCGAAAATGCAGCATATAAGTTAAAGGACGAAGATACTTATGCAATTCAGTTTCATCCTGAGGTATACCATTCTCTAGAAGGAAAACAAATCTTAGAAAACTTTTTGGTTGATATAGCCGGAGTACATCAAGACTGGACCCCTGATTCTTTTGTGGATATGACCGTTCAAGAAATTAAAAAAAGAGTGGGTGATGGTAAGGTAATTCTAGGTCTTTCGGGAGGAGTTGACTCTTCTGTCGCTGCAATCTTATTGCACAAAGCTATTGGAAACAAACTCAATTGTATTTTTGTGAATAATGGGTTACTTCGAAAAGATGAATTTGACCAAGTGTTGGATCAGTATTCAGGAATGGGACTTAATGTTAAAGGAGTTGATGCATCTGAAATGTTTCTAAATGCCTTGGATGGTGTTTCAGACCCTGAAACTAAACGCAAAATTATTGGCAAAACATTTATTGATGTTTTTGATTCTGAAGCTAATAAAGTAGAGGGTGTAAAGTGGTTAGCTCAAGGCACCATATATCCAGATGTTATAGAATCTATTTCTGTAAATGGACCTTCAGCCACAATAAAATCACATCATAATGTTGGTGGTCTGCCAGATTATATGAAATTAGAATTAGTAGAGCCCTTGCGAATGCTGTTTAAGGATGAAGTTCGAAGAGTAGGGAAAAGCATGGGAATGGATTCAGAACTTTTGGGAAGACACCCGTTTCCTGGACCTGGTTTAGCCATTCGTATTTTAGGAGAGATTACAAAAGAAAAAGTAAGAATGCTTCAAGAAGTGGACGCTATTTTTATTCAAGGTTTAAAGACTTGGAATTTATATGATGAAGTTTGGCAAGCAGGAGCTATTTTTCTTCCTGTCAATAGTGTAGGAGTAATGGGAGATGAACGAACATATGAGAGTTGTGTGGCTTTGAGAGCAGTCCAGTCTACAGATGGTATGACTGCAGATTGGGTTAATTTACCCTATGAATTTTTACAGAAAACATCTAATGATATAATAAACAATGTAAAAGGTGTTAATCGAGTGGTATATGATATTAGTTCTAAGCCACCTGCAACAATTGAATGGGAATAGTTTTTGCTAATAATTAAGGAATGAAACAAATTAAAATACTTTTCACATTACTTCTTTTTTTGGGAAGCTTGAATCTTTCAGCACAAACCCCAGAGAAATTCCGTAATCATAGAGTAGGTAAAAAGGAAACCTTATCATCTATAATAGAGAGGTATGGTATTTCTAAAACTCAATTGTTACAGTATAACCCACTAGTGGATCGAGTTGGGATTAAAAGAAAGATGACACTGCGCATTCCAGTCTATAAAAAGGAATTATTAATTAATGAACAGACACTTGGAATAAAGGAAGTCGAAAACGATAGTTTTATTCATTTGGTAGCTCCTAAAGAAACAAAGTGGCGTTTAGCATACAAATACAATACTACTATTAGAATTTTAGATTCTTTAAACCCTCAAATAAAAGAAGGACTAAAAATAGGACAACGATTAATTATGCCGACTGCTGTTGCTGCTAAAATTATTCCAGAAAAAGATTCACTTTTCAATTATTATAAAGTGCTTCCTAAAGAAGGGTTTTATCGTATTGAAAAAAAGTTAGGAGTGAACAAGCGTGTTTTGGATTCTTTGAACCCTAATATAGAAACTACTGGTCTTCAACCAGGGATGATTCTAAAAATTCCAGGAATGCAAAGTGGTGTCTTAAAAGTTGAAAACGATCTGTTGGTAGAAAGAGTTAATTTATTAGACTCCACACTTCAGAAATCTAAAATAAAATTGGGTGTCTTGTTACCCTTTAGAGCTAGTGAAATTGTCTTTGATTCTATTGTAGACACAGAAAAAATTCTGGAAGGAAGAAACCTTCATACCATTTCACTTGATTTTTATACAGGGGTTCAATTTGCGATAAAAAAAGCAGCTATTAAGGGAATTGATGTTGAGCTTACCACCTTAGATACTGAAAATAATCCTACAATTCTTCAAGAAATTATTCGTTCTGATGTGCTTAAAGATTTAGATTTTATAGTGGGACCTCTAATACCTAAAAATTTTAATATTATTTCGAATGCGCCTTCTTTGAGCCAACTAATTAAAATTGCGCCTCTTTCTTCTGTTCCAGTTGTTTTAAGGAAAAATGTTTTTCAATCGGTTACCGAAGAAGCTCATTTTAGATCTAAAATGTATAGACATTTAGTATCCGTTATTGATACTACTCAAAATGTAGTTATTGTGGCTGATTCCTCACATCGAGATATAGAAAAAGAGCTTAAGTTAAAGTTTCCCTGGGCTATTACAATTCGTCCAGAATTACAAGATTATATTCTACCGGAGTTAGTAGACTCTTTGTTGGTTGATTCTTTGCCTAATAAAGTACTTTTTGAGTCTAAATCTTTTCCGCTCATTGCCAGTGCTATCTCTCAATTTAATGCGCAGAACTCAAAAGATAGAGAAGTTCAAGTCTTTACTACTTTCAGGGGAAATGCTTATGACAATGAAAATTTATCACTCAGTATGTTGGGGGGGGTGAAATTTACTTATCCAGTAGGCTTTAAGCCATTGGATGAGGATTCATCCCGAGCTTTCATTGAGAATTACATCAATTATTATGGAAAACCTCCAACAAAAGAAGCACTTCGCGGGTATGATGTAACACTTGATGCTATTTTACGAACAGCAGTTGCGAAAGACCTCAAAAAATCACTAGAATTAGGAGAAACAGGATATTCTTCTAATCGTTTTTTGTATCATAAAAACATTAATGAGTCCTTTTCTAATGAGGCATTTTTTATTTTGCAGCATAAGGGCTATGAAATATTAGAGATAAAAGAATAGATAATACTGGCAAGAAGTTACTATTGATTTTGTAAATTTGAGCCCGGTAGGTTAACTGTCAAAAACAACCGGATGTCCAACACCAAGTATATTTTTGTAACCGGAGGGGTTACATCATCTTTAGGGAAAGGTATAGTAGCAGCTTCTTTAGCTAAGCTACTTCAGTCTCAGGACTTTAGTGTTACCATTCAAAAATTTGATCCCTACATTAATGTGGATCCTGGAACGTTAAACCCATATGAACATGGCGAATGTTTTGTCACTGATGACGGGGCAGAAACTGACCTTGATTTAGGTCATTATGAACGTTTTCTTAATGTAAATACTTCTCAAGCCAATAATGTAACCACAGGAAGGGTTTACCAAAGTGTAATTGAAAAAGAACGTCGTGGTGAGTTTTTAGGAAAAACCGTACAGGTAATTCCACACATCACCAACGAGATAAAAGAACGCATGAGTCTTTTAGGAGAAAGCAATAAGTTTGATATTGTGATTACAGAAATTGGTGGAACTGTTGGGGACATTGAATCACTGCCCTATATAGAGTCAGTTCGTCAAATGATTTGGGATTTAGGTCGTGAAAATGCCATTGTAATCCATCTAACCCTCATTCCTTTTTTAGCAGCAGCAGGAGAATTAAAAACAAAACCCACCCAGCACTCCGTTAAAACATTAATGGAAAGTGGAATTTCTGCAGATATTATTGTCTGTAGGACAGAGCATGAACTTTCTGAAGAGTTGCGTCAAAAATTAGCTTTGTTTTGTAATGTTAAGCGGGAAGCAATTATTCAGTCAATTGACGTAGATACTATATATGATGTTCCTTTAAAGATGTTAGAGGAGGGTCTAGATAAAGTTGTTTTAAATAAACTTCAATTACAGCCTAAGAAAACTTTAGATTTAACACGTTGGAATGAGTTTTTATACAAATTTAAAAACCCAAAACACAGTTTAAAAATTGGTTTAGTTGGAAAGTATGTTGAATTACAAGATTCATATAAATCTATCTTAGAATCCTTAATTCATGCTGGGGCCATTAATGAAACAGAAATTCAGGTCATCAGCATTCATTCTGAAAAACTCAATGATAAAAATGTAGCAACAAAATTGAATACTCTTGATGGAGTGATAGTAGCTCCTGGTTTTGGAGAGCGAGGTATCGAAGGAAAAATTACAGCAATAGCTTATGCCCGTAAACATCAAATTCCATTTTTTGGAATATGTTTAGGAATGCAAATGGCTGTTATTGAATATTCAAGAAATACAGCAGGCCTATCATCGGCTAATTCAATTGAGATGGACGAAAACTGCAAAACGCCCGTTATTGATTTAATGGAATCTCAAAAAAGTGTTGTCAATAAAGGAGGAACAATGCGACTGGGAGCATGGGATTGTTCTCTTTTAGAAAATTCATTAGCACATAAGGCCTATGGCTCTAAAACGATTTCAGAACGACATCGTCATAGATATGAATTTAATGATGCTTTTAAGGAAAGAATCTTTGATCAGGATTTTGTTGTCACTGGAACCAATCCTGAAACTGGATTAGTAGAAATTATTGAATACAAAAAACATCCTTGGTTTTTAGGAGTTCAATTTCACCCTGAATATAAAAGTACAGTATCTACTCCACATCCTCTATTCGTATCATTTATACAAGCCAGTTTAACAAATAAATCATAGGCTTAACTTTTGAAAAAAAACTATGGAAGAAAAGAAGTTTGACCCCTTACAGTTTATAGGATTTATCCTTATTGCATTAATCCTTACCTGGATGTTGTACAGGAATGGACCTACAGAAGAACAGAAATCAGAATCAAAGACGATTACTGAACAAGACATTACTTCTCCTTCTAGTCCAGAAGAAAGTGAAACTTCAGCAGCCTTTATTCAACAACAAAAAGTAGAAAGCTTTGGAGACCTTGGAACTTTATTTAAGTCAAATTCTGTTGAAAATGTTTCTATTTCTACAGAAAATATTAGCTATGAAGTTCAGTCCAAAGGTGCTCAAATTGTAGTTTTACAATTAGATAAGTTTGAAAATTTTGCAGACAATTCACTACGATTAATTTCAGAGTCCAATACCGACTTTAATGTTAAATTATCGACTTTGGATGGGCGTGTATTAAATACACGAGATATATTTTTCACACCTACTTTGACCGATCAGGCTGACTCATATAAGCTTTTAATGACTGCTAGTATCAGTACTAGACAAAGTATTGTGTTTGAATATGTTTTTCCTAAACAGGGATATCTCTATACAGTAAATCTCAAAACCGATGGAATGCAAACATTATTAAATTCCAGTACTCCTCCTGATTTTTCATGGAAAACAGATGCTTTTAGAAATTCAAGAAGTATTGACTATGAGAATCGTTATACAGAATTTACTTTTGGTTATGAAGAAGATCGCGTTGATTATTTATCTTTAAATGGTGAAGATAAAGAGTCACGTGATGGAATTCGATGGATTTCATATAGACAACATTTCTTCAGCTCTATTTTAATTCCATCCACTCCGATAGCTTCTGCAGAATTAACTTCTATTGATTTAGCAAGTGAAGAAAATTTGGAAGAAAAATTCACAAAAACATTTAAAACATCATATTCCCTGGGATTAACGGATGGAAATTTGAATACCCAATTAACCTTTTATAACGGCCCTACAGACTATGACTCTCTCAAAGCTTTAGACGGTGACTTAGAAACATCTATTCCAATGGGATGGGGTATTTTTGGTTGGATTAATCGTGTGATTTTCTTGCCTTTATTTGGGTTTTTATCCTCTTTTTTATCATTTGGAATCGCAATTATTGTTATGACAGTTATTGTTCGTTTAGCCATGTCACCCGTTACCTATAAGTCGTATGTTTCTCAAATTAAAATGAAGGTATTACGACCTGATATTGAGATAATTAATAATAAATATAAAGATGACGCTGTAAAACGTCAACAAGAAACCATGAGCTTATACTCTAGGGCGGGTGCAAACCCAATGTCAGGATGTGTTCCTGCTCTATTGCAATTACCTATTTTTTATGCACTATTTTCTTTCTTTCCTGTAGCTTTTGTGCTTCGTGATAAGAGTTTCTTATGGGCAGATGACTTGTCATCTTATGATTCTGTATATGATTTAGGTTTTAGTATTCCTTTTTATGGAGATCACATTAGTTTGTTTCCTATTCTGGCCTCCATAGCTATTTTCTTTTATACCCAAATGACCACAGGTCAACAAGCAATGCCACAGCAGCCTGGCATGCCCAACATGAAAATAATCATGTATTTAATGCCTCTAATGATGTTGTTTTTTTTCAATAACTATGCCAGTGGTTTAAGTTTGTATTATTTCGTTTCAAATCTTTTGACTATTATCTTGATGTTGGTGATCAAAAACTATATCGTTAATGATCAAAAAATTCTTTCTAAAATTGAAGAAAACAAAAAGAAGCCTAAAAAAGCAGGTGGTTTTTCTTCAAGACTTCAAAAAGCAATGGAGCAAGCTGAAAAGCAAAAAAAAGCAGGGCGTAAATAATACTAATTTACTGCGTATCTTTGTGTTATGAAAAAAGGACGGGTAATCGTTGGTCTTTCTGGGGGTGTAGACTCTAGTGTTGCTGCCAATCTTCTTAAAGAAGAGGGGTATGAGGTCATTGGACTTTTTATGAAAAACTGGCATGATGAGTCTGTAACTCTTTCTAATGAATGTCCATGGCTAGAGGATAGTAATGACGCCATGCTTGTGGCAGAAAAATTAGGAATTCCTTTTCAAACCGTAGATTTAAGCAAAGAATATAAAGAACGTATTGTTGATTATATGTTTGATGAATACGCTAAAGGTCGAACGCCAAACCCAGATATTTTATGTAATCGAGAAATAAAGTTTGATGTTTTTTTAGAGATTGCTTTATCGCTAGGGGCAAATTTTGTTGCTACAGGGCATTACTGTCAAAAAGAAGAACTTGTTTCTTCTTCAGACGAAAAGTTTTATCGTCTTTTAGCTGGTGCTGACACTAATAAAGATCAGTCTTATTTTTTATGCCAATTAACTCAAAAACAATTATCAAAGGTCTTATTTCCCATAGGCCATTTACAGAAAGAGCAGGTAAGAAAGATTGCCTTAAAACAGGATTTAGTAACTGCAGAGAAAAAAGATTCTCAAGGCCTCTGTTTTATTGGAAAAGTTAGACTTCCTGATTTTTTACAACAACAGTTAAAACCCAAAGCGGGAACAATCATTGAAATTCCAAATAATCTTTCTGTTTACTCTAAATCTGAAATACATCAAGATGATTTAGTAAATCGTTCCAAAAAGTTACGCTACCAGCCCACAGACGGAGTCGAAGTTGGCAAACATAATGGAGCTCATTTTTATACCATCGGGCAGCGTAAAGGACTTGGTGTAGGGGGAAATGTAGAGCCTTTGTTCATTATTGATACTAATGTGGATGATAATACCATTTATGTAGGGCAAGGGAAAGCACACCCGGGGTTATTTCGCTATGCATTAAAGGTAGCTCAAGAGGATATCCACTGGGTTCGAGATGACTTAAAGTTAAAGTCTGGAGAAACTTTATCAGTACATGCTCGAATTCGATACAGACAAGCGTTGCAACAAGCAACTCTTTTTCAGACAAAGGATGCTCTTTACGTTTCCTTTGAAAATCCTCAATCTGCAATAACTTCAGGACAATTTGTTGCCTGGTATCAAAAACAAGAACTTATAGGTTCTGGTGTAATTACTTAGTTATCCCAACTTTTCATTTGATGAATTGCTTCTTTTACACCTTAGAGCTAGATTTTTTATAATCTTATTTATACTTTAGTATTTTATAAATTTATCGAGTCTATTTATGAGACAAATACTCTCTTATCAATTATATTTTTTTCTGATGCTCAATGGTTTTTTTACTTCTTACTCATATTCACAAATAAATCAAAATAATTTAAGTCTTGAGTCAAGTGCTTACTTGCTTCAACATGCTAAAAATCCGATCAACTGGCAGCGTTGGGATAAAAAACTCTACAACACTAATAATACTGATAATAAATTACTTGTGGTAAGTATAGGTTATTCAAGTTGTCATTGGTGTCATGTAATGGAAAAAGAAACTTTTGAAGATTCTGGTGTAGCTTCATTTATGAATGAAAAATTTATAAGTATTAAGGTTGATCGAGAGGAAAACCCTGAGATTGATAATATATACATGACAGCCACTCAAATGATGACAGGTAGGGGGGGATGGCCTTTAAATGTAGTATGCCTGCCCGACGGAAGGCCAGTTTATGGAGGTACTTACCACACCAAGGAGCAATGGCTTGAGGTATTGGGTAAAATTCAAAAAGTTTATGATAATGACAAAAAACAACTCTATGGAATTGCTGAAAAAGTAGAAAAAGGAATCCAAGAGGTCAACCGTTTTGAATATACCGAAGAAGAAGCAGATTTTAAGCCTCAATTACTACAAAATGAAATGAAGATTTGGACTAGCCAATGGGATATGATTAATGGAGGCGAAAAGCAAAATCAAAAATTTATTACACCCACGAAATTTAATTACATTCAACAGTATCAACATCTGAATGAAGACCCTAAAATCAAAGCTTATTTTAAGAACACCCTAGAAAATATAGCCAATAGTGGTATAGTTGATCATTTGGAAGGTGGTTTTTACCGCTACACTGTAGATCCAGAATGGAAAATTCCCCATTTTGAAAAAATGCTTTATGATAATGCGCAGCTTTTATCTCTTTACGCAAATGCTTATAAAGAATTTAAATCACCACTATTTAAATCAACTGTCTATAAAACATTTGATTTTCTTCAAAAGAGAATGGAAAATATCGAAGGGGGTTATTTTTCTGCTATTGATGCTGACAATGAACAAGGAGAAGGACGCTACTATATGTTTAATGTTGATGAAATTAAAAAAGCTGCTGGTCAAGACTTATCTATGATTTTGGACTATTATCAAATCGAATTGGACAAACCTATTGAAAATTCTTTTTATCATCTGAGGAAAACAAATGACTTTAATATTTTTCTGAAAAAATATTCCATTACCAATGATCAACTAGTTGAGAAACAACAAAAGTGGGAGAGTCAATTTGAGGAATTAAAAGAAAAGAGAGAATTTCCTTTAACAGATAAAAAAATTATTACTTCCTGGAATGCACAAATGGTATCGGGATTATTAAATTCTTTCGAGGCCTTTGGGGATAAACAATTTCTTAACCAAGCACATAGAACGTTTACCTTCCTTCGAGAAAATTTAATTTCTGGAGCAGAGCTGATGCACACTTTTCAAGCCAATAAAGCAAAAATGGAAGCTAATTTGGAAGATTACTCCTTTATGATTAGAGCTGCATTAGGCCTCTATCAGAATACAGGAAACGTAGATTATTTGGAACAAGCTGATGAATTAACTGAAAATGCAATAAAAAACTTTGAAACAACTAAAAACCCATTTTTTACCTATACTAAAAACCCTGTAATGTTTTCAGAAATAATCTCTGTTAATGACAACGTTATTCCATCGGCTAATGCAATTATGGCAGAAAATCTTTGGACACTTGGACATCTTTTGGAGAAAAAGGAGTACAGTGCTAAAGCAAAAAAAATGCTGGATGTAATGACTTCATATTTCAATGAAGGGAGAGGAAGTGATTACAGCCAGTGGGCACAATTAATCACTAAAGAAGCTTTTTCATATAAAGAAGTTGTTATTGTTGGTCCAGAGGCACAAAATGTCAATCAAGAAATTCAGCAAAATTATCTCCCCAATGTACTTTTTCAAATTAGCAATAAACCGAGAGAATTACCTTTGCTAAAAGACCGTTTTTTTAAAAAAGAAACTCTTATATATGTTTGCGAAAATAAAGTTTGTTTGAGACCCTCAGAAACAGTTGTAGATGCATTAAAGCAAATTAATAATTAACCCTAACCAAGAATAAAGTGTTAAGTCTGTACATTTTAAAAAAATTAATTATTTAGATGAAGTAATTTGGTTAGGTTCGACTTGTGTCTTTAAATTTTGAGTAATGTAGTCTCCTATTTCATTTCCTTGGTTTACTCTTGTTTTTAATGAGGTTAGGAAGATAGTGATATTTCATGCTTTGCGTTCTCTTCTTCTCCGCATTAGAGTCCTGAAAGCCCAGTGTTTTTTGAACTTATTTATTTTAGATGCCTGAAGAGTTGCCTTTTCTCTGTTTTTGCAATCATCAATCTAATATCCCAAATTTAGCGGTTTAATTTTTGAGTATCTTTAAGTATTCAAATAAAAATCTAATTCAATTTACATGATGTATTTACTAACCAGGGATAGATAGCCTTAATCCCTGCTATGCTCTAATCTTAACCAAAATGAACTTAGCTAAAGATTACGCAAGCTTACTTCAACAACTTCAATGGAACTACTTCATCACCTGTAGAACTCCATATAAGATCCACACAATGACAGTGAGGAACTGGATCACTAAACTCCTCAAGGCATCTAATAAGGTGGAACAGGCATTCTATGTTCAGAGAGAGACAAGGGAGATTATAATAACCTGCATGTACATATGCTTATTGGCACTAATACAGACATGACCTATAAAGAAGTTAAGTATGGACTTGGAAATGTTTCTGTGGCAGACTATCAACCAAATATTTATTTTTATTTACCTAAATTTAAAATATTAATAAAACCATATTGTAAAAAAATTTAAATGGGAAGAATTACTATTACGGATATTGCAAAAAAACTGAAGGTTGCCCCTTCTACTGTCTCGAGGGCGCTTAATAATCACGCGTCAATTAGTGAAAAAACAAAAAACGATGTGATAGCATTGGCTGAAAAGCTTAATTATGAACCAAATATTATGGCCATCAATCTACTTCATAGAAAATCAAATTTGATTGGAGTGATTGTACCGCATATTACGAGTCATTTTTATTCTGCTATTATAACTTCCATTCAAGACATGCTATCAAATACTACTTTCAACCTAATGGTATGTATTTCTAACGAATCCTTTGAAGAGGAAGTTTTGCTTATTCAAAAACTAGAAAAGCTTCATGTTGACGGAGTTTTAATATGCACCTCTTCCGAAACGAATAATTTTGATCATTTAAAAAAAATGCAAAATAAAGGAATCCCTGTCGTTGTTTTTGATAGAGATTGCTCCGGATTAAAAGCAGATAAAGTCCTAGTTGATTGTTATAGCGGTTCATTTGAAGCAGTAGAATCTTTAATCCAAAGTGGTTGTAAAAAAATCGCTCATTTAGCAGGTCCCCAAAACTCAAGCACCACCAAGCAACGTCTAAATGGATATTTAGATGCTTTAAAAAAGAATAAGATTCCCATTATAAAAGAATACATTCATCATGTATCTGAGTTTACTTTCAATAGCGGCATTAAGGCTTCTGAAGTTCTTTTAAAACTTAAAAATTCCCCTGATGCAATTTTTGCGGTTAATGACAACATTGCCATCGCAGCGATAAATGTTGCCAAAAAAATGAGCATAAAAATTCCAGAAGAGCTTTCTATTGTTGGTTTTAACGACGATCCCCATTCGTCATTTATGACCCCTTCTCTCTCTACAGTACTTCAACCAATATTCAGTATTGGAATGCTATCGGCTAGAATTTTATTACATCACTTGAAGGGTGTCAATACAAAAATTGAATTTCGCCATGAGGTTTTTAAAACCGAATTGATAATTCGTGAGTCTTCAAAATTTCTTTAATGAGAGAGTGTATAGCAAACAAATTATTAAGTTTTATCAAATATTTTGTGCAAAGGTTTGCATAAAATTAAGTTTTTATTAGCTTTTTTATAATCAATTAATTATTATTTTCAAATTGATATTTTTAAAACAGATATTATAATAATGTATGATCGTTAATTCTAAAGTTTTATTCGACAAATGCTACGGTAGGTATGCAATTCCGGCAGTAAATGTTTTTACTATGGAGCAAGTTTTGGGTCTATTTAAGGCAGGAGCGCATGCCAACTCACCTTTTCTGGTTCAACTTACTCCAGTTGCCAGGAATTATGCAAGTCCCTTAATGATGATGGCGATGATCAATGCCGCAGCGAAAACTTATCCTAAAGCCGTTTATTGTGTTCACTTAGACCACGGCGATGAAGCCCATGCATTTGATGCTATAAAATCAAATGAATACCAGTCTGTAATGATTGACGCATCACATGATGATTTTGAAAATAATATAAAGAGAACCTCTGAAGTAGTTCAAGCAGCGCACAAAAACGGTATTTTCGTTGAAGCCGAATTAGGGGTATTAAGCGGAGTTGAAGATGATATTTCCATTGATGAAAAAGATTCTAAATATACAAAGCCCTCTGAAGTATCCGAGTTTGTCGCTCGAACCAAATGCGATAGTATTGCAGTAGCGGTTGGGACCAGTCATGGAGCCTATAAGTTTTCAGGGGGACAAGGAATTCAATTTGACATCCTTAAAGAAATACAAGAACGCATCCCTAATTTTCCCATTGTACTTCATGGAGGTTCGTCGGTTAATGATGCGGAGATAAAAAGAATTAATGCGACTGGCGGTCAACTCAATCAAAATGCTGCCGGTGTTTCGCAGGAGGAGATTGTTGAAGCGATAAAATATGGTATTTGTAAAATTAATATTGCAACAGATGCGCGTTTACTTTGGACTCGCGTTCACAGAGAGTTCTTTAGAGATTCGCCCGAACTTTTTGATCCCATAAACCCCGGTAAAATCTACATCGAAGAATATGTAACGTTTATGGAACAAAAATTTGATTTGTTAGGGGCAACTGGAAAAGCAATTGAATTCAATCAATAAAAAAAATGAACACTAAAAATCAACTACTCGTCGAACCTAAAAAAGGTTCTAATGTCTACCAAAGCGTGACGCCTGAAAGTGCAAATTGGAATTATTTAAGTTTTGAGGCGAGGATTCTCAATCAGTACGAAGTCTGGGAACACAACACCCTAGACAATGAAATGGTGATTGTTTTATTAAGTGGAAACTTTAAGGTTACAAGTGATAAAGGGAGCTGGGAAACAGTCAATGGTAGGAAAGACGTCTTTAGCGGCGTTGCACATACCCTTTATCTTCCCATCAACACTTCGTTTAAGCTGACGGCAACAAGCGAAAAACTTGACATCGCCTATGGCTGGTGTAAATCCGAAGAATCTTTTCCCCCAAAATTTGTTACCCCGGAGGAGACTCCCGTTGTGATTTTTGGAGGAGACAATGCCACAAGACAATTCAATGATCTTATCCCTCCCGGTTTTGGTTGCAGCAAAATTGTTTGTAGAGAGGTTTATACCCCTTCCGGTAACTGGAGTTCTTTTCCAGCCCATAAACACGATGAGAGAATTTTAGATGAAAAAGGAAATGTTTTAGAACCCATACAGGAGGAAACTTATTTTTACAAGTTCCAAAAACCTGAGGCCTATGCAATTCAGCAAGTTTATACAAAAGACAAATCCCTTGATGAAATCGTGAGACCTCATCACAATGAAGTGGTGATGATTCCAAAAGGATTTCATCCTGTGGTGGCAGAACATGGTTTTCATTGTTACTACTTGAATTTTTTAGCTGGAACTGACCAATGTTTGGCAAATACGACTGATCCTGATCATGAATGGATTTATAATTCTTGGAGTGCAAAAGACAATAGGTTACCGCTAGTAACCGCAGAAATGAATAATAAAGACTAATAAATGAACGCGAATAAACACGATATAATTACTTTTGGAAGGTCTTCAATTGATCTTTATTCCCAAAATATTGGGGCACCATTTAGTCTGATTAAAGGATTCGATGCCTTTGTAGGAGGTTCCCCTCTAAATATCGCAGTTGGCTGTACTAGGTTGGGACTTGACGCCAGTTTATTATCCGCAGTTGGAGACGACAAGGTTGGAGAGTTTTTAATTAATTTTTTAACCGAAGAGGGAGTAAATATTACCAACGTCCCCACTAAAAAGGGAACAAGAACAAGCGCTGTTATTCTTGGAATCGAACCACCTGATAAATTTCCACTCGTTTATTACAGAGACAACGCTTCTGACAGTCAGGTAGATATTGACGATGTAGATCGCGCCAATATCTCAGACTATAAAGTGCTATTAATTAATGGTACTGCTATGAACATTGAACCCACCCGAAGCGCAACTTTTTATGCAACTGAAGTGGCGTTAAAAAACAATGTGAAAGTGGTTTTAGATTTAGATTTTAGAGCAGATCAATGGCACGACTATCGAGCTTTTGGGGTTACCATGAGGGCTATTTTACCTCGGGTTAAAATCGCAATTGGGACAGAAGAAGAAATCCTAGCTGCTACGATGGAAAATGTCTCCCAGGTTGAAATAAAGGACCAACAAATATCAGCCCCTGAAATTAAGGGGGATATTGACTTGGCCATCAAAAAAATATTAGCCACTGGTGTAGAAAAGCTAATCGTAAAAAGAGGTGAAAAAGGCGCGAGTATTCACAGTCGTGATGGAAAAATGACTTCAGTCCCTGGGTTTCCTGTTGAAATTCTCAACGTTTTAGGTGCAGGAGATGCTTTTGCGAGTGGCTTTCTCTATGGTATAATCAATGACTGGAATCTATACAAATCTTGCAGAATGGGTAACGCCAGTGGAGCCCACGTAGTGACACAAAAAGGATGTGCAAATTTCATGCCCACCCTAGAACAATCCCTTGATTTTATAAATAAAAATGGTGGGTTTTAATTTTATTAAAAATGAAAACAAAAAAATTAACGGTCGGACAAGCAACAATTGAGTTTTTAAAAAATCAATATATTGAGCGCGATGGTCATCAGCAAAAATTTTTTGCAGGATGCTTTGGAATTTTAGGTCACGGTAATGTTGCCGGTATTGGTCAAGCCCTTCATCAAAATACTGATTTTCCATTTTACGTCGCCAGAAACGAGCAAGCGATGGTGCACTCCGCCGCCGCTTATGCCAAAGTCAAAAACCGATTACAAACTTTTGTTTGCACGACCTCGATCGGCCCTGGGGCTACAAACATGATAACGGGAGCAGCAGCGGCCACTATCAATAGAATTCCAGTACTTTTAATTCCTGGAGATATTTTTGCTACAAGACAAGTAGCTCCCGTTCTGCAACAGTTGGAATCTAATTTCACCCAAGACATCTCTGTCAATGATTGTTTTAAACCCGTTTCAAAATATTGGGATAGAATAAATCGTCCAGAGCAACTTATTACTGCCTTGCCTGAAGTAATGCGGGTATTAACCTCCCCTGCTGAAACAGGTGCGGTTACCCTGTGTATTCCTCAAGACGTTCAGGCGGAGTCTTTTGATTTTCCTATTGAATTGTTCAAAAAACGTGTCTGGATAATAAGCAGAAACATGCCCGATCAAAATATACTTTCCAAAGCAATTGCGATGATCAATGAAAGTAAAAAACCATTAATTATTTCGGGTGGAGGCACGATCTACAGCGGGGCAACAAAAACGCTAAAATCGTTTGTCAATAGAACCGGAATTCCTGTCGTAGAAACATTTGCTGGCAAAGGATCTTTAAATTATGATGAGCCTCAAAACCTAGGTGCTGCTGGAGTCACGGGTACTCCTGGAGCCATTGAAATTGCAAATGATGCGGATTTAGTGATTGGTATTGGAACAAGATATTCGGATTTTACCACCATTTCAAAATCTGCTTTTCAAAATCCAAATGTGAAATTTATTAATATTAATGTCACAGAATTTGATTCCTTTAAGCACAGTGCACTTCCATTGGTGGGAGATGCGAAATCTATTTTAGAGTTGATAGATGACCGTTTGTCTTCCTTTAAAGTTGATAAAAATTATTCGGATAAAATCATTCTATTTAATAAGAGTTGGGATCAATTTGTATCTGAAATTTATACTGAGAAAAATGAAACTCCTGCATTCCAAGGGGAAGTCATCGGTGCGGTTAATTCGTTTTCAAAGCCCGAAGATGTAGTGGTTTGTGCCGCAGGGAGTTTGCCTGGGGATTTACATAAATTATGGCGAACACAAAGCCCAAAAGGATTTCATCTTGAGTATGGCTACTCTTGTATGGGGTATGAAATTGCTGGAGGTTTGGGAGCTAAAATGGCACTTCCAAAGAGCGAAATCTATGTAATGATTGGTGATGGAAGTTACCTGATGATGGCGCAAGAAATTGTGACTTCAATTCAGGAAAAACAAAAGATCACTATTGTTTTATTAAATAATAATGGTTATTCAAGTATTGGAAGTCTATCAAATTCGGTGGGAAGCGATGGTTTTGGAACGCATTACAAATACAGAAACGAATCAACTGATCAACTTGACGGTGATTACTTACCTACTGATTTTGTTTTAAATGCGCAAAGTATGGGAGCGCATGTTATTAAAACAAAAAACATTTCGGAGTTTAACAAAGCACTTATTACTGCAAAATCAATTGACCGTACAACATTGATTTATATCGATGTGGATCGGGAAAAAGGAGTTCCCGGATTTACTTGGTGGGATGTTCCTATTGCCGAAGTCTCTGAGAAAGAAAATGTTTCAGAATCCTATAAAAAATATATAGAAAACAAAAAGTCACAAAAGTATTATCTATAATTTTTAATTATGAATTCAGATCTTATTATTACACTCGTTTCATTTACACTCTTCACAGGAGGTGTTGCTTTTTTCACCTGGTACAGTCTAAAGAAAACTAATCTAAATTCTTCTGATGGATATTTTTTGGGAGGAAGAAGTTTATCTGGAATTGTAATTGCAGGATCGATGTTGTTGACCAATATTTCTTCTGAACATTTGATTGGAATGAATGGCAACTCCTATGTCAATGGGTTTATTGTTATTGCTTGGGAAGTAACTTCTTCATTGGCTTTGGCCATTGCGGCATTGTTTTTTATTCCCAAATACTTAAAAATGGGATTGACCACAATCCCTCAATTTCTTGAAAAAAGATTTGATGGGGCGCTAAGGACTTTTGTCGCCATCGTTTTGATCACCTCATTTATAATCACCCTCCTACCAATCGTGCTCTATTCGGGTGCGCTGGGTATTGAAAGTCTTTTTGGCGTCTCCGAAGTATTAGGAGTTGAAAAATCTCAGGGCTTGTGGGTCACGATATTATTTATAGGAATCCTAGGATCAATTTATGCCGTTTTTGGGGGCTTAAAGGCAGTTGCTTATTCAGACACAATTAACGGAATTGGATTGTTATTGGGAGGACTTTTAATTCCTGTTTTGGCACTTTATTCCATAGGCGACAGCAACATCCTCGATGGATTGACTAAGGTTTACGAATATGCTCCAGAAAAATTTAATGTTATAGGAGCCAGTGACTCTGTATTGCCCTTCGAAGTTTTGTTTACGGGTCTGATTATCAACCAACTTTATTTTTGGGGTATGAATCAAACTATTATCCAAAGGGCATTAGGGGCTAAGAATTTAAAGGAAGCTCAAAAGGGACTTTTGATCACCGGTCTGTTTAAAATCTTAATCCCATTGGTGATTGTCTTACCTGGAGTGATTTGCTATTATTATTTTAGCGATACCTTTTACGACCAACAAGATTCGGTTTATCCAGAATTGGTCAAAAAAGTTTTGCCCGTTTGGTTGATCGGTTTTTTTGCAGCAGTCATTATGGGAGCTGTTTTAAGTACTTTTAATTCCGTGTTAAATTCCGCAGCGACCTTGTTTAGTGTCGATGTTTATAAAAAACACATTGAAAAAAATGTAAGCGATAAAAAACTTGTTTCTATCGGTAAGTTAACCTCTGCAATTTTAGCAGTTTTTGCTATTCTAGCAGCCCCCTTAATGGCCAATACTCCAGATGGCCTTTACCAAATGTTACAAGAGCTTAACGGGATTTTTTTCATCCCAATTGCTTCGGTATTGCTAGCTGGTTTTTTTATGAAAAAAATATCTGCTATTGCCGCAAAAACCGCACTGATTTTTGGGCTTTCATTTTATATATTTCTGACTTGGGGCTACACCAGCCATGGCATTCATTTTGTCCATTTATGGGGAATCGAGTTCGTTTTAAATGTTGGAATAATGTATTTGGTCTCCTACTTCTACCCGAGAAAAAATCTATATGAAATATCCGATGTGGGAGCCGTTGATCTTACCTCATGGAAGTATGCAAAACCGATGGCGATAGGGCTCAGTTTGATCACTGTTCTAATCTATATATTGTTGGGAAATAATACTTAATTTAATCTTAAATAACAAATGAATCGTTTAAAAAATTATATCAATGGCGCATGGGCAGAAAGCTCATCAAACGAAACAGTTGATGTACACAACCCCGCAACGCAGGAGGTCATAGCGACTGTCCCCTATGGAGTTGCAACTCAAAAAGATCTTCAAGACGCCGCAACTAGTGCACAAGGAGCTTACCTAGAATGGAAGAAAGTTCCTGTAATGAAACGGGTACAACAGCTTTACAAGCTGAAAAATATCATGGAAAATAATTTGGAGGAGTTGGCCAAAATAATCACGAATGAATCTGGAAAAACAAAAGGAGAGTCGATCGGAGAAATACAACGTGCTATCGAAAATATAGAGGTTGCCTGTGGGACACCCATGTTGATTAAAGGAGATGTGATTGAGGACATTGCTTTTGGAATTGACGAAATGATGATTCGACAGCCCATCGGTGTTACTGCCTGCATCACGCCATTTAATTTTCCAAGTATGATCGTATTTTGGTTTTTACCTTATGCGATCGCAACCGGAAATGCCATGATTGTTAAACCTTCTGAGAAGGTACCCTTAACGATGATGAAACTCTTTGAGTTTTTTGATGAATTGGATCTTCCAAAGGGACTCCTTAGTTTGGTTCATGGAGGAAAAGAAACAGTAGATGCCATCTTGGAGCATCCTTCAATAAAAGCAATAAGTTTTGTAGGAAGTACGCCAGTAGCTAGATATATTTATTCTAAAGGAACCGCCAATGGCAAAAGAGTTCAGTCGCAAGGGGGAGCAAAAAACCCAGTGATAGTGTTACCTGATTGTGATTTAGAAATGTCCTCTAAAATCATAGTAGATTCTGTTTATGGATGTGCAGGACAACGCTGTCTTGCTGCTTCAACGATCATTACCGTTGACGATCAAAAGAGAAATATCAAAGATGCCCTGTATGAAGTTGTTAAATCAAGAAAGACAGGATATGGCTGGGATAGTGACACCAATATGGGTCCTGTAATTACGCCTGAAAGTAAGAAAAGAGTTGAATCCTTAATTCAAAAAGGAGTCGATGAAGGTGCAAATGTACTTTTGGATGGTCGTAATACTGCTGTATCTGGCTATGAAAAAGGAAATTTTTTAAACCCAACAATCCTAGAAAATGTTCCTTTAGGAAAAGAGCTCATCCAAACAGAGATTTTTGGTCCTGTCATGAGTTTAATTTCAATGAAAAATATTGAGGAAGCCCTCCAGTTTGTCAATAGTGGAAATTATGGCAACATGGCTTGTTTATTTACTCAAAGTGGCGCAATGGCTAGAAAATTCAGGAATGAAGCTGATGCTGGAAATATTGGAATCAATATTGGTGTAGCTGCTCCTATGGCTCAATTTCCTTTTAGTGGCTGGAAGGATAGTTTTTTCGGAGACTTACACGGCCAAGGAAATCATGCCATTGAGTTTTTTACCCAAACGAAAGTTGTGATAGAAAGATGGCCTAATATATGGTCAAGAAAATTTTAAACTAGTATTATGATAAAAATCGCAAATGCACCTTGTTCTTGGGGTGTATTAGAGTTTGACTTAGCGGAAAAGTCAGAGCAAAAACCGTTTCAAGAGGTGTTAAATGAAATAGAAGCGACTGGTTATGTTGGAACCGAATTGGGCGATTGGGGTTTTATGCCCACAGAACCAATAAGTCTTAGAAAGGAAATACAAAAAAGAAAATTGGAATTGGTAGGTGCTTTTGTTCCTGTGGATTTGTCCAATAAAGACAAGTACGACATAGGGGTTGTGAACGCATTACAAACAGCTAAACTGATGTCCGATGCTAATTACAAGGAGTCTTTCATCGTTTTGGCCGATGACAACGGTTCAAATTTTGAAAGAACATTGAATGCTGGAAGGGTAGAAAAAAGCATGATGCTTTCTGAAGAGCAATGGAAAGTTTTTGCCCATGGAACCGAAAAAATTGCAAGAGCAGTAAAGGAACAATATGGACTCAGAACTGTTTTTCATCATCATTGTGCTGGTTTTATAGAAACTCCTGAGGAGATTAACCAGTTGATGGAGCTAACAGATCCTGACTTATTGGGATTGTGCTTGGATATGGGTCACTATGCTTTTGGTGGTGGCGATCCCTTGGTTGCGATTGAAAAATACAAGGAAAGAATATGGCATATCCATTTTAAGGACTACGATCCTCTGTCAGCACAAGCCGCAAAAGACGAAGGAGAAGATTATTTTGGTGCATTGAAAAGAGGTGTCTTTTGCGAATTAGGGGAGGGAATCGTTGATTTTCAATCCATTGTTTCCTTATTGAAGAAGCTAAATTATAAAGATTGGATAGTCGTAGAGCAAGACGTTTTAACAGGCATGGGGAATCCAAAAAATCACGCAATTAAAAACAGAAATTATATTAAAACACTTGGTTTATAATTATTGAAATATGACTAAAATTAAATTTGGAATCGTAGGATTGGGAAGAATTGGTATGATTCACCTAGATAATTTACTTCAGATGGGAGAAGTAGAAGTAGTAGCTGTAGCGGACCTTACTGTATTGGATTCTCCACGCCTGTTAAAACGTCTTGCTCTACAAGGCATTGATTTGGTTACAACCTCTTATGAGACAATGATAAATTCTAAAACCCTAGATGCCGTTGTGATCTGTACACCAACCGATAGCCATGCAAACTATGTGGAAATTGCTGCCAAAGCTGGAATTCATATTTTCTGTGAAAAACCGCTGGACCTTAATTTAAGTCGTGTCGTCGAAGTGCTGAGTGTTGTTAAAGACAGTGGGGTGAAATTGATGTTGGGTTTCAACAGAAGGTTTGACAAAGAGTTCATTAAAATTCATGATTTGGTTGAAGAGGGAGAAGTAGGTACTCCACATTTAGTTAAAATCACAAGTAGAGACCCTAAAGCTCCGTCTATCAGTTATATCAAAAAATCAGGAGGTTTGTTTTTAGACATGACCATTCACGATTTCGATATGGCAAGATATATTGTTGGAAAAGAAGTAACTGAAGTTTATGCCAAAGGCGCAGTGCTGGTTGATGAAAAAATTGGTGAAGTTGGAGATATCGATACTGCCGTCGTGATTCTGACTTATGAAGACCAAAGCATGGCCGTAATCGACAACAGTAGAGAAGCAAAATATGGCTATGACCAAAGAATCGAAGTTTTTGGTTCTAAGGGAATGGTTCAGTCAAATAATAATTTTCATGATTCTCATCGGCTCTACACAGTCTCAGGGGTGGAAACTTCCCTACCTCTTCATTTTTTCTTAGAGCGTTATGCTGAGGCTTATAAAAAAGAATTACAGGCCTTCTTGAGCTGTCTCATCAATGGTGTTTCACCTCCGGTTAATGGTCAAGATGGATTAATATCTCTCAAAATAGGTCTTGCTGCCCTAAAATCTATTAAAGAAGATAGGCCCGTAAGGATTGATGAGATTTAATAATTTTGCCCCGAATAGATTTTTAATAAAAAAAACAAGTAAGTTTTATCTAAGGTTTTGTGCAAACGTTTGCATACTCAGAACGACCTGTCTTTATTAAACATAAACAATATAAAAAAGTAGAAATCATATATAAAATCATATACAAAAGAATCGATTAATTAAATTAATTAAATTCAACTATCGCAGACATTTTTCATTAATTTCATATATAAATCAAATTTAAAAATATTATTTATAGTAATAACTGGTTTAGCAGATTTTAATTATAAAGATGAAAACTTATTTAATAACTATGTAATCATAATAAAAAGCATAATTCATGAAAAATAATAAAGATTCTCGTAGAAATTTTATAAAAAAAAGTATTGTATTACCGTCTATAATGATACTTCCAAGACATGTCCTTGGAGGAAAGGGCTATACATCTCCCAGTGACAAGTTAAATATCGCAGGAATTGGAGTTCGAAAATGGGGAATGGGTGCTGGAAATTTATCACAGTGTGAAACTGAAAATATTGTAGCTCTTTGTGACGTAGATCAAAAACAAGCAGCTCCAACTTATAAAAAATATCCAAAAGCTAAAGTCTATAAAGACTTTCGCATAATGCTTGAAAATCAAAAAGATATTGATGCAGTTATTGTAGCAACACCAGACCACAATCATGCAGTAATTACTATGCTTGCTATGAAAATGGGGAAACATGTTTATTGCCAAAAACCTCTTACCCATACTGTTTACGAAGCACGAATGATTACTGAGGCTGCTAAAAAGTATAAGGTTCAAACTCAAATGGGAAACCAGGGCCGCTCCTCTGACGAAATTAGAAGCTTAAAAGAATGGATAGATGATGATGCTATTGGTAAAGTAAGAGAGGTATTTGCATGGACTGATAGACCCGTTGGCGGCCATGAGTGGGATACCTTTGCTGTTAAGGCTATGTCTAAAGATAAACCTCCAATTCCTGAAGGACTTGATTGGGATTTATGGTTAGGGCCAGCTCCATATAGAGACTATCACCCTGACTATCATCCATTATCATGGAGGGCTTGGATGGACTTTGGAACTGGATCTATGGGAGATATGGGATGTCATATTTTAGATCCATCTTTTTACGCTCTTGAACTTGGTGCTCCCTCTGAAATTCAAGCTACATCAACTCATTGGATTCCAGAGGTGTCTTCACAAACTTTTCCTTCAGCATCTATTGTTAGAATGAAATTTCCAAAACGCGGAAAGCATCCAGAGTTAAATCTTACATGGTCTGATGGTAGGATACTACCTCCAATTCCTGATGAATTTAATGAGGGTGAAAAGTTTACTTTAAGTGGTGCAATGTTAGTTGGAGATGATGGAAAAATACTTCATGATTCTCACGGAGCGAGTGGATTAAGAATAATATCTGAAGAAAAAATGAAAGATTATAAGCAGCCTGAAAAAACTATTCCTAGAGTAACTACAAGTCATGAAGGAGATTGGATCAGAGCGTGTAAAGATGGTAAACCAGCCTCTTCCTCTTTTGATTATGGAGGACCACTAACTGAAATGGCATTACTGGGAATGATAGCCATTAGATTAAAAGACCAGCGCTTAAAGTGGGATTCTAAAAATCTTAAATTTACTAATAATGAAGAAGCAAATAGATTGCTTCATAAAGAATATAGAAAGGGTTGGAGTTTATGATATTCATGTTTTTTTTGCATTTTCCAGCGTTATTAGTTAAATAAAAAAACCTTAAAATTAATCATCATGAAATATTTTTTATTATTTTTTTTAATGGTTCATTTCGTATTTTCTCAAAGCAAAATGAAACCTGAAGATACTGAGTTTTGGGAACCCGAACCTCAATTAGTTCAACCCGGAATTTATAACGCTCCTCCAAGTGATGCTATAGTCCTTTTTGATGGATCTGGTTTTTCTAAATGGAGAAATGAACAAACTCAAGGTGCTGTCAAATGGACTTTAAACCCTGACAAAACTATGACTGTAAAACCAGGCACTGGATCGATTGAAACCATAGAAGAACATGGTTCTATTCAACTTCATATTGAATGGAAATCTCCAATAGATAATAAAGGTGAGGGACAGTTAAGAGGAAACAGCGGAATTTTTTTTCAGCGAAGGTATGAGGTTCAAGTGCTTAATAGTTATCAAAA
The DNA here is from genome assembly GCA_905182305.1 of Flavobacteria bacterium MS024-2A. Taxonomy (GTDB): domain Bacteria; phylum Bacteroidota; class Bacteroidia; order Flavobacteriales; family Flavobacteriaceae; genus MS024-2A. The sequence goes on from CAJJBB010000005.1 coordinate 258,573, forward strand.
CAGAACTTATTCGAATGGACAGGCAGGCTCTATTTACAAACAATATGCCCCTTTAGTAAACGCTATGCGACCAACAGGAGAATGGCAAGTTTATGATATTGTTTTTAATGTTCCTGAGTTTAATCAGGCTGGAGATGAAATTAAGCCTGGGAGTTTTATTGTTTTTCACAATGGAGTTCTTATTCAGAATTCTATAGAAATTCAAGGAACTACAGAATATATTGGAAATCCCAAAAAAGGGCGTGATTTAGGGTTCTGTTGTACACAAGAAAATACAAGACGAACATTAATGCTTCAAGATCATGATAAAAATGGTTCGGTTAGTTATAGAAATATTTGGATGAGAAAATTATAACTTCAGAATAGTTGTATTTTTTACATTCTCTAATATATTTTTGATTCGAGGACAGCAAGAGCTCAGTATGGGGATTTTTTTTAAAATTCGAATTATAATGGTTTGAGTACTTTACAGTTTGTTGTTAAGACTAATAAACTGTAAAGAATAAGCAGAATATTTATCATAGTATTGATTTTTTGATACATAAGGGGATAGATTTTATGTCGTCGTAACTTTACTTACAAAACGACCTGATTTTCCACTGCCGTTCTGGGTTTGTTAGAACCTGGTATCGTAAAAGTTCCAACGCGTTTCTTTATAATTTTCCGTCTCATATTATTTTAAGTTTTTTGCTCTCCATTTCTTGGCGGTCTGTTTTCCTTTTCCCTTTTTAAATTCACTGCTAAACCAAACTCTTAATTGGTTAAGGCGTGCCTTATTTGAAGACTTAGACATTTACTTTAAGCTTATGTCTTGAGTTAATTTGGTTCTGCAATACGTCGAGATTGGAACTCTCAATTTTTTAGCATGCTCTTTAAGAATAATCATGTCGTCAAGATTTAATCTAATATTGATATTTGTTTCAAGGTTTTTTCTAGCCATCGTATGGTTTTTTTTATTTGGGTTAAACTCTATACAATAATAACGCATGAACCATGCCCAATGCAAGGGTATCAATGGGGTGCTATATTTAATTGTGACTATTTGTGACTTTTGAAATACGATTGTTTACTAATCCATGTTATTTTGTGTTTTTTTAACATGAATTGAGATTTTTTATCTTTAGTAAATGAAAGACAAATATTTAATGATCTACATGTTTGGCTTCGTAGCAATCTTATTATGGAGTTTAGTTATTTTTTTTGATTACGTAATTAATTTTAATCCTGGTAAAGCGGATGTAATTGACTGGATGTTGATTATCGGTGTTAGTTCAATATTAATACAAGTGTTTTTTATACTTCTTTTTAATACTCCAATAGTTAGAATTTTGGGAAAAGAGAAAGCAGAAAAAAAATACTTTTAGTGATTGAAAAAAAGTGTATATTAACTTAAATTATTGAACTAAATAAAGAATGACTGCTTTGAATTTAAATATAGAACAGTACGATGCCATTGTTGTTGGTACTGGAGTTAGTGGTGGTTGGGCTGCTAAAGAATTGTGTGAAAATGGACTGAAGACCTTAGTTTTAGAACGGGGACGAATGGTTAAGCATGTTGAAGATTATACTACTATGAATTTGGATCCTTGGGATATGAAACATGGTGGGGCCTCCTCTCAAGAAATTCTCAAAGACTATGACAAACAAAGTCGTTGGGGAGTGAATGAAACTAATCGTCATTTTTACAACAAAGATTCTGAACATAATTACGATGAAGTTAAACCTTTCGACTGGATTCGTGGGAAGCAGGTAGGTGGACGTTCCCTAATTTGGGGAAGACATACATATAGGTGGAGTGATCTTGACTTTGAAGCCAATTCAAAAGATGGTTATGGTGTCGATTGGCCAATAAGGTATAAAGATATTGCTCCATGGTATAATCATGTAGAAAAATATATTGGTATTAGTGGAGAGGCACTTAATTTACCTCATCTTCCAGATAGTATTTTTCTTCCTCCCATGGAATTAAATTGTTTGGAAACGCATTTAAAAGAAAGTATTTCTAAATCCTATAGTGATCGTTTAATGACAATTGGTAGAGTAGCTCACATTACCCAAGGTTCAAAAGAAGGTGCCGGAAGAATTGCTTGTCAATTCAGAAATCGTTGTGACAGAGGATGTCCTTTCGGTGCATATTTTAGCTCTAACTCGTCAACTCTCCCTGCGGCAGAGGCAACTGGAAATATGACTTTACGCCCAGATTCGATTGTTGCAGAGGTACTTTATGATGAAAAAACTCAAAAAGCTACGGGGGTTCGTGTTGTAGATGCTCTGACAAATGAATATTTAGAATTCAATTCAAAAATAGTTTTTTTATGTGCCTCATCTATGGCATCGACTGCTATTTTAATGCAATCAAAATCGAATCGTTTTCCTAATGGAATGGGAAATGATAGTGGTGAATTAGGTCATAATATCATGGATCACCAATTAGGAAGTGGTGCGAATGGAAGATATGATGGATTTAAAGATAAATATTATTCAGGCAGAAGCCCCAGTGGATTCTATATTCCTCGATTCCGAAACATCGGAAAAGAATCCAAAAAAGTAGATTTCCTAAGAGGCTATGGTTTCATGGGTGGTGCAAGTCGATCGAACTGGATGGAAGCTGTAAGTGAACTTGCTTATGGAAGAGACTTTAAAAAAGCTGTTTTAGAACCTGGTGATTGGTCTTTAGGAATGAGTGGATTTGGTGAAGTACTCCCCTATCATGAAAATAAAATGTTTTTGAATTATGATAAGCTGGATCAATATGGCCTTCCAACTATTGTATTTGACGCTGAATTCAAAGAAAATGAGCGTATCATGAAAGAAGATTGGAAGCTTCAAGCTGCTGAAATGTTGGAGGATGCAGGTTTTAAAGATGTTAATATTTATGATTCCAATGCACCAATTGGAAAAGGGGTACATGAAATGGGAACGGCCAGAATGGGTAAAAATCCAAAAACATCTGTATTAAACAAACACAATCAACTTCATAGCGTAACTAATGTATTTGTAACTGATGGCGCCTGTATGACTTCTTCGGCTAATCAAAATCCATCACTTACTTACATGGCCTTAACAGCTCGTGCAGCTAATCACGCTGTAGCAGAATTAAAGAAAATGAATTTATAATACATATTAGAAATGGATAGAAGAAAAGTCTTAAAAAGAATTGGAACAGGGATCGGTGCTATTGCGGTAACCCCTTCAGTAATTAGTTTATTCCAAAGTTGCCAATCAATTGAAACATATGCACCTTTTTACTTTAACGCAGGTGATTTTGGTAAAGTGTCACAACTTATGGAATTAATTATTCCAACAACAGATATACCTGGTGCAATTGAGTTAAAACTTCCTGAATTTGCGGATGGTTATATTTCAGCTGTTTGGGATGCTGGAAAACAAGAAAAGTTTGCCTCAGGATGGAAAGCTTTTCTATTAGCTAGTTCTGAAATTTCAGGAAAAGTAGTTGACAAAATCACCGTTTCCGATTGGGACGTAATACTTGCGAAGTTTCTCAAACCTGGAAATGAGATATTAGATTCAGAAAAAGATGCAGCAGCTTTTGCAAAAGAATTACGGAGTCTTACAGTAAGTGCGTTTAAGACCAATGAGTTTATTGGAGAGAATGTATTGGCTTATGCCCCAGTTCCAGGCGAGCAAAAGGGTTGTGTCGACTTAATGGAGACCACTGGAGGAAAAGCCTGGTCTTTATAATAGATTTCTTTTTTAAACAATATTACTTAACAACAAGCTTACCTTTCATTAATCCCCAGTGACCTGGAAAGGAACAAATGAAGGTATAAAAGCCTTTTTTAGGAGCTATGAATGATATAGTATCACTCTCTCCTCCGCCCAATAATTTTGTGTAAGCAATAACATCATCTCCTTCAGGAATGTATTCTGTTTTTCTTGCTGATACAGCTTTTTGAGCAAAAGAGCTTACATCAACACCTTCCTTTAATAAAACAAAATTATGTCCCATAATGGATTTGTCAAGTTTTCCATTGTGATTCAGTGTAATTGTGATTTCCTTACCTGCTTGAACTAATAACATATTCTGATCAAACTTCATTGTATCATCTGAATTTAAAACGATTTTTGTCTTAAAATTTTCCTTAGATTTTTTTTCAGTATTTGAATTTTCTTGTTTTTTTGAATTAGATTTATAAACAAGCTACTAATTAAGTAAGTGAAGACTTACCTTTGTTGTATAATTAGTGTTTACTAATTAATTATATTCTAAATATAATTATTTAAATTAATCATCACTGTTAAAAAAATGCATCAAATAAAATTATATTTAGATAAAATCGCTTCCATACCCAGCTCAGATTGGAATTTTTTTATTTCAAAACTTTATCGAAGAATAATCACAAAGAAATCAGTTTTTATAAAAGTGAATCAAATAGAAAACCATATATCATTTATAGAATCTGGTATTGTTCGCTTATTTATTCCTAAGGATAATCCAGAAAAAGAAATAACTTTTGGCTTTTGTTTTAAAAATCAGTTTGTTAGTGCTTATGATTCTTTTTTGACACAATCACCTTCAAATTATCAATTACAAGCACTAACAGAGACGGTTATGTTAAGTATTTCTTATAAAGATTTGCAATCAGTTTATAAATCAACTCAAATAGGAAATCTTATTGGAAGATTAACAGCAGAAGATCTTTTTTTAATTAAATCTAAACGAGAACAAAATTTATTAAACCTTAACGCAGAACAGCGTTACTTAAAATTATTTGAAGAAAGACCAGAGTTGTTAAAATCTGTTCCTTTAAAGTATATAAGTTCTTATATTGGTGTAACCGCACAAGCTTTAAGTAGAATAAGAAAACGTTTGGTACATAAAATTTATTGATCTAAGTTCATTGCCTGATTTGGTTTATGAAACTATATTTATATAAAAAAATTATGGAAATAGTTATTTTTATTTTAGCTCTTTGGTATGGTGGTTTATTCTTTCAATCTTTCTTTCTTCATCGCTATGCAGCTCATCAAGTTTTTACAATGTCTAAAACGATGGAGCGAATCACATTTGTTTTGACTTGGATTTTTCAAGGTCCTAGCTATTTAAGCGCTTATGGTTATGGAATTTTGCACCGTATGCATCACGCTTTCACAGATACCGAAAAAGATCCTCATTCTCCATCTTATGATGCTAGTTTATTTGCAATGATGTGGAAAACCAAAACAATTTATCACGATATTAATGAACAACGTATTGAAGTTGATCAGCGTTTCATTAAAAATGTTCCGCAGTGGAAAAGTTTTGACCTATTTGCAAATTCTAATTTTTCTCGTATATTTTGGATTTTCTCTTACTTATTATACTTTTCATTTTTTGTAACATCTTGGTGGCAATGGTTATTGTTTCCTGTAACTTTTTTAATGGCTCCAATTCATGGTGCGATTATCAACTGGTTTGGCCATATTTATGGCTATGAAAACTTTAAAATGAAAAACACAAGTAAAAACCTTTTTCCTTTTGATTTTTTAATGATGGGTGAAGGATATCATAATAATCATCACAAGCATGCAAGTAATGCTAATTTCGGAGTAAAATGGCATGAAATTGATATTACATTTTTGATTATTAAAACATTGGATGCTTTAGGTTTTATAAAGCTAAAAGAAATTAGACTTAATAGTTAACTGAGTAAAATTATTACAGCTTAACAATCAGTTAGAGTTCCTTATATTATTACTATTCCCTTTAGTTTGTAACTAAACCATAGTCATGTCATCTTTAGTAAGTTCTGTTTTACAATACACTTTACCAAGAATGAAACAAGCTACTAATGAAGTAGGTCAAGACTTGTCTTTGTTTGTGTGATTAGTGTTACTAATTAATTTTATTATAATTTTTGTTTGTGCTCTTATATAGAAATACTCATAAACTAACTAAAATCTACTAAAGTCAAATATCATATACTTTAGTAGATTTTTAAAAGTAATTATGAATGATTCACAAATAACTTTAACGATTGCTTTATCAGTTTTTACTCTCATTGTAATTAGTTTATTAGTGATGAACAGTCCATAATTAACTTTAGTGGCTTTTCTTTTAAACCATAGGCACATCCTAAATAAGTTCTGGTATTTATTATTGCTATATTTAACTATATAAAAACCAATATGATAAAAAAACTAATATTCTTTTTTGTGATAATTGGTTGTTTAAAACCAAATGAATATACTGAGCAAGTAAATCAAGCTGAACAAGTTATTTCACTTCAAAGCTGGGATGATTTTATAGAAAATCGTCAAGGAAATATTCCGCTTATGATTATAGCTGTTCATGGAGGAAGTTTAGATCCCGATTGGATTAAAACAAGAACTTGTGATGAGGCAACGATTGTTAAAGATAGCTATACAAAGGAAGTAGCATTAAAAATTGAATCTCAACTAAAAATATACGGTTACAATCCCTATATTGTTTTAAATGATTTGCATAGAAAAAAATTAGATTTAAATAGATCTTTAAATAAATCTAATTGTGGTGATTCAACAACCAAGCCATATTGGAATCTATTTCACGAACAAGTATATAATTACAGAACTGAAATTCAAAATAAATTTGGAAGTGGACTTGTAATTGATATTCATGGTCAGTCTCATGAAGAACAGAGAATTGAACTGGGCTATTTATTATCTTCTTCAGAATTAAAGATGGACAATTCAACTATTAATAGTTCAAGTTTTAAAAATGAATCATCTGTTAGAAGCCTTTTAAATAAAAATTTAGGTGAATTAAAATTAACTGATTTATTGTCAGGCGAATTTTCTATTGGAAGTCTTTTGAGTCAAAAAGGCTATGCGTCAGTACCCTCTAAAGAAGTTATTGCCCCTAAAGAAGGAGAACTTTATTTCTCTGGAGGATATAACACTGCTATATATGGTTCAAGAAATAGTGGATCTGTTGATGCGATTCAGATTGAATTAAATATGAATGGAGTTAGAAATACAGACCAAAACAGATCAGTATTTTCTAAAAATTTTGCAGAAGTAATTATTTCATATTTAAAAACTTACTATAAAAATGATCTTTAATAAAATTAATCGTCTTTCTTTATAAATATGAATAGTTATCGAGTCTCCTTTTTTACCCTTTCCTTTTTGTTTCCTTTTCTTTTAATAAATGTTAACTGTTCTTCTATTGATAAAGATGATACTAAAATTATCACAGAAACCAATGTTGTTAATCAAAATGACAAACTAAATCCTCTACTAGTTTCAAATTCAACAGGTGTTTTTCGTTTTGGAATTGAAGGGTTTATTAGCAATAATAAAATTAATGTTTATTATCATATTCCAAATGCTGATATAAAGTCGATGCCTATATTAATGTCATTTCATGGAGGTACAAGAAACGCTGAAGATTATCGCGATTACTGGATAAGTATGGCAAATGATTCTAATTTTATGGTTTTTGCTCCTGAGTTTGATTCTGTTGATTTTTCTTCTGGCGATCAGTACAACCTAGCTAATGTTTTTATTGATGGAGACAATCCAAGCACAGATACATTGAACCCAAATAAGGAATGGACGTTTTCAGTATTAGACCCATTATTTGAATATATTAAAAATGAAATTTCTGGAACCCAAGAAAGTTATAATGGCTGGGGGCATTCTGCAGGATCGCAATTTCTTCATCGCTTTGTATTATTTATTCCAGATAGTAAATTAAATATTGCAGTGTGTTCAAATGCGGGATGGTATACTGTTCCTGAATCAGATGTTGATTTCCCGTATGGATTAAATAAAAGTGATCTTTCCACTAGCACTCTCAATTTAGCTTTTTCAAAAAAATTATATGTTCACTTAGCTGATCTGGACACTAATCCAAATGCCTCTTCTCTAAGACACAATGAAATAGTTGACAATCAACAAGGTTTAAACAGAAGAGCAAGAGGGCGTTACTTTTTTAGTGCTTCTAAAGAAGTTGCTACTCAAAATCAAATAGAGTTTAATTGGATAAAGACTGAAGAGGTTTTGAATTTAGGTCACAATGCAAGTGAAATGGCTATAGATGCTGTAAAATATCTTTACCCAAAAGATTAATAAATTCTTGTTTAAGAATTACTTAAAATTCATCATTCATTACATTCACAAGAAATATAATCTGAGTAAACTTGACTTTTAAGTGAAAATGTTTTTGTGTAAGGATATCCGCTTTTTAGGCCTAAATTTTCCTCTCCAATTTTGTAAGTGCAACTATAAGAGAGTTGGCTTCCCTCAGACAGGTTGTTTGGGTCACAATATGGATTGAAAATTGTCTCGCATTTAGTTTTAGTCAAATCACCCAAAACATTTTTTGTTATATATGCAACGTCAATATTATATTTTTGGACCAATGCATCATTAACATCTAATGAGATACGACCACTGAGCTCAGCTCTTCGCGTTATAGAATCTCCATTGATTTCAAACATATTGACATTGAACCCACTTAAATCAGCAATTTTGACAAATCTTTCATCATTTTCAAAGGTTAATTCATCAAATTTATTTGTCAATTTTTTTTGTTCTGGGTTAAAATATATTGGAACTAAATTTTCTTCTTTGGTGTCAATCCATATTTCACTTTTTAAATGCTCATAACCCATTAATGCATTCCCTTTACTAATGTGGCTATCAAAAAGATTGGTGCAACGTAAAATTAAATCAGCAGACTTACCCTGATAATAAAGGCCTGGTTTTTTAATCCCTGGCAAAGGGAGCTTAAAAGACTCATATAAAGTCCATCTGCCTTCAAAACTTACACATGGACAATTGTCCAAAATATCAGAATTGTTTAAAAAGGGTGAATCAAAATACTTTTCTGATGCTGGATAAAAATACTGTTCAAGAGGATGCTCGCTATAGGGTCCTTTAACGTTAGAAGCATTGATTAATTTAAAATAATAACTAAAAAATATCCCTAGAAGGAAAAAAATAAAAGAAAAAAGCAAGATTTTTTTCCTATTATTTCTATCAGACATAGAAAGATTTTTTTGACTTTTCGCATAAGCAGATTCAATAACTTGTCTCTCAACTAGACGGTTTACATTTTCAAGAGTTCGTTCATACATCCCTTTTGTGCCAGTACCGTATAAAAGTTTTGAAAATTGACTATTGCTTATGCTCAAATCACTTGCTATTTTTCCATACGCAGAAGAGCCAAAGAGAGCTTTAGAACGTTTCCACGGTCCATATTTTTTCTCTAACGAGGATTTAAATAAAGCAACTTCTTTCTCCATCAATTTTAATTGTGATTTAAAGCTTATGTGAATTAGATTTTATGTGTAAAAATGTGTAAAATTTTTGATTTTTAATATTTTACATAAATTTTATAAAATAAATTCATATATATTTAATTATTCTAATTAACAAAATTTAAATGAAACATCTATCTAAAAGACTAATCCTTTCACTTTGTTTTTGCTTGAGTTTATTCGCTCAACAGGCTTTTAGCCAAACAATAAGTGGAAATGTTACAGATGAAGCCGGAGTGCCTCTACCTGCAGCAAATGTAATTATAGAAGGAACTTCTATAGGAGTTTCCACTGATTTTGACGGAAACTTTCAGATTCAAGTTGAACAGGGCCAAGTACTCCAATTTAGTTTTATAGGATATATGACCAAAAATATTACATTAGAAGGTCAGGATACTATAAATATCTCGCTTGAACCTGACAATCAATTAGAGGAAGTTGTAGTAACTTCTTTGGGGTTTAAAGTCTTAAGAGATCAGCAAGGTTCAACATCCTCTGTAGTTAGCACAAATGCTGTAGTTAGATCAGGAGAACCGACACTTTTAAACTCTCTTAGTGGAAAGGCAGCAGGTGTTCAAATCAGGAGGGTAAGTGGTGATCCAGGTGCTGGATCTACCATAAGAATTCGAGGAGCTAATACGATTTCTGGTGCTAGTGATCCTTTATTTATAGTAGACGGTGTTCCAATGAATAATTCATCAAACTATAATAGTGGTGACGGCCGTGGTTCAAGAGCCGGAGGAGTTTCTAATGGTTCAAGGATTAATGATATCAATCCAAGTGATATTGCTTCTATAGAAGTTTTAAAAGGAGCTTCTGCTGCTGCAGTTTGGGGGAGTAGAGCTGCCAATGGGGTGGTCGTTATTAGAACGAAAGAGGGTCAGTCTGGAGACGCTAAAATTACATTTTCATCATCCTATTCATTTGATGAAGTTTCTGAGAAAATTCCTATGCAGGACACATGGGGACAAGGACGTGGAGGAGTTTATGGTGCAACTCGAGCAGAATCTTGGGGTGATTATATAGCCGATAGAGCTGGTGGAGCAGATACTTTTAATACCTCAGGGCAATTTTTTACAGCCCAAGATGGATCCTTATATTATCCTATCACAGCAAAAAATTCTAGAGAAACCTTTGTTGATAAAAACTGGGATAATGCAATGCAGACAGGAGCAATTTTTCAAAACGACTTTACTATAAGTGGAGGTTCAGAGGGGCAAAAATATTTTTTCAGTCTTTCCAATCTATCACAAGAAGGTATAATTATTGGTTCAGCTTATGATAGAACAAATTTACGTTTTAATTATAATGCTAAACTCAATGATGTGATTTCATTATCAAATAAAATAGCATATACTTACAGTGTAAGTGACCGTATTCAGGGAAGTTCAAACACTGCAGGTATAATGTTAGGACTACTTAGAACTCCTGCCGATTTTGACAATACTGATTACATAGGTACCTACACAAGTTCTTCGGGAGAGGAAACTCTTAATAGACAAAGATCATACAGAAGATACCTAGGTAACTCGCAAAATCCAAGCTACAATAACCCTGGTTGGACTGTAAATGAGCAGACATCTAGGGCTACTGTAAATAGATTTACCGCTACACCTGAAATAACTATTACTCCAAATAACTGGCTTAAGATTATCGGTAGGGGTAATATTGATTTTGCTGATGATAGAAGAACAACCCTGTATCCAATCGGAAGTGCAGGTAGCGCATTTAATAATGGTGCATTTTTTGAAAGTGAAATAGCCCAACGTCAATATAGCTTTGATTTAATAGGAAGAGCTACTACCGAACTTACCTCTGATATAAGTCTAACATCAACTGTTGGTTGGAGTTTAAATGACAGACAATACAATAGAAATTCAGGAAGTGTAACTGGATTTTTAGTAGACTCCCAAAAACAAACAACATCTCTAAATTCTGCTGCTGAAGCAACTTCTTTTCAAAACTTCAGAACCTTTAGAAGATCAAATAGAGGTTATGCTGTTTTAAATTTTGACATTTTCGATCAGTTATTTGTTAATTTTTCTGGAGGGTTAGAGTCTTCTTCAACTGTAAATGGAACATTTTTTTATCCATCAGTTGACGCAGCATGGAACTTCACAGAAAGTGTTTTAGAATCAAGTGTGTTGTCTTTCGGAAAACTTCGTGCCTCATGGGGACAAGTTGGTGTTCAGCCTTCACCTCACCAATTTCAAACGTTAGCCGAAGGTGGTTTTAGTTATAGTAGTTATAGTGATCCTATAGATATAGATTCCTTTGGTGGTGGTTTCAGACTAGACAATAACTTAGGTAATCCTAATCTTGAACCTGAAATTAAAACAGAATGGGAAATCGGAACTGATCTAAGATTTTTTGATAATGATTTAACTTTTGGTCTTACTTATTATGACAATAAAATTGAAGGTATTTTACTCGATGTCAATCTTTCTCCTTCCTCTGGTTTCTCAACTCAATATGGGAATTTTGGAAGTATGACCAATAATGGTATTGAACTTGATTTAGGATGGAATGCTATAAAAAAAGAGGATTTTAAATTATCTACATCATTAAATTGGTCAAAAAATACAAATGAAGTCACTGATTTATTTGGAACGGAAACGATTAATTTAAGTCCCGGTGCATCTGCGAGCTCACGAGCTATTGTGGGTCAACAACTTGGAGTCTTATTTGGAACAGGTTCTCAAACAAATCCAGATGGAAGTTTTCTTTTAGATGCAAACGGATTTCCACAAATTACTCCTAGTCCAGTAATTTTAGGTGATCCAAACCCAGATTGGAGAGCTGGATTAGGATTTAATCTTAATTATAAAAAACTGAGTCTTAATGTTGTGGTTGAGCATTCTGAAGGTGGAGATTTTATGCCAAGAACCTTGTGGGTTCTCCATAGATTTGGAACTACAGAAGCTACATCTAATCGAGTAACCCTTAGTCAAGATTTAGTTAATTACCGAGGAAATACCGTTACAGCTGGAACTACCGTAAGAGGAAATATAAAAGATTTTGGAGGAGGCCAGGTTTTACTAGATGAAAACTGGTATAGAACTGGAATTGGAGGAGGCTTTGGTGATAACCAGGCTTATAATTTTGGAGTTTATGACGCCACCTTTACTAAAGTTAGAGAGCTATCATTAAGTTACCTCCTAGATGGTGACGGATTGAATTCTATTCTTGGACTAGATAATATTAGGTTAACTGCAACTGCAAGAAATCTTATTAATATCAATAATGTTCCTGGAATTGATCCTGAAACAAATCAATATGGTGTTGGAAATGCACTCGGACTGGATTATTTTACTAATCCACAAACCAAATCTGTTTTATTTACAGCAGCCTTTAATTTTTAATTAAGAAAACATGAAAAAAATAATATATACTATAACATTATCTCTTTCACTGATCTTTATAACATCATGTGAAGACATACTTGAAGGAATTAATGATAACCCAAATGACATCATTGTTTCTGATGTTGAAGAACGCTTATTTCTAACTGGTATACAATTAGCTAATGTTCAACTTAATTGTGGGCATTTAAATCGAATTGGCGGAATGTATTCTGGACAACTAATTGGCTACTCTTCATTATATTCAAATATATATGGCTTTAGTTTGTCTACAGCAGAATCTAATAGTGAATGGGGTTATATTTATGTAAATATAATGTCAAATACAAGACACATTATTAACAATTCTAATAATCAATTATTAGTAGGTATTGCAAAAGTAATTGAAGCTCATGCTGTAGGAACCGGAGCCTCACTCTTTGGCGACATACCATATTCTGAAGCTGGTAACCTTGAAATATCAGATCCTATATTTGATTCTCAATTAGATGTTTATAGAGATGTTATAACATTATTAGATAATGCAATTTCTGATTTAAATTCAGTAGGTACAGGAAGTATTTCTGAAGACATATATTTTGGAGGTGACAAAGCAAAATGGATAGCTGCAGCTTATACATTAAAGGCACGTTTTTATCTTCATCAAAAAGATTATTCTAATGCATTTACTGCAGCTCAAAATGGGATATCTTCAGCTGACGGAGATATGGTGTATAATCCTCCTGGAAATGCTGGCTCTGGAGACAGAAATCTTTTTTGGACTATTTTAGAAGGATCTCGCTCAGGAGATATTGGAAATAGTGATCAGGGAGAAAGCTATTTAATTCAGATGCTTGATGCTTCTAATACATTATCTAGAAACAATTCTAAGACTGACGAAACCGCAAGAAAAGGTTTTTATACAATTGATTCAAGTGGAGGTGTAGCTAACAAGGGTATAATCGAAGAAACTCAACCTCAGAACATGGTAACATTTTTTGAAAATGAATTGATATTAGCTGAATGTGCTGCTCGTAACGGTAATATATCTGATGGTTTACCTCATTTAAATAATGTTAGAGCCTGGATGAATACGGGTGGTCATTTAAATTCTAATTTTCAAAGTGAGGCTTATTCTTATTTACCTTATAACGCGGCTGATTTTGCAAGCGGTGGAATTGAAAATACTGATGCGATTGATTCTAAAACAGCATTTTTAAGAGAGGTTATTGAAGAAAGATATGTCTCAGGATTTGGTATGCACATACCATATAATGATTCAAGAAGATTGCGAAAATCAGATGCTAATATAGCAGTTCCATATGTGCTATTTGATGGTCCGCAAAGTGGTCCTTGGCCTGAAAGAATGCCATATGCAACCACAGAAATAAATTCAAATTCAAATTCACCTGCTGATGATCCAGGTATTTTTGTAAAAACTGAAGTTAATAAATAAGTTTATTTAGGTTTAATAAAGGGTTTGTATTTTAAATGCAAACCTTTTATTAAAGCTTTCTGATTATTGATAGTGAAATTACCACTTTTATAAAATGGTCTATTTTAAAACAAAATTATTCGTCTTTTTTACTTGTTTATTTCTGTCAGCAAATGCTTTTGCACAAGAAGGAAAAGAAGTTATTAAAGTTCTTTTTGTAGGAAACAGTTTTACTTTTTACTATAACCTTCCCCAAGTAGTAGAAGCAATGTCTGAATTCAGCGAAAGCACCCAAATTGAAGCCCGGCATTCATTAGTGTCAGGCTCAACTTTATTAGATCACCTAAATCAGGATAAAGGCACAAAAACAATTGAAATTCTAAACACACAATCGTTTGATTACGTTGTTATAAACCACCATAGTTTGGCGGCCCTTGATGGGGCAGACACTTTTTTTCAAACGAGTAAAAAAATGGTAGATTTAATTCGCAGTAAAAATGCTAGTCCTATATTCATGATGACTTGGGGATACAAATCCAACCCGCTAATGATTGACTCTATTTCTAAAGCTTATAATGCAATGGGGTCTCAGCTAGATGTTGATATAGTTCCTTGCGGTCTACTCTTTTCTGAAGCGCGTAAATTACGCCCAGATCTAACTCTTTTTGATGACGATGATAAACACCCTTCTAAAAACGCAACCTACCTTAATGGGTTAGCCTTTTATAAGTATTTCACAAATGAAAAAACATATAATATCCCTAAACGCCTCAGTACTTTAGACCCTAATAGACAAAAACTTTACCTGTTATTTCTAAGTCAAAAAAATTCTGTTTTTTTACAAAATCTTGTTGAAAATCTCAACTTTAAAACTCGACTTAATAAATGAATTATTATAGAATATAGATGAATTCAAGAAAAATAGGTCTCTACCTAGGTCCAATTCTATTTATCTTAACAAGGTTTTTTCTCGAGCTTGAAGGGCTTTCAGATCAGGCTAATGCTGTTTTAGCTTCTACACTATGGATTGCTATTTGGTGGATCACCGAGGCCATTCCTATTGCCGCTACATCTCTATTACCAATTATTCTTTTTCCATTATCTGGTGCATTACCTTTAGCTGATACCACTTCTTCATTTGGTCACCGGTTTGTGTTTCTTTATTTGGGGGGATTTATTTTAGCTCTTGCAATTCAAAAGTGGAATTTACACAAACGTATTGCATTAAATATCATAAAGGTTGTTGGCACCAATGTTCAAAAAATAATTTTAGGCTTTATGGTAGCTACAGCTTTTTTATCCATGTGGATTTCTAATACTGCGACAGCTGTGATGATGCTGCCTATAGGAATTGCTATCATTAAACAGATGAAGGATTTGAAAAACACTTCAGAAGATGAAAATTTAATATTTGGTAAGGCCTTAATGCTATCCATTGCATATAGTGCATCTATTGGAGGAATAGCGACTTTAATTGGGACTCCACCAAATCTTGTTTTCGCAGGAATCATACAAGAAACATATAATATTGAAATTAGCTTTTTAAAATGGTTCCAGTTTGGTCTTCCTATATCGATCCTGCTACTCGCTATTTCATGGGTATACTTAACTAAGGTGGCTTTTAAATTCAAACAAAATGAATTTAATAAGGGTAAAGAAGAAATCAATAGGCAACTAGAAGAGTTGGGGTCAATTAGCTATGAAGAAAAAATAGTTTTGAGTGTTTTCGTCCTTACCGGTCTGGCTTGGATCTTAAGAACCTATTTGCTAAATAAATTTATTCCTAATTTGGATGACTCAATCATTGCTCTAATAAGTGGCATTTCTTTGTTTCTTTTCCAAGCAAATAATCAAGAAGGGAAAAAAGAAAAAATCATGAATTGGGAAGATGCTGTAAAGTTGCCCTGGGGTATTTTATTGCTTTTTGGTGGAGGTCTGGCTATTGCTCAAGGATTTCAATCGAGTGGGTTAGCCAATTGGATCGCTGAAAACTTGACTCAACTTAATGATTTTTCGCTATTCATAATTCTACTAGTATTAATTACTGCTGTAAATTTTTTGACAGAAATAACCTCCAATTTAGCTACTACTGCCATGCTTCTTCCGATATTAGCTCCTACAGCAGTTACACTTGGAGTGCACCCATACATACTAATGGTTGGTGCAACATTGGCCGCTTCATGTGCCTTTATGCTCCCGGTAGCAACACCTCCAAATGCTGTAGTTTTTGGATCTAATTATTTAAAAATATCAGATATGGTAAGGGTAGGTATACTGATGAATATCATTTCAATAATCATTATATTTATGATGGTTTATTTTATACTTCCTATACTTTGGAACTTTAATGCATTTCAAAATCCTTTTTAACAAACTCTGAGGGTGTTGTATGTTATTTACCTTTAGCTAATCTAAAATCAAAATAAGTAGTTGTGAAGGATTCCAATTTTAGACTAAAATGTTTATGAAGAAGCGTAAACATTTTTTATTTTTCAGTACATTATAATAAAATAATTATTAATGAAAAATTTTAATTTAATATTGAGCTGTTTTTGCTTAGTGCTTAATTATGCATTTAACCAAACTCCAAAACCAGTTTTTAATAATAATGTTATTTCGGCGGCTCATCCATTAGCATCATTATCCGGAAAAGCCATGTATGCTCAAGGAGGAAATGCATTTGATGCTGCAGTCGCGGCAGCATTCTCTTTATCAGTTGTGGAATCTAGTATGAGTGGAATAGGTGGAAGATTACAAGCAATATATAGAACCTCGGACGGTTCAATAGCCGGAGTAGATGCATCTACTGAAGTACCTGTAAATTACACTCCCCTAAAACATAAATATTCCTATGGATACGAAACCATTGGAATACCAGGGGTTGTTGCAGGATTAATAAAGTTACAGGAAGATCACGGTGTTTTAGAACTAAATGCAGTCCTAGCTCCAGCTATCGACTATGCAGAAAATGGTTATAAAATGCTCCCAGGAGAAGCTTTAAGACAGCAAATGGCTAAAGAAAAAATTTTAGAATTCGAGGGCTCAAGCTACCATTTCCTTAAAGAAAATGGTGCTGTAAATAGTTCAGGGGATTTAATTATTCAAAAAGATTTAGCAGAGGTTTTAAAATCAATATCTGCAAAGGGTAGAAAAGGATTTTATGAAGGCGAGATAGCTCGTAAAATAGTAGAAGATATTCAAGCAAATGGTGGAATCATAACACTTGAAGATTTAAAAAACTACAGAGCCTTATCTTCAAAAATAGTTGATGGTGTTTTTAAAGACCATAAGGTTCATTCTCTATACTTACCTTCTTTCGGAGCAATTACAATTCAAATACTTCAAATTCTAGACCATTTGCCGACTTTTAACTCCGAAGAAGATTGGACGCTTAGTAATGGTAAAGCAACTGAAATAGCTTATAAATATAGAAAAAAACAAGAAAATTTGGATTCACTAAGCCTTATTTTGTCCTATGAAAAAGCAGAAGAACTTGCAGACAAAATAAATTCATCATACTCAAATATCCAAAAAAACGATGACTCTGAACAGCCGATTTCTTTTGGATCTATCGACGGACACACATCTCATTTGACAGCTGTAGATCATTTTGGGAATGCTGTTTCTTTAACCCAAACTATTGGACCTAATATGGGTTCAAAAGTAGCGACTAAAGGTCTTGGATTTCTTTATGCAGTTACTTTAGGTGGATACCTAGGAGATTATAAGCCAGGTGATCGAGCCAATTCTCATATTTCACCAACAATGATAACTAAAGATGGTGAGTTAATCCTTGCAATAGGAGCAGCTGGAGGAAGTAGAATTGTCCCAGCTATAACTCAAGTTGTCAGTAGACACATTGATCAAAAACACACTTTAGAGCGCTCCTTAATGCTTCCTAGGGCTTATCCTTTTGAAGATACACTTTGGATTGAAGATCATGATTCTGTAAAAGATATAAATGCGGTTTTAAATACTGCTATTTTTAGAACTAAAATGATTAATTCGATTGCTAGATTTGGAAGAGTACATGCTGTTTCATATGATTCTTTGAATAATTCGTGGAACGGTGCTGCAGATCCAGATTGGGAAGGAACAACAGAATACTATATTGCAGGTGAAAAAAATTAGTCATTTGGCAACAAATAGCGCTATATTATTTTATAAAATTTAGTGCAATCACACTAGACAAACAAAAACTTTTGAATTCATTGACATTAACGCTTATGTTACTGGGTTTTAGAGAAATGTCGTATTTACAGATTCTTTGGCACAAATACTTGAAAAATAAACCACAGTCATATCAACTTCTGTAATTTCTATACACTTAAATAGGTTAGACTAACATTTATAGCCGCGGAGTTAATAGGTTATATACCCATTTCAGCAGTGCAACACGAAAAGAAAAAGTAGATTTAATTTCTGGGTAGGGGGTTAGTTCTTTAAACTTTTGGATCAGAATTTTTTATACTTTTATAACATGAAAAGAAATAAAGAATTTGATATAATTGTTTGGGGTGCATCCGGGTTTACTGGCAGATTAGTGGTTGCTTATTTATTCCAAAACTATGGTGTGAATGATGATCTTAAATGGGCTATGGCTGGACGCAACAAACAAAAGTTAAATCAAGTTCGTTTAGAAGTGGCAGATAACTCAGTACCCATAATTATTGCAGACTGTAATGATGAGGTTAGTTTAAAAGAAATGATAATTAGAACTAAAGTTATTTGTACTACTGTAGGTCCTTACGCTATATATGGCTCTAAACTTGTGTCTTCATGCGTTAATCACGGAACAGATTATTGTGACCTTTCAGGAGAAGTACAGTGGATGCGAAAAATGATAGACCAACACCATGAGACTGCAAAAATAAATGGAGTTAAAATTGTTCATACCTGTGGTTTTGATTCTATCCCCTCAGATATGGGTGTTTATTTCACTCAAAGAGAATCGCTAGCCCAAACGGGACAGCTAGCAAATAAAATACAAATGCGTGTGGCTGGAATCAGAGGAGGTATAAGTGGAGGAACATATGCTAGTTTGACTAAAGTCATGGAACAGTCATTTCATGATAAGGAAGTATATAAAGTTTTAACTAATCCTTATGGACTAAATCCAAAGGAAAAATTTGAGGGAGATGATGTACGAGATTTAAATAGCATTAAATATGACGAAGTTTCAAAAAGCTGGATAGGACCTTTTGTTATGGCTGGTATCAACACCAAAGTTGTTCGTCGTTCGAATGCGTTGAGTGGATATATTTACGGAAAAGACTTTCGTTATGACGAGGCTACTATTAGTGGAAAAGGTCTAAAAGGAAGGATTAAAGGATATCTAACGGCTCTCCTATTATTAATAATGACAGCTAAACCAGGATCTTTTCTTAAGAAAATTGCAAATAAAATCTTACCCAAACCAGGTGAGGGACCAGCAAAAGAACAACGTGAAAAAGGATTTTATAATTTGAAATTTTATACAACCCTACAAGACGGTTCTAGAGCTTTAGGGAAAGTAACTGGAGATATGGATCCTGGTTATGGATCTACATCAAAGATGCTTGGTGAAGCTGCTGTTTGTTTAGCTAAGGATAATCTCTCAAATGTAAGTGGTGTTCTAACTCCATCAATAGCAATGGGTGACTTTCTTTTGAAACGATTAGAAAATAGAGCAGGATTATCTTTTAGTTTTAATAAGATATAGAGGCTAATTTATAAATTGAATGTCGTTCCAGTACGCGCAATATTGAAACCTTTTGATATAACATTTATGATATTTTATACATACCTTTTAATAAAACCATGTATTTAATGGATAAATACAGAAGTATTGATTTAAATAACAAATCATTTCAAAGACCAATAAATTGAATTATTATGAATAAATCTAAAAAAGCAATAATTGTTGGTGCAAGTTCAGGAATAGGAAAGGCTCTTGCTCGAGAATTAGTCAAAAACAATTATTCTGTTGGAATAACAGGCAGGAGAGATGAACTACTTTTGAAATTACAAAAGGAATACCCTGAACAAATTAATTATATAACCTCTGACTGCACTGAGTCAAATGCATTGGAGGATATAGAAAAATTAACTACAGAATTGGGGGGATTAGATTTATTTATCATAAGTGCAGGTAGAGGTACATTAAATTTAAAACTAGATTTTGATCTGGAAGATAAAATTAACAAATTGAATGTAATTGCATTTACTAGTTTGGTGAATTGGGGAATGCTTTTTTTTGAGAAACAAGGCTATGGTCATTTAGCAAATATCTCTTCCGTTGCATCACAAAGAGGCGGTGGGTTAGCCCCTGCGTACCATGCATCAAAAGCATACCAAGCAAGTTATTTGGAAGGTATGGCTCAAAGGGCAGCCCATAGTAAGTCAAATATTGATGTCACAGATATACGACCAGGATTTGTCAGAACTCCAATGCTTCAGGGAAAGGAAATGTTTTGGACATCGACCAAAGAAAAAGCTGCTGTTCAAATTATAAAAGCAATTAAGAGGAAAAAACGTATTGTATACATAACCAAAAGATGGAGGTTTGCGGCATGGGTTTTTAGAAAAATACCTTGGTTTATTTTTAAAAAAATGTAACTAAAATAAATGGATTAATTATTAGAAATTAAGACAATTAAAAATAATTGGACTACATATCTATTTCAGCAGTGCAACACTACAAGATAAACCGATTTTTGATGATGGGCTTTATGTCGGATTAAAATCAATTGTTTTTTTATTTTTGACATCCAATCAAAACTAGAAAAACTAATACTACTTAAAAGGAACTTTAGAATTCACTTTAAAAAAGGGATTTAAATCACTTAATTCTAAAACAAACATTTATAAGTATTTAATCCAAGGAACAACATCAAAAAGTCAATAAATAGGAAACGTCACTAGAATCATTTATTCTACTTCAACAATCATTTCTATTTCAACAGCTATATTAAAAGGAAGAGAACCCATTCCAACTGCGGCACGAGCATGTTTTCCTCTATCTCCAAAGACTTCAACCATCAAATCAGAATATCCATTGATCACCTTTGGGTGGTCGGTAAAATCAGAGGAAGCATTAACCATTCCCAAAACTTTGACAATTCTTTTGACCTTACTCAAATCACCAATAGCTAATTTTAAAATCGCAATCTGATTAATTCCAGTAATTCGAGCAGCTTCATAGCCCTCTTCAATAGTAAGGTTTTCTCCTAATTTTCCAGTTATAAATTTTCCATCATTTTTTAAAGGACCATTACCTGATAAAAAAAGAAGATTATCTACACGAACAACATTTACAAAATTGGCGACTGGAGCAGCAGGACTTGGCAAATCAATGCCAAGTCCTTTTAATTTTGCTTCTGGATTAAAAACCTTTTTCGATTCAGAGTTAAAAGAAGTCTCTTTTTGAACAGGACTACAAGAGAGTAGAATTACATTGAATATCAGGAATCCTAAAATAAATTTTTTATTCATAATCTTAAGTCGCTGAAGAAAGGATTTCATTTAATCTTTTGGCAACAATGCGTTCTTGTCCGGGAACCATCATCCAAGTAGTTATTCCCACGGAACTTTTATCTCCAACAGTTTGGATTGAAGGGTGTCCATTTTTTAGTTTATCACGAACTACACTTGGTGATATTTTCACAAGATTTTGATCCCATTGAATTCTCAAACTAGGAACATGGTTGGCATATTTAGGAACATGAATCTCTGTTTTTACTCCTTTGATTTCTAAAGAACTATCACTTATTAACTTTATTTGAGCTTCCCACATTGACCATTCAGCTTTATGATCTTTCTGTAAATATAGTTCCAGAGCAGCTAGCATACCAAGGACTTCTTCCTTATTCACTTTCATCCCTCTTCCAATAGTTTCACCTCTTGGAGGGGTGTGCAGTCTAGCAGCTTCAATATATTTTCTTTTTCCTAAAAGTAAACCAGCACTTTGTGGTCCACGAATTCCTTTTCCACCAGAGAAGGCAACCATATCAAATCCCATTTTAGTAAATTTAAATAGGTTTTCAACGGGCGGTACATCGGCAGCACAATCTATAAAAGTAGGTATATTATGTTTTTTACCAAGTGCAATGAATTCTTCCCATTTGATTTCTCCTTGATCCGTATTTGCATTAAGAAACCAAAACATGGCAGTGTTTTTATTAATTGCTTTTTCGAAATCTTTTGCTGTTTTTACTTTAATTACTTTTGCACCTACATTTGTTAACGCTTGCGCGTATCCAATTGCATGGGATTCTTGCATAATCACCTCGTTTTTCATGCCTTCCGTATCGGGAAGTTGTTTAACTTTTTTAGGATCCATTCCGGTGATTACTCCAGCCATCCCAATACTCATCGCCCCAAAACAACCAGAGGATACTGTTGCATATTCACACTCTAATAATTCGGCAATTCTTTCTCCTACCTTGTCTTGTAGGTCATCGAGGTTTACATATTCAGTGGTGCCATAACTTATAGCATCAGTAACCTCTTTTGGCATTAACGATCCGGTCATGGAAGTGTAAGTTCCTGCGGCATTAATAAAGGTTCTTAGTCCTAATTCTTTAAAGAAATCTCTTCGAACACTTGAAACGACTGCTGCAGAACTTGAATTGGCTGCTAGTGAATTAGTCCCCAAAAAGGCACCTACAAAAGGAAGGGTTGCTAATGATCTTAATGCTTTTCTTCTGTTAATCATGATTGTTTATTTTAAATTAATCTACTGCTGCGATGCAGTCCATTTCTACTAAGGAGTTTCCAGGAACACCGCCATAGGTTGCAACAGTTGTTCTTACTGGAGGGTTTTTTCCAAAACGACCTCTGAAAACTTCATTCATTCCTTTGTAGTCATCCAAATCGGCAAGGTATACATTTACTTTAAGGACTTGCTCCATCGAAGAACCATTGCTTTCTAATCCTTTTTGAAGCTCTTTCAACACGTGGTCAGTATGCGATTTGATATCACCATCAAAATGAGCACCTTTTCCAGCGATATAAAGCGTATTTCCATGCCTTACCGCTCCAGAACAGAGGGGAATATCTTGATCAGTGTAACGATTTCGACTACAGATTTCTTTTAGTTAGGTGCTGCTGCTTTTAAAGTTCCGACACCAAGAAGGGCTGCAAATCCCATTCCCATTTTCTTCAATGAAGATCTTTTTTGTTTATTGTGTTCCATTTTTCTTATTTTTTTGTTAAACTTATATTACCACATTCTTTTTTTAATCAACTCTTTTATTTGGTCTTTGGGAACAGGAAGTTCATCCATATGATCCTTAATCCATTTAGAAAAATCTTTTTCAATTTCATCAGACCATTTGTTGTCTATCTCTCCCGGTGTATACTTACCTTCTTTAAGACGGGAGATGCCAAATAAATCTCTAAGTCGGACTACCTCAGAGGTAATTACTACTTTTTCAGCCAGATGAGCAGGAATAAAAATTACGCCTTCTTTTTTTGCTAGAACTACATCTCCTGGCATGACGCTTGATGAACCAATTCTGATGGGTTCATTAATACTGTATAACATGACCTCGGTTAAAAAGGAGGGGTGCCAGCCTCTAACAAAAGCATTGAATCCTTCGATTTTAGAAAGACCCTCCATATCTCTGCTCGAAGCATCAAAGACAACACCCGTTTTGGTTTTCGCATAAATTGAATTCCCTAAATTATCTCCAATTAAGGTTCCATCCACAATCTTCCCAAAACCATCTGCTACATAAACATCGTTTTCTACCAAACGATCAATTGGCCAAGAGTTTGTATTTCCAATCTCTCCTTCTCTGAGCCCTTTTCCTTTGATTTGGTCTGCTATATCTGGACGATTGGGCATATACTGAACGGTGAGTGCTCTTCCAACAACGGTGACATCATTATGGAGTGGTTCCCATCCACCATCAAACTGATTGTGATAGCCTTCATTCCTTAAAACTCCCCAAGCTTCTTCAATACTAACTTTTTTCATGCGCATTAGCACATCAGAAGCAACTTTAGGTCTCCCATCTTCAAAACGTTCCCCTTTCCATTGGTGGGTTAAGAATTTCATTTCCTCGATACTCAAGCTTTGAGCAAATGCTAAAGAAAAATAAATTGAACCTATAAAAACGAAATAGAATTGAATTAGTTTTTTAAACATGTTTTTTTATTATTTAGTTGTTTTTTCTTTAGTGCCTTTGTCTCTCCACCAGGTCGCCAATGAGGAACCGGAAATATTCATCCAAGGTCCAAAAACGGCAGGGGCGAGCCCAACGGTTGATACTTTACCCATTTCAAGTGCTATTCCAGAAGCCAATCCTCCATTTTGCATCCCAACTTCTAGGGCGATGGTTCGACAGTCCTGCTCTTTCATTTTTAGCAGACGGCAGCTCCAATAGCCTAGTAAATATCCCATCAAATTATGAATAATTGCTGTGACAACCAGCAAAAGGCCAATGGACAATAAAGAATCTCTTCCTGCAGCGGTAATAATCATTATTATTAAAGCGATGGCACTCATTGAAACAATTGGCATGGCCTTATCTAACCATTTTGCTTTTCCTTGGAAAAAATAGTTAAAAACTAATCCCAACACAACAGGAAGAATCACCATTTTAAAAATACTAATCATCATTGCATAAAAATCAATAGGGACGAAGGACCCCGCTAAATATTTCATTAATAGGGGCGTCATGAAAGGAGCGATTATCGTGGCCACTGCAGTTAAAGTTACCGATAGTGCAACGTTTGCTTTGGCCAAATAAGCCATTACATTCGAAGCCAATCCGCTCGGTGAAGAGCCTATTAACACAACTCCTGCTGCAATTTCTGGCGGAAAATTGAAAAGGCTTGCAAGTCCAAATCCTAAAACCGGCATTATACTAAACTGACAAACCAAACCGATCAAAACCCCTTTTGGCATTTTAATCACTCCGTAAAAATCATTAAAACTCATGGCTGTTCCCATACCAAACATTATTATTTGAAGTAGTGGAACAATGAGTTTTTTATATTGAAAATCACCAATCTGAACTAATGACTGAGGATAGTACAAAGAAAGACTAACAGCAGCAAAAATTAAAACTGTAAAGGAAAATCCCTTCCATTTTTTTGTACTCCTCATCCCCAATGCCAATAATAATAATGACAGTATTAAGAAGGGTCCAGCAGTTTCACCTTTCCCATATAAAATCAAAATCAGAGTAACAAAAAACGATGCACCAGAAACTATAAACAAATATTTAAAAAGTTTATTCATTATTGCTTCCAATTTTCGCTTGCTATGCCGTTAAGGTCATAAACAACGTTACCTTCTCTTAGTGTAAGTTCACATTCTAATTTTTGATTCCCTTTCATTCTTTTCCCTTGTGTATCAATAAACCCAAAATCTCCCTCTCTTAGATTTAACAGTGTTACATCAGCCACCGCACCGACAGACAAATGTCCTAAGTCTCTTCTTTGAATGTATTTTGCGGGATCCCAAGTGGTACTTTGAATTACTTCTTGAATGGAAAGCCCGATGTTTAAGAACTTAGACATAACATTAATGATATCCTTCATTCCACCATTCATACTTCCTGTATGAAGGTCTGTGCTTATAGAATTTGGTTTTAAACCTTGCTTAACAGCTGGTATGGCTTGCTCGAAAAGAAAACTTCCACCCCCATGACCAACATCAAAAACAATTCCTTTTTTTTGTGCCTCAAACACATAATCTCTTACTTTTCCATTTTCATCCACAATCGGAGTTCTCCCATTCACATGGGCATAAGCATGTGTAAAAATATCACCAGGTCTCAATTTTTCTAATAATAATTTTTTTAAGGGTAGCTCTGGTTCACTTCCTCCAAAATCAATTATTACAGGAAGGCTTGTAAGTTTTCCTGCTTTAAGAACCCTGTCCGTTGGTGTCCAGTCAAAACCATGATAATGTGCCAGTTTGAAGCCGACAATATGCTGAGGGTATTGCCGTGCAACCATGGCCGCAAGTTTAGGATCCATGTCCATAATATTTTGTTCAAAAGGCCACCGCTCATTCCTGCCCCTACAATATTGAGGAAAGATAATACTCTGGTTTTTGATCGATCAATTACTTGTTCTTTAAAAATTTTAAAGTTACGCCAACCTGAATCTCCACAATCAACAAGGGTGGTTACTCCGACCCTAAAAGTAAATCCATCGGGGGGTAAGGAAGCAAAACTGTTACTTAAATACCTGTCAGGAATGGTTCCATGAAAGTTGTGACTGTGAATGTCAATCAACCCCGGACTTACCATAAGGCCTTTAGCGTCAATCATTTTTTTAGCAAGTTTGGCAGAAATATTTTTTTTTACAGCAGCTATTTTTCCTTGACTGATGGCAACATCCATGACTTGGTCAATGTTGTTTTTTGAGTCGATCAAATGACCATTTTTGATTAATAAATCATAGGATTGTCCTTTTAATATAAAACTAAAAAGTAGGATTGGACTTATTAAAAAAATGAGTTTAACTTTTTTCATAATAATACTTTTAATGTTGTTAGTTTTTTTTGAGAACGTATATTTTTTTTCCTGATTTTTTTAACTTCTTCTGCAATCAAATTGCTTGACTCATTTCCAAAATTTGTTCTAATATATGATAAAACGTCTGCAATTTGATCATCACTTAAAAATGAATGTTGTGGCATTAGCCCTTCATAAGTCTCTCCTTTGACCTCAATTTCGCTTTCCATTCCATTTAATATTAGTTTTACTAATCGTTCTTTATCACCTGTTACCCAGTCAGTTCCACCCAGAGGCGGAAACCTTCCAGAAGTACCCATCCCGTTGTTTTGGTGACAAGCCACACAATATTGGTTATATATTTTCTGTCCTATTTTTGAATCTTCTGGTTCAATTCGATCTTTTACGATATCTGGCGTTCGGATGTGGCTCATAGACTTTCTTTCTTCCATTACGACCAATTCTTTTTCACCAAAATTTTCTCGATCACCCTTAAATTGAACCTTCCAAATTTTACCTTTTTCGGTTTCAGATAAATACATTGTTCCGTCCGGAGCGAAAGCAATTCCCATGGGACGATACATCGCATCGCGAGTATTAACAATGGGATCGATCTGAGCAAAACCGTCTGCAAAAATTTCATATTCTCCAGAGGGTTTTCCATCCTTAAAGGGTACAAATCCAATAAAATAACTCGATTGAGGGTAAGGGGCTCGATTTGTAGAACCATGGAAACCGATAAAAGCTCCGTTTTTATACCTTTCAGGAAAAGCATCTCCTTCGTAAAAAACCAAGTCGTTTGGCGCCCAATGTCCTGGAAATCCGATAATAGGGTCTTTGTAATCAGCACAACGACCGATTATGTTTCCATCTCCTCCATATTCAGGAGCCAACACTTTTTTTCCTTGCATTTGATCGTAATAGCAATAAGGCCAACCGAAGTGATCTCCTTTTTCAATCTTTACAAATTCTTCAGAGGGAAGTAATGCACTTTCCCATTGATTGAAATGATTGGGCCAAAGTCTTGTTAGATCATCCCTACCATGAATAACTGAATAAAGGTGATTGTCCGAATTGTTCCAGTCCAAAGCAACGATACTTCTTAAGCCACTTGCAAATTTCTCACCATCATGTTGAGTTTGTCCTATTTTTTCAGCATCAAAACGCCAAATACCACCGTGATCTTTGAGTAAAGGGCAAGGGTCCTGACCCGGAGCCATGGGGGTTCTTTTTGGATTTTGACAAGCGTTGTTTGGCGCTCCAAAAGGAACATATATATGTCCGTCATTGTCAAATGCAATTGGCTTTCCTATGTGTTCGTGAGAACCATGGGCATGATCATCATGTACGATGATCTCTGCATCTCCAGTAGGGATAAGCTTGTCTGGGTTTAATTTGTATCTATAAACAGTTAGTTGTGAACTAAAATATAGATAGCCTTTATAAATTCTAGCAGCAGTAGAGTAACTTCCTCTTTGAGGTATGTGATAGCTGCCAAACTTTACCAGAGAATCAACGACCCCATCTTTGTCAATATCTCTAATTGCAGCTAGAACTCCGGCTTCACTAGATTTTTTGAATTTGACATACAAATCACCGTTGTTGTTCACGGTCATGTGTCTGACTGTTTCTGCTATACTGTCGACATAAACGGTTGAAACAAATCCCTTTGGAAGAAAGAGTTCTCCCTTATTAATGGTGTTTTGACAACCGATTAAATTTATAAATAACACTGCAACAATTACCCTCCAGATTCTTTTATGAAATATCATCTTCAATTATATAGTTTTTTTACTTAAAATTTAAGGTTCCAAAAAATTCAGGACGATGAAAATCTGGGTTTTCAGTTTTAACAGGATTCCAACTTAAATAATGAGGCTGAGTGGTGTCATCACCACATTTGTAAAAGTTTGCCTTCGCGATTAGGTTTGAAAAGTTAAAGCCTTCATTGTAGGTAAATATAGAAGCGGGGATTACAACTACCATTTCCCATTCAAATTTTCCTGATTTTTCGTCAAAAGGTTGGTCTCCAAGTGTTGACCAAGTTTTAATTTCTTTGATTATCTTTTCTTGTGGAATAAAAGTTCGATTACTTCGATCTGGACCATATGCTAAATGAGTAGTGCCTATACAATTAAATTCAAAATTATAATAGTTTCCATCCTTCATAGGGTCAATAAAAAATTCCACACAACTGTCGCGATGGGTGGCACTATTGGGTTCAGATCTTTTTGCTAAAAGATGATCTTCTTTAACATAAAACTTAATGAATAACAAGCTATCGTCATGTGCAATTCTAAAATCTACTTGAGGCTGGTAAAGACTCTTGTCCCATTCGAGCCAATTCATAGTGTTTAGTATGGTCTCTTTTTCAATAACAGTTGAAATATTTTCAAAGCTTAAACCGATCATTTACAGCAATCTTAAAAACTTCAAGTGCTTTTGTTTTTAAACTCATGTTTGAACAACTGATAAGAAAAACAGCAATATTTAAGATAAGAAAGATTGATTTCATATATTGATAAAGCTAATTTATTTTTTCATATTAAATAATTAAGTAAATAATGAAAAATATTTTTAAATTTTTGATAGCATTAATTTTAATCTCAACTTTTTCTTGTACTGATTCTGAAGTGTTATATCAACCAATTGATTTTCTTTTTGTAGGTAAATATACGCAGGGTCTTGAAGGTCCAGCGGTTGATGTGAACGGAAATATATATTTTGTCAATCCAACTCATTCAGGGTCAATTGGGATAATAGACGGTGAGGGAAAATTCGATTTATTTATTGAGTATTTACCCAAGGGAAGTACTGCAAATGGTATTAGATTTGGTGATGATCAAGAAATGTTTTTGGCAGATTATACTGGGCATAATGTCTTGAGAGTTGATTTAAAAACAAAAGAAGTAACTGTTTTTGCACATGATTCTTTATTAAATCAGCCCAATGATTTGGCAATTTGCTGTAATAATCGAATGTATGCTTCTGATCCGAATTGGAAAAACAGTACTGGAAACATATGGAAAGTTGAAAATGGCGTTTTTGAATTATTAGAGGGTAACATGGGAACGACCAATGGAATTGAAGTCAGCCCTGATGAAAAAACACTTTATGTTAACGAAAGTGTTCAAAGAAAAGTTTGGGCATTCGACATTGATAATCTAGGCAATATTTCAAATAAAAAGCTTTTTCATCAGTTTGAAGATTTTGGTATGGATGGTATGCGATGTGATCAAAATGGTAATCTTTATATAACACGACATGGCAAAGGGACTATCGTTAAGTTATCTCCAAATGGAGCGCTTCTCAAAGAAATAAAACTCAAGGGTAAAAAACCTTCCAACATCGCCTTTGGAGGAAAAGATGGAAGAACAGCCTACATTACTTTACAAGACAGAGGTTTTCTTGAATCTTTTCGAGTAGAAGTTCCCGGAAGGGCTTTTGGCGGTTATTAATATTCCGAAAAATAGACGATATCTTTAATGCTCTTAAAAATAAAGATACTCCTACTGAAAACTATATTAATACCTATGGTCTTCAAGTTTTAAACTGTGGTTTAAAAGAAAAACGCCACTAAAGTTAATTAGAGGCGTTCGTATTTTCATTAATACTTTTATCAATAGTTGATGTTATAGGCTTTTTAGTTCAAATTTCCTGCTACTAATTCAGCTGTTATAAATTTGGAATCTAACATATCAACTTGTTGTATTATTTTATCATTTTCCCATTGAATCCAAACATTGACTGGTATTGCATAATTTTCTTTTGAGAATTTACCCATAGCATAAAGTTCTCCAAAGTAAGCAGACCAAACTTCACCGTTATTCAACTCAAAGGTTTGAAGTCTACCATCTGAAAATGAAATATCTTCATAAATTACGTGAAGATTATTCCAATATTTGATTGATTCTTCTCCTCCTGTTGCTACAACTGCAGTATCTCCAGAAGTTCTTATTATAAAATCTTTTGCTAAAAGTTCATCTACGTATGAAAAATCTGCTTTTGCAAAAAGGTTCATATTTCTAAATAAAGTTTTTGCCTTGCTGTCTCGTGATGTAAACACACCGCTTAATGGATTATCACTTTTTGAAGTAGTATTTTCTTTTGGTGATTGAACACACGATAGTATCATAATAGAAATAAAGGCGATACTTAATAGTTTTTTCATTTTAATTGGTTTATGGTTAATAATATTCAGCTAATATAACAAATCCCAGAACTTACTGAAGAGGATATGCCGATGATTTAGTTTTATTCAGAAATACTTATTGAATAATTATAATTTTGATTCCCCAATACCCTCAAAAAAAATCGGTTTTCATTTTAGGGGTGCAATGCTAAAATGGGTTTATAATCAAACTAATCCCACTCCCTAAACCCAAAATCACCTAAGTTGAAATAGATTAGGTTAAAGACTTGCCTTTATTTGTGAAAGAGCTGTTCTAAAGCCCAAGTGCTCCAACGATGTGTCGGGATCGGTAGCCATTCTGGATGACACCCTATAGCTAGCACAGTATGATGCATTACATAAAAATGAGCCTCCTCTAATAACGCGTTCTTCAATGTAGGGATTATTGGGATTGTAGGCCTTTTCTGGTCCTCTAGGGTTGTTCGTGACTGGAGTGCTTAAACATTCTTCGTAGTAGTTACTACTGTACCAATCACTAGTCCATTCCCAAACATTACCTGAGATTTCATACAAACCATAATCATTGGATGGATAGGTTTTAACTGGCGCACTCTTTTCAAAGCCGTCAGCTTGGGTATTATCCACAGGAAATTCCCCCTCCCAACTGTTCACATAGCTAGATAATTTATCAGTTGAATTGCCCCAGAAATAAATATTATCTTGTTTGCCTCCACGGGCAGCAAACTCCCATTCTGCTTCGGTAGGCAAACGTCTTCCGGCCCAATTACAATAAGCCATAGCATCTTCATAAGACACATGAACAACAGGATGATTATCTTTTTCAACTATACTACTCCCTTGTCCCTCAGGTTCTTGCCAGTTAGCCCCAACTGTCCATTTCCACCACTGAGAAAAGTCATATAAATTAGGAATAGATTCCTTAGCTTTTTTAAACAAAAGGGAACCGGGTCTAAGTAACGAGTCATGAGGTTTTGAAGCACCTGGAGGTAGTTGTAATTTGATCAATTCCCAATCCACAGGCCGTTCTGCAGTGGTCACATAGTTAGTAGCATCAATGAATTTAGAAAACTCAGCGTTGGTGACTTCTGTAACGTCCATATAAAATCCATCGACCTTCACAGTGTGTTTAGGCTTCTCATGAGGAAGCGCCATGCCGTCACCTTCTGAAGCGCCCATATCATAGGTACCACCTGGAATCCAAACCATACCTGCTATTTCTACAATATTTTTTTGAGTGATTTCAATATTTTTTGTTTGTTTGCAACTAGCAATCATAATAGTGATGACTAAACTTAAAAAAAGCAAGGTTTTTTCCAAAATAGTATTATTTAACTATCATTATTTTTCTATAATTTTTTGTTCCCAACTCCAAGCTGAGAGAATCATCTAATCGATTCCTATCTCAGCTTTCCAAACTAGTTTTCGATAATAAATAAATTAGTTTCGTTTCTATTTTCTTTTTGACAAATAGCGTTCTATGTGCATTTGATCAAGGGAGTCAGAGTCTCCGTATTGTGTTCTTAATTCTATTAAACGAATATGCATATTTTTTTGGACTTCTGCATACTTTTTCTGTCCATAAAGATTATGCATCTCAGAGGGTCTTTTTCAAGATCATAGAGTTCCCACTCGTCAATATCATAATAAAAATGAATTAATTTGTAACGCTGTTCGTACGCCATTGTGTCTTTTCACCATATGTACAGATGGGTATTCATAATAATGATAATAAATTGCATCTCTCCATTCGCTTTGTTCCTTGCTGACTAATTTCCTAAAAGATTCTCCTTGTAAGTCCTCCGGCTTTGATATCGGCTACCTCCAACAAAGTCTGTGCAAAATCTAAGTTTTGAACCATTTCATCATTTTAGTTCCTGCCGGAATTTCTTTTGGATATCGCATCAGGATTGGAGTTCTCAAAGATTCTTCATACATGAATCTTTTGTCAAACCAACCGTGTTCTCCTAAATAAAATCCTTGATCCGAAGTATAAATCACGATAGTATTTTCTGCTAAACCATTTTCATCCAAGTAATCTAAAATTTCCTCCCACACCATCATCTACCGATTGAATGGTTCTTAAATAATCTTTTAAATAACGATTGAATTTCCACAAAGCCAATTCTTTTCCTTCAAGATTGGCAGCTTTCATGGCGTCATTTTTAGGGGTATAAACTTTTAGCCAAGCTGATTTTTGTTCTGAATTAAATCGTTTTAATTCATTTTCAAAACCGGTATTCTTCCCGTAAGGATCGGTTAGCATTTTAAAATCGTGACCCCAACGCCCGTGTCCACCATTTCCATGAGCCACAGCAATTTGTTCTTCTGAGGCTGCAATAAGCATTTCTTGAGTTTTAGCAGCAGTTCCTCTATTGCATAATTCATCAAAAAAGTTGGAGGGAGGATCAAAGGTTTTGTCATCAAATAAGGTAAGATACTTTCTCTTCTGGTTTCCAATTTCTATGAGGTGCTTTTTGGTGATATAATAATAAGAAATGGTTTGTTGGGTCTCTTTTATTTTTAAGCCAATCCAAACTCAATTGGTTGTAATAGTTGTTACATATCCTTCAATTCTTTTTTTTATACCATCAATTAAAAAATCCGGATTATAATAATGTCCTTGTCCAGGAAGAACTGCCGAATAATCAAACCCCTGAGGAAGTCCGTTCAAGTGGATTTTACCAATCATTGCAGTTTGATAGCCATTGGCTTTTAAAACTTTTGCAAAATTGGGCTGATCCCAATCAAATTTTTGAACATTGTCAACTTTTCCATTCACAAAACTGTGTTTTCCTGTCAACATTACTGCACGGCTGGGCGCGCATATTGAATTGGTGACAAAACCTTTTGCTAATAAGGCTCCTTCATTTGCAATTCGATCAATATTGGGAGTATTATTTAGGTCATGACCATAAGCACTAATGGCTTGATAGGCATGATCATCAGACATAATAAAGAGGATGTTTGGCGGTGTTTCCTTTTTTGTACAAGAATAAAATACAAAGATTCCTAGAGCGATACATAATAACTTTTTCATTTATAAATTTTCATGAGTTAATAAAGCTAATTAAGGAAAATTAAATTGAGATAATAGGGGGGGAGTTAAATCTATCTTGGGGGGGGTATTTGTTTCTTTTATTAAACTTAGATTCTGAATAATCATTAATTTTATTGTGATTCAAGGGTTTTATGATTTACAAACGTTTTTTAAACATAACAAAGCTTTTATTTTCATTTTAGTCTTGTTAGTTAGTTAATTAGTTAGTTCAGAATGCGCCTCTAATTAATTTTAGTGGCGTTTTCTTTTCAACCACAGGCATAGCATCTTCAGTAAGTTCAGAAAACACGGAGTAGAGATATTGTAGAGTTTATTATATTTAAGCACCTTATTAACCATAAATCAATTAAAATGAAAAAATTATTATTTGCATTAACTTTTATCATTGGACTTAATTCTTATGGACAGTCAACAGTAATGTTGGCAATGGCTCTTGAAGATGGAAAGGAAGATGCTTATCTAAAAATGGAAAAGAATTGGCAAACATTGAATGAGGCAGCTGTTGACAAAGGAATAATAACTCAATGGTCTGTTTGGAAAAGAACCCCAAGAGAAGGAGATGAAGGTTGGGCAGAATATTTTGTTATGATTAGACGGAATGCTGCACAAGAGAAGTTAAACGTAGATTGGGAAGAATTATCTTACAAGGTTTTTAAGGGGAAAAGCAAAAAATCAATTGATAAAATGCTTTCAAACCAGGGGATAGTAAAAGAAATGAGAAGCAGGACTTATAAACTAGAAACTACTACAGGCTGGAGAGGACTTGAGTGGGAAATCGGCGATAAAGCATACTTTCATTATATGACACAAAAAAACAAAGATTTTATTGATTATGAGAGAGCTGTTTGGAAGCCAATTGCTCAACAAAAAATTCTTGATGGATATTTAAAATATTGGGGGGTTAGTAAACTAGTTGATTCAAATGATTTAACAAAAGAATTGAAATCAAGTTCAACTCACATAGCATTCAATTTTCCAACTAAAAAGCAAAATGAACCAGAAATGATTCCATCTGAAGACTTTTTAAGTGCTAAATCTTGGGAAGGTCTTATTAAACTCTAGAGAAATGTTGCCAGCTGAAGAACTAACTTTAGTTTATTCATCATTCTAGATAAAACACTTTTTTAAACGTCACTAATTAACTTTAGTGGCGTTTTCTTTTAAACCACAGGCATATCATCTTCTGTAAGTACAGGAATAAAAACACGGAGTAGAGTTAGAGTTTTTTATATTAGCAGCTTGTTAATTATAAATCAATCAAATTGAAGAAACTAATACTTATTTCGCTGTTTGCTTTATTAATTTCTAGCTGCAATAGCAATCAAAAAAAAAATTTTAAGTTAAAACAAGGAGATTTACTGTTTCAAAATACCGGAACAGGTATAATAGATAATGCGATTAAAAATGTAACGGCAACGCCATTTTCTAAAAACTATTCACATATAGGGATGGCAATACAAAAAGATAGACAATGGTTTATTTTGGAGGCGATTCCAAAAGAAGGAATTTGTCTAACTCCCTTAAAAAAGTTTTTGAACAGAAATAAAAATAAATTCAACAAATCACAAACTACTGTTGGTAGGCTAGATAGTTATTACCAACCTTATATTTCTAATGCAATTGAATATGGAATCAAAAGAATTAATAAACCTTACGATGAGATATTTTTGTGGGATGATAATTCTTACTATTGCTCAGAATTAATTTATAAAATGTTTTCTACCCAAGATTTACCAAAGGATTCAATTCCTTTTCTCACACACCCAATGACATTTAATGACAGCACAGGTAAACCAATGGCAAGTTGGGTAACTTATTACACAAAACGTAACCAAGAAATTCCTGAGGGAATCAAAGGAACAAACCCTAACTTAATGGCGAGCAGTCCTTACATCAAATTTGTGTATGATTATGAGAATTAAACTAAACCACAGGCATATCCTCTTCAGTAAGTTCAGGAATTTGTGATTCTAGTATAATACTCAAACATAAAAAATAACAGGCCTTTGATTAAATTAGATTTAAAAAAGTTCTTCATTTTTTAATATCCAATAATTGGTTTGGCCAAAGTACAATTTCATTCGTCATTTTATCAACAGGCAATTGAGCATTTACCGATTTTAAATAATTTGTGAGAGTATCAGCCAAAGAATTTGCAGCCTCAAAATTTGTTGCTATCAAGTTCTGATTTTCTTCAATATCATTTTTTAAATTATAGAGTTCCAAGGTCTGATTGGTATGGAAATAGATCAGCTTCCAATCTCCTTGCCGAACAGCACTGTAACTCCCAATGCCCGGACCTTCTGGACCCCATTCATTGGGGTAATGCCAAAACAAAGGGCGGTCCGTGACCTCTGTAGTTACGTTCTGTAGCAACGAGACAAAACTTTTCCCGTCCACCGTTTGAGGGATTTCACCAGCTTCAATTTGAGCTATTTCCAGAATAGTGGGAAAAAAATCTTCAATAATTAGCGGTGTTGAATTGACGGTTTCTTCTTGGGTTTTTCCAGGCCAATACGCCAACATCGGTACACGAATTCCTCCTTCATATATA
This sequence comes from Flavobacteria bacterium MS024-2A, assembly GCA_905182305.1. Taxonomy (GTDB): domain Bacteria; phylum Bacteroidota; class Bacteroidia; order Flavobacteriales; family Flavobacteriaceae; genus MS024-2A. The sequence goes on from CAJJBB010000005.1 coordinate 294,817, forward strand.
GATCCTTTACCGCTTTTTAACGGGAGGTTGTGGGTGTGTTTTTCTCCTCCGCGTGCAACCGCACTCAGTCCACCATTATCTGACATAAACAAAATAACAGTATTGTCTTCTTGATCATTTTCTTCTAAATAGTTCAGCACATTTCCTAAAGCTTCGTCCATACTTTCAATCATGGAAGCATAGCGAGCTTCAGGCTCTTCCAAGCCCATTTCACGATAGGGTTCTACTAAACGATCATTCGCCATTAAAGGAGTA